>JAWBRA010000019.1:0-30507 GCA_038844785.1 Candidatus Caldarchaeum sp.
TGGAACCTGAAGAGCCTAGACATACAACCAACGATATAATCGAAGACATGCATGAATGGGAGAGCTACACCTCAGGCCATAGGCCTTTCCCCTTTCCAAAAGACTTAAGTAAAAGTTGACAGTGCCGCCGTCAGGCGGAACCAGACATTTAGGCTAGTTCTGTGTCAAACGTGTTGTATAAAGCGGTTTGGGGGAGATTCAAAAATCTGTCTAGATAAAGATGTTCAGCCGATGGATTTTTTAATAAATGGTTTACAAACTGCTTCGAATAGTCGATTTTTTGTTGCGTATTTTGGGTCGGAGACCATGGGATTAGCGGGTTGTCGAAAGCGGGCCCGGTGGGACTTGAACCCACGACCTTCGGCTCCGCAGGCCGACGCCCTATCCATTCTAGGCCACGGGCCCACGCATCAAGCTGTACGACCTTCTCTAAAGGTTTTATCGAGGTAGGGGCTTGTTTATACGATGCTCTCTGAAGTCGATGAATTGATGCGTCAAGCAGGTTTTGAAGCGCTTCTTGTGATGGGAGATTCAACCTCATCATCGCCTGAGCTTATGTATTTTGTCAGGGCACCCATCCCCCGCGGCGGAATCTATCTAAAGAAGAGAGGATCTGAGCCTTTGCTGGTTGTGAGCAGCCTCGACCTAGCCTGCGCACGGAGAGGAATTGTTTCCAACGTCAAAACATACTCAGACTATGGTTTGAGAGATCTTCAGAGAAGGTTTGGGCCTGGCAGGGGGTGGGCTGAGATGGTCTCAAAAGTATTGGCCAGAGAAGGCGTAAAGGGAGTCGTGGCTCTGGCTGGAAAAACCGACGCCTTCTCGACAACACACTTAATCGACCTGCTTAGACGCCGTGGATTTAGGGTAGCTGGAATGGCCAAGCCTACGATTGTTGACATGTGCAGGAGGCGAAAAGACAGCTGGGAGATAGATGTCATCAAAAAAGTCGGAGAAAAAACCGTGTCGGTTGTCGAAAAACTCGAAAAACTGCTTGAAGCTTCGGACGTTCGAATGGGTAAAGTGGTTTATGATGGGAAACAAATCACAACAGGTTTTTTGCGAAGAAATGTTATGGTGTGGTGTGGCGAAGCTGGTCTCAGCCTTCCAGAGGGTTTAATCATAGCTTCAGGACCAGATACCAGCAACCCACATGCTGTGGCTGATGAAGACAGGCCGGTGGCGGAGGGTGAGCCGATTCTCTTAGACATATACCCAGCCGACGAGACGGGGTACAGATACGACTTTACCCGAACATACTGCTGTGGACGTGCAAAGCCTCCTCTCAGGAGAATGTTTGAAGACGTGGCTGCTGCACAGAGACAAGCATTTGACTTCATCAACTCAGGTGTGAAATGCGAGACCCCTTTCATAGAGGTCTGCAGGTTTTTGAGGCGGCGCGGCTGGCCAACGCTTCTCGACAGAGACGTAAAGGACAAGGGATTCATACACGGACTCGGCCACGGCGTCGGCTTAACCATCGGAGAAGAACCATACCTCACCCGTTATTCGCAGACAGCCATCACATCAGGTGACGTCGTCACGGTGGAGCCAGGCCTCTATGTCCCGGGGTTTGGCGGAGTTAGGCTTGAAGATGTTGTAGCTGTAGACGGAGGAAAGGCTGTTGTGCTGGCCGAACACAGACAGGTCCTTGAGCTCTAGCTGACGTAGGGCAGAAGGCTATATGCAACAAACCCACCGTACAACGACGTCAAAAGATTGACTATTTCGTTGTTGACAAACCTGCTGCCTGAGAGATAGGTTGTTGGCTTTCCGCAGTGTTTCTTCACCTCAACCGTTTTTCCGCATGAGGGGCAACGGTACCGGGACTGGAAAAGACCCCCGAATACGCTGTCAAAAAGACTGCCTGTAAACCCTGCAATAACTGACAGCGGAACGAGTCCTGTGAGAGGAAAGCTTTCGCCGAAAAGCAGAGCGTAAAGAAATATACCGGCAACCAGGATGAAGCCTGTAAAAAACCCCGCAAGAAGCCCGGGCAGGCTCACAGCACCGGGAGTGCCTGGGCTGACGGTTTTTAAAGATGTTATCATCCGTGGAGGCGTTTTCGACAAAAGACCTATCTCCGTAGACATCGTGTCGGAGAAAACCGCTGACACAGCGCCGAGATAAACCGCTAGGGTTGGTGTGCTGTCAGCTTGTAGGATGAAGCCTAAGAATGCTATCAAAGCCGCTGCTAACCCGTTGGCGAAGACGTTCGACCACGTTCTAACGCCTCGACCTGCTTCACCATATTTCTCAACATAGCGGTATTTTGTGGTAAAACCGGCGACGACAAAGAATATCAAAAGTATTAGAAAATAGACTCTTCCGCCGAAAACGTAGACGCAGTAGCCTATGAGAACCGCCGCTCCTACTCCTTTTTTGTCGAGGAAACGTCCACCCAGAGCGATGAGGCCCACGGCCGCTATCACCAGCGTAGCCTCAACAAACCTGTACAACATGCTCCGTCACTTCCCACCTATCCTGGTGGCTATTTCATCAGCCGATTCCGTAAACTGAGTTCTTTCAGTCAAGTCTCGCAGGGTAATTTTCCTGCTCTCTTTCTCCTTATCACCTATTATCACTAAGTATCTGATCCCCCTGCTTGCCGTGTTTTCGATAACGTCGGCCAGCTTTTTTCGAGAGACGTCAACTATGACGGAAAGGCCTTTCCGTCTTAAAAAATCAGCTACGTAAAGCCCGTAACCCCTAGCTCTGTCGCTGACAACAGAAACAACAACATCATAGCTTTCTCTGTAGTTTACAGATTTCCTTTCCGTCAAGTACATCTGTATACGGGTTATGCCTATCGCACATCCCACAGCAGGCATTTGTCCTCCCCCAAAAAGCTCCACAAGCCCGTCATATCTCCCACCGCCGTTAAACGAAAGCCCCTCACCCGGTATTTTCTGCTCAAAGATCATTCCTGTGTAGTATTCTAGGCCTCGTGCGAAGCCAAGGTCCACGTCTAGCTTGAGGCTAGGGTCTGTTTCAAGAAGTGTTTCAACTATCTGTTTGAGGTTTTCGAGCGATTTTGAAGCGCTGGTCCAAGGCGAGATTAGGTCGGCAGCTTTTTCAACAACCTCGGGCCCGCCTTTGATAGCTGTGAGTTCTTTCAGCGTTTTAATTGTATCATCTGGTAGGCTGGTGGAAATCATCTGGTATGCTTCATCTTGCAAACCTCTGTCCAGCATCGTGAGAAACTTGTCCTGAAGCTTCTGCTCCAACCCTTCTAACACTCCCCGGATCACTCCCACATGACCTACTCTGAAAACAGACGGGGTTAAAGCTAGCTTCGTGAAAACGTCTCTGCTGGCTAGTATTATCTCCGCGTCGCTGGAAGGGTCCCTGCTTCCGAAGAGCTCGAAGCCGCCGTGCCAGAACCTTCGCCGCCGGCCCCATTGAGGCTCGTCGTAGCGGTAGCAGTCGGCGATGTAGCCGAGCCGGATTGGTGTGGGGCGTTTGAAAAGCTTCGAGGCAACAAGCCTCGCCACAGACGCCGTCACCTCGGGCCTGAGAACAAGCTTTTTCCCATGAGGGTCTGTGAAGATATACATCCTGTGCCTTATTTCATCGCCTGACTTAGCTTCAAAAAGCTCTAAATACTCCAGTGTCGGCGTCTCAACCTCCTCATATCCGTAAAGCCTGTAAACCTCCCTTATGACATCCACAATCCGCTGCTTGACAGCGAACTCCTCGGGAAGCAGGTCGTCCATTCCCCGCGGCGTTTCAAACCTCAACACAGGCACCGCACAATAGCCTTTAAAAAGCCTATTTAGATGTTTAAGAAGGCGGAGACCCATCATACAGCATCTATATTATAGACCATGCAGTTGGTTGAGGTATGACGTCCAAGAAGGCTTTATTTGCGGCGGCAATCGTAGCCTTCCTGCTTGCGTTCAACACTTACCAGCTTGTCCTCGTCCAAGCGGAAAACCAAAATTTACGTCGAATGGTTTCCTCGCTTGCAGCGCAGCCTGAAACCAAGACTGTGACGGTTGTCCACGAGACAACAACTGTATTCAGTGTGTTGGCTGCGAGGGCTGCAAACTACACTGCTATATATGAGATGGTTAAGGACTCGGTTGTCATGATTAAAGTTTTTTCGCAGGCAGGCTCCGCCATCGGCTCAGGTTTCGTCTACGACACAGAGGGACATATAGTTACAAACGACCATGTGGTTAGGGGAGGAACTCTTTTTCGCGTTGTTTTCATCGACGGCTCCATGTTTCAGGCTAAGGTCGTTGGAACAGATGTGGACAGCGACTTGGCCGTGCTGAAGATTGAAAACCCGCCGCCAAAACTCAAACCACTCAAGCTAGGAGACTCTTCAGCCCTCAAAATAGGTGAGGAGGTTGTCGCGATAGGAAACCCCTTCGGGCTTGAGGGAACCATGACCACGGGTGTCGTCAGCCAGAAAGGTAGGCTGCTGCCCACCAGCAGAGGTTTCTCTATACCAGGGGTGATACAAACAGATGCGGCCATAAACCCCGGAAACTCGGGTGGACCGTTGCTGAACCTGAGGTGTGAGGTTGTCGGCGTCAACACCGCCATCGAGCCTGCAGCTGTTGGCATAGGCTACGCAGTGCCCTCGTCAATAGTCGCACGCGTAGTCCCAGCACTAATCCAGAAAGGGTTTTACCAGAGAAGCTGGCTGGGCATATCCGCAACCACACTAGACATGGACATAGCCGCAGCCATGGGGGCTAAGGTTCAGAAGGGTGTTCTCATAGTTGATGTTTCTGCGAACAGCCCAGCTCAAAAAGCCGGGTTACGCGGCGGCGACAGAAACGTCGTCGTCAACGGGGTTCCAGTAAGGGTTGGAGGCGACATCATAGTTGCAGTAGACGGAACACCCGTTGCATCTATGGATGAATTCCTGCTCTACATGGAGGAGAAAACCTCACCAAACCAGACAGTAACCCTGACTGTTGTCAGAGGCGGTGAGACGATAACTGTTCAAGTGACCTTGGGCGTTAGACCATAGGTTCACAGCTGTAAACATTTTACAACAAATGAAAAAATACACTCTTACCGATGAATGCAAAAGTTATCTTCAGAGAGGTGTATGTTCTTCACAGAGCCAGCGGCTCTCCGAACAGGTCAGTCTCATCACCGGCTATACAGCGTAACGCCTTTATTTAAGGCGTCACGGTGAAGTACATCCGCCTGTTGCTCTTCCCCTTGTTTTCCAGCTTTGTTATAATTATCTTTCCCACCTCCGACGTGTTTTTGACATGGGGGCCTCCGTCGGCCTGTACGTCAACCATATCTATCTCAACTATTCGCAGGACTGGGATTTCCGGAGGTAGACGGCTCGCCAGCTTGACTAGTCCTGGGGTCGAAAGCACCTTATCTCTTTCCATGTAGTAGACCTTGACAGCGTGCCCTTCTGCAAGACGTCTGTTAGCTTCATCCACACACTCTTCCATCACAGACCTGTCGAATGACTCGAGGCTGAAGTCGACCCTACCTGTGTCGTGGGAGATGTTGTTGCCAGTTATGAGCGCTTTTGTCTTCTCAACCATAGTGGCTGCGAGAACATGGAGTCCGGTATGCATGCGCATCATCTTGTATCGTTTTTCCCAGTCCAGCAAACCTATTACTTCCACGCCTGCCGGGGGTGTATCACCTTCAATGCGGTGTAGAACGCCATCCTCTCCGAAAACAGCTTCGACAACCTTTGCCTCACCAGCCGCGTGCTTTATTACGCCGACGTCCGAGACAAGCCCCCCACCCCTTGGATGGAAAGCAGTTCTGTCCAGAACTACGCCGTTGTTGTCTGCACGCATTACTGCAGCCTTAAACTCTTTCAAGTAAGAGTCGTCCAGATAAAGCAGCTCCGTCTGACCGTGTTTCACATTATTGTCACGAGGCTGGCTGGCTTAAAGATTTACGGAGCATGACAAAGACCATTTCAGCCTCGAAAGCTGTAGTGTTCCTGCTGAGGTTTAGGCACTGGACATGGAGCTTGACCAACCCTCTGTCGACTGTTTGCGTCTCTCTTTTCTCTGCGACGCTGGCTTTAGCGGCTATTACGTCGCCCATGTGAGTGGGTGATTTGAAGGCCAGCTTCTCTATTCCCGCCAGCGCTATTATATGGTCAAAGATGCCCGTTTGGTAGAGCAGGCCTATGGCGAAGGCTATGACGAGGGCTCCTGGGGCTATGCGTGTTGAGAAACCCCTTTCACGCGCATACTGTTCGCTGAGGAACAGAGGGTTTACTGCCCACGTTAACGACGTAAACAGCTCGATGTCGGTAGCCGTAACGGTACGGCTATTTGTCTTAAACACCTGTCCGGGCTGGAAGTCTTCGTAAAACATCTCTACGTCGGCCAGTTTCTGTCGAGCTCCCTCTCGGTGTTTTCGACGGCAGCAAACACGTCTACATCCAGCCCAAGCGATTTCAACGTCCTCCCCAGAGCGAAGATCGTGTTAACTATTTTCTCCTTCGATATCAGGCCGATGTTTGAGATTCTGAACATTCTTCCCTTGTAGTGGGCCAGCCCACCAGCGATTTGTATGCCGTAGTTTTTCCTCATTAGCTCGCGTATTGCCGTGTCGGCGAGGCCTTTGGGGACGTGCATCGCCGCCACGATAGGTGATTCAAAACCTCTTGCGGCGTAGAACTCGAGGTTGAGCGTTCTAAGTCCAGCGTAAAGGCCTGCGGCTCCAGCTGCGTGTCGAGCCAACCATCTATCATAGCCGTATTCTAGAATTATCTTCAGAGCTTCGTCCAACGCCCAGAAAAGCGTTACAGCAGGCGTGAAAGGCGTCTCCCATCTTTCCAAGAAGCTTCTGTATTTAACGAGGTCGAAATACGGCGGCCTTGTCTTTTTACTCTCTATCTTCTCCCACGCCTTCTCCGAGACTGTGACCAACGCCAGTCCAGGCGGTGCAGCCAAGCATTTCTGAGTACCCGCCGCGCAGAAATCTATTCCCGTTTCATCGACGGAAATACGCACACCTCCTACTGCAGTTACTGCATCGACAACCACCAATGCTCCGTGCTCATGGCATATTCTAGCTATCTCTCTGACGTTCTGGGATATTATTCCCGTCGAGGTCTCGTTGTATGGGAACCCTACAATCGAGATGTCTGGGTTCTGCTCCAGCAGCTTTTTAACGGCCTCTGGGTTTGGACCCTGTCCGTTGTCGAGCCAAGCCCGTATAACCGAAGCCCCGTAAGCCTCGAACGCGTCAGCCATCCTTTCAGCGAACAAGCCAGCCACAGGTATCAACACCCTGTCGCCGGGAACTGTGAGGTTTGCCGCAGCAGCCTCCACCCCACCCGTCCCAGACGAAGTCAACACATATACATTTGAACGTGTTTCAAAGATTTTTTTCAGGCTGTCAACCAAGCTACGCATCAGCTCCCTGAACTCTTCAGAACGATGGTCTATCATCTGCCTAGCCATGGCACGTATAACACGTTCGTGAACTTCTGTAGGACCAGGTATCATTAAAAGCAAGACAAACCTACCCCATACCACCGCCTATCCGCTATTTCTTAAGTCTATTTTCTCGAAAGAAGAGAGTCAAAAGCATAAATATGCGCGAGGCCTTCATGCTGTCATGAGCTCAAAAGGCTTGAGCCGTGCTGTTGCAGTCCTGGTTGCTCTCCTTATTGTTGCGGGCGGTTTCGCAGCCGTTGGCTGGGTTAGAGAGCCTGTTACAGCCACAGTTTTTAGGACAACCACATTGATGCAGGGAGTACCGGAAACAAGGACGGTAACGCAGGTCAGAGAAATGACCACTACAGTCGTATCAACAAGTACGGTGACTGTTATTCCGGCTCCTCCGACGCCGATAAAGATTAGGCTTGCCAGCATAGCCTTCCCAAGCTACATGCTATTCTTACAGCTGATAGTTCAAGCGAAAAGGTTTGACCTCAAGCATGGGCTGGATGTTACATGGGTGCCCCAGCCTACTATAGCTGGCTTTTATGCTACAATAAACACAGGAGAGGCGGATGGAATTCCTGGGGGAGGGCCTTTAGTTTTCCAACGCATGTACCTTGAAGGAAGTAAGCTTGTTATAACCAACACGCTTGTGCCCATGTCAGCTGTATACATAGTTACCCTCAACCCGTCAATAACCAGCTTCAGGGATTTAATCGGTAAAAAGTTAGCCATAGACGTTGGAGCGACAGAATTCATCATATTGAAAACGTATGGTAGAAGTGTTGGAGTTGACATTGAACGCGAAATAACATTAGTTCCTTCAGCCTATCCAATAGCCAGACAAAGGCTTTTAACCGGTGAAGTTGACGCAGCTGTGCTGGTTGAGCCGCACATAGCTTTGGCGCGTGCAGAAAAGCCTGAGATAAAGACTGTCGTAAACTTGAACGACCTGTGGGTCTCGTTGACAGGACAGCCCTTTGCTGTTTATCTTGTCACAGCTCTTACTGAAGATTTTGTTAGAAAGAATCCAGACGCTCCACGAAGGTTAATTGCTATGTTCCAAGAGGTTGAGGACTTTATTGCCAGAAACCCGGCCGAAGCCGACAAAATACTCGCGAAAGGTATGAACATTCCCGAGGGGGTTATGCTGTACGGAATACTTTCTGAAAGGATCCGTTTCAAATCCATTCCCGCATGGACTGATGAGACAAGACCCATCATCGAGAAAATGTTTTCAATAGCTAAGGAGGCCGGTGTCATTGCCGACGTTCCAGGACCAGGCATAATTTACCGTCCATAATTTTTAAAAAGCAGAGACCGCAGATATATTCAGATAAGCTGTGTCGCAGAAAAGCTCTTCCGAGTACGTCGCCGTTAAGCTGGCTAAAGGTGTAGCCGAGAAACGTTATTACCTGATTTCCTTACTAGGTGTAGCAGCGGTATGGGAAGTTGCTTCATGGTTCTTGCCGCCGTACATTTTGCCGAGCTGGGCCCTAGTGTTTAGCTCGCTCATGAGCTTAAACATCTCTCATGCATGGATAACCGTGGCCAGGGTCCTGATCGCGTTAGCAGCCGCATTCGCTTGCGGTCTGTGTTTAGCAACTTTGATGTATATCTTTCCCAAGTTTGAGAAATACGCAACACCTATCGTTAACCTGGTGATGGCTGTCCCGGCAATATGTTGGGTCTTGTTCTCGATTCTCTGGTTCAGAGGACAAGAATTACGCATATTTTTCGTATTATTCGCAGTATGTCTACCCGGATACGTGATAGACATACTGGATGCGATTAAAAACATACCTTTCAATCTAAGGGAGATGATTCTCTCATTAAGGCCGTCCAAGACTCAGTACATCACGAAGTTAATACTGCCGGCAATCGTACCGAACATCCTTACAACTTGGAAGGTAAACCTCGGGTTAGGAATTAGGGTTGTTACCGTCGCGGAGCTGGTAGGCACCTTAACCGGAATAGGTTATGCTTTAAACTTTGCGTTAGGCCAGCAAAGCATTAGAGAGATAACCGCTTGGACAATCGTGTTGGTTTCCTCACTTCTAGCGTTACAGGGAATTGTATACCTTATTGAAAAGAGGCTGCTAAGGTGGCGCAAATGATAGTTGCGGAAAGTTTGTCGAAAACGTTCAGCCAGCAAAATGGGGTGAGCTTCAAAGCAATAGACAACCTGTCGCTGACGATATTCAAGGGAGAGAAAGTAGGTATAGTAGGATCAACTGGCTGTGGGAAATCCACTTTTTTGAGGATAGTGCTAGGTGTTGAACAGCCTTCCAGCGGAAAGCTGCTAATCGACGGAAAGGAACCTTATAGACATTACAGCGAATTTAAGGGAAGGATATCGGCAGTGTTTCAGGAAGACCGGCTTCTTCCTTGGCGGACAGCGATTGAAAACGTAGTCATAGGCCTAGAGATAATGGGTGTGGAAAAAAAGACTGCCTTTGAAAAAGCAATGGAATGGTTGAACCGACTTGGCCTGGAAAAGTTTGCTAAAGCTTATCCATCGGAGCTCAGCGGCGGAATGAGGCAAAGAGTTGCCATCGCACGGGCCCTCATCTTAAACCCTGAAATTATACTGTTAGACGAGGCGTTTGGGCATCTTGACGAGGTTACTTCAAGGAAGCTCAGAGCTGATTTTTTCAACATACTTAGCGACAGCAAAGCTATCGTGGTCATGGTTACTCATAACCTTGACGAAGCCTTAGAAAGCGTTGACAGAATAGTAGTCTTCGGCAAGCCAGCTAAGGTGTTAGGCGATTTCAAAACTGACGAATACCAGCGGCCTAGGTTAAAGAAGCTGATTCAACATTTGATCGAGGCGAACAAGCCTTTCGACTTGGTGCAGTCCGGCTTAGGCAAGGTTTAAACCCGAGACGGTGTGGTTTGCTGTATGCTTGCCTATGCTGAAAGATACCGTGTTGTCGGTAAATCCATCCCCAAAGTAGACGGCGGGCTAAAGGTTACGGGAGCGGCTAGGTACCTAGACGACATAGAGCTCCCCAACATGCTTTATGGAAAGATTCTGCACAGCCGCTACCCACATGCCAGAATCCTCAAAATAAACACTGAGAAGGCGTGGAGAGTTCCTGGCGTGAGAGCCGTGATAACAGGTTTCGACACTTTTTTCAACAACATGGGAATTTTAAAGGACCAGCCGCCGCTCAAGTTTGATAAGGTTCGGTCGGTCAGAGACGAGGTGGCCGCCGTGGCGGCGGAAACGCCTGAAGCCGCTGAAGAGGCCGTCGAAAGCATAGAGGTGGAATACCAGCCGTTGGAAGGCGTCTTTGACCCTGAAGAAGCATTGAAGCCCGGAGCTCCACTAGTTCATGAGGAAAGAGGCAGCAACGTAGTCGACCTACGGTTCAGCTTCTCGACTTCAGAAGATAAGCGGTTCAGGGAAATCTTTGAAAAAGCCCATGCGGTGGTGGAAGACAGGTATCAAGTCCATTACGTGAACGCTTCGCCGCTGGGAACCATGGGTTGCCTAGCCTATTACAACGAGTTGGGCGAGCTCACTGTTTACACAAACACTCAAGCACCCTTCCTCTACAGGCATGAGCTCTCAAAGGTCATCGGCATCAACCCAGCCCGCATCAGAGTCATCCAGCCTGAGATAGGCGGAGCTTTCGGAAGAGGCATGGACATCTACCCACTAGACCCTATCACAGCAGCCCTCTCGATCAAGACAAGGAGACCTGTCAAAATCGTTTACACTAGGGAGGAGGAGCTTCAGTATGCTCCGCCACGTCAGCCCGCCATAATCTACATGAAAACGGCGGCGGACAAAGATGGCCGGCTTCTTGCTAGGGATACACGCGTAATACTCGATGCCGGAGCTTATGTTTCGTGGGGGCCTTTTGACGGGAGGGTTATGATGGCGACCAACAGCGGGCTGTATGAGGTTCCAGAAGTCAGGTTTCACGCCACAGTAGTTTATACGAACAACCCTTACACAGGGACGCAAAGAGGTGCGGGAAACCCGCAGATAACCTTCGCTATCGAGCAGCAGATGGATGCGCTGGCAGAGGAGCTGGGCATGGACCCAGTAGAATTCAGGATGCTGAATGCCAACAATCCAAACACGGTAACACCTCAGGGAATGAGGATAACAACATGCGAGCTTAGAGAATGTTTACGGAAAGCCGCCGAGGAGATAGGGTGGAGAGGAAGAAACAAAGCTGGCCCGAGAAGGGGGATAGGGTTTGCCTCTTTCTTCCATGTCGGGGGAGGCGCGAGGGTTTACAGGTCTGACGGCTGCGGCACGATACTCAGCATCGACGACTTTGGCCTGGTGACGGTTATTACAGGTTCGACGGACTTAGGCACAGGCTCCGACACCGCCATCGCCCAGATAGTTGCTGAAGAGCTGGGCGTCCCAGTCCAGAACGTTAAAGTCGTCAACGACGACGCCGGCATAAGGCCGTGGGACGTTGGAACGCACGCCAGCAGGGCTACGTTTGTGGCTGGTAACTCGGCTTTGCTGGCCGCTAAAAAAGCGAAGGAAATTATACTGAAGGCGGCGGCGGAAGAGCTGGAAACGGACATCTCAGATCTTATTATCGAGAACGGGGTTATCTACTCTAAGAACACGGCGAAGAAGATCGAGCTGGATAAGTTGGTTAGACGCCTACACTTCAGGTCAGGAGGCAGCAACATAGTAGTGTCAGCATACTACGACCCGCCTACTGAGATGCAGGACGAGAGATGGATGGGCAATATCTCCGCCACATATTCCTTCGGAGTTCAAGCGGCGCTTGTTGAAGTAGACCCTGGGACAGGTGTCGTGAAGGTTTTGAAAATAGTCTCGGTCCATGACTCGGGACGGATAATCAACCCTGCTGCTGCTGAAGGACAGGTTCACGGCGGCGTAATGATGGGTATAGGATACGCTCTCTACGAGGAGATGGTTCTGGAGCAGGGTAGGGTCATCAACGCGTCGCTTGCTGACTACTTGCTTCCAACAGCTACAGAGCTGCCGGCAGTCAAAGCTGTTTTTATCGAGAAACCGGATCCAGCCGGGCCGTTCGGAGCTAAGGGTTTAGGGGAGACAGGCTGCATCCCAACAGCAGCCGCCATCGCCAACGCTATATACGACGCTGTCGGCAAAAGGGTTAAAAGCCTTCCCATCAAGCCTGAGAAACTGCTTGGCTCAGATTGAATGTTTTTGTAGATGTTTAAGGCTTAAAAGGGGGCATAACGGCGTTATATTCGATGGAAAACCAACAAACCATCGAAATAGACTACAGTAAGTACGACTTCAAAGACCCAGAGCTCTATGTCTACAAATCCAAACCCGGGCTATCCGAACAAGTAGTCGAGGAGATATCGAGAATAAAGGATGAGCCAGAGTGGCTGAGACGTTTCAGGCTGAAATCTTTCGAGATTTTTCTTAGGAAGCCTATGCCGCTATGGGGAGCCGACCTTAAAAACGTTGACTTTGACAGAATCCACTACTACATCAAACCCAGCGACAGAAAAGCCAGAAGCTGGGACGACGTACCCGAATACATCAAAAAGACCTTCGACAGGCTTGGAATCCCAGAGGCCGAGAGAAAGTTTCTCGCAGGAGTGGGTGCTCAGTATGAATCCGAGGTCGTCTACCACAACCTTCAGAAAGAGCTGGAGAAGAAAGGCGTGATATTTGTTGACCCAGACACCGCCTTCAAAGAGTACGCCGACATATTCAAGCCCTACTTCGGGAAAGTCGTGCCCCCCGAGGATAACAAGTTCGCAGCACTCAACAGCGCCGTCTTCAGCGGCGGAAGCTTCATCTACGTCCCCGAAGGCGTGGAAATCCAATACCCGCTCCAAGCCTACTTCAGAATCAACGCAGCCAACGTCGGCCAGTTCGAAAGAACCCTCATCATAGCCGAGCCTCACAGCAGGGTACATTATGTAGAGGGGTGCACCGCCCCGATTTACTCAACGTCCTCGCTTCACACGGCTGTGGTGGAGATTATTGCCAAGAAAGGTGCGTACGTGAGATACACTACCCTCCAGAACTGGAGCTCAGACGTTTACAACCTCGTCACCAAACGCGCCCATGCCTACGAGGAGGCAACCGTTGAATGGGTTGACGCAAACATAGGCTGCTTGGACCCCGACACCCTAGTTTACATGAACAACGATATAAAACGCATAAGAGATGTGGAAGTAGGGGATACCGTCTACACTTTAGGGTCCGACCTGAAGATAAAGTCTTCAAGAGTGGTTGGGAAAAAAGTCAACCCTCCCAGGCCCGTGTACAGGCTGGTTACAGCCAACTACAGGCATGTTATAGCCACCGACAATCATCCTTTCCTGCTTCTGAAGAAGGAGGGAAAGTTCTACAAACTGTCGTGGACAGTGCTCAAAGATATCAAAGTCGGTGACCTAATAGCCGTTGTAGGAAGAATTCCAGACAACGGAAAGCCTCATAAGATATTCTTCAAGCCCGGTGAAAAAGGCAGAACAATTTCATGGCCTTCCGAGACGACGGAAGAGCTGTTGTGGCTGATAGGGTTCTACCTGGGTGACGGCTACCTGGATGGGGATAAACGCATAAATTTCGCCGTCCCAAAGGACGACGCCTCATCTGAAAAGGTCGAAAAGCTGCTCAGAGACCTGTTTAACGTAAAGCCGACAAGACGAGGGGTTGTGTTACGGGTTAACTCTGTAAACTTGGTCAGGTTCTTTACATCGTTGGGGCTTGCGGGGAAGGCCGGTGAGAAGAGAATCCCAGGCTGGGTGTTCAAGCTTCCGCATCAGCAAAAGATGGCCCTCATAGAAGGCTACATAGCAGCTAACGGATACAAGAGAGATGGACACAGAAACATAAGCGTATGCAGTTCCAACAAGAAGCTGCTTGAAGACTTGAAAACGCTTGCAATATCATGTGGTTTAAACCCGCTCAAAATAAGCAGGTGGCGTAGACGTGAGAGGAAACCTCTAGGTAAAAAGTTAAAGACATACACCCATTATTTCCTTTACTTCAGCGATATCATACCCGATTCGGAGGTATACTTTGTTCCCGTGAAGTCTATTGAGCCTGCTGGAACAAGGGTAACCTACGACATCGAGGTGGATGGGACAGCCAATTTTATCGCTCAGGGGTTGATAGTACATAACAGCAAGGTGACTATGAAGTATCCAAGCGTTTATCTTCTGGGGCGCGGCGCTAAAGCGGACATTCTCTCAGTTGCTTTCGCCGGGAAGGGGCAGCATCAGGACACAGGGGCCAAAGCCGTGCATCTCGCTCCCGACACCACGTCGAGGATAACGTCAAAGTCTGTCTGCAAAGACGGTGGAAGAACATCCTACAGAGGCTTGTTACACGTTGCAAAGGGTGCTAAGCGTGTTAAGTCGAGCGTCAGATGCGACGCCCTGATACTGGACGACATCTCGAGAACCGACACCTATCCCTACAACGACATCAACGAGGAGGATACGACAGCCACTCACGAGGCCACAGTTGGCAAGATAGGTGAGGAGCAGCTCTTCTACCTGATGAGCAGAGGTCTGTCAGAGCAGGAGGCTCTTAACATGATAGTTCTTGGTTTCCTAGAGCCTTTCACGAAAACGTTGCCGATGGAGTATGCCGTCGAATTCAACCGGTTGATAGAGCTGGAGATGTCCGGCTCGGTAGGCTAGTTTCCCAGCTCCACAACTACCCTACTTCCCACGCCAATTTGATACTTTTTTAGAAAACCTGCGTTAACTTCGGCGACGTATAAAGCGTCTTCGGATGGCTCGTAAGGCTGGCAGATATCGTCTACAGGACATGGCTTAGCGTTCTCCACAACATAAACCACTCTCCCATCCTCGCTAATCCATATGACGTCGAGCGGAAAACTCATTCCATACATCCAGAAAGAATACCTAACCGGCTTCTTGAAGACAAACAACATGCCCCAACCCTCAGGAAGCATATCTCTACCTGAGAGGCCTAAAGCCCTTTTCTCCGGCGTATCCGCGACCTCGACAAGTATCTCAACGTTTTCGAACAACACCCTGGGGCCTGTATAAGTTTGTCCAACCTGCTCTGTATGCGTGTTTGCAGGAGTGCTTGGCTGTTGAGAGATGTCGCGCGAAGAAATTATCTGCAGCCAAAGGCCCAGAGCTACAAGTAACAAAACAAAAAACAGGACAAGGTTTTTAAACTTGAAAAAAGATTTCACGTTCACGCCAGTCTAGCGGAAACTTTTACCTGGACATTTCCCTTCAAAGCTTTTGAGACAGGGCATCCGTTGCCTGCCTCTTCAGCAGCTTTCTCGAAAGATACTTGATCCATTCCTGGAACCGTGCCCACTACGGTTATGTTTAGCTGGGTTATCCTGAAGCCTTCGTCGGTTTTTGCGAAGGTCGCCTCAGCCGTCACCTCCAGCTTTGTAGCTGGCTTCCCTTCTTTGGCGAGTATGTTTGAAAGGGCCATTGCAAAGCAGCTGGCATGCGCTGCTGCCAGCAGCTCCTCAGGGCTTGTCATCCCAGCGACTTTAGAGGAGCGCGCCGCCCATGTTATTGTCGTCGATGGTAAAGCCCCGCTACCAAAGCTTACGTTTCCCCTGCCGTGGAAAAGGTCTCCCTCCCAGACAGCTTTTGCAACGCTTACTACAGCGGACATATCCCGAGCAGGATCTTCCTCTTTTTTACCTTTACGCTATGACGCAGCTCGACCATCCACAGTCCATGCATTTCTGGCACCCCTCTTGGAAAATAACGTTGACGCTGCCGCAGGCTGGGCAGGTCATAGGCGTCATCGGCGCAGGAGATATTATCTCAACCCTTTGCTCAACCTCGATCCCCAGCGACCTAAGCAGTTCAATGGTTTTGTTACTGGTTGCTGAAGCGTATGATCGGAGCCTATGAGTCGGGGTTATGAGAACCTGAGCCGTCTTAGAACCGTCTCTGTAAACAGTCACCCCTTTCAGCCCCAAACGATGTGCTGCGATGAAAACTTTGTGCACGTCCTCAACCGATACCCAGGAAGGCATGTTAATAGTCTTGCTTACCGAGGCATCGACCCACTGCTGGATTTCGTGCTGAGCTCTTAGATGATCCCACCAAGGTATGTCCAGAGCAGTCACGAAAACTCTCCTCCATTCCTCAGGAAGGTCGTCAAGCCCCTGCAATGAACCTCCGTTCTCGGAAACCATCTTCAGGACAACTTCTCTAGGAGCTGCTGAGATGTTCAAAACTCTGTCAAACTCTGCGTCGACATAGTAGAAAACCCCAGCCGACACCTCTTTCCTGTACACTAGCGCGAACTGGGGCTCGAGGCCGGATGAAACGTCAGCGAGCATGGAGATGCTGCCAGTGGGTGCCACCGTAAGCAGATGGCTGTTCCTGACCCCTTTTGAGGCTTTTTCAGCTAAAGATTCCCAATCAAGCCTACGTTTACCCTTTCCCAAGCCTTGGAGAGGCAGTTTACCCCTAGCCCAGCTTGACTTCTGGAAGTCGGGGAACGGACCCCTTTCAGCCGCCAGGTTCGCCGAAGTCTCTATAGCCTTGTAAGCTATGAATTCCATAACCTGCGACATGGTGTCGAACCCTTCTTCGCTGTTGTAGGGGATTTTGAGAGCGTAGAGCATGTCGGCCAAGCCCATCACACCAAGCCCGATGCGCCGCGTCCTTAGGGTCATCTCCTCTATCGCCTCTGTAGGATGCTTCGTCAAGTCCACTACATTGTCTAGAAAACGTACCGCAGCCTCTACAGTCTTTCCAAGCTTTTCCCAGTCTATCCTGCGCCTCACCCTGTCCACATGCTCATAAAGGTTAATGCTTCCCAGGTTGCATGACTCGTGGGGGTAGAGGGGCTGTTCGCCGCAGGGGTTTACACAGTTTATGTCGCCGTATATTTCCCTGAGAGGATTTAACCTGTTTATGTTGTCGTGGTATAATAGGCCTGGGTCAGCCGTACGCCATGCGCTTTCAGCGGCCAATCGTAAAAGCTTTGCCGGGTCGACCAGCTTCCAGACGGAGCCGTCACGTGGGTTGACCAGCGGGAAAGGCTCGCCCTTCTCATAATACTGCCAAAAATCAGCTTTAACCATAACCGATATGTTGAAGTTTTCAAACTGTCCAGGAGCCTGTTTCGAGGTTATGAATTTTTCTACATCTGGATGGCTGATGTCGAGGACGCCGATGTTGGCGCCCCTTCTCCTACCACCCTGTTTAACAACGTCGGTAACCGTGTCGATAATGCGCATGAAGGAGACGGGTCCTGAGGCTACGCCGCCCGTAGACGCAACAACATCACCCTCAGGCCTGAGCTTGGAGTAGTTTATTCCAACACCGCCGCCTGACTTGAATATTAGCGCCGCCTCCTTCGCCGACTCCATTATAGATACTATGTCGTCATCAACGTCTAACACGAAGCAGGCGCTTAGCTGGCCTAGGACGGTGCCGGCGTTGAAAAGCGTTGGGCTGTTGGGCAGAAAACGTTTCTCAACCATCATGTCATAGTACTGTCTGTAATTTGTATAGAAGATATGCGGGTTTGCTCGCAAATATTCGATGACTTCTTTCAACGGCTTCCTCATACAGCCCCGCCTGTTGAGCCTGTTGTACAGTGCGGCAAGTCTCTCAAGATGATGGATGTTCCATTTCGCTTCAAGCTCGTTGGAGCTGGGGCCTAGACCCAGCCGGCCCTCTAGCTCTGCCAAATCTATCGTCTCTTCCGGCCATGTTTGCTGGCTGGCGGTCTGGTCGAAGAAGAGCGGGCTGTACAGTATGTCGGCTATGACTATCAAGGCAGCGGTCCTCTGGAACATTTGCTTCGGCCTCTCGAGAAGCCTGCCCTGACCATCTCTGAGAAGATATCGTGACGTCATGAGTCTAATCGCGTTTACGGAGAAACGTTTGTCAACCTCATCCACAACATCCGAGCCAAGGATTCTTTTCTTCTCCTCACGTATTCTCGTGCGTTCATGCCTGTAGAGGATGTATGCTTTCGCAACCTCTTTCAACCCATGGTCCATCAAGCTAGATTCGACAACATCCTGTATCTCCTCGACATGAGGGATTTTCTCAGCGCCAAATTTTTCAGCAAGCCTCTGAACAACAGTATCGACAACCTCTCCCAGCTTTCTCTCGTCAACAATCCCTTGGGAGGCCATGGCTTTCCTAACGGCCTCCCTTATCCTCGACACATCAAAGTCGACAATTCTCCCGTCGCGCTTCACAACCTTAAGCGGCGCACGCATTGCAGGCCTATCCAATACATCATGCTTCGCGGATAATAATATTGTCTGTTTTCACGCAAATGTTTGAAAAACACTTAATAGTGCGTGAACGACACCTGCCAGCAATGAAGCGTCGGGTTCTTCCGTTCGTTACAGCGGCCGTTGTGGCTGTTGCGGCCGGCGCCTTAGCGGCCTATACCATGAGAACCCTAACCTCAGGTTATAAACCGCCTATTGAAATACCGGGAGAGAAGGTTCTGCCAGACTTTAGGCTGACGGACCAGAACGGACGGCCATTCACCCTCTCATCTATACGTGGAAAAAAAGCCGTTTTGCTCTATTTCGGATACACACACTGTCCAGATGTTTGTCCAACCGTGCTGTCGAAGTTTGCCAAAACGATTTCTACGCTGGGTTCGAAGGCTGACGACGTTGCCTTCCTGTTTGTGACGGTGGACCCTGAAAGGGATACGCCTGAAGCCATGAAAAAATACCTTTCATATTACTCGGATAAGATATTGGGGCTGACGGGAAGACCTGAAGAGGTCGCCAGCGTCCTCAAACTCTACAACGTCTACGCCTACAAACACCCGCCCGACGAGAAAGGCAACTATCTAGTCGACCATTACGCCCTCGTGTTGGGCGCTGACCGAAACCACGTCCTGAGAATAGCTCTCACTGTTGAGATGCCTGCGGACGAGTATGTGGAGGCTGTCAAATGGCTGTTGTCAAAGTGATAAACCGAGCTGAAGCATACGCCGCAGCTATTCTCATAACCATATGCTACATGGTTTTCTACATGTTTTTCACCGGTGCAGCCCAGTACATCCATACAGCTAGGCTAGGCATACCTGAGACACGTTTAATTCTCACCGAGGTCCAAACACAGCTTTACACAGGACCATTGATCCAAGTTGTCGGCGACGGCTTCATAATCAACCTTAGAGTCTATCCCATGCTGGTTGGCTTGCTTGTTTCAACGCTCGTGTCGTTGAACGGAACGCTCGTCTGGATACTCTACCGTAAAAAGCTTCTGAGGACATGCTTGCTCGGAGGCGCTTGGGGAGGGCTAGCCGGCTTCGCAGCCAGCATAGTCAGCTTCGGATACGTTTGCTGCGGATGGCCTGCATCGCTAGCCCTCTTCGGCCTAGGCCTCGTCGCAACGCTAAGCCCCTACCTGACAACGGCCGCAATCATCCTCCTCGCAGCCAACAGCTACACCCTATACCGAAGATTAACCATCCTGCAAAAACTGAAAAACCCGGGTTAACTATATAACCAGACTCAAAACATCAAAAACAGGAGCCCGCGGTAGCTCAGCCTGGTAGAGCGCCCGGCTGTAGCGGTCAGCCTGAGGCTGCGCCGCGCCCAGCCAACCAGGCTACATAGATACCGGGTGGTCGGCGGTTCAAATCCGCCCCGCGGGACCTCTTCACATGTTTTGAGGCCCACCGGTTTGCGGAGTGTATGTCATCGATCTTGGTATGCTGTGTTGACCGAGGGTTGCTGTTGGTTAAGCTTGTTAAACCTTCCCCACCGGTTTTATCGAACAGTTGTAGGCTCATTGTTGGACTTGTTCTATTTTTAGAGGTGTTAGGTCTCCGCTCCATTTCAGAACCCAGACATCTCTCTGCCTAGCGTATTCAAGCGCATCAGGGGTCGCATAATCGTTGTATATAACTTTAATCAGCTTAGGTCTTAGCAGATCTGGTCTACTGGTTTTCAGCAGGGAGACCTTCTTCAGCAGCTCGTCAACCAACCCTGTTCCAAGCCTTACAGCCGCCTCGCCAACAACGCAAACATCCTCTGAACACCCGTAGATGTTAATCTCTTTAGAGTCTACGAATATTCTCTCCAGCTTTATGTCTACTCCGACATCGCTCCTAACCCTGTGTTTTATGAAGCTGAGAGCTTCCTCCTCAACGCTTATAGTCAGCCTGTCCAGCGTGACAGCAACCCTGTTCAAAGTAACCCTCATATCCCTCACCTCCTCCCATAGTTTTTCCTGTCCCTGCCACAGCTTCTCCTGGTTCTCCCACAGCCTTTTCTGGCCTTCCCACAGCTTCTCCTGCCCCTCCCACAGCTTGTTCTGTCCCTCCCATAGCTTCTCCTGCCCCTCTCTAAGGCTTCTAACCTCCTCCCACAGCTTGTTCTGGCTCTCCCATAGCTTGTGCTGGTTTTCCCAAAGCTTGTTGTTGCTCTCCCACAGCCTGTTGTTTGACTCCAGTAGCTTGTTCATCTCTTCCTCCAGCCTGTCCAAGCGTTTCAGTATCTCCAGTATCCCTATCCTCCCCGCCACGGCATAACGGAACTCCTCATCCTCCTCGAGAAGACGTAGCAGCTCCCGCTTAAGGTCGGCAGCCATCCCTATCCCCTCGTCAATCCAACAACCATGGCTAAAAATGTTTTTGTAACGTTGTGAATTAGCTGGTGCTGGGAATTTTGGATTGGTGAAAAACATTTGGACATCACATGAGATTGTTGTCAATAAAGTATTACACCGAGGTATGCCGTGTGTTAATGTTAATCCAGCCGCTGTGTCTTCTGTGTTCTGTCCTATAGCTTTATCGATCATTGTTTTGTTTTATGGTTTTATGTAGGCTTCAACCAGACATGGCAGGGATGGTTTGAGCCTGTGGGACAGGACGGAGAGAAAGCTTAGACAGAAAGAGTACCGCAAAGACAGGGAGCAGCGGTATCTTATAAAAAGGTCGGAGCTGGACGAAAGCCTAGAGGAGGTCTTCGACCGTCAGACTCTAATGACTATCTACGACATGCTGAACACAGGCAAGCTTAGGGAGGTGATGGGTGTTGTTAGCGCGGGTAAAGAATCCCGCATATACCATGGATTAGACGGGGCTGGAGCTGAAGTGGCTGTTAAAATCTATCTTGTTTCCTCTGCCGAGTTTAGAAGAAACAGGCTGCAATACGTTGTAAACGACCCACGGTTTAAAAAAATCCCACGCAATTTCAGGAGATTCATCTACCTATGGTCCGAACGCGAGTACGCGAACCTAACCCAAGCCTTTAATGCTGGGATACCTGTCCCGAAACCATTGTTCCAGCTTAACAACGTGATGGTGATGGAGTTTCTTGGAGAAAACGGTGTCAGATACCCGCTCCTGCACGAGGAACGGTTTGAAGTGGACGAGCTTGAGACAATCTACAGTCAAGTAACGTATATTTTGAGAAACCTTTACATGGACGCGGGCATGGTTCACGGCGACCTAAGCCAGTACAACATCATGGTCGGTAAAGGGCTTAAGGTTTACCTGATAGACTTGGCTCAAGCTGTCTCGAAAGACCATCCAATGGCTGAAACCTTTCTAAACCATGGTGTGACGGTTTTATGCAGGTTCTTCAGCAAAGCGGGCCTGTCTGTGGACAGCAATGATATGCTGAGAAAAATTACAAACAGGGGGTGAATTATGGAGGGTCCGTCTAGGTTTAAGGGTATTACTCATTCGTCGTTCGTGGTAAACATACCAAAGGAGCGTGTCGGCGTTCTGATAGGCGAAGACGGCTCAGTCAAAGCACAAATAGAGAGGACTTTGGGGGTTGTGCTAAGCGTAAACAGCAGGGATGGAACAGTGGTCATAAACCTGGCTAAACCTGTTGAGGAGGGAGGGGACCCAACCTCCCTCTTCAAAGCAAGAGACATCGTGACAGCGATAGGCAGAGGGTTCGCGCCAGACAAAGCCTTCAAGCTTGCGGAGGACGGCTACTACCTTTCGGTCATAGACCTAACTGAGTATGTGGGCAACAACTTCAACCATTTAACGCGTGTGAAGGCCCGCATTATAGGAAGCCAAGGCAAGACAAGACGTATAATCGAGGAGACGTGCCATGTTGATGTATCAATTTACGGAGACACCGTCTCCATCATAGGAAACTATAATGACGTGAGAGCTGCTGAGGAGGCTGTTACCGCCTTGATAAACGGAGCTCCCCACGGAACCGTCTATAGAATGGTAAACGACTACGCTAGACGTAGAAAAACAGGCGGCCTTTATCCTCCGAGGTGAAGTCCTGCCACATAGAGTAAAAATCCGGCGATGACTAGCAGGATTCCCAGATAGACAGCTAGTTTTCTGACATCATGTTTTACGCTGAGGTCTAGCATAAACTTGATTGTAACCGATCCCGTGGCCATCGCAGCGGCGGCTCCCGCCACCATCTCTAGGCTAATTTCCCTTACCCCTAGGAATAACGGCAGCGATACCTGAGCCCCTGCCACAGCCGGTATGCTGAGCATGTAGCTTAGCTTCAAAGCATTTCTTAAGCTAAACCCGAGGATGAGCAGGGCTGTGATTGTCACGCCCGACCTGCTCACGCCAGGTATTATAGAGACTCCTTGAACCAACCCAACCGCCACCGCCGCCGTATAGTTAAGATCAGACCCGTTATGGTTTAAACGGTTTCTCCTAGGTGCTAGCGAGACGACTATGATTAAAAATCCTACGGCTAGCGTGAAAAGGCTGTCGGGGATGGATAGGTTTCGGAGAGATAAGAGAAGGGACACGGCCGTCAACGCCGTGGCTGTTGTCGCCATGGACATGAAGACCAGCAGCCTTCTGCCCGGGCCGTCTTTCAAAAGCCCTAACGCAGCCGAGTAAAGGTCTTTCCTAAGGTAGATGCATGCAGCCAATAATGTTCCCACATGCAGCCAAACGGCCAACCCCAGCGACCTCTCAAAACTCTGGCCGTAGATGATTTTCGAAACCAAGGTCACAAGACCTTCGCTGCTAATCGGCAGCCATTCAGCGAATCCCTGCAAAACACCCAGGAGAATGGCGTCCGGTAAGTTCATGGCATACAACATGCCAGCCTATATATATGACTTAGCAGACATCATATGGGGTTCAAGCTGGCTAAAAAAAGGATGGTTGGGGGATGGTAGTTTAGTCAGCCTTCTCCGCGGCTGTTTCAAGATGTTGGAAGGTTTCCGGCAGTTCGGGAAAGTTGCTCTTCATCCTCTGGGCCGCGACTTCAGCAGCCTCCTCCATTATCTTCTGGGCTTCAGGGTCGCTGACTGAAACATACACGCTACCGCCTGTAACATTGCCTGCTTCTATGATGATGCTCTCCAGCATTTCGTCGACTCTTCTTAGGCTGTGGGCAACCTCTGGCACGATCCCTGATATCTCATGCTGTACTTGCTTTATTATCTGAGTAGCTGGACCTAGGACATGCATCACGTCGCCGAACTCTTTCACCGTCTCAAGACGTAGGACAACTTTGTCGAGTGACATGTGGCTGGCAAGCAGGGTTCGTGTCATTTTACGTAGCTGAGCTATCTCGTTGGCGTAGATTGTAGCTCTTGCGGTGTCTTTCTCCTGCTCGGCTCTGACACACTGTTCGAATAGCTCTTTCCCCCTGTGCTTAAGCCTTTCAATGGTTCTGTTGAGCTTCTCGTTCTGTATCTTTAGCTGCGTCAATATCTCTAGCATTCTGTCTTGATAGGCTGTCGGCTGAACGTAAGCCGGTCTTTCCACAGGTTCTTTCTTCCATGGTGCTCGCATTTTTTCTACCTCGCGAACCGGTTTTGAGTTAGGGGTATTTATCGCTTGGCTTCAGCATCGCGAGGCAAGATTATGTGCGGTATATCTGGGTTATACTGGGATAGTATTCATCCGATGTATGCCATCGACTTCTTGAAGTTGCTGACTATTCTGTCGTATTCTGCTTTCTCCTCAGGTCCGACGCTGGGCTTGATCTTCGTCAAGGCCTTTTCAAAATACCTCATCGAAACCTTCTTGGCTTCAAGGTTTTCTCTAGCTGCAAGCATCGCAGCCTCTCTGACCACGGCCTCTATGTCGGCCCCGGTATAGCCCTCCGTTCCAGAGGCCAGTGTTTCGAGGTTTACGTCGTCGTCAAGGGGCATTTCACGGGTGTGTATCTTGAATATGGCTAACCTAGCTGCCTTGTCGGGCGGCGGTACATACAGGACTCTGTCAAACCTTCCCGGCCTGAGAAGCGCTGGGTCAAGTATGTCAGGCCTGTTTGTAGCACCCATCACAACAACGCCTTTCAACGACTGAATGCCATCCATCTCCGTAAGAAGCTGGTTGACTATACGGTCTGTAACCCCAGCATCTGTGTGAACTCCTCGCCTCGGAGCTATCGAGTCAAGTTCGTCGAAGAATATTATGCATGGAGCTGTTTCTCTGGCTTTCCTGAAAATCTCCCTGATGGCTTTCTCTGACTCCCCAACCCACTTCGACAGCACCTCAGGGCCTTTTACGCTGATGAAGTTGGCCTGGCTCTCTGTTGCAACAGCCTTGGCCAGCAGAGTCTTTCCCGTTCCCGGGGGGCCGTACAGGAGAATTCCTCGGGGAGGCCTTATCCCCAGCCTTTTGAAAACATCGGGATACTTGAGAGGCCATTCTACGGCTTCGCGCAGCTCCTGCTTGACGGTCTCCAAACCTCCAATATCATCCCATTTGACGTTAGGCACTTCCAGAACAACCTCTCTAAGCGCTGACGGCTGTATGTTTTTAAGGGCGTTGGCAAAGTCTTCACGTGTGACCTTTATTTTCTCAAGCACGTCGGCGGGTATTACTTCTTTTTCAAGGTCTATGTGGGGCAAAAACCTTCGCAACGCATTCATCGCGGCCTCCCTCGTCAACGCTGCTATGTCCGCGCCGACGAAACCGTGCGTTATGTCAGCCAGCTCGTCTAAGTTTACGTCCTCGGCCAACGGCATCCGACGCGTATGGATGAGCAGTATCTCCTTGCGGCCGTTTCTATCGGGCACGCCTATCCTAATTTCACGGTCGAACCTTCCGGGCCTCCTGAGAGCAGGGTCTATCGCCTCTATTCTATTGGTTGCGCCGATAACTATTACTTGACCCCGGCTCTTCAACCCATCCATCAAAGTAAGCAGCTGCGAGACTACTCTTCTTTCAACCTCGCCGGTGACCTCACTCCTCTTAGATGCGATTGCGTCAAGCTCGTCTATGAAAATTATGGAGGGAGCGTTCTGCTCAGCCTCTTGAAACACTTCACGCAGCCTAGCTTCAGACTCTCCGTAAAACTTGCTCATAATCTCGGGCCCGTTTATTGAAACGAAATGAGCGCCGGTCTCGTTAGCTATAGCTTTGGCGATGAGCGTTTTACCTGTGCCTGGAGGGCCGTACAGTATGACACCCTTCGGAGGCTCTATGCCCAAATGTCTGAAGAGCTCCGGATGCTTGAGAGGCAGCTCTATCATCTCTCTAATTCTCTGAAGCTCTTCGTGGAGGCCGCCTATGTCTTCATAGGTTACTCCCGAAACTTCTTCAAGCCTCTTGGCTGGTGTAGTACTTATTTCGACAACGGTGCTCTCGGTGACCATGACTATAGGCGATGGGCTTGTCGAGCTAACCTTTAGCTCCACACCCATGCCCAAGACAGGTACTACTATAATATCCCCCTTAGCAACAGGCATGTTTAGCAGCTGGCTTCTAACTATCCTGCCAAAGTCGCCCACGAAGGGCAGCGGCTCGAAAGGCGCTAGAACAATCTTTGTTGCAGGCTTGGCGGTTGTTTTACTGATTCTAACATACTCCCCTACACTGACGCCTGAGTTGCGTCTTATCTCTCCGTCAATTCTTATAATACCCTGTCCATCATCCTCTTTGTAGGGCGGCCAGACTATAGCCACAGTTGTCCTCCTCCCAGTTATTTCGATCAAATCTCCGGGGCTGAGGTCGATTTCTTTCATGCCTTGGCTGTCCACGCGCGCGATTTTCCGGCCTATGTCCCTTTGCCTCGCCTCAGCAACCCTTAGGCTAAGCTCCTTCTTTTTGACAGCAGACATAGCCTAACAATCCCATTTATCGCTAGGTATAAAACTTTGCCCGATAAGAAAGCCTTCTACACTCTCATAAACCCTTTTAAACCGTTGTGAAACGGCTGCTCCGCCGACTATCTAACCCCCATAATAATAGTATTCGCCGGCTTTCTTCTGCAAACGGTCCAGCTGGGAGCCTTTTTTATTGATGCGAGGCCTTTTGGTTGTTTGGTCGCGGCGGAAGGTGACGTCCATAGCTTTTAAAAATGTGTTGAAGCCTGTTCTGAGGTCGGTTGGCGGGTGGGCGTAACCCTCGACCCCCGGCTGGCCCTCGAAAACCATTATTGCAGTGGACGCGAAGTCGAGAACTGTAAAGTCATGTTCCACCAGTAGTATGTAAACATTCATCTCCAAAGCCATCCTCTTCAACAGCTTAGCCATATGGTATCTTTCCTCGACGTCTAGGAAGGCGCTCGGCTCATCCAAAACATATATGTCGGCTCTCTTAGACAGTGCCTCAGCCACAACCACTTTCTGCAGTTCCCCCCCGCTCAGTTCCTGCATGTTTTTGTCCAGCAGCTTCTCCAAGCCAAACGGCTTTATGATCATGGACTGGTATAACGACGTCTCATAAGAATCTCCTGCTGCACGTTTCAAAGCATCCTGTACGGTTATGTCCTCGGCTTGTGGATACTGTGGTTTATAGCTCACGGCTTTTGGGTCAAAAGAGTATCCTTCGTCGGTTTTGGCTGTTCCAGCGATAACCGAGGCGAAGGTTGTTTTTCCAATGCCGTTAGGGCCTACGATGCCTAAAACCTCACCCCGTCCAACCCATCCCTCGGCGACGTGAAGCTTGAATCCTGGAAAACTTTTAGTCATCTCAGGCCATCTCAGCTTCTCCACACCAGCTTCAAACTCTCTTGTCGGAGGCTTTAGCTGGAAGTCTATTCTATCATCCCTAAACCTTACGTTTTCATCAGGAATGTATCCTTCGACAAAGATGTTGATGCCCTCCCTTACGCCGTAGGGGCCTGCGACAACACCGTAGACTGAGGGTTCGCCGTAAAGTAAGAAGATGGTGTCCGACAGATAGTCTAAAACAGCTAGGTCGTGATCGGCCACGACCGCCTTCTTGTCTTCTCCCACCGTGTTGCGTACCGCCTCAACCATCCTTAACCTCTGCCTGATGTCAAGGAAGCTTGATGGCTCGTCAAGGATGTATATGTCGGCATTCTTTAGCAGGCATGCTGCTATGGCAAGCCGCTGCAGCTCGCCTCCGCTTAGAACGCTGACGTCCCTGTCAGCTATCAGCTCTAGGTCTAGGTCTTTCATCACTCGGTGGACATCCTCAGCCTTTCCAATCCTTTCCAAAATATCCTTGACCCGGCCCTTTACTACTTTCGCCACGTCGGCTATGTTCTGCGGTTTATAGGACACCTTCAGACTACCTTTAGCTACTAGGGTTAGATGCTCCTTCAGCAAGGATGAGCGGAAGAATTTCGGCGGTTTGTCCAAGCTTAGCTGTTCCTCCAGGCTGCCGAAGTTAGGGACCAGCTGGCCTGCAAGTATCTTTATCGCCGTAGACTTTCCTATTCCGTTCTTCCCCAATAATCCGACTATTTTTCCCCGCTCAGGGTATGGTAGGCGAAACAGCTTGAACTTGTTGACGCCGTAGTGATGTGCTACGCTGTCCTTGAGCTCTGTAGGCAGGTTAATGATTGTTATGGCTTCGAAGGGACATTTTTTGACGCATATGCCGCAGCTTATACAGAGGGTTTCGCTTATAATTGGGAAGCCGTCGTCACCCATTTTAATGGCTTCTATTTTGTTCCTTACCGGCGGGCAGTAGGTTATGCAGGGCCAGTTTCCGCACTTTTTCGAATCGCATAAATCTCTATCCAGAACTGCTACTCTGTGGTCGGACACCATTTTCAACACCATGTGAACCTGCTAGAAATATGCCGGTATCATTGTTCAGAGATTGACGGCTGTAGCAGTTAAAAAACGTATCAACGTTTCCTAAGTCTGGCCTGAGCCAAAGCCTTCAATAGCTTCGATGACTGTTTCTCGGTTAGGTTTGTAAGCCAGTCCACTGAATCGCCTTCAGCCTCGCCGTTGAGTATTTTAACACATTTTGCCACAATCTGCTTCATGTTTTTTCCAGTCACGTCTATCTGGTAAACCCTCCGCCTGCCAAGCGCCGCCAAGGCGTCTAAGAACACTATGCCAACAAACTCCGCTTCGACGTTCTCCGTGATTTTTCGAACGTTATAGCCTCGTTTTTCAAGTCGGCGCCAAAGCAGTAAAGGGTTGAGCCTCAGCACTATACATTTTTCATCTCTATTAAGTCCCGGTAAGACGAAATGGCTAGATATAACACAGTTTTTCAGCCTCTCTTTTTGCAAGGCTTTTCTGACCCGTCCCACGCCAACTGTATAAGATTTCCTAGCTCTGTCGTATGATTCGTAAATTTTTTCCCGCTTTACAAACTGTGGTAGGTCAATAAAGCTGTATCCAAGCTTCTGCGCTAACGCCTCACCGACAACGGTCTTCCCCACGCCAGGAGTTCCAGAAACCCATATTATCACGTCATATAATCTCCTCATTTGGGAGTAGATAACCTATGCGGTTGGTGCTTTTGATTGAGGTGGAGGAACCTGGGTTAGCTGAGTCCTTGGCCGAAAAACTGCACAACATGCTAGGGGTTGAGGTTGAGACTGTGAAAACAAGCCTCAGAAACGTTGAGCGAGCCTTTGACAGCTTGCGTCAGCAGTTCAACGCAAGCGTTCTGCTGGAAATAGTTGGAGAAGGCGGTGACTATACCTTGCTCTTGACCGACAAAGACCTTTTTGTTCCAGGTCTCAACTTCGTCTTCGGATACGCTCCCGGGAGAAAGGCTGTCGTTTCCACGCGCAGGCTTGACCCTGAAAGGTATGGTGAAGGGAGAGACAGAAAGCTTTATTTTTCAAGAATTGTCAAAGAGGTCGTTCACGAGTTTGGGCATATGCTCGGTCTAGGGCACTGTAGAACCGCTGGATGTGTGATGAATTTTAGCAACAGCGTTTATGATGTTGACCGAAAACAAGAAGTTTTCTGTCATAAATGTATGGGAAGGCTCAGCGCCGCGCTGTCTCGATGACGTAGTCAACTATTTTTGCGGGTATGTCGACTGACGTGGCCTGCATCAAGCCCTTGAACTCTGGAACGCCGTTAACCTCGTTCACGAGGTAGCTCCCGTCCGTTGTCTCAAACACGTCAACGCTGATTACCTCACCGTTTACAGCACGTGCGGCCTTTAGACTTATCTCGATAAGCTCGTCGTTGAGGTATGCGGAGACAGGTTCTCCTCCCAACGCTATGTTGGTCCTCCAATCGTTGATAGGCCTGTACCTGTACATGGCTCCAATGACTTCATCTCCGATGATCAGTGTTCTTATATCCCTGTTAGGTAGGTCTATGAATTCCTGTATGAGATGTGTTTTGAGATAGCTGCTTGGCATCATTTCCCTGTGTTCTAAGACGAGTTTAAAGTCGTCGTAGTCTCTCAGCAGGGCTACGAGCCTTCCCCAGCTTCCGATGGGCGGTTTGTCGACGGCTGGAAGGCCAACCTTTTCCAAGGCTTTCTCAGCGGCTACGGTGTCAAGGCCAACAGCTGTCCTAGGCAGAGGAAGACCAGCGTTCTTGAGCCTCGATACGGTGAGAATCTTGTCCCCCGCGTAGAGGATCGCCGATGAAGTGTTGACGGCTCTCACTCCTACTCCCTCACGTAGGGCCGCTGCATGCACAGCGCCGTACATTGACATGCATCTCACTAGGCAAACATCCACCGATGGTTTCTCCAGCCCAAGTGGCTGCTGTCTGACGTTAGTCAGCTTGACCTCAGACCCTTTGATGGAAGCTGCTTTAGCGAGAAGCTTCTCCTCTAGCCGCGGTACGTCGAAAGCAATCTCAATCACGAACCTGCCCGGCATAGATCCGCTTATCCGAGCCAAGTCAAAGAATGCAACTATTAAACATATGAGTTTACCAGGTCGGCACTGTCAACTTTTACTTAAGTCTTTTGGAAAGGGGAAAGGCCTATGGCCTGAGGTGTAGCTCTCCCATTCATGCATGTCTTCGATTATATCGTTGGTTGTATGTCTAGGCTCTTCAGGTTCCA
>JAWBRA010000020.1:0-29841 GCA_038844785.1 Candidatus Caldarchaeum sp.
CGAGCCGCTCCCCGCCGCGTCATATGGCTGAGGCCCGGGAGCAGGCCCCTCCTCAACCCCGGAGGCGGGGCCTTCAACCATGTCCCCCGTGGACATGGCTGTCCCGGGAGGCCTAGGCCGCCGGAGAGCATTCCCCGACAGGAGGAAGAACCTCCCGCCAGAGAACCGATCTCCAGCGGAAGGCCCTCCCATCGGGGAAAATGTTGAAGGGGTGTTTGGGGATGGATGTGGAGGGATGTCGTCTATCGTCGTCTGTCTCCCTACCGACGTCTGTCGGTCCGAGCGAACCGTCCAGACGTGTTTCGGGAGCCTCAGGCCCCAAGGGCCTACCCGTGCCGCTGCACGCCGCCGATTCGGCCGGCCCAGTGACCGCGCCGAGGCCCGACTCCAGCCAAACCCTCCCCAGCCACCCCACAGCATTTAGAAAGGGGTGGCCGCCTTTTACGGCGGGTGTGGGTGAGGGTTTGTGTTTGGCGGAGGTTTCCTATGCGTTTCGCGGGACGACCCTATGCTTTCACATCCCCTCCCCGCCTGGAGGGGATGGCCTCAGGGCTTTTAACCCATCACGGGATGATCGTCCCGTTCATCACATTACCATGCTACAAGCATGGATTTAAGCAGATAATGGTGTTGCCTGTACTGTCCCGAATAACGCTTTAAACATCTTGGTTCTGGGCATTATGGGGGATTGAATCTATTGGCGGCAAAACCTGTCACGGCTTCGGGTTTTGCTGAGGCTTCTAACGTGCTGCCGCTGATGCTTAGACGTTTGACGTAAAGCGTCATTATTTTTACACCCCACCTCTGTGGAGAGGCGAAACTTCAGGGATTTAGGCCCACTTTCAAGGTGTCAAAAATTCTCCGAAACGTACTACCGTAACGCATGGAGAAAACCCTGTGTAGAAAGCCGAAGCTTACGTGAATCAGGCGCTGTTCCAGACCAACGACAGCCGTCGAACACCACCTTCCCCGACTATGCTCAAGCGTCAGGCAAAGCTGTCATGCTGGAGGAGGTTTGGCCATGCTTCCCGCCTTCCTAGCCCTAAACCATAAGATAAGGAAGGCAGGCTTCATGCTCACAGTAATGGCTGTTAAAATGTAGGAAACACCATCGGTGTCGATGACGGCTCTTGCTTCGACAGCTATCTAAAAATAGGCATGATATTACAGCATTTGTCTAAAACTATATAAATGTCAAATGATTGACACCATCATGTTTGTCAGCTCCTGAGCCGCTTCAAGTACCTACCACACCACCTTTATCCTCCGGCCACTATTATGAATACAACCCTGTCACTATAGGCTTGGTACAACCTCTATTTTTGATGTTGCATGCTGAACGTTTAGGTCATGGCTATGGGTTGAAATTTTTTATGGACTCAGCTATCTTATGCTTGGTCAGCCTTGAAATAGCCGCCAGCTCTGCCAAAGCTTGGTCAAAGCCCATTTTTTCGACGAAAAGTTTTCCAACAGCTTTCACGGTCTCCATTCTCTCCCAAGGAAAGACAATCCAAGCATCGGTCAGCTCAACAGTGTAATCAGGTTTTATACGGCTCCACGGCTTAGTCAGAAGAGTTGCTGTCTTAACCATGTCTGGCTGCCTTGGTTTAAGCACCATGTTCACCGCCGCATTCAGGGTTGCGCCCGTGTCGGCCACATCGTCGACAAGCAGCACTTTTCTCCCCTTCAGGTCTTTCAGCTGCAGGTCATGGTATATTTTAAGCTCACCACTCTCAGTCCCTGCATAAGATTTGCAGCCTACAACGTAGACCTCCCTGACGTCTAGAAGGTCTGAGAGAAGGTCTGCAACTATCATACCTCCTCTGAGAACGCCTACCAAGGTGTCCGCAGCGTACCTGTCAGCCGTTATGAGACGTTCCAACGTATCGACATACCTCTCAATGTCAGCCCAGCTGAGCAGGAGAAACTTGCGGCCTCCGACGGATCTTATCTCCATAGCAAACCTTTTCTGCAGGATGAATTTTAATCTCTTTCAGACTAGGGCGAGCTCTCCCATCTCATCCTCCAAATGCCATGGTTTGTTTGCGTAAACGTCTTCAAAAAGGCTAGTGTGCTGATTTGCGGTGTTTTTCAGCTTCCTCGACTTGGCAGAGGGGTTAGCTCGTCCGAGAGTTTTTTTGTCTTTTGATTCATTCCGGACGCCTCTTTCCTCAAGGTTGGTATGACCTTCAGAAGAGGTATAGGCAGCTGTTTTGCCGGTTCTCTGCAGTTTAAACCATCATATTGTCGAAAATTCTGGCAAAAACCATATCTTTGTACATTTTCAGAGCGAGTTCGTCAGAAAACACGAGTCAAAATTGCGCATCCAGCCTTTATATTCTATGCGGCAGTTAACAGAATAGCCTTTCCTACCGACCGCCTTTATGTATTTATTGCGAGATGCAGTACTAATGCTGTGAGCGCGGGTAGTTTTTTTCTCTCTAACGCGTTGAAATCGTTTGACGAGGCAGCCGACCATCTCAACATTGACTCAGGCATCAGAGAGTTTCTGAAAAAACCTAAGCGGGTTGTCATAGTGTCTGTTCCGGTTAAAATGGACAACGGCTCTCTAAAAGTTTTCACAGGTATAAGGGTTCAGCACTCAAATGCCAGAGGCCCCTACAAAGGCGGTATAAGATACTATCCAACGGTTGACGTTGACGAGGTGACGGCGTTGGCTATGTTGATGACGTGGAAATGCGCTGTGGTCGACCTGCCCTACGGCGGCGCGAAAGGCGGCGTCGCATGCAACCCCAAAGAACTGTCGAAAAACGAGCTTGAGCGAATCACACGCCGTTACACGTCGATGATATATGAAATTATAGGCCCGTACTTGGACATCCCAGGCCCTGATGTATACACAGATGCTCAAACGATGGCCTGGATTGTTGACACATACAGCCAGATGAAAGGGGTTTTAACTCCTGAGGTAGCTACCGGAAAACCCTTAAGCCTTTACGGGAGCCTCGGCCGCCTCGACGCAACTTCGAGAGGTGTCGTAATAACGGCAAGGGAGTTGGCCAAAGCATTCAACAAGCCTTTAAAGGATGCGAAGATAGTGATTCAAGGCTTCGGCAACGTGGGCTACAACGCGGCCAGGATACTTTACGACGAATACGGTGCCAAAATAGTTGCGGTCAGCGATTCTAAGGGCGGTATCTATGAGCCAAGAGGTTTGAACCCCCACAAGGTGCTGGAGCACAAGAACAAAACAGGCTCCGTCGTAGGATTTGACGGTGCGAAAGAGCTCAGCAACGAGGAGCTGCTGACAACGACCTGCGACATACTGATACCCTCAGCGCTGGAAAATCAGATAACGAAGCAGGTGGCGGAGAAGCTGGATGCCTTCGCAGTTGTGGAGGGGGCAAACGGTCCTACTACAGCCGAGGGTGACAGGGTTTTGAAGGAAAGGGGGATTGTGGTAGTCCCTGACATCCTAGCCAACGCGGGAGGCGTGACGGTCAGCTACCTTGAGTGGGTGCAGAACCTGAAGAGGGAGAGCTGGACTCTGGAGGAAGTTAACGCCAAGCTCGAGGCGAAGATGGTAAAAGGCTTTAAAGACGTGATGGAAAGGTCGAGAAAACACGAAGTCACCATGAGACAGGGGGCTATGATACTTGCAGTAGACAGGGTAGTAGAAGCTATAAACTATCTCGGAATCTGGCCATAAACAAGATGGAGCCTTGGAGCACGCTGATAACATCCGCAACGCTTCTCTACGCCTCTTACCTTGACGTTAAAACTCGTGAAGTTGACGACAAGGTTTGGGTTATTCCGTCGGCGGTCGGCGCAACCCTGAACCTTATCAATTTCTTTGGCTCTGGCTTCGAAACGTTCTTCAGCTATGGCTTAGCGGTTGGGATTACTGCCGCCGTGGCATTCGGCCTCTATTTTGCCGGTCTTTACGGAGGGGCTGACGCCAAAGCCCTCATAACGATATGTCTAGTCCAGCCGTTTGCAACAGCCCAGCCTCAGCTGCACGGCTTCAACGCGTTGACGGTTTTGACCAACGGCATGCTTTTGTCAGCGTCGCTTCCGATATCCTTGGGGCTCTACAACTTCTACAGGCTGTTGAAAGGCGAAAAGATTTTCGAAGGGTTTGAGGCGGAAAGTAGACTCAGAAAAATAGCCGCATGCTTCATAGGTGTACGTGTTAGGAAATCCGCTGGAAAAATGTTCTGGAGCCCGGTTGAGAAAACTGAAAACGGTGTCAGAAAGTTTTACTTCAAAATATCGATAGAAGAGTTTGACGGCGTCCACCAGGATGACATGTGGATAACCCCTGGAATACCTTTGCTTGTGTTTTTCACTGCAGGCTACTTCTTCAACCTATTCGCTGGCGACCTTATGGGCCGTCTTCTTTTTACGCTAGCTAGGTAAAAACCGTTGGAAGAATGCTATTAACGCCCATTCGATGAAGGCGGCCAAAGCCAGCAGCCCAACAACCAAGGCTATAACGTAAGGAAGTACTCGTAGCTCTGTGCCAAACCTTTTCTTAACTATCGCCGACGCCAGGTAGAAGCTTTCGGAGACAGCGAACCCGTAGGCAAGCATTTCAACGAAGCCGTACAAGGTGAGAAATGGGATGAGGAGCGAGAAGCCGGCGGGTATGTTGTGGACGGATGAGATGGCAGCTATGACTAGGCCTGTGTTGTAGACTATGAAAGCGGCCAAAGCCATGCCCAATGCAGGCACCATCATCAACAACGAAGCGGTTAGGTTGTTGACAAATATTCCTGCAGGGCTCTGCGCCAGGCTAGAAGCCAGTTCGTCGAAGCTTTTAGACAGTTCTTCTGCCTGCGAGCTCGAGAGAGGTGTTAGAGCGCCTGCGGCCAGCAGACATACTAAGACGAAGGTAGCTACCAGCCCTGCGACAAACCGTGAAACAGCCAATGATGACAAATGCATGACAGCGTAGCCACATGCTCTTCAGAACTATTTGAGCTTGAGGTTGGTAAAGTAACGGTGGCGGCGGCCCCCTGAGGTGGCAAGGGCCCGCACCCGCCTCCGGTCCAGCACGGAGTTCTCGGACACGCTTATGGGAAGGCTGCGCCGCTGCGTCTTAGTGCTGCTCCCTCCCGGGCCTGACACGGTTCGACGCATTAGGAGGCTGGGGCCCTCCTACAAGGGCCTTGCCCTCCTGCGACGCCCCTGCCCGGCGTATCCTCATCGTCCCCGTGCCGTCGGCAGGCAGGCCGGCCTCATGCGCCCTCACGGGTTGTCAGGCCCCCGCATGTAGCCCGTCTCGGGTTGAAGGGAAGGGCTAGCTCCCCGGCCTTTCCCGCCGCCACCATAGTATGTATGTTTCGAAGTGTTTTTAAGCGTTATGAATTAATTTTTCTTTTTTCTCGGGTTTTTTCTTAGTGTTCTGTTGCAGTTGGAGCATCTGTCTCTGCTCTCGTATGTTTTATGGCATGCGCTACAGAATGATTGTCCCTACTGTGGCTGAATACCTGAGGGTGTAAACGGAGGCTCTTCATAGTCTTGGTATTCCATCCTCAACCCACATGGCTATAATCTGTCTTCCGTCGTTAGCTTCGTAACTGAGCAGGTTTTTATACATGCTGGGTATTCTAAGCCTAAACCCAGCCGTAGCGTCGTATCTTCCTTTAAAATCCTCCCATGTCATAACCTGCATGATGCCATGTCTTGAGCATTTCCTGAAAGATGGTAATTTGCTCCAGTAAGCTGGTTCACAAGGGCCGCTGATACGTTTGACGTGGTTGAAACCCTAGTGGTCTAGGTCTGTGAAGAGGGTTAGAGGCCCTACCCTGCTCCCGTCATCGCCTATGAAGACTGCTTTGATTCCCAGCTCTGCCTGAAGTCTCCCCAAGGAATAGTCCCGAGAAGGTTGCGCAGTCAGGTTGAAGTATGTGTCGAGACGCTTGGATAGAACCCTGCCCCGTGCAGATGTCCAGAACCCTATAGGCCACTCATACCCCGACACCATAAGCTCTATGCTTGTTATGTTGAAGACTCCCGGCTCGAAGTTCTTCAGCCTCACCGACCCCCATCCAGCTCCTCCCGCATGTCTCCCTGCCAGCCTAGAAGGTCTGAGACAACCCTCCAAAACCCACCAGTCTCCCTGAACAAGCATGTTGTGAAAACCTCCCCTATCGAGAACCTTCTCTCACCATAGGTAAACCTGTAGCCGCTTGCAGTAATATAATAGGTGTAGTGCCATGCGTAGCCCTGTATCTCAGCTTAGCCCGTCATGTTTGTGACTGAGGCTCCGGCTATAGGCTGCTGGCTGGAGCAGTCAAGAACCCTTACATGAAACTTACCGTATGGGGTTCCTGAGGGGGGAGGCTCAAGCCCGTAAACCGCAGGCAGAAGAAACAGTACGGCCAGAAACAGCAAGCATCTCATCGAAGCCAGAGTTCTGGAAAGATTGTTGTAAGCGGATAATCGTCAAACAATTTTTATCCAACAGCTTGTATAGCGATTGTGAGTTGCCGTCAGTTGTTATCGATAAGAATTCGGCTGCGTATAAGCTTTACCAACCCTTAAAAAATTTTCTCTCAGAGAAAGCAAACAGAACAATCTTGATAGATTTGGAAACGCACACTAGGAAGGGTGTATTTTTAAACAATGGGAGAATCTCGGCGATTGGCTCACTGGAGTATTCTTCCTCCGACTGTCTCTCGTTGGTTCTCGAAATACCGTAAGGGGCTTAAACTATACGGTCTAATGCGATACGCTTAACATATTCCTGATAGTTGACCATGCCATTCAGAAAAATTCAGTCTTATATCTCCTATAAAACTATGGAACATTGCTTTAACCCTGAAATGGTCGATGTTAAGAACACTCCCAAAACATGCCCGATATATGGCGGGTTGAATAAGCCGAAGGGGCATCTCTTCAAGTGTAGGAGGTGCGTCCTCCAAGCTGACAGACATCTCGTAGCCGCTTGGAACATAGCCATGAAACGTTCAATGTGGGGTGTTTTACCGTTGCTCCCGAAAGCTCTCGATGAACCTCTAATCTTAGAGGTGAGAGGGAGGGATGAATATCTATGGTTCTGCAGAGGGTTCACAGAGCTTACAGAAAAATGGATAAACGGCCAGATGCTGAAGAAAGCAATCGATATTAACCGGACTCGTCTCCCTCCTTACTGGTTTAGGTGTCGATTGTTGTCTTCAATTTAATCTTCTTTTGGATTGTTATGGCTAGGGCTACCGTCAGGAAGGCTATCAGCAAACCCTCTGCAGTGAATATTGGTGCGTCAAAGTTCGTTAAGACTCCGTAGTTATAGGGTTGCTCAAGGATTTTAAACATAAAGGAAAGTGTTGGGAGGCTTCCTATGTGGCGCTTCGATTCGAGAACCAGTTTATAGGAGTTCTGTGATAACGGCCAGAGGACTGGTGTGTAGCCTCCCGTGAAGTCTAGGATAACGTGAGACCCTAAACCAAGCGCTGAGAGGCGAAGAACAGATCTCAGCCTATAGTTCCAGGGGAGAAAAGAAACTAAAACTAGTATAATGGAGGGGATGACCGAGTGGCTTATGGATCTATGCATGTAGAAGACGTCGAAGTCTGGGAGAATGCCTAGGAGGCCTAGCAGAAGGCTCCGTTTAAGCCCTAGGCGAACCATTGATCCAAGGGCGAAAGGTATTGCAAAGTGAAGCACAGGCTCCATACTCGTTCAACCTCCAGATAAACTGCAGTAGCGTCTTATCATGAGCTCAGCACCTCCCCAGCCAGCCACATCAGGGGGCATGTTCCAACACCTCATTGAACCCATACTTAAGCCGATTGACAGATATTGATGCAGAGCCGGCGGCTACTAACCTGCCCTCAACATAATCTTCAGCCATAATCCTATCTTTAATGGTGCACTTGCAGCGACCTAATATCTTACATTGCTTTATTAACGTCTCTACAAACCGCGTAAACCACCTTTAGGTTGATGGATGCATAACCGGGGACCAGCAGTTTTCTCAAACAACTCTACCGATATATGTGTAGTCAGCGGTCATACCGTAACGATAGGTATAGACGGCGCCAAATACATCGCGTTCACGGACAGCTTTCCTAAAGCCGGCATGGTCAGAGTCGCTTCCGACCCAGCGATACTATAGTTGCTCAGCTGGGTAGAAATCAGCTCCTCTCCCTCTAACGAGGGCTTCTCAAGGAACCAGTACCAATAATTGTGTGCTGTTTGAGGGGTGGGATCTACGCCGTCTTCGACCCCAACCTCTTCTCCAAGCTATCGAGCCTTGCAACCATCTCGCTGCGGAGCGAGGCGAGCCTCTCGTCGAAGGCCTTGAGCCTGTCGTCTATGTAGACCCTCAGGTCTTTCGTCTCTTCACGTATGAGCGCCCTGATCTCTGGCAGTAGGAACCTAGCAACCCATCCAAGAACCCTCTCAACCACTTTAGACAAACCCAAACATCGGCACCGAGACAGTTATTTATCCCTTAAAGAGGCTCTGTTAACTTAAGGCCTTTGGCCTAGGGCTGTTTAGGGGATTGGCAGATGGGGCTCCGTGGTGGTACATTCCTTAGGATTGGTCTTAACATTTTAGGTATAGTTTAGGGATTGGCTGTTCCAAGCTATGGAGAGGAATGAAGGGAAGGAATACATATACCTGAGCATGTCTTGATGTGGCTAAATTTCCACATATTCACCCAACCAGAGAAGCTACACCTGATAACAAGCATAACAAGGGTGACGGGGATGTCTTAACAGAGCCCACGCTAGGCTCCATAACAATTATTAGGCAAGCTGAGGGTTTGATGTTGGGAGGAGGTTTGGCTGTTGACCTTAAGCGGGAGCTGTTGAGGCTTTTGGAGGAGGATGAGGAGTTCCGTTATGCTGTGGCCGGCAGGATAGGGATACTGGAGATATTAAAACGTCTCGACAGGCTGGAGGAAGGACAGAACAGGCTGTGGGAGGAGGTTAGAAGCCTTAGAGAGGGGCAGGAGAAGCTGTGGGAAGGCCAGAAAAGGCTGTGGGAGAACCAGGAGAAGCTTTGGGAGAGCCAGAACAAGCTCTGGCAGGAGGTTAAAGAGCTGAAGAAGGCTTTTCATGGGCTGAGCAGAAAGGTTTCAGCGGGTTTTGCGGAGCTGGGATCTGCTTTAGGAGTAACATACGAGATGCATGCAGCAGCATACATACAAGTCCTGCTCGAAGAGCTTGGATACCCCAGCGCAAGAGTGTCTAGGGGATGGGCCCTAAAAGACGGGGAAGTTCTGGAGATAGACATGTTCTGCGAAGAACCCCTAGTAGTAGGAGAGGTAACAACCAGGCTCAAGGACGAGAAGGAGGTAGAAAGTGAGATAACCAAGCTGCTGGACAGGGTTGAGGCGGTCTCATCAAAATACGGAAGAAAACCTTTTCTGACAATACTGTCGGTGGGGATAGCCCCAGAAAACCTGGTAGACAGGCTGAGAGAAGAGACAGAAAAGCACGGCATCAAACTAATGCTGGGAAGAGAAATAGAAGAAGCGTTAAGCGTCTAACAAAAACACACAAGAACCACCCAACAACATACTCCGGCTTCAAGCCTCCGCTGCACATCCACATTCTTTAAACTTCTCAATTTCCATGACAATGTCACTGGCATGGCCGGAGCCTCTCCCGCAACCAGATGACATGTACAGTCAACGGCACTGTCAGGGCCAGGCCCCTCGCCTACATGTGTGGCTGTATGGAGGCTGGCTTATCTGATTGTGGTGTCCGGCGTTAGATAAGTCTCTCTATGTGTTGGCTCCTGCCTAGCTCAAAGGTCTTAGGTTTAGGATTCCGTGTTAGCTAGAGCCTGTTAGTATGAAATCTTAGTTCAGTAAGCCTGAGGTGAGAAAGACAGTTTAACCATGCTTACCAACAGACATTCTAAAGACCGCTGTAAAGTCCTTGGAGGAGCAGATGAATGCTATGGCGAAGATAATAGACTCCGAAGCCATTAAAAGAATACCTTCCTACAGTAGGGTTGTCGGGGCTCTGGGAATCGAGGGTGATAACCATCTACCTGCAAGAGATGCCTTAGCCGAGCTAATGACATACATGGACTTCAGTCATGAAATTAGGAAAATCAAGGACTACGTTGGGCTGTTCAAAGTTAGCAATGGAAAGAGAAAGATATTCAGCGGAGGGCCTCGTAAAGCTTTAGAGATGCTGACGATGGCTTTAAAAGGAACTACGATAATCACAGCCAAAGACCAACTACAAACAATCGAGAAAATCAGAGAGGCTGTCAGGAGAGAGGCTGGAGGTCATCGGCATAGACAGCAGAGAAAAACCACAAGCCGTTATGACGGATGTTTTAACATGTAGGGGTCTCACAATCCCATACATGACGAAGGATTTAATGTACCGGCCTCTCTCTTTGGGGTTCTTTGATGCTGTCTTGCTGGTTGGCCTCCAGCCAAACCCTCCCTTATTTTTCCCTTCCTTAAATGAGGTGGTTTAGATTCTTTGGAAAACCTTTACATTGATTCCTCATAGATGTTAACCTTTTTAAGGTTTTGACCGTTGTTTAATTTTATGGCGCAGGTTTTAGTGGGTTGCTGCGGCTGGGCTGTCAAAGGCGGTAGGAAAGCGTATTTCGGCAGGTTTCCAACGATAGAACTGCAGGAGACTTTCTACAGGCTTCCGAGACTAGAGACAGCGAGGAGATGGAGGGAGGAGGCGCCAGAAGGTTTCGTGTTCTGCATGAAGGCTTGGCAGGCGGTCTCCCATCCCGTCTCAAGCCCCACCTGGCGTAAGGCTGGGCTGAAAGTCGACAAAGAGAAGCAACGAAGTTACGGGTTTCTGAGACCTGTGAAAGAGAACTTCGAAGCTTGGGACATGTCCGCGGACGTGGCTAAGGCGCTTGGAGCGAAGGTTGTTGTTGTGCAGACCCCGCCCACCATGCCTGCCGACGACCAATCAGTTAGGAACGCTGTGGAGTTCTTCAGGTATGCGTCATCTTCCGGGTTGAGCGTGGGCTGGGAGCCTAGGGGGAAGATTGCAGCACTAAAGCATGTAGTCTCGGACATATGCGGCAAAACAAACATCATACATGTTACAGACCTGCTTCGGGCAAACCCTGCGGTGGAGTCGCCGATTCTTTACACAAGGCTTCATGGGCTCGGGAGAAAAGAAGTCAACTACTCATACAAGTACACCGACGAAGACCTCCGAAGGCTTGCGGAGAAAGTCAGCGAATTCAGAGTCGAAGATGCATACGTCATGTTCAACAACGTTTACATGGCTGATGATGCTGAGAGGTTCACAAAACTTCTGCAGCTAGAGGGGAAGTGTTAGACGGCCGAGGAACCTGCTTATACCGTCTTTCTCCATTTTGGCGGCAAGGCTTTCCGCAACCCTGCAAGGCATGGTGTTGGACATGGCTTTTACATATCCGTCGCCATCGCACAAAACCAGCAGACATAGATTCTCACCTTTGTTGACTATTGCGTAAAAGTTTTCCTCACCCACGGGAGCCCAGCCGTCAGGGCTTTCTTTCACGATCATTGCGGCCAACGCGATTCCCGTGTATTTTGCCAGAAGGTTCTGCGACCTTAAAGCCGCTGCCTCACCCAGCCTGACGGCCTGATAGTACTGCATGGATGAAAACCATCGTGGCTGAATTAAACCTCTACGGCTAAAGCTTATCAACATCCTGCAAGCCGTCTGAAACATGATCATACGTGTATGGACCTGTTCCTTAAAGAGCGGGGCTGAGAAAGCTTTTCAAAAGTTCGCTTTGGAAGACGCGCTGCCGCTGTTGAGGAGGCAGGATGGCTGTTTGAACGCGTTCTTCGGTGTTGACGAGTCTCAGCCGGCGAAAGCTGTGGTGGTCACGGTTTGGCGGGACCTCGATGCCCTGAAGGGTTTCACGGGCGAGAACTGGAGGGAGCCCTTCATCCACCCCAACGAAGCAGGTCTTCTGGCGGAGAAGCCTAGAGTCGAGCATTACAGGCTTCTGGGCGGCCTGTGATATCCGTATAGGGAGCTGCCTTCCAGAAAAAATGTCCGGCGTATTAAGGGGGCAATACCTTAATAACGTCAGCCTACGGCGGAGAGAAAAGCCTTTAAAGCCTTTTTCAGCCTTTAACCCCGACCGGAAATGGGGAAGGAATTGCTTGTTGTGGAGTCTAGAGTCAGGGAAGCCCTACCTGAGGGGATAAGGCTTAGCGCCGACGCTTTAGAGGGACTCGACGCTGTTGTCAGGGAGCTGATTGCGAAAGCTGTCAAGAGATGTCAGGCAAACGGCAGGAAGACGCTGGTCAAGGAAGACTTTTAACGTCCTCGAACGCTGTCCCCTTGCGCTTTCAACGTAGGGCTTAGGCTATTTTTTAGAAGTCTTAACCTCCAGCGGCTTGAACCTAGGCTTCAGCTTCTCGATTATCTGAGGCAAAGTCGTGTACTCCATCTCCTCATGCCCAAGCCTTGCAGGCTCAAACTCACCCATGCTTCTCAGCATGATTGCTGTCTCAGCCGCCTTCGCTCTGACATAATCCCAGAACGGGTCTTCAAACAAGTCACTAGGCTCCAGCCCGTCAACACCAACCAGCCGTCCGTGAGACACCTGCCAGCCCATCGCAATAACTCTCGGGGGGCCGTCAAAGTATGAGACGACGTTCTGACCCTTGCGGAAGGAGACAGGCATGAGCGGCCCTCTATGAGAGCCTCTCATCCACCCCGAAACAATAGTAGGCTGTGCAAACGCGCTCAGGATCTCGCCAACCGCTGGAAAGCCCGCCTGAGCACGCACAACCATCACAGGGTCGTCTTTCCCAACGTATCTTCCGGCTATGAGGCTTAGACGCGTTGTGCTTGCAGCTGCTGCCGGCTCTCCATCCGCTGCTCTGTAAATCTTCGAGATGGCATACCTTCCTACAGTTCCTATCAAAGCAATCAGGTCATACATTTCCTCTGGTGTTTTGAGCAAAACAGACCATGATTCTATCAGGTCTAGGACCTCAAACTTGAAGCCGTCGTGGAGTGTCGGGTCTATCACAAGCCCTGCTGTGTTGTCGGGCGATGCGAAAATCCGGTACAGCGGCAGGTTCCAAGCCCCAGGCTCCGTTTTATCCGCTGCAAAAACTATCACGGGGTCTGACTTTCTCTCCTCAAACTCTATCTCAGCCACACCCGGCCCGAGGCCTTTTACGTTGCCGCTGAAGGCGTCGGATAGAAGGTCCTGACCCGCTGCGTAGAGCTTTAAAGGCTTAGCCACCTTCTCAGAGACATCTTTGAAAATGCTCCATGCAAGCCCATGGACTTCAGGGTTGTCCTCACCCTTGAAATGGCTCATCACAAGGATGATGTCGTCGCCGCAATGGTTTACGTATCCGCTGTTGATCAAGCCGGTTTGTTCAGCCTCCTTCAACTTCGCCGAAGCCGCTTCAATCATTTTAGAATGCGGTCTGTGATGGCCTGTCACGCTGCCGACATCCGCCTTAATCACGGAGACCGTTGTCCTCATACAGCTTCAAGTTACTTGCTGCGTGCTTGGTAAAAGGTCTTGCGCACCCGCCATACTTTATACACAGCATAGCCCAGCAAAGCCGTCATAAGTATAGCTGAAATTCTTAAGGAGGCTAGGGCTGCGGGGTTGTCGACCACGATAATAGTCAAAGTTGTGTCGGCCGTCAAGGCGAAGGTTGTTGGAGAAAAGCTTCCTGGGTCGACGGCGTTTATGACGTATGTTTGAGGGGGGAGTAGGGAGGTTTTTTCACCGTCGTCCTTTGAGGTAAAACCGTTGATTTCGACTATTCTGGGACCCTGATGGATAGTTCCGTTGGGATAGACAAGCCTTGGCAAAAAACGGAACAGGTTTACGTAAATGTCCAAGTACTGTCCTGACTTGATTTCAACCTGCGTGACATCTGCCACCCAGCCTTTGAAACCAAGCCTAACGTTTGCGGTCCTCGACGGGTTTACTGACGAGCCGTTCGAATAGTCGGAGACTGTCAGAATGTTGTAAAAAGCCAGAAGCGTCTCGCCACCGAGTTTATGCCAGCTAGAGCCTTCCAAAATCAGCTGGTAATCTTCTACATACACGCTGTGCTGGCTGTCGTAAACCCTTAAAACCGCGAGCGGTGGTTTAAGCTTCAACAGCCAAACGTTCCCCAGCTCATCGCCCACGACCAACGTATAGTTCTTTTCAAATGCTTCGCGGAAACCTGCTCTTACCGTTTTAGCAAGGCCTTTAAAACCGCCTAGATTTTTTGGAACTATTGTTATCTCGCGCTCGTAGACGACCCTACTGTCGCCCAGCGTCACAAGCCTTACAACGTGTTGTCCATAACTCAGAACCCGCAGGCCTGAGGGGCCTGAAGACCCTTCATCAGGTAGGTTGATTGAAAAGCTCATCAGCCCACCGCGTCCTCTCCCCTGGACAACCTGCGACAAAACAAGCTGGTCAAGCTCTATACCGTATGGGGTTCCTTGGAGCCTTCCGCTGTACCTAATACGCTCAGCCTTCCTAACCAGGTCAAACCTTAGCAGCGGGGTGTTCAGGTTTTCCAACGTTAACTGGATGTTTGCGCCTGGCGTGAAAACCATGTCGTCGGACTGGGCTTGGAAGAGGGCAAAGCTTTGAGGGGGTGCGGACGCGCTCATAATTATCTCAGAGTTCTCCACAAAAACTGAAACAGTTACGGATGGTTTAAACACCGGAGCTTCAACAATAACTATTAGATTCAATCCATTGTCGGTTGTCAGAATCCATTCGCCGACATCGTTGAACGTAAATTTCTTCAAAACCTTTAGCGCGCCGTCTTGGATAAACACCCTATCCATGAGGCCTCTAGGCGATGTGAGGGTTACGGAGCCGTCACGGCCCATAAGCCGTACGGTAAGGCTTTCACCAACCCTCGCCGTGAGGATGCCGCCGTCAAGAAGCGGAAGCATCTGCTCTCCTCCAAAGCCAACAAGCCAGTATTGTGTGAGCGCCTGCTCCACGTAAGCAATGTTTGTAAAAACAAGCGATAACGCCAGCAAAAAGCTAAGCATCCCTGTCACGCAAAACCACAGCCGCTAAAACAGTTAACACCGCCCCTGTAGCCAAAAGAACCAACGGGGTAACCGCTGGAAACAGGTAAACTGTTGCGGTTCCCAAGGCAACTGCAATGACTGAAGCCACCGCCGACTTCAGAAAAACAGACGTTATAACAACGGTCTTTCTCCCAGCGATTCCAAGCATAAGCGCTAGCGTAGCCATAGCCGTAATAGATGTAAGTAGTGGAGAGGCAGGTGTTTCGGGCGGGATTAGGTTCAGCTGGTCGCGTGAGAAAAAGCCCACCAGATTTCTGACGAGGTTGACGAACACCGTCTCAGGAGTGGCGTTCCCCGTCCCTGCAACACCATAGATCAGCAGGGAGGTTGTGTAGGCTGAGAAATAGCCCGACAACATGCCTGCAGCTGTGCGGCTGCTGTAGGCGGCCACGGCCAGAACTAATGGCGCGGCTAGTATGTATCCTGCTGCAAGGCCTAAAAAAGGTGCGGCTACACCGGTCAGCAGCAAGCCTACAGTATAGATTGCAGGTATGTAAACAAGCCCTACACCCATCCACTTGAACTTATCCGTAGAAGATATCAGAAGAAGCGACACTATTCCAACAACAACATAGTAGTTGCTAAGGTTTACCTTCGATATTGCGAGTAGGGAGACCACTATGGGTGGTGCGAGAGCTGAAAGTGCTATAACACGTCTCATCATGACACAGCCCTGAGCATTCTGTGGAGGTGAGAGAGATGATGAGGTATCTCATGCTGTTTGACTGAGGTTACGAACCCGGCATGTTTCTTCATGGTTTCTATCCTAGACATCTCCAGCTCGGCTAGAACCCGCTCAATCTCTCCCTCCGCTTCAAGAACCGGTATGACGACGAAAAAAACTCCCCCGTACCTTCTAACCTCTTCACCGGCTTGCTTCAACTGCTGTCCGCTGACGAAAGCCAAGCGTCCCAGCAGGAACACAGCGTCAAAACCCTTCACTTTCTCCATCTCCTTCAAAAAGTCGAAATTAACGCCAGGCTTGAGCACTGTCAAAAAGTTTGTCAATCCTTCAAGATCCTTTGTACCTGTTGCGGTGTAGGAGCTGGGCTCCGAAGCACCCAATGCTTTCACGGTCACTATATCGCCTTTCTCAAGCATGGCCCGTGATGTGGAGGCGACGGCTGAGATGACGGTGTCCAAAACAGGCGGTTTTCCAACCATGTTGGAGACAGTACAGTCTAAGAGGAACAGGACCTTCAGTCTGTTGAGCCTGTCGTATTTTCTGACGTAGATCTCGCCGTCGTCCCTCGCAGTCCTACGCCAGTCTATGCTTTTAAGAGGCTGTCCCTCTTCATATTTCGTTATCTCCCTGAACACGTCGTCAGCACCGTACTTGACTGACGAGCCTGTGCCTGAAAAAGATAGGGCGTGAACCCATCTAACACCTTCCACTAGCTTAGGCTTCTCAGAAGGCACGGGTTTTACCAAAACTTTGGCCTCTTTCTCTAAAGTTATGTACTTACAGCAAATTCCATAGTCGTCAGCGACTTTGACGACCAGCGGGCCTAGGGTGTAAACTCCTCTCCCCGGCGGTCTAAGGGAATACTTTAACACGGCCACGTCGTTGGGTTTGAGAAATCTCTCAACGGTAGAGGTGCCTTGGACAAGCTGCAAACCTTCAAAACTGTCAATCACCGTAAGATGTAAAGCCCTGGACGACCTGTTTGTCACGGAGACTTGTACCTCCAACACTTCGCCTGGCCTAGGCTGGTTTGGGAAGATTTTTCTGCTGAAGACAAAGTCTGTCGGCTTTAAAGTTTTGAGGTTTTTCGCCGCCATCAGCACGTAGGAAAACGCGAAGACCGTGACTGCGAAGAGCGAGAGGGTAAGAGGCGGATACACTATCACCGTGGTGGTGAGGAGCAATAGGATGAAGGATGCGACGACTAGGTTAAACCCTTCATGAGTCAGCATTAGACAGGCACCGCCACAGAGCTTAGATACTCGTTTACCAAGCTTGTGACAAACCCGTAGTCAGGCGTCTTCGACAGGCTTGAGTACTCAGGCTTTGGCTGTAGACGGTGGTTTAACACCCTGAAGAATACCTTTTTGATGTCGTCGGGGATGACGTATCGTCTCCCGCTGATGGCGGCTAAGGCTTTCGCAGCATAAAGCAGGGCTATTTCAGCCCTAGGGCTAGCCCCTATCGCAAGCCTATTGTCACTGCGGCTGATGGAGGCTATGTCTACGATGTACTTTATCACGTCAGGGGCCACTGTGACGTTTCGGACCTCCTCAACCGCCGCATTGATCAACTCTTTCTCTACCACAGTCTGTATGGGAATATCGTCGCCGAGAACGTTTTTCATCTCCAGTATCTGCCTCTCCTCTTCCGGCGTGGGGTATGAAACTATGACACGCATCATGAACCTGTCCACCTCAGCCTCTGGGAGAGGGAATGTTCCCTCAAGCTCGATTGGGTTCTGAGTGGCTATGACGAGGAAAGGTTCGGGAAGCCTGTATGTAACACCTTCTACGGTGACCTGTCTCTCCTGCATCGCTTCCAGCAGGGCAGACTGACTCCTCGGCGGCGCCCTGTTAATCTCATCTATCAAAACCATGTTGGCGAAAATTGGACCAGGCCTGAACTCAAGCTCCCCCGACTTTCTGTTGAAAACAAGACCTCCTATGATGTCTGAGGGGAGAATGTCTGATGTGAACTGGATCCTTTTGAACTTTAGCCCCAGCGAAAGCGCGAAAGACTTTGCGAGAAGTGTTTTCGCAAGTCCTGGAACCCCCTCCATGATTATGTGGCCGCCGGTGAATAAGGCTATCAGAAGTGATTCGATAGCCTCCTCCATGCCTACGATAACCTTGCCCACCTCACGTTTCACGTTCTCAGCAACCGCAGCTGCAACCGTCCTCTCACGCATGCTTTTTCACCAGTGCTTCAAGCTTCTCCAACACAGCTTTTTCACCTGAATAGCGGTTAGATCTCTGAAGTCGTTTCAAAACTCCCAGCATTTCTCTGAATCTTTCCTGCGAAAGAAAAGTATACAACAAAGCATAATCATCCAGACCTTTGTAGAGGTCTTCGCTTGAACCTGTCTTCTTTCTTCTTTCACGGGGCATGAGGATGATGGCAGCCAGCCCGACTAAGGCAAAGCCAAGCACTGCAGCTAAAGGCCAGTCAACCATTTCTCTCCATCTCTTCCGCCAGCTTTTCAAGGCTTGACCGGAAACGCTCCAGCTCTTCAGGGCCCGGCGGAACAAGTCCGTATCTCACAGGCTCATAAACAGAGTACATTTCTGAAAGAAATGTCTTGACGTTTTTAGGCAGCTTTCCGCTTTCCAAAAACTCTTTCACAGTCAGGTTTTTGCCGTCAACCCCTGTAATACTGCATATCTTTCTGAAGCATTGGACGAATGTTTGTGTCACCGCGTCGGAAGCGTTTCCCTGCCCAATTAGTTTCTGGAAAAGGGTAATCTCGTTTCTGAAGTCTGGCCCTGTCGACTTTTGCTCGACGCGGCTTGCCGTACGCATCATCGAATACCTTATCAACACAAGTCCAACAACCGCCGCCGTGAGAAACAAGTTCACGGCAAGCCAGAACGAAACATCATACAGATATGAATCCATCGTCACGTCATCCTCAGCAGCTCGTTCTCAACCCTGTAAACTGGAACATAGCTTTCCTCTAAAGAGACGATCTGAATCATGTCAGGAACCAGGGCAGCCGTCGTAAGTGTTTCAGGGGTCTCCGGGGTTACGATGTATGTGAAAGGACCCTGGTATGGGATTTCAGCCAAGTTGAGGTAGGCCGTCAACCCTTCACCCGTAAACACCTTGTAGTACTGTTTGAAGTCTATGTAGGTGAGGTAAGGGCTTCCAACATAGACCGTTGAGTTGGGGGGCGGTGTATATGATGCTAGAACATACGATGATGATGTGGACGTGTCTATGGATATGTTGACCGCTGTGATTTTAAGCCTGTATTCAACGTAACGTACCCGCAGCTCTGTGACCTGTGTTTCTACTTCTATCTCGACGCTGTAGGTTGGAAAAAGCGACTGGGGTGAGCTGATTGTTACCATATGTTTTCCAGGGGTTGTCGAGAAATAGGCATATCCATTAAAGTTTGTGACGCCTACCTTCTCATCCAGCTTCACAATCAATCGTGGCACAAACCTTGGCTGCATCTCAACACCGTTAACCACGGTTATTTTTTCAACCCGCACGCGTAAAAGATATGGTTTTGAAGGCGTCTCGCCGAAGGAGAGGTCTAAAGTGAAAGATGTGCGTCCAAACGGGGGCATGATCTGAAATAGGTTAAACAGTACCAGCAGCGAGGCGGTCGCCAAAACTAGGACAATCTTCTGACGGTCCAAACTATTTATCCTATTATGATGGCTTTCTCTTATGCTTTTATCTATTTCCCAGCGTGTTATGCCTCCTAAGCCTGTAGGGGGTAGGCTGGAGAAAGATTCTTTATTACTACGTAAGTGTGTTCAGACGTGGCTTGAGCGGCGAGGAATCCGTCTCTGTTGTCGAGGTAAGCCGTTTTGAGCTCCTTGAAGACGATTCTGTTGTGTTTGTCGAAGGCGATTTATCATGGTTTCAGCAACGTGGTTACGGCGACCGGCGACAGGATGGCCGTTGGGGGTTCAGCCCTGTCGAGGCACTCTACTTGGTTAAAAACGGCAAAGCAGAAGTATACAGAGATGGGAAACAGCTTGGGTTTAACGAGCTGTTGAGCTTCTTCATACAGCGTGACGGCAACATCTGGCGGGATTACGTCATCTACATGGATCTTCGAAAAAGACGATATGTTGTGAAGGAAGGGTTCGGACCGAAGCTTAGGTTTCGAGTCTTCGAGAGGGGAGAGTACCTTGAAAAGCCTGCAAAATACCTCATTATCCCGTTGTATGAGGGGGAGAGCATTAGGGTCGAGGAGCTTCTAAATCTTTTAAAGTCGTGCAGGGCGATGAACAAAACCGCGGTCGTGGCCGTTTTGGACAGAAGGAACGAGGTAGTTTACTACAACGCTTCGCTTGTGGAGCTTGTCAACAAGTAGGCTGGGATGGTTGTGAGGCTTTTCGCCTACGTTAGGCTAACGAGGCCGCCTAACGGCTTGCTGATGTTCTTCGCCGTGCTTGTCGGCATAGTTTTCTCCCAGAGGCAGACCGCCTCCATTGAACAAGTTTTCTACGCGTTACTTACCTCTTACGGGTTGACGGCTGCTTCGATGGCTTTGAACGACTATTTCGACAGAGAGGTTGACAGGGTCAACAACCCTTCAAGGCCTATACCCTCAGGGGAGGTGCCACCCCGTTCAGCTTTGGCAGCTTCTTTTTTCATGGCTGCCTTGGGCCTGGTCTCCGCAATCCTAACCTCTATCCAGTGTTTTGCGATGGCTTTAACAGCGTATGCCGTTGCAGTGGTGTATAACTGGCGTTTGAAGAAGACGGGTTTGCCGGGCAACCTTGCAGTGAGCTTTACGGTGGTGGCGCCTTTCCTCTACGGCTCCATACTAGCCGACGGATACGTTTCTGGCCGGGTTCTCGTCTTCGCGGGATTGGCTTTTCTAGCCAACACTGGAAGAGAAGTCATCAAGGGGATGACAGATGTGGAGGGTGATGCGAAAAGAGATGTGTTGACTGTTGCGAGAAAACATGGTTTAACCACGGCTGCCTGGCTTGGTTCCAGCCTCTATTTCTCAGCCGTCGCCTTGAGCCCTCTACCCTACCTGCTGGGCATAGCAGGCCTTCTCTACATGTTTTCTGTCACAGCGGCCGACCTAGGGTTTTTGTATTCGGGGCTTAAGCTCGTGGCAAACCCCGTTGCAGAAGAGGCTTGGAGGCAGAAGAACCTGACGTTGGTCTGGATGTTTTTGGCGCTGCTTTCATTCCTCGCAGGCGGTTTAACATAGTTCAGACTTCGGCGAAAACAGTGCAAGGCGCGCTGTCAACATCCTCAACCATCAAAGGAGCTAAAACCACCTTTTTCAAGCTGCTAGGCTTCCCCAGAAGATCCATGTCTTCTATGATGAGGAAATTCCTGCCGACAAGCAGTTTTCGATGTGCTTCACGGCCTATTTCACGCATAAGGGGCGAGGATATCGATATGGCGTCTACGCCTAGAGCCCTCAAGCCCTCAAACCCACGCAGATATTCCGCCGCCTCAACAGAAAGACAGGGCCCCTTCCTCATGAAAGCTTCAGGGTCCGACTCCCTGAGCCTCTGTATGCCTGTCCTTATCAGCAGAAGGTCTGAGCCCATAATCTCATCGTGGTAGGGTTTCAAGTCATCGGCCAGAACAAGTTCACCGATGTTTTTCACGACATCTATGAGGATGGGTTTTGAAAAAATCAGCTCATCCGCCGTGTAATGGGATATTTTACGCCCGCTTGGGTCGAAGTGGTTGGGGGCGTCGACATGCGTTCCCAGATGGTTGAGCATTTTGATGAAGTAGGTGTTGCTGCTATCGCCTTTGGAGAGCTGTTTAACCGCAGTCACCTCAAGACGCGGGCCGTTGTCGTAGCAAGGCGTAGACGGCGAAAGCCTGTGGGACAGAAGGACCCACATGTAAAACGAGTTGCACGACACTTAATCAACCCATCGAAAACTGTTAAAAGCTTTGATTGGCGGTGGTTTGACGCGTCCAACTTTAATATTGGGTTTTATGTTTGGATGATGTGGCCGCGGACGGCGTTTTAAGGCTTGGTTACTGGGCTGGTATGGAGCAGTATGACCCGGAAAGATTGTTAGCCCACGCCATACATGCGGAGGCTGTTGGCTTCGACATCATTGTTGCAAGCGACCACTTCCATCCCTGGAGCGACACAGGCGGTCAGGCAGGGTTTCCATGGATTTTCTGCGCAGCGGTTGCTGAAAGAACTAAGAGGGTTGAGGTGGGGACGGCTGTGACCACTCCGCTGTTCCGATACCATCCAGCCATCGTGGCCCAAGCCTTCGCCACCCTCAACTATCTCTACCCAGGCAGGATATTCATAACCGTTGGAACAGGGCATGCGATGAACGAGACTCCGTTAGGGTTTGAATGGCCCGGGTTCAAGGAGAAGGTTCAAAGGCTCAGGGAGGCTATCGAGATAATCCAGCTGCTTTGGAAAGGTGGTTTCGTAGACTATGAGGGGAAATACTATCGTATAAAGACGGCGAAGCTTTACACAAAGCCCAAGACGAAGATACCCATGTATGTGGCCACCTCCAACGCTGCTGTGGCGGAGATAGCTGGCGAGATGTGCGACGGCATCCTAACCAACCCGAGGGGTTTAGAGAAATATCTCGAAATAATAAATGCGTTTGAGAAGGGGGCTAGGAAGGCTGGCAAAGACCCTTCCAAGCTGAGCAAGTGTCTCGAGTTTAAGGTCTCCTACGACCATGACTACGATAGGGCTTATCGGTCGGCCCTCTTCTGGGCGCCGACGGCCATCCCGAGAGAGAAGAGGGAGCAGGTTTCAGACCCACGGGTGCTGGAGTCCATGGTCGGCGAGGAGGAGAAGCGGAAGGTGAAGGAGACGTGGCTGATAACAACCGATGTAGACGACATCTTCAAGTCGCTGGCTTATTTTCTCAAGCTTGGGTTTGACCGCGTCTACATACACAGCGCAAGCCCGAACGAGGAGAAGTTTCTCAACTTCCTCGGCCGAGACATACTGCCTTGGATGAGGGAGTTTTACGAGCAGCTGGGCCGTCCCATCAGGCCTGTGCTCGAATAGTTATGCTGTCACACTTTGATGCCATCGGAGAATGTATTCCGGAAGTCTGAAGCCCTTTGACTCAAGGCTTTCGACGAGAAGTATGGGTAGGGGGCTTAACGCGAAGGCGGCGTAGATGTAAAACCTGTTAGGCCTTCCCGGCTCCGACTTTACAGGTATCTCCAAGACCGTGTCAGCCATCGAGGCTATCGTGCTGTCAGCGTTGCCGACGACGGCCGCTATCTGACCTCCCATACGTTTGAAGCTCTTGCACCATGCCGCCACTATCTCAGTCTCTCCGCTGCTCGATATAACGACCAGCACGTCTCCTTGCCTCGGGGCTGGGGTGCTGGTTTCTTTGGCCACGTAAATCTGGTCGCCGATGGCTCTCTTTATATGCCCAACCCTGACGGCGGTCATCCTAGCGACTTCGTAGCTGCTGCCCAAGCCTGCGAAAAACCCTGTGCAGCGGGTCTCAAGCCTCCGGGTGACGAAATCATAGAATTCTGATGCGATGCTTTTGTCAACGACGGCCGCAGCCTCCCTGCAAACCTCTCTCGCGTATTCGTATGCTTTGCTCGGCAATGTTTTGTCATGGAGAGCCTCCGCGACTGCGTGCAGGATTACTCCACTCCCGAGTATGAACGTGTCCTCCATTATGCCGACGTCGCGGAATACCTTGGCCTCCTCCGCCTCATGTACCTCCTCCCTTCCCATAAGCTCTAAAACGCTGCCGTATTTTGAAGCAATTTTAGCCAGAGGTGATTCTACGTCGGATGTTATGAGGTCTATGGTGTAGTCTCTGTGCGCTCCTGTTTTGCCTATGTATGACGCCATGTTCTGGGCGTCGACGAGAGGCGTCATAGACCTGCCTGACCCGGAGTTGATGAGCAAACAGACTCGGCCAAACCTCTGCTTAAGTATGGGGGCTGCGTCGCTAATGTCCCTTCCCGGAAAACCTATGTCACCGCGGTCGACTACTATTTTCCCGTCACGCATCTTGGCCATTTCGCTCGCCGCAATGCTCAAAGCGCCTTTAGACCTTCCCTCGCCAAGAGGTATTATCACGCCCGCCGACTGGATGTCGTGGAGAAGGCGTTCGAGCGCGTCAAGTTCTATGCCGCTGACGTTGTTGAAGATGCGGTTGACATAACCCAGGCTGCACACGGTCTCGGTCAAAAACCATCCACGCAAACAGCGTTAGCCGAGCATAAAAGCATAAACGCTATAAAAAACCCTTGAGCATAGATGTTGGGCGGGGGTCGCCAAGCCTGGTCAAACTAGCTCAGCCCAAGCTGAGTAAGGCTAGCGGCGCAGGGTTCAGGCCCCTGTCCCGTAGGGGTTCGTGGGTTCAAATCCCACCCCCCGCACGCCCTACACCTATCACTGAGTGGTCTAATGTTGTCCGCCGCGTGGTCAGGCAAAAGATTTTACATTGTTCCCTTCGTGGATGGTGTTCCGGTTCTTTTTGGATCGTGTTCGACGGCTTGTCTTAAAGCGACGGCCAAGGCTTTGAACCCTGCCTCAACCTTGTGATGGTCGTCGGCCCCCTCCATAACTTTAACGTGGATTGTCGCGTTCATGCTTACCGTCAGCGTCTCGAGGAAGTGGTTTATCTCTGTGACAGGTATGTCTTCTACAACTTCGAGCTTTGTTTTAAGCTCTATGACGGGCTTTGGTCTTCTGACCAGGTCGACGGCGGCGTATGCCAGCGCTTCATCCATGGGGATTAAGGCGTAGCCGAACCGTTTTATCCCCGTTCTGTCCCCCAAAGCCTTGTCGAGTGCTGCGCCTAAGACGATGGCCGTGTCCTCGACGACATGGTGCCGTAGGTCTCCGGAGGCTGAAACCTTCATGTCGACGAGGCTGTGTTTTGAAAGCGTTGCGACCATGTGGTCGAGGAACCTGTATCCCGTTGAAACGCTGCACAACCCGTTTCCATCAAGGTTTACCTCGGCTTCAACCTGCGTCTCAGCCGTAACCCTCGAAGCCCTGCCCAGCCTAGCCAAAGCCCTTCAGCCCTGGCCAGAGCTTTTCTGAAGAATCTCCTCAAGCGGAAGAATTAGGTTTGGCTCGTGGACTACAAGCCCTTGGGCAAGCCTCCTCAAAGTCGGCAGAACCGTCATAAACTCGTTCTTTGAGATGACCGTGTTGATGGCGTACCAGCCTTTTGCTGACAGCGGGCTAACCGTCGGGCTCTTGAGCGCCGGCAAAGATTTCAGAAGCGTTTCAAGGTTCTCCTCCCTCACGTTGACGAATATATGCAGTTTTTTACTGCTTTCGACAACGCCTTTCAAAAGAGTGAGGATGTCGAGAATCTTCTCACGCTTCGACGGATCTTCGTATGACAGCTTGTTGGCTATCAGCGTAGCCGTCGACTCCATCACAGTCTCCAAAGGCTTTAGGTTGTTCTGTTCAAGCGTTATGCCTGTGGCTGAGGCGTCAACTATCAAGTCAGCTTCCTCCGGCGGCTTCGCCTCAGTGGCGCCGAAGCTTAGATAAACACGCACCATGTCGTTATCACCCTTCCGCCACCATGGCGTTATTATGAGGGGGTGTCTGTCGCCGTACAGCCTCTTGTAGGCAGGTGTTGATGCGACATACCTAGCCGTCGTGTTGAGATACTCTGTCGAAATCTTGAGCGGCCTACCCAGTCTCACATACTCCTCCAAATACTCGTTGAGAGTTGAATAGCTTGTTTGTTTGGGCGCCGCCACAACAAGCCTCACATAGCCGTATTCCAAGTCGAGGAGCGTAAGCACGTCGGCCCCGGTCTCTCTGACCCAGTCCACGCCGGAAATACCTATATCGTATGCTCCGCCTGCAACAAGCAGCGGAATCTCCTGAGGCCTCAAAATCTTCACCTCGATGTCTTTGTCTTCGACAACAGGCCTGTAGGTTCTCTCAACACCTTTGAGCCTCAGCATAGCCTTCGCTAGAATCTCCTGGGTCCCCGCCTCCAGAGAGCCTTTCGGAATCGCAAACTTAACTTTCGCCAAGCCTGCTGGGTCTGGAATGAAGGGTTATTTAAGCGCAACATTTTGGGTTTACCGTTGAAGGCGTTAAAGACTTTACGGTTGATATTGCCAAGTTGCGGACCCTGTTAAGACAGTTACCTAAATTTAGTATGAAGGAGAAGACATCACCGTTCGGGATTCCGTCGGGATATTCACTAGGCCGGAAACAGTTATCGGTTTATTCTACTTATTATTGGTTTCTCCTCATCATAGTAACTAGATTCGTATAGTTTGGACGCGTGTTTAACTGACATCCCCAGTTCATCAGCTATCAGACGCGTTACTTCCGCCTTTTCTCTGATTTTTAATTGTTCTGCGACTTTTTCAAGTTTCTTAATCTCAACCTCGGCGTCGTCACTTCGAAGCAAGCATAGCCGCCACTCTAGACTGTAAACTCTGTCCAGCCTTTTCCATATCTGGTCGCGCGCCTCCACTTTCATTTCCATTATGATGTCGTATACATAGTCCGTGAAAACATATGTATTGATGTCGAGTCCATTCTCCAGCGCACCCTTTACGTAAATCAGCGGTAACGGGGTGGCGACTTCGCTCAAGGTTCTCGTTTTAGGTCCTTGGTTGGACCAGTTGCTGCAAAACTTTCTCCACTGGCATTTTGTGCAGTAGTCTTTTTTCGGCGACTCCGGCTGGAAACCCATAAGCCCTAGCTGTTTAGATTCCCAAATATCATTCAGCATGTTCTTCAGCTGGAATACTTTCCCAACTTCTTCAACCAAACCATGTCGTGGATAAAGCAGTACTGTGGATATCTTTTCGGCAGGGAGTGTTTCCGGCCGGGGAATGAATGCTTCCCCCTCCCTTCTCCTACCCAAAACAAGCCCTCCCATCCTGCTTAAAGTGTTGTAGAACGCTGTCTGATAGGAATCTAACGACGATGCTTCTCTCTCCACATTCTTTACCTCCGCAACCAAATAACTTCTTGACCTCTCCGACTTGAAGATTAGGTCTGGTATGACGTGTGATGGTAGGGCGGGCCATTTCACATCGCATCTACCAACCACCTTCAGCCTCCCGTACTCTTCCCCAAGTATAGACGCAATCTTAACTAGGCCGACGACATCTCTTTTCACAATGTTCTGAACCAGATCACTCGAATGGTGTAGAGGTCTTCCCAGCACCTGCTCAGACACAAGCTTTACCTGTTGTTTCAAATACGGTAGGCGTTCTGCAACCTCGGCGACGTCTCTTTCACAGAGGTGCCGATGTCCATTGCTTTCTCCGAACGGGTGACTGACGGAATTACCTTCTCCGCCAGCCTTTCACCAAGCTTTCCTACGACAGCCGGCTGAACAGGCGGTTTTTCCGTCTTTCCAGCCTGCGTAACCTCAGAGCCATCGTCTTAAAGGCTAGGTTTTTCGGACACCTGAGAAAATCGTAGACATCCCACCACGTAACGGTGAAAGAACCCATTTCAAAGCTCCCTTAAGAGCTGTTCATAGAGTTCACGGCTGGCTTTCAGGTCACACTGAAGATTTTTTGAATTTCCGCCTGCTCTTCCTCCACATATCATAAATCCATCTAGCTTTCTTAGACGATCCTGACTCTTGCTCCAACCTCTTACAGTTTTCATCAAACTTGTCTAGATTAAGGGCTATTTCGCTTAATTTTTTATAACCGTAGAATGGCGCTAGGTCAATTATCAGGGCTGTGCTAAGCATATCTCTTAGACCGTATAGTTTAAGCCCCTTACGGTATAGAGTGTACTTCTGTGAAAGAAGAGGGATGTCATAGTAGCGTATACCATAGCCCACGACAACATCCGGCGCTATATCGAAATGCTTGTCGAACCTACTAAGCAGCCTCTTCTCGGATTCGTTATTATTTTTTCGAGAACCAACGAAAGACAGTGGGAAGAAGAATACTCCAGTAAGCCAATCGCCAAGATTCTCTCATTTTTTAACAATCGGCCCTTCCTAGTGTCCGTTTCCGAATCTATGAAGATTGTTCTGTTTGCTTTCTCCAAGAGATAATTTTTTAAGGGTTGGTAACGCTTATAGGCAAACGAATTCTTACCGACAACGTCTGACAGCAAATCACAATCGCTATACAACCAGCTGGATAAAAGCGTAACTGTCTTTGGCTCTTTCTACAAGGGCTTGGAGGTTGCTTCAGGGATGCTCAAGCCCGGAACACCTGTGAAAACTGTTGTAGAGCTTGTAAACATAGCTGTCAGGGTTGTCAACGAGCTTGGCTCACCGATGGATTCAGACGTAGACCTAGTGGGAGGAGGAAGGACTATCGCAAGAGCTTCAGGCTCCGAGGTTAGGTTTGACAGGGTTCCTTCGGGATTATACACTGTCAGAGTAACACTGGATCTAAGCAGGTGGAGGTACAGATAAGAGCAGAGCAGGAGGATACGAGGATAACAGTAACGCTTCCAATAGCCTCCGTATTCCTGAACCAGCCAATCTCCCTGTCAGACATGTACATGGTTGCGGCGGTGTTGACGCCGTTGATTGCAGTAGCCGCAGCGCAGGTGATACATCCCAGAGTTAGAGGCAAACTCTCCATAAAACTGTCTAGGGAACATGGCTGAAACACATTAACCCATCCCACCACAAGCTTTTATCTAACCTTTAAATCATATCCACGGAGATAGTATGGCGAGGAAGAAAAAAGCTAAAACAGCTAAAAAGAAGACGGTCAAAAAGCGAAAGGCTGGAAAACCCAAGAAAACAGCAGCTCCGACTGCGCCGGCAGAGGCTGCACCAGCTCAGGAGGCTGGAGCCCAGCCCACAGCGTAGGCTCGAAGCCTTGCTGAGGTTTTCAACCCTCTCAGCTAATGCGGAGTAGCAAGTGATTGGACTGGGTGACAAAAAATCAAGCAGTATGTGTGAGCCCCTCATGTTTAATCATTCGTTTGACCTGTTTCACGCTGGCTGGCGGTATTATTCCAAACTCTCCGACGAACTCTTCAGGGTTAAGCTGTGTGAAGCTTACTCCGGCTTCAACAAAAGCCCTCTCAAGCTTTTCAAAATCCTTCCAGTGGACTGATGTTACGAGCTTTATCCTCATGTCGCTGTATCTCAGGAAAACGGTGACGGGAACATGTGCTTCGAACCAGAGGGGTATGTGAAGTATCGAGAAACCATTGTGTATCTCCGGCTCACTCGACCATCTTACTCCAACAATCTGCCACCATGGTGTGAACAGGTCTCCGCAGCCCAGCCTGTTGTACCAAACCCTGATTCTCTCACGCCTCAAAACTCTGATAACCTCTGGGACCGGGAGACAGGCTAGGGAGGCGGCTACCGGCATGAAAAGCCACGGGTCTAATTCGTAGCTGTTGAGCGCGTGCGCCGTGAAACCCGCAGCCAGCGCGACTATGATTATCTCGGCCATCAGGTACATCGTTCTGTTGGGTAAGGGTCCTCTGACGCTGGTTCTTAGAAAACCCTTGTCCACCTCATCTGACGACCGTCTCAGGAGCATCAACTATCACCTCGTGTCTTTCGTAGAACAGGCCCGGGGATAGAAGCCTATCGTTACCCATCAACACCCTGTCTGCCATTGTCAGGACCACTATCCAAGTTCTTTCACCCCCTGCTGAAGCTATCCTGAAACGGTTACCGCCAACCCATCTAATGGTTATGATAGCGTCGTCGTAGTCCATGCCCCCCTCCTCGGAGCCGTATGGACATTTAGCCGTGTCCTCGAGCATGACCACCGACTCGTTTGCCCTGTTGTAGGTCAGTCTATCGCCTTTGTCGTATTCCACGACCTCCCTCCTCAGGTAGGCGGGGTCGAATGACCATGTGATGTTCCACACGATGTATTGCATGGTGTAGCTCTTCTTGCAGCCATGCTTGTTCTCCGTGGCGGTTACTATGAAGACGAGGGGAGGCGGGGGATACGCCTTGGTTGTGTTGATGTGCCAGATGAAGCCCACTATGTTGGCTGTGATGGTTGCCTTAAGCACGACTGCTTCGTCGAAAGTTTCGAGACGCATCACCTTCATGTAGTCAATCCTGTAGTCAGGGTCCACGTAGAAGAGGTATAGGTGCGGGATTAACGCGAAGAACGTGGGGTTGGGCGGCGGGGGAAGGCCTGTCAGCTCCTCGAACGCTTTTTCAAGCCCGCGGTCGGCGACGTTCTTCAGGAACCTCTTGTAGTGCGCGGAGTCTATTATCTCCGGCACCTTCCTCGACACCG
>JAWBRA010000021.1:0-27664 GCA_038844785.1 Candidatus Caldarchaeum sp.
ATCTCTTCCTCCAGCCTGTCCAAGCGTTTCAGTATCTCCAGTATCCCTATCCTCCCCGCCACGGCATAACGGAACTCCTCATCCTCCTCGAGAAGACGTAGCAGCTCCCGCTTAAGGTCGGCAGCCAAACCTCCTCCCAACATCAAACCCTCAGCTTGCCTAATAATTGTTATGGAGCCTAGCGTCTAACTGTCCCACGGGGAGGATGATGGTTCTGCTCAGGCCTCTTTAGCTGCTGGGGGTTCTTCATAACGTGAAGACCGCCTGTGGAACGTTTGAAAAATCGGGGTCTGAAGCGCTAACGTTAGCACTGTAAGGAGATGATGGAGGCTGCGCCGGCAATAGGGACTGGTGTTCTGCTTACAGTTTGGGCTGGAATAATCAAACCTCTAAAGTGTTACGTTCACGATGGACATCGTCTCCTGTGAGAGTATTGTTTGCCGCCGTGTTAGCTCTTTTCCATTCAGCGGATGCACTGATCGCTAATATACTCGGCTGTATGAGCCGTGTGGAGCTATGTTTTTGAAGGTCTCTGGGTGGATTATCTCGGCCAGTATTTCAGCTGCCTCAACTATACTTGGACCGTGTCTGCTGAAGTAACGGCCTGCCTCCACAGCGTAAACCGAGCCACGGGCAACTGCTTGAGTGGATGACAGCTGGCCTTTCTTCAAAGCCTTACTCATGTCTGCCTGCGCCCTCGTGAGGCTGAAGCCGCATGGCGCGGCTATGATTATCTCTGGGTTGTAAGCATGTATGTCGTCGTAGGTAATTCGTCTGCTGTGAACACCCTTCGTCCCATAATCTTGGCCGCCGGCTATCTCCACAAGCTCTGGAACCCAGTGGCCGCTGCAGAACGGCGGCTCAATCCATTCCAATAGGAAAACCTTAACCTTGTCCAGCATAATGCTACGCTCGAGCATGTGGGCAAGCCTATCTTCCATGTGGTTGACGAGCTCCAAAGCCTCGCGTTCCCTGCCAACTGACTTGCCTATAGCAATTATGTCGGCCAGTATTTCCTTGACAGACCTCGGGCTTACTTCGATGACCTTTGCGAGCTTTCGCATGTCTGCGTGAAAATCCTTAGGTGTGACCGCGCATACGTCGCATACCCCTTGGACTATTATTATGTCGGGTTTGAGGGCTTTGATAGCTTCCCAGCGCACATTGTAGAGGCTTTGACCACGTCGAGAGTACTCGCGGACAAGCATGTCTATCATGTCTTCCGGCATGTTAGAGGTATCGAAAACTGGTGTGACAACAATCTCTTTTGACTCCGATTCAGACGGTAGGTCGCATGCGTAGGTTACACCCACGACCTCGTCGCCCGCACCCAGCCTGTACAGCGTTTCCGTGGCGCTGGGAACCAATGAAACAACACGCATGACCAAGTGTTCTCTAGTAACCTGATAAACCTTACTCAGCTTAACACTCAGACAAATAATCCCCACGCTCTTGGATTACTCGACTGTTTTCAGCCGGTTGGTACAAGGTCTTGAAAACAAAACCTTCCATCACGAACCACTTTCTCTCCGACCGTAAACTGGACGGGTTTTGAAAACAACGGTCCCGAGTAGACGAATGTGTGGAACTCGCCGTTTTCGCCGCATGGGTCGCATCCGTCAGGCAAGTCGTCGAGAAAACTCTGGTCATATTCCCTGCCCGCGTATTTTTTGGGCAGCTTCTCCAAATCAACAACAACCACTATGGCTTTGTACCCGAGTTGGAGGAATGTTCGTGCAAGGTCTGCCGTGCGCCTACCCCACAGCGGGAACAGGCCATTCATACCCACAACCCTGAGATTCCTCTCCCGATATCTTCTTACGTCTTCGAGAAAGATATCGCCAAAGGCGATGGATTCAACACCATTTCTCTTCAAATCTAAGCAAACCTGATGCATTACTGATTCGTAGGTTTGGTTGCTGCAGTTGGGTGGGATGAAGGCCTTGATTAACGGCAGTCCGAGACTGCTGGACTGTTTTTCCAGCAGTTCTTCACGGACGCCGTGCATGCTGACGCGTCTGTAGGTATCGGTAACGGTGCAAAGCAAGCCAGCAACCTCATACCCCGCCTGAAGGACGTGATGTAGAGTCATGACGCTATCCTTGCCGCTGCTCCAGGAAACGACAACCTTCATTATCGACAAGTCTGGCTTAGAATTTTTTAAATCATGTGGATGTTTTAAAGAAACTTGTAAGGCGGTAAAGTTTAATAAGATGGCTGGATAATCCATCCAACACCGTGACGCAAACATCCCCTCCAAAAATACTCGCCTCGCTAGTTGTAGTTTTTCTAGCGTTTGGTCTTGTGGCTGGTTTCTTGATAGGCCGCTCCTCGACATCGACGGTTACGGAAACCAGTCATGAAACGGTGACTAAAACGTTTGTCAACACGGAGATAAGAACTCAAACAATCATACAGACGGTTTTGCAGACCGAGACGGTTACGCAGCGGTTTAGGGAGCCGGAGGTAAAGTATGCTAAGTTTTTTGGGTTGACACGTGGAGATGGATATATCCTGTTGCGGGACTCCCATAACAGAACGATTCTGGCAGTTCCGAAAAACATTCCTGTTCCAAACATCAAGGCCGATGTTGTGGTGAGAACTCCTATCGAGAGAGCTGTACTCATGTCAGCGACGCATGTGGCGTTGGTTGAGCGTCTGCGGGAGTTTGAGCCGGAGTTGCTTAAACAGGTTGCAGGGCTGATGTGGGGCCGGAGCTATGAATGGTATTTCCCCGCGGTCGCTAAATCTCTGGAATCAGGTTTGATAAAGGACGTGGGGGCTTCATGGTCTCCGGACTACGAGCAGATCGTCGCACTCAAACCCGACCTCGTCATGATTTACAGCTTCCCCGGCGACCAAGTCGCCTCCAAGCTTGAAGAGCTCAAGATACCGTATGTAGTCAACAACGAGTATATGGAAACCCATCCGCTAGGAAGGTTTGAGTGGATAAAGTTTGTTGGAGCTCTTTTCGGGCTTGAAAAAGAGGCCTACATGATTTTCAACTTTGTTGAATCAAACTACTTGATAATCTCGGCTAGGGCGAGAAATCTGGTGGAGAGGGGGGTTGTTTCCGCGCCGAAGGTTGTCTGGTTTTCGGTGTTTCGCGGAACCGTTTACGTTGCAGGAGGTGACAGCTATGTCGCGAAGTTACTTCAAGACCTCGGAGCTGTTTACGCCTTCTCCGACGTTCGGAGAACGGCTTCAGCAACAGTGTCCATCGAAGAACTCGTCCGCAGAGCATTAGACGCTGACGTTATAATAATTTCAACCGACTTGATTAGGTCGAGGGAAGACCTTCTCAAAGAAGTCCCCCAGCTGTCCGAATCAAAGGCATTCCGTCAAAACCAGGTCTACCGATATAATTCAAACATCTTCCAGCTTGGTTATTTCGCGGCTGAAGAGTATTTCAAGGAGCTGGCATCGCTTCTATATCCCGGACATATTGACTACAATGAGCTGTATGACTTTTTCGTACGGTTAGGTTGAATTCCATGCGCTTAGGTGCTTTCCCACTTCTCATATCCCTTTTGTTCATCTCGTTTTTCTCAGCCCTTGTTCTAGGCAGCGTCCGCTATCCGCTGCATGCTATCTTGATATATTTTCTAGGTGTGAAGTCTGAACTTTATCTGTTGGACGTTATAGTCGATATCCGGCTGGTCAGGGCTGTTGCAGCTGTGTTAACGGGTGCTTCGCTCGGCGTTGCTGGATGTATTTTGCAATCGCTTTTCAGAAACCCGTTGGCCGACCCCTTCGTCCTAGGAATATCCTCCGGCTCCACTCTCGCAATCGCCGCCGCTCTAGTGCTGGGCACGGGCTTTGGAATAACCCATGCCTATGACCCATACAGCCTCTACATAGCTGGATCGCTTGGAGCTCTGTTGACTTCGCTTCTCGTCACAGCACTCTCATCAGTAACCAGAACCGCTGTAGGCCTCGTTCTAGCGGGAGTCGTGCTAGGTTATCTTAACGCAGGGGTGACCACCCTCATCATAACCATGTCTGACGTTGAGATCATGAGGGCGTTTAGCTTCTGGACATTAGGAAGTTTTTCAGCTGCAAAAAAATCTATAGTTGAACCTGTTTTACCGTTTATGCTGGCTGGGCTCGCCGCCTCTTTTCTAACAGCAAAGCCGTTGAACGCTTTGGCGTTCGGCGAGGAGATGGCTTCGTCGATGGGTGTTTGGATACGTGGTGCACGTGTTTTAGCCGTTGCTGCTTCCTCATCGGTTGTCGCCGCAGCTACGGTAATCGCAGGCCCCGTAGGATTCATCGGGCTTGCAGCACCACACATCGCAAGGCTCACCGCAAAAACAGCAGATAATCGGTTCATCATTCCACTATCAGGGCTTGCCGGATCAACTCTTGCAGTAACCTCGGACATAATTGCGCGGAACATCGTTGCACCCCTTGACCTTCCAATAACAGCCATCACATCGATTTTCGGCGCGCCCATCATACTGTTTCTCCTAACGCGAAGAGGATCACTGCGATGATCAAAACATACAAGCTATCGATAGGCTACAGCCACGGCTCAATCGTCTCAAACATCGAGGTCGAACTACGTAGCGGAGAATTCACCGTGGTGGTGGGGCCCAACGCCTCCGGCAAAACGACTTTCCTCAAGACTTTGGCTGGTTTGCTTAAACCAGTTGCTGGAACAGTTTTTTTAGGCGAGGATGATGTTAAGAGCTTGAGCGCTCGTTCTAGGGCCCGCCGTGTAGGGCTTGTTCTGACGGGAAGACCTGAAGTCACTGGGATGCTTGTTGAGGAAGTTGTTGCTCTTGGTCGCTACCCGTGGACAGGTCCAGTTCACATCTTAACCACGCGAGATAAGCAAGCGGTACAGCAAGCCATGGCTAAAACCGGCATCACAAATTTACATGGACGAAAAATATCCGAACTCAGCGACGGCCAGTTCCAACGCGTCATGATAGCCAGAGCATTAGCACAACAGCCCCAAATATTGATACTCGACGAGCCCACCACACATCTAGACACTCCTTCCCGTGTTGAAATCATGATGCTGTTACGTAGGCTCGCCCACGACGAAAACATGACGGTAGTTGCTTCAACCCATGAGCTTGAGCTGGCCTTCAGGTTCGCCGACAAACTTCTTCTTATCTCTGACAACCAAGTCAAGTCCTTCGAAGACCCGGAGGAGTTGATTAACGACGAAACTTTCTATAAAGCATTTGGTTTCAACCGCAAGCTTTCGTTCTCACCCTTAACTCTGACGGCAGAATTTCGAGATAGCTCCGCGCACGGCAAGCCCATAGTGTTTGTTATAGCCGGAGGCGGTTCAGGCGCCAAAACATACAGACAACTGTTGAAGAAAGGCATCAAAGTCGTGACTGGTGTACTGCATGAAAACGACATCGACCATCACATAGCCACCATGCTAGGATTAGAAGCCATATCGGAAAAGCCTTTCCAAGATATTAGCGAGGGGACGTTGGTCAAAGCGGTTGAAAAAATGCTGTCGTGCGATGCTGTCATTTACACCAGTCCGCCAATAGGCGAAAACAATAAACGCAACTTGGAACTCCTTCAAAGAGCCATACAAAGCAACAAACCCGTATACACAGCGCATGAAATAGAACGCCACGGCCTTAACATCATAAAACACGAACTATCGATACAGTTAACAGCTTAACCAACAAGACCCTTAATGATTTAGCTGGGCAGCTGTTTTTAACGTGAAGGTAGCTCCGGGTCTGTTTTGGCAGATAATCTACTGTGGCCTTCATTTCATCGGTGAGGTGCTCCTCGCCACTTAACAGCGTTTAACTTGTCTATGCTTAGACACCACGAGACAAGTTTCGTTATCGAATTATTTTTCGCATTTCAATTGGAAATGCCTATTACCAATCTTTCAAGCAGATGGTCGTAGGGTAGCTAGTGCAAGAAATCCAGCAACCGTTTAACGGTCTATTTTTCACCCCATACCTTTTGAAAACCTCATGAACCCACATAATCAGAAAAGTTTCCCTGATTCTCTCACAAAATCCAATACTGTGTCACAATCTTTGTCAGCCAAGCTGTGTAAAAGGATTGAGACATCCACATAACCGGGTGGGCAGCCCTAGACTTAGAAGCTAAAAACCTTACCACAACCGTAACATCGACATCTCTTACTTGTTAAAACTACTGCCGCCGGGCCTATTTGATGAGTGGCTACCACCAACGTTAGGTATACATCATCCTTTGAGTTTCTTATCGTATTCGATAAGTTCTTTTTGTACGAATCTCCCGTCTTTGGCGATTGTTTCACCATCGTATAAGACTGTAGGATTGTATATACCTGCGTCAGTGTGGGCTTTGGCTAGTCCTACCTTACCCTCGAACTTCAGGCTTTGAGATCCGAACCCAAACTCTACTCCCGCATAAATTCTTTCATCTTCGAGAGGTACTCCAGTCAGCTTAGCTGTCGGATGGAAACCCCACGAAGCATGAGCTACGTAATACATTTTTTCATCGCCCAAGTTTTTCAACCATTTTTCAAATATTTTTGCTTCGATCCCTCCTTCAATTTTCACAATTTTACCGTTTTTTGCGACTACTTTCAAAGGATTCTTGAGAACACCCAGCTCTGTCGGAGGCCAGACGAAAGTGTCAAACACAATAGTTCCCTCAAACGTTTCTTCAATCGGTGCCCAAGATATCTGGCCGCCAAGCGGTTTGTAGAATCCTTTTTTGTTCATAATTCCGTCGTTGTGGAAAACGGGGCGCTTAGGATCGTTTTCAAACCTTAGGTCAGTTCCGTTAACGCTTTTGATAACCACCTCTCTAGCGTTTGCAGTTAATTCTGTCAGTTTGTCGCCAAGCTTACACATTGTTGAATAATCTACTCGGCCAATTAGCCGTATCAACATGTCTGGGTTCATACCTGTAAGCTCGAGGATTCTGGCGCCAGCTTTCATTGCCTCGTTGTACGCCGTCGTGTGCAGGATATACATTAGCGGCAGGCTTATAATCACGTCGCTAGATTTCATCGCTTCGGAAACATGTTTAGGCGGCTCCATGTCAACTTCTTTTCTTGTCTCATAAACCGTGATACAAGGCTCTGCTCCGAGAGAGTAAGCTGCAGACGCTAAAAGCTTAAGCATCTCCCAATCGATGGCGGTGTCGGCTAAAACCAAAACTTTCTCACCGGGTTTTGTTAAAGCAAGATCACGAACAGTTTTCAATGCAGCGTCGTACAATTCCATGAACATAAAGCCTCGAGCAGTATCGTGTGTTAGTTGTTTATTAAATGTTTCAGCCATTGTGCGTGAACCCGCTCATACTTAATCTGGCGGAATTGTTGCAAGAGGGATGAGTCATGTTTGGAGGGTGGCAAGCTATATAAAGCTTGCTACACCGGTATATTTTCACGGTACAGACAAGAAATAAATAACCCTTATACTTTTTTAAAACAGAAACAATATATGACAGGTAGAGTTGGTTTTTTGACCATCGGTCAATCACCGCGTAACGATGTTATGAAAGACTTGATGAAGATTTTGCCGGCTGATTTAGAGGTGATTCAAGCCGGCGCGCTGGATGACTTCAACAACATACAGGAAATCTCACAGAAGCTCGGGCCAAAGGACGGTGAACTATTCTACGTCACAAGGATGAGGGATGGTTTAGAGGTGAAAGTTTCGAAAGAAAGGCTGATGCCATTGATGGCTGCGAAGGTTGACTATTTGGATAGTCTAAACGTGGATGTCATTGTGATTCTTTGTTCAGGCGAATTTCCAAATTTCCGTTCCGATGCCTTGATCGTCTATCCTGACAAAATCTTAAAGGGTGTGGCCTCGAGTATTTCCTATCAAGGAACCACCGCCATTCTTATTCCTTCAGAAAACCAAGTTGATTATGCTTTCGGTAAATGGTCAAAGTACTTCCGTGAGATTGTTGTCTTTCCAATTTCGCCCTATTCTGCTCAGCATGCTGACTTTGAAAATGTTGGCCGTATGATTCAAAACAATGGTATTAAATTTGTCGTAATGGATTGTGCAGGGTATGATTTCAGTCACAAGAACATATTACACAGCGTGGCTCCCCAGGCTAAGGTCATTACCACCAGAGGAATCATCGGCCGTGTTGTCTCCGAGATGTTTAGACAAAAGCTTGCATAATTTTTCACCTTTTTCTTAGCCTTGGGTTAAGATATTCAACCAAACCGTCTCCAAGCAGGTTTAATCCAACAACAATCATTGACAACATGATGCCTGGATACACCGCCATCCACCAGGAGGTCAGTAGATATTGTTGAGCAGTGTTCAGCATCAAGCCAAGACTTGGCACGTTGGGGTCTCCTACTCCTAAGAACCCTAACCCTGCCTCGATCAGAATAGCTGAGTTTACCTGCAAGATTATGTATGGAATTACCGCTGGTATAGCATTAGGCAATATTTCGCCGAAGATTATACGTGAATCGGGCAATCCTATTGCTCTCGCTGCTTCCACGAACTGTCTTTCTTTGATTGATAGAAATTCGGCTCTAATTAAGCGGGCTAACCCGGGCCAGCTAACGATCCCGATGGCTATAATGATGTTTGTAAAGCTCTGGCCAAAAATGGCTACTATTACTAGTGCGAGCAGAAACTGTGGGAGAATTAGAGTCATGTCGGTGATGCGCATCAGAAAATCTTCTAGAAAACCTCTGTAGTAGCCTGCGAGAACCCCTATCAATGTTCCTATTACGATTGCTATGAGAACTGAGCTTAATCCTATCGTTAACGAGGTTCTTATTCCATAAATTACGTTTGAATATATGTCGCGGCCGAGATCATCTGTTCCGAATGGATGTCCCTCATTGGGGGGTGTGAATGGTTTCCCGACAAGAGTTTTGAGCGGAGGGAACCATGTTAACAACGGTGCAAATACCGCGATAACAACCACGGCTGAAACGATGATGAGCCCTGCATATACTCTGGAGTTCAGCAGTATTCTAGAGCGTTTGACTTTCTTTTTCTGGTTTGTGTTAGTTGACATTTTACCTCACCCTTATACGTGGGTCGATTAACCCGTATAAAATGTCTACAATCAGGTTTGCGATTATTATGATGATCGACCCGTAGATGAATATTCCAAGAACCACCGGATAGTCACGTAGTTTTATCGAGTCGTATAGAAGGGAGCCCATTCCCGGCCATGCGAAAACTGTTTCCGTTAGTATTGCTCCCACGAGTAAAACTCCGGTGTTAAATCCTGTGTAGGTTACCACAGGGATCAACGCGTTGCGGAGTGCGTGTACGAAGACTACTCTTCTTTCGGAGAGACCTTTGGCGCGGGCTGTTACGATGTAATCTTGAGTCAGTGATTCAAGGACGCTTGCACGAGTTATTTTCGTAGTGTATGCAATGTTAAATGTCGCTAGCGTGAGAACGGGCAGCACCATATGACGCAGTACGTCAAGAACATAGTCGAATCCTTTATACCCAGCTCCGACGGTTACCATACCACCTAGAGGGAAAAGCCCAAGATAAACGGCAAAGACTATCAAGATTATTTGTCCAAGCCAAAAGTAAGGAATTGATATCCCGATTAATGAGAGTATTGAAAGGGTTACGTCTAGTGTTCCTCTCCGTGCAGCAGCTACCGTGCCTATTAATATACCCACTGCAGCGGATAACGCCATGGCGGACAACACGAGAAATATCGTGGCGGGAATTCGGTCAAGTATCAGTTTGGATACTTGCTCTGATCTCAGGTATGAGTATCCTAGGTCTCCTCGAAGGACGTTGGAAATATAAATCAGTAGCCGTTCGTGGATTGGTCTGTCAAGCCCGAGTCTTGATCTGGTTGCCTTGATAAATTCCTCATCTCCTATTTCTCCGGCAAGGATGTAGGTTGGATCGCCAGGAGCGAGATTGATTAACATAAAATTGATGACTATGACTACAAAAATCATAGGGATGTATTGTATAAGGCGTTTGACAATGAAATTTAACGCCTGCGACATTTACTTCCTCCTCAATTAATGGTTTGCATTGGTATAATAACTTTAAACGTTTCAACCTCTACTGTTTTTCATAGAGGTAGCACGCTACTTCCCTTCCTTCGACATTGTAGAAAGGAGGGGGCTCCTTCCTACACTTCTCAATGGCGTATGGACATCTTGTATGGAATCTGCATCCTGGAGGCGGGTTTATCAAAGATGGTGTTTCACCGGTTATGGTTGGTCGGTCACGCGATTTGGCGATATCGGGGTCTGGGACAGGTATAGCAGATAATAACATACTTGTGTAAGGATGGAGTGGTTTTTTGATGATGTCCTCCGTTTTCCCCTGTTCAACCACTTTGCCAGCATACATCACCAACGTGTCTTCGCATATACTTTTTATTAGCGCTATGTCATGGGAGATGACGATGTACACCATTTCTGGGAAATCCCTATGTATGTCGAGGAGCAAGTTGATAATTTGACCTCTGATGGATACGTCTAATGCCGAAACTGGTTCGTCAGCTATCAGCAGCCGCGGGTTCAACGCGATTGCTCTCGCAATACAGACGCGCTGTCTCTGTCCTCCGCTCAGCTCATGAGGATATCTTTCCAGAAATAGCTCTGGTGGAGTTAGCCCTACCCTTTCAAGTAAGTTCGCGACTTTTTCGTTAATGGTTTTTAAATCAAGGGTGGTATGTAGTTTATATACCTGTTCAAGTATCTGTTTGATCTTTTTCCGTGGGTTGAGGGATGCCATGGGATCTTGGAAAACCATCTGAATCTGCGGCCTAAGTTTTCTCAATTCGTTCTTGTCTAAGCTGAAAATGTTCACACCATCAAAGTAGACAGTTCCGGAAGTAGGCTCTATGAGCCTTAAAATTACCCGTGCCAGCGTTGTTTTGCCTGAGCCACTCTCTCCTACTATACCCAGAGAGCTTCCCTTTTCTACTTGGAAGCTAACGTCATCAACGGCTTTCACGTAGGATCTAACTGTGCCGAAAAAGCTGCGGCCAGCAGGGAAATATTTCTTCAAGTTAATAACGTGTAGTAAAGCGCTGTTCTTCATTGTGCCTCACTCAATAGCCAGCATGCTGCAGCACGGTTTTCGCCGAAATGGATGAGCGGCGGCTCCATATTTTTACATTTGTCCCAGACATATCGGCATCGTGGATGAAAACGGCATCCCTGCGGTGGGTTGATCAAGTTAGGAATAGTTCCGTCGATCGTAGCAACGGTTGCTCTTTCACTTTTTATCGACGGAACAGCGTTGAGCAATCCCACTGTGTAAGGATGTTTTGGGTCCTTGTACAGTGAGTAAACATCGCCCACTTCAACAATTTTGCCTGCATACATGATCATCACACGGTCGCATATTTCTGCAACGATTCCAAGGTCGTGCGTGATTAAAATTAATGACATTTGCATATCTCTGATGAGCGATTTCAACATCGCAAGCACTTCAGCTTGAACCGTAACATCTAACGCCGTCGTCGGCTCATCCGCTATTAATATTTCTGGATTGCATGAGATAGCTATAGCGGTCATTACTCTCTGTTTCATACCGCCGCTTAGCTGGTGCGGGTAGCGAGAGGCAACGTTCGTCGCATCCGGTATCTTCAATTTTTCCATTAACTCGATCGCCCTTTGCTTCGCCTCTTTCCATGAAACTCCGTAATGGAACACAATGCTTTCGGCTATTTGATGCCCGATCTTGAAAACGGGGTTAAGATAAGTCATCGGATCTTGGAAAATCATTCCGATACGACGCCCTCTGATTTTCCGGATGTAATCGTTGGGTATCTTGAGTAGGTCAATTTTCTCCGGGTAGAGCCAGACGTTTCCGTTTACGATCCGTGCGTTTTTCGGAAGAAGTTTTGTTATGGTGAATGCAAGTGTGCTTTTTCCGCTTCCAGACTCACCGACTATGCCTAACACTTCTCCTTTCTTGAGCTCAAACGAAACACCGTCAACAGCCTTAACAATTCCTTCTGTTGTTTCATAATAAACAGCCAAGTTAGAAACTTCAAGAATCTTCAAAAATTTTACCACCCATTAGAGCATATTGCATGCAAACCCACATCAGCTGTTACACCATCTTTTTTTGGATTATGTTCTCGACCCGTTTAAGTAAATCGATGTCTCTAACACCTGACCCTAAAGGAATCTTTTCACGCGGTACAATGACTATAGTTATTTTCTGCCCTTTTGATATTTCAGCAGATGCTATTGGCAGTCCTGTTTCACTGCTTAATGTGACGATTAAGTCAGGAAAAGTAGCCAACCTCTCGTTTTTGTTTTTTTCCAACGTCATATATTCATTCCAAAAAGTAAGTAGATAGCTGCCGGTGACGCCTCTGACTTGTACGGTCCCAACATCATAGCCGCCTTTTGATTCCAGAGTTACGGATTCTACAACGCCGCTGTCAATCAGTTTGCCAGCTGTTTTCTTGACGATGTTTTCCACTATTCTTTCACCGTCTCCACGGTATTTTTGAAAAATTTTCCCTACTTCTATGGCGAGTTTCAAACCGCCCACCGCTGCATTTTCTTTGACGTAATTGGGTGAAACAGGGTTTCTCGTTACCGCTACCATTCCACCCGCTTGAACAGAAGCCTCGCGGATAATTTTGTCCACCTTATCCAGCGAGCCTTTTGCGAAAACCTCTACGTACTGCCCCGATTCCTCGCGTCCTCCGACAGCAGCCTGGATAGAAACATAATTCTTAACTTTGTGAAGGCCCATTGAGCCCATTACGCCCGTGGGATGGGCTCTTCCGTCTGCTGGAGCGTCTACAACAGGTATGTCCATGAAAGCTGATGGTATCCACCCGTTTACGGTCGACATTCCACCATTCTCAGAAGTTATAAAGCCGGTAATATATTCGCCTGACATATCAATTAGCATTTCAGCTGACTTGAGAATGTGTTTTGCTGAGACATGTTTCTCTCGTGCTGATGGAGCACCGATAATCGAGGCCGTGGCTATGAGTCCTTCGGTCACTTCGTCAATGTCAACGATTATTACATCGCCTGATTCAACAGCCAGTTTTGCATATTTCAGCCCTAGGCTGATTTCACCCCCTCCCCCTCCTCCGAAAAACGCGCCACCCAGAACAGCAGCCTCGGCTAACGACTCATCTATTCGCAACATTCACGTTCTACCGAATTCCAACTGCCTAAGAATGGATAAGGCGGCAGCTCCGGAGGCAACAACTGGCTCGATTATAGGGATGGGGAAGAACTTTTGAACTTTCTTTACGAAACCAATTGTACTGTAACCTGTGCATGCCAAAACAACAGCATCCACGCCTTTCTCTACTAACTTTTTCAACGCCTCGATAGACGCCTTCTCTCCCTCCTGAGTCATGAGATCTGTCGTGTTTCTTACGTTAGCCGGATGTTCTTCTGCGACTAGGTTTTCTCCCAGAATCCGTTTAATAGACTGAGGAACTTCTTCGGTCAGTTTGATTACGCCGATTTTTTCACCCATGGAGAGAGCAAGCGACGCTGCCGCAGAACCTGAACCAATCACTGGAATTTTTATTTTTTCCCTTGCCTCCGAAACAGCTGGATCTATGGCACAACTGATTATGATGGCGTCAACACGATCTTTTTGGAACTCCTCAACCATCTGTAGGATTTTTGGCTTCGCTATTTCCTCGGTTTCAGCATCGTATATTCCCTTAGGCTGGTCTTTTATGCATTTTGAGATAACCTTGAGTTCAGGGAAGACCTGCTCGATAAGTCTACCATGCTGATGGAGTTTTTCTTCGTCATGTATCGTGATTACTCGGACGAGGCCTATGCGGTATTTTGTCATTTCCCGCACTCCCTTGGCTCTATGGTTTTTGCAAGTATATCACGAACATGTCCGTGCGTTTTCACAATAGTCTGAAACTCATCCTCATCATAAAACTTTACGTCGCCTTTTCCAAATCCTTTCGCAACCTCAACAACAAACCTCGTTGCCTGTTCAAGAGCAAGAATGTTGTTTGCTCCGGTAGCGGAGCCAGGGACAATCATTTCACTCGTGATCGCCACACCTACCACGGGCGCATCGGTGAAGAGCCAAGGTTGCATCATGCTGTTCAAATGATACGCAGGAGTTGAGAAAGGTATGATATCCTGCATGGTGATCGGAACTATCACCGGCATATGTCCTGCCACACACATGTATATATTCATTAGGTCTTGGCTCACTTTGAGTATCCATCCCTGTTTCACGGTTGGGGTGATTGCGAACCCGTTGTGTTTGACAACGTAGTTCGCCTTGGTTGCGTCGATCGATAAAACCGCATCCATTTCCGGAGAGACTTCTTTTTTGAGTAGTGTAAATATGTCGACCGGTGATTCCATCATCGCCGCTGGTTTGTGCGGTCGCGTGGGTGCGTTAGGACATATATGTGTAGTGATTTTTACATCACCCGGTAGCACATCACCCCTCCTCTTCATCTCAGCTAACATATAAGCAGTTGCCAATGCCACCACAGCGCCATCTGCGTCTGAAACGATTCCAACTTCAATTGGTCTGGCCCCAATGCCGCCAAGACGGCCGATAACACCGAGAGTGGGCGATGTTCCATTTACCGACTTTCCGTTAACACCAGACACCAAGATCGACACGAAATCAGTCACGCCTTTAACGCCTTTCAAGGTTTCAACGTAGATAGGAAGCTTGTCGTAACCCTTGCCTGTGAAAAATTTTCGCACTTCTTCGCCTGACACCGATGGGTTGTCTAACAAATCTAGGATCTCGACAACATATCTAAAAGCGCTCATGGATTTCCCTTTTTTTTAGATAAAGAAAAATTTTTGGTTGTTTATAAAAAAATAGTGGGTTTATGTTTTTGGTTTTCTTGTACGAGATACGGCAAATGAAACCGCTGCTACAGCTACGACGACGGCCACCACTACTGCAGCAATAGCCCATTCGGGAACCACTTGTGTCACAACCTGTGTAGGCTGCGTAACTGTCACCACTTCGGATTTGACTACAGTCGTCATAACGGTCGTTCCTCCTTGTATTATAGTCTGTATCATAGTTCGTTCAACGGTTATAACCTCTGTTCTAACCGGAGCCTTGACCCAGTAGATTTTCTCAAGATTGAGATACCCTGTCCCCATACCGTTTTCCCATGCACCTGGGGCTAGTTCGTCGGAGAAATCAAGGTTTACAGCGGCCACGAAAGTTCGTGAACACGTCCAAACAGCTGGCTGATCCTCGACAAGGATTTTCAGAGCTTTTCGGACGAGCTCAACTTCTTTTTGACGGTCGATTTCATACTCTGCGGCGAAAATCAACTTGTTAAACTCGGGGTTGTTGTATCCCATGGCGTTCGACCATGAAGCTCTAACAATGCCTTTTTCCGTGTAGTAGCGGATGAAGAATGTTGGGCCAGGTCCATGAACAAACGGGAATATGCTCATGTCGAAATCCCAATTGCGGAATACTCTCTCATGCCATGCTGCAGTATCTAGGGCAACGATTTCAACAACTATTCCCACTTGTGCTAAAAAGTCGCGTATCAGCTCCGCTTCTTTCAAGTAGAATGGGTATGAAACGGAATCTATCATCAGTCTCAGCTTGAACCTTGTTCCGTCCGGCCCTCTTCTGTATCCGGCTTCGTCCAGTAGTCTTTCTGCTAGAGCAGGGTTGTATGCTGGCTGATTAACTCCAGGGTTGTATTGAGCTACCGCAGGAGCGCTTGAAACGACGGTATCGAGTGCCTCAACTCTGTTAAAGTAAACGACTTCGGCGATTTTATGTCTGTCAATTGCAGCGGCTATGGCTTTTCTCACACGCACGTCTTTAAGCGGTGCTGGCCCCTCGGGGTGTAAATTGAACCCAACGACGTCGAGTGAGCCTCCTGGGCTTGGGAAGAACCAGACACGTTTACCTGGAAGCCGTCCAAGACCAATCTTTTCCTGTAAACCAACAGCATCGGAAATCGTGAGACCATAAGTCCAGATAAAATCAACATCGCCCTTCTCGAATGCAAGTGTCAACGCTGGAGAAGTTCGGATTATGCGGAAAATGATTCTATCGAGGTATGGTAACCCTTTTTTCCAGTAGTTTTCGTTTCTTTCAAGAATGATGTATTCGCCTTTCTTCCATTCTTTGAACTTGAACGGCCCTGTTCCGATAGGTTGTGTATTGTAAGGATTGTTTGCAATGTCTGTGTTTTCATAGAGGTGTTTAGGACTTATGTTGATCCCCGAACCGCCGAAATATCCAGGATAGAACGCGGGCGCCCACGTGGTGTTGAAACGGAATATGACCGTGTAGTCATCTGGTGTCTCTATGGATTTGACATAGGATTTAACCATATAGGCGACAAAGCTGTTGAAAACTGGCGCAACTACCTCGTATGTGAACTTTACGTCGGCGGACGTGAATTTCCTACCGTCGTGCCAGGTCGCGTTTCTGACCAACTTAAACACAATCGTCATTCCACCATCACGCTCTTTGATAACCTGCCAAGATTCTGCCAACTCAGGCTGCCACTCCAATGTTTCTGGATCAATGCTTACCAACGAGTTCCCAATTTGCCTAACTATTTGATAAAAGGCCCATGTTGGTGGTCCGCTCAACGCTAGATGCGGCGGCTCAGAGCTTATTCCGACAACTAGAGTTCCTCCGTGTCTAGGCTGAGCTTGGATGGATGGAGCCGCTGAAAACGCTAACAATAAAGCCAAAAGCAGAGCTAAAAGATATTTTCTATTTCCTGTCATATCTATATCAGTTGTTCTGTATGTCTAGTTAATAACTTTTCGCTAATTAACTTTTTTGCAGTTTAAGGCACTGTCAACTTTTACTTAAGGTTTTTGGAAAGGGCCTATGGGCTGGGTTGTTTTGATGGGTTTGTGGACGTCTTCGATTATCTCGTAGGGCGTATGTCCAGAAGGTTTATGCTGCTATGTTGTTCGTTGCTGGTTTGAGCCTTAGAGACGTTATTACAGGCGCGTCTAGGGAGAGTGTTAGGTGTTGGGCCCATAGGATGAGAAAACTCTTCACACCATATAGTCTGCTGTAGACGTGGATGCAGGGGGAGATAACAGCTGTATATGCCTTTAGGGGTAGGTCTATCCTAAACGCCTAACTGTTCTGGAAAAATGCGAGGGGAAAATGGGATTTGAAGAGGCTTCTATGAAACATTTGGGGATGGGAATAGGGTTGAGAGGTGGTTTAGGGGGCTTAAAGACAGGACCAAGAGATTCCACAACAACATAACTCAAAGACGGTCAGGAGTTATTGAGGAGATAGCCATAGCCCTCACACACAACACATTACTCAACACCCAAAGAGAAGGGGGCGTATTACCTGGCTGACAGTACCTGTGAATTTTTAATGGCGGGCAAGCCTTTGCTGATGCAAGATCCTAAGTTTGCTCACGCTTTGTAACCTCCCTGTTAAGGCTTTCAAAATTCTTCCAGTATACTGTTGTGACGAGCCTGACCACCTCCAGAGCTGTCGTATCATGTGAGAGTGATGTAGGCGCGGCCGTGGGTGAAAACCATTCTTGCGCCTACTCTATACCTTCAAAAATATCACAGACTTAACATTGCTAAAGAGTTTTAAAAGTCGAAACATGGTTGATATAACGAGGGGTATGGACAGGCTCGATGTTGTAGAGCAGGTTCTCAGGCTTCCTGAGCTTTCGCTGGTTGATCTGTCCCGTGACGGGGCATGGGCAGTTATTGTTTCCAACCTTACAGGCTCCTACCAGCTCTGGTCGTTCAAGCTGGCCGACAAAACTGTTGTCCAAGTTTCTCACGGCGACCAGCGTGTGACTTATGCCAGGGTTTCCCCCGATTTGAAAAACGTTTTCTTCCTTCGGGATTTTGATGGAAAGGAGAGACATCAGCTATTTGTGACCTCTATCGAAGGCGGGGAGAAGGAGATGCAGCTATCGGATTTTAAGGATTTGAGGCTCTTCGATTTTGCATGCTCCCCACAAGGCCGGAAAATTGCTTTAACAGGCAGCACTTCGGAATCAAACTATCTGTGGGTTTTTGACGTTTACGAAGGCAGGCTAGAGCCGGTCTTTAAATCAGGCGGGTGGATTTTCTCCCCCAGCTATTCCGAAAGCGGTGACGTTTTGGCTTTTTCAGCCAATACAACTGGAACACCACGATCCAGCGAGATCGTGGTAATCGATTTTCAAAGCGGTGCAACCTCGGTCTACACACCTAAACCAGGCAGCGAAAACACCATCCCTAAATGGCATCCACAAGCCATGCGAATACTTTTCAAGACTAATGCAGCAGGGCCTTATGACCTAGCCATTTACGACATAGATTCAAGCTCTTTCACAACAATGGGTTTGTCGAAATACGGTGTGGATTTCACAGATTTTGGATGGCTTTCCGACGGGGGTGTATTCTGGTTTGTTGCACGGAGAAATGGAAGATCTAAACTATACGTCAGGAAGGATGGTGGTGATGTGGCTGAGGTTGAAACCCCGGTTGGAACGATTACAGGCATTGAGGTGGACAGGACTGGTTCCTTTGCCGTGTTTTCATGGTCATCTCTGTCAAGACCTCCAGTTCTTTATAGGGTTGACATAAAGTCAGGAAAACTTCACCTGCTTTACGAGCCAGCTCAGCTCCGTGGATTGCCTCTGGGGAAAGCGGAATTCATCAGCTACAGGTCTTTCGACGGCTTGGAGGTGCCGGGCTTTTTGCTGCTTGCAGAAGGGAAAAAAGAGCCTAAACCCTGTGTAGTATGGGTACATGGCGGGCCGTGGTGGGAGGTAGGGGATGAATGGAATGCACCTGTGCAGGCTCTTTGTGCAGCAGGCTTCCACGTCCTCTGTCCAAACTTTAGAGGAAGCACCGGGTATGGTGCTGATTTCGAGAGATTGAATATAGGTGACCCTGGTGGAGGCGACATGCAGGACGTGCTGCATGGTGTGAAGTATCTTTACGAGCTTGGGCTTGTGGATGATGAGCGGGTTGGGGTTGCTGGCGCAAGCTATGGAGGATTTATGACTTTTCTCACAATGACAAAGAACCCCGATGTCTGGAAGGCTGGGGCTGCCATAGTTGGTGTTACGGATTGGATGGAGGATTATGAGCTTTCAGACGCGGCTTTCAGAAACTTCACGGAGCAGCTGCTGGGCAAGCCTGAAGAAAAACCAGAACTGTTCCGTGACAGGTCTCCGATAAACTTTGTTCATCAAACCAAAGCACCGATACTTGTCTGGCATAGGGCCAACGACAGCCGATGTCCACTCCAGCCAGTTGAGAAATTCGTGAAAAAACTGAAGCAGCTGGGCAAGCCCCACGAGTTCTATGTTGTCGAAGGAGAAGGCCACGGCGTTCAAAGGCTGGAAAACTTCGTAAAACAATACAGAACTGTTGCAGACTTTTTCCTACGGTATCTTTGAAAACACACAGCAACCGATTGGTGTGTTGCTGTTGTTCAACGCTTATATGATGTTATTTGAGAGAGCCTGTTGATGAAACGGTTTCAACATTTTGAAACAGTTGCCATAAATCGCTTCGAAACGTTGATAGGGGATTTTTGGGCAGCAGCCTCCAACAAAGGTTTGGTACGTCTTGAAAGAGAAGTAGCCAAACAATCTTTTGTTCACAGGCTTGAAAGGTCTGGAATGAAGACCGTCGAAAAACTGACAACAGTTATCAGAACCGTGCATAAACAGCTCAACGAATATCTTAACGGGGAAAGACGTAGTTTCAACATCCCGCTTGACCTACGGTTTAGAGGATTCGAGTTGATGGTGTTACGTGCAGTAATGGCTATACCGTTCGGCGAGACACGCAGCTACAAGGCTGTAGCAGCCATGATAGGGCGTCCAAACGCTTATCGAGCCGCAGGCAACGCCGTCGCCAAAAATCCAATAACCATAATTATTCCATGCCATAGGGTGATCAGGTCTGATGGACGGCTCGGAAAATACGGCGGAGATACACGTGTCAAAGCATGGCTTCTAAAGCATGAAGGCGTAGAGATAGACATTACATAACGTTATGTTTTGGAAGTTGTAAAAGCCTTGTTATAAGCTCGTAAGTTTTTGACGCTTGCTCGATGGCTTGCTCAGCATCCTTTCTGTCAACCAGGTCGTCAGGCGACAGCAGCGCTTCCTCGCCTCCGTAAAAGCTGACCTCTCTCTTGGCGGCGAGACTTCTAGAAGCGTTGGCGAGAAACTCTATTTCGTATGCGAACCATGCGGGAAACCTATCCCTGTATTCTAGTAAAACATCTGACACGTCATGTATTTTGGGGTATTCGACGCCGATGGTTTTCAACGCCGCTTTCAGACATAGCTCAACACATTCTTGCGAGAGCCTGAGAGTGTAGGGATAGTTTCCTCTTTCAAGAGCTCTCTTAGCGTCGTCCAGCCTGTCGCCAGCTTGCCTGATGTACGCTTTCGCGATTTTAGCCAGGTTCAGAGCGTGGACGCCTCCACCGCTCTCGGACCCAGGTCCCAGTACCAAGCACCACGCTTTGACATGTAGCGTTTAGCCCCCATCAACTCCAGCCTAGACCGCATCTGCGAAAACAAGCTGCGGAGAAAACCGTCGTCCAACAGTATGGCTGCGTCGTACACCATGTCTAGGAAAAGGAGGGGCAGTCTTTCGGCTTCGCTTTTCTTTAAAGGATAGAAGCTCAGCCTAGTGTGTATGCCGTACGATTTGAGGAAACTTAGTTCAGACTTGACGTCGACGTCGCGCTCGATCTCGAGCAACGCGTCTATCCGTGAAGACAGACTGCCGCTGAAACTGTCTGAGACGACTAACAGGTCCACGTCGCTCAACGGGGTGGCGGAGTGCCTAGCCACAGAGCCGTAGACGGCGGCAGACGAAGGCCTCCAAGACTTTTTCAGAGCGCGTAAAACGTCGTAGACGAGCTGTACATATTCGCCTTGGATGTTGGACGGCTTGCTGACAGCGCCTGATGCAACCAACATGAAGCTTCTCGGGTCGAGAAGCCTGTAGAGCCGGGGACGAGTTCTCCGAAAATCTATCAAAGCTCCCGACCTTCTTAACACGGTTAGAAGAACGTGGGCTCTGCCGCCGTCGATGGAAAGCCTGCTGCATACTTCGTCGAAGCCGAAAACCCCTCGGCCGAAAAGGGAGTAAAGGCTTGCAAACCTCTCGCCAGCCCATCTAGGAGGCCATGTCACATCAGATAGTAAGCTTAACAAATAATTAAGGTTTTTAGATATATAGTTGTCCACAGCCATCCTCAAAAATACAAAAAAGCTCCACCGGCGTTACACAAGCTTTTTCGCTGAACTTTTGTACATGTTTCATGCTTATTAACTTCGTTTAACTGTGGTTGTTTTAGGTTTGCAGCTTGTCGACGGCTTCGGCCGTGTTGCACGGAAGCTAAGGCTTTCTGTCACCGACAGATGTAACTTCAGATGCGATTTCTGCATGCCGCTGAACCCTGTGTGGATACCTCACCGGGAGATTCTGACGTACGAGGAAATGGCGAGGATTGTCAGGATTCTTGTTTCCATGGGGGTGACTAAGATAAGGCTCAGCGGCGGCGAGCCGTTGATGCGACGCGACATAGAAAAAGGGATTAAGATGTTCAGGAACATCCCCGGCGTCGAAAACATTTCAATGACTACGAACGGCTACTTCCTCGCCGAGAAAGCCGCATCGCTCAAGGAGGCGGGGCTCGACAGCGTAACCATAAGCCTCCACAGCCTAAAACCCGAGAAGTTTGAAGAGATAGTAGGCAAGAAGGATGTTTTCAACAGGGTTTTTGAAGGAATAAAAACAGCTCAGGCGGTCGGGTTTAAACCAGTGAAAATAAACTGCGTCATAACACGCGGCTGCAACGACGACGAAATCCTCGATTTCGTTGAGCTTGGCCGTAAATCCGGGCTTGTGATAAGGTTCATCGAATACATGCCCTTCGACGGAAGACATATGTGGAGTTCTGAGAAGCTTGTCAGCGGCGCTGAGATAATAGCGAGGATAGAGGAGAGATACAGGCTGGAGAAGCTGCCGCGGGAGCCGGGCAGCACCTCCATAGCCTACAGGTTTCAAGACGGGTCGGAAGGCATGGTGAATATCATAACTTCGATGACCCAACCGTTCTGCAGCGACTGCGACAGGATAAGGTTGTCGGCTGACGGAAAGATAGTGCCATGTCTTTTCAGCAGGGACGAGTACGATGTGAAAAGCCTGCTCAGAGGAGGTGCGTCAGACGAGGAGATAGCAGAGTTCATAAGAAGGTCTTTCAGGAAAAAGTTCGCAGGCGTTGAGACGTTGATAAAAACCGGCAAGCTTGAGCCTCTGATAAGACCCATGCATACAATAGGCGGCTAACGGCTAAACAGACGGCCTAGCTCAGGTTTTTCAACTAAGCATCCAAGCACGTTCAACACATTCCACAGTGTTGAGGAGTTGCTGGAAACAACAGGTTTTCCAGCCATCTCTTCTATGTGTTTGATGGCGTTGAAGGTTCTGAGGTTTGTGCAGCTTATGAATATCGTGTCTGCGTCGCGGTAGCTTGCTTTCCCAACCCATTCCACAACCTCCTCATCCCTTATCCTTCCAATCTCCCTGTTGTCGACAAACGATGCATAATAACTGCATACAACCTCGAAGCCATGCCCTCTCAGGAAAGCAGCTTCTAGAGAGGTTATGTCGGATGTGTATGGTGTTACGAGGCATATTTTCCTTGAGCCTAAATGTTTCAAAGCTCTGAGCACGGCGCCGGACGTGGCGACGCATTCCAAACCCGTTGACGTCTTGATTTCTTTTTCTATTTGGGAGTACTGCTCCCAGCCTCCTACGAAGCTGCCGCTGGTGCATCCGAAAGCTATGACGTCAACCGCCGCGGTGGCGAGCTTCCTAGCTTCCCTGACAGATTCGCTCTCGATTTTCCTCAGCTCATCAACCTCCACCCGCTCCAGCCAAACCCGTGCGGCATGCACCGTCGCAACACCTTGAAGCGCACGGTTAAACTCATACTCCATCGTCGTGTTGGAAGACGGAATGATAACCCCCACCCTGTACATCATGTTCTTACTGTTTATGGCGGGAAAAATATTTTTTAAATGGAGTTAATCGGCTGGGGTTTGGAAATGCTTCATGTCGCGGTAGATGTGGGGGGCACGTTTACAGACCTCGTCGCCTTTGATGAGGATGCTGGAGAGGTTTACGCTGTGAAGGTTAGGAGCACACCCCGCAACCCTGAGGAGGGCTTTATCAGCTCGCTGGAAAGCCTGTTAGGCAAGTATTCGCTAAAGTCGTCAGAGGTCAAGACCATAATACATGTCAACACTATTGGGACGAACCTGTTGAGAGGGCAGCTGGGGCTTGAAATACCTAAGACGGCTTTGGTGACAACCAAGGGCTTCCGCGACGTGCTGGAGATAGGTCGGCAGAACAGGCCCGAGCTATACAACATATTCTACGCAAGGCCTAAGCCGCTTGTTCCAAGACATCTGAGGCTGGAGGTTGACGAAAGGGTTGACAGCCGCGGTCTGTGCATTAAAGAAGCGAGCGTGGAGCAGTTGGATGAGGTTGCGGAGAAGCTCTCCCGAGAAAAGGTTGATACTGTAGCGGTCTCTTTTCTAAACAGCTACATCAACCCCTCCAACGAGAAGAAAGCAAAGGAACATCTCCAGAAGAGGCTCAGACTTCCTGTCACCGCTTCACATGAGGTAGACCCAGAGCATAGGGAGTATGAAAGGACAAGCACCACCGTCGTCAACGCATTACTGAAGCCTGTCGTCTCCCGTTACTTTAACGAGGTCATCCGCTTGCTTGAGATGATGGGGGTGAAGTCGTCGGTCGAGATAATGAGCTCTTCAGGCGGCCTAGTAGATGTTAAAGAATCTATGGAAAAGCCTGTTGCATGCATCGAGTCAGGGCCTGCTGCAGGGGTCATAGGAGCGGCAGAGCTTGCACACCGGCTTGGAGTATTGAATGTGATAAGCCTCGACATGGGAGGTACGACGGCTAAGGCAGGCACCGTAGTAAACGGACAGCCGCTGTATGTTCCGGAGATTGAGGTCGGCGGCAGGGTTCACATGGGAAGGTTCGTAAAGGGAAGCGGATACCCCGTGAGATACCCTTCGGTCGACCTCGCAGAAGTCAGCGCCGGCGGAGGCACAATAATAGACGTTGACGAGGCTGGAGGGTTGAAAGTCGGGCCCATGAGCGCGGGAGCGGAGCCGGGGCCGGCTTGCTATGGGTTCGGCGGAACAATGCCAACGATCACGGATGCAAACCTTTCGCTCGGTAGGCTTGAAACCCTGCTCGGCGGCGAGTTCAGGCTTAGAAAAGACCTGGCCGCTATGGCTTTGAACAGGGTAGGCGATAAGATAGGTGCTGACGTCACGGAGACGGCGGCGGCTGCGCTGGCCTTGGTCAACCTTCACATGGCGAGGGCGGTGCATCTCGTAAGCCTTGAGAGAGGCTACAACCCAAGCGACTTTTTCTTGATGGCTTTCGGAGGAGCTGGGCCCATGCATGCTGCTGAGCTAGCCCAGCAGATAGGCATGTCCACCGTCATCATCCCACCACACCCAGGCCTTTTCACATCGCTTGGTCTGCTGATGACAGACTTTCGCTACACCTTCGTGAGAGGCTTCATAAAGACTCTCTCAGCAGACAGCGAGGAATACTTTGAGAAAGTTTTCGCCGAAATGGAGATGGAGGCGTTAAAGCATATCGGCGGCAAGGGTCTGAAGACAGACTCTGCCGTTGTCCTGAGAAGCTTGGACATGCGCTACTACGGTCAGGGTCATGAGCTGGAAGTCAGGGTTGGCAAACCGTTGAAAGCCGGTGAAACGATAAACAGGTTCGAAAACCTGCATGAAGCTGTTTACGGGTTTAAGCACGGCGGGGAAAACGTTGAAGTTACGGCGGCGAGGCTGAGCGTCATCATACCTAGGGCAAAACCCAGCCTGCCAAAGCCAAGGCAGGATGGAAACAGCCCAAAACCAGCTGAAAGAAAGGTATACTTCGGAGAAGAATGGCTGGACACTCCGGTCTACAGTAGAGAATCTCTTCCAGCAGGTTTTTCGCTGGAGGGGCCTGCGATAGTTGAAGAGTATGACTCGACTACCGTTGTGCCTCCCGGCTGGAGGCTTAGAGTAGACGATACAGGCTGCATGGTGATGAGGAAAACATGAAGCTTGAGGTGGAGCTTGTCAAACATAGCCTGATATATATCTCGGAAGAGATGGGGGTGGCTTTACGGAAGTCTGCTTACTCACCCAACATAAGGGAAAGAGCAGACCACAGCTGCGCAATACTGGACGCTTCAGGCAGGCTCATCGGCCAAGCCGAACACATACCAGTTCACATCGGGTCTCTTCCCCTAGGACTCCGTAACACTCTTAGATATCTTGAGGAGAAAGGGGTTGAGGTCTCGGAGGGGGACATGTATGTTTTAAACGACCCATACATAGCTGGAACACATCTGAACGACGTGACGACGGTTAGGCCTGTTTTCTATCATGGGAGGCTGATAACATACGTAGCCAACAAAGCCCATCAAGTGGATGTAGGCGGCATAGATCCGTCAAGCATCACGATAAGGGCTGAGACGCTCTGGCAGGAAGGGCTCGTGCTACCGCCTGTCAAGCTCATGGAGAGAAACAAGCTCGTTGAAGACGTTGTCGAAATAATCAAAGCCAACACACGCATGCCCGAAGTCACAGCAGGCGACCTACGTGCACAGATAGCAGCCAATCTGATGGGTGAAAGAAAAATACTGGAGCTGGTTGACAAGGTTTCGCTACCCGTGTTCACAGAAGCTGTCGAAGAGATTCTACAGCGGACAAACAGAGCCGTTCTGTCGGAGATGTCTGAAATGCCGCATACAAAATGTGCTGCAGAAGATTTCCTTGAGCTCGATGACAGAGACCTTGTCATCCACGCTGAAGTTGAGATAGGGGCTGACGGCTTCCGCGTGAATTTTGACGGCACAGACAAGCAGGTCGACAAACCGTTGAACGCCGTTCTCGGCGTTACAACAGCGGCTACAACCTACACGTTGCGGACGCTTCTAAGTAGCGACATCTTGCTCAACGACGGCTTTCTCAGAACAATCTCAATCCACGCACCATCCGGCACTTTAGTAAACCCTGTGAAGCCGGCTCCGGTGGCGGCGGGCAACCTAGAGACCAGCCAGCGTATCGTGGACGTCCTCTATAAAGCCCTGTCGCAAGCCATGCCCGACAAAGTTCCAGCGGCAAGCAACGGCAGCATGAACAACTTGATGATGGGAGGCGTTCACCCCGAGACAGGACGGGCGTGGGCTTTCTACGAAACTATAGGCGGGGGTGGGGGTGCGAGGCCTGGAATGGACGGGGTCGACGGGATACACTGCCACATGACAAACACCCTCAACACGCCTGTTGAGGTCATAGAGCACTACTATCCAGTTAGGTTTAGGTCTTATATGCTGAGGGAGGGTAGCGGCGGCGAGGGACGGTGGCGTGGCGGCATGGGAATAGAGAGAAGCTTCACAGCGCTTGCGAGAATACATGTGGCCGTCATGGGCGAGAGGTCTCGTCGCAGGCCGTGGGGGCTGATGGGTGGCGGGGAAGGCGCGGCGAGCGAATACTTTATCGTGAAGTCAGGCGGCGAGGTTGTCAAGCTGAGGTCTAAAGACGTTACAGTACTTGAGCCCGGAGACACGCTGGTAATACGCACCGCGGGAGGCGGCGGTTACGGTAGAAAGGAAGCCTAGACAAGATTCTCGACTATAACCGCAAGCATTATAATAAGAAGCTGAGGGCTTGTAAGCTTGAACAACATATACGCAGTTCTTTTCGAAGGACTTATCATCAAAGCCAGCGAGGGAAGAATCAAAGCAGCACCGCTCAACGCCGCTGCCAGCAGATAAATAAGCCCATATTTTTCAGGGTGGAGAAAGTAAAGAAGAAAAGTGAACAAAACCGAGATGACGGTCGTGGAAGCTATGCAACGTATGGCTGTATTCTCCGAGGTCACGACCGGAAGCATGGGAACGTGGGCCCTGCTGTAGTCCTCTTTATAGATTAGGGCAAGGCTCCATATATGGGGCGGTATCCAGAGAACGATCAGCGCCGCAAGTATCCAGGCCTCCGGCGTGGGCCAGAAGCTTACAGAGGTGTAGCCAGCCATCAAAGGCGCGCCTCCAGCATAGCTTCCTAAGACGATGTTCAACGGTGTCCTTTTCTTCGCCCACAAAACATACACAACCAAGTAGTCGAACATTCCCGTAGCTATGAAGAAGAAAGCCATCCAGTTGATTGAAAAAGCGAGAAGAAGCGATAGAGCCATCAAAACCATGCCGAAAGCCAAGGCCTTCCAAGCGGGCTTGATAAGCCCTTGCGGCAAAACCCTGCGGGACGTCCTCTTCATCACAGCGTCAAGCGACCTCTCCAAATAGTTTGAAACAGCCTCCGTCCCCGCGACGCCTAACGTTATCGCCACCACCGCCTTCGTGAACAGAACTGGTTCAGGGAAGCCGTTTGCGGCAGCTAACACCCCCGTAGCTCCTGTGAAAGCCAACAGCCACCACACGTTAGGCTTAGTCAGCAGGAAATACGTCTTGAAAGCTGCCGCGACGTTCATCGCCTGCAACCTATTTCTTCAGATTTATTTGTGTTTTCTTTCTTCTTGGTTTTTTCCTTAATGTTCTGTTTCAATAGAGAATCTGTCTCTGTTCTCGTATGTTTTATGGCATACGCTGCAGAATGATTGTCTCCTGTCATACTGTGGCTGAACACCTGACGGTAT
>JAWBRA010000022.1:0-27387 GCA_038844785.1 Candidatus Caldarchaeum sp.
TCTACAACAACATAAACTCAAAGACAGTAAAGAGTGTTGAGGAGATAGCAGCAGCAATAGCCCTAACACACAACACACTCATAAAAACCAAGACAGAAGGAGGCGTATTACTTGGTTGACAGTACCGAGCAGAAGATCCACATCTTTTTTAGCTGGTCTCTCCGCAAGCCATGAACCCATCCCTGCCGCAACCAATTTTGATCTCACTTCTAAGTTGAGTCCATGCATGTCATGCTGTTGAATTTCCCTGAAGTGGTTGCGAGGGTTACGAGTGTGTCGAAGGGGCTGGAAAAAGCCTCCCCATGGATATGGAAGCCTAAAGAACCTATACAAGCTTGAAACGGTGCCCAGACTTGGTCAGGTCCTGAAGGCCGTCACCAATACTCTAACACAGTGTCACTTCATCAGCGTCCTCATCGGTCTTAGCTCTCTTCTGAGGGGGTCGAGGACGAGCCCGAATATTTCAAGCGTTACCGTTCCTAACAAATTTTCATCTTCAGCTTCGCCAAGAAGAACAGGTGTGTGGTATTCACCAAAACTTGGAATCTCTATCGACGCCGCAGAAAGCTTCCTCCTTATTATAGAGCCGTCCGCGAGAATCAGCTCCACCTCCCTCTTAGGGGTGAGGCCGAGCTCTCGCCAAACGTCCTCCCGTAGCGTCGTATACGTAGCTCCAGAATCCACAAGAAGGTTTACCCTAACCTCCTTGCCTCCAGCCCTGACGTATGCCTCAACGTAAACCAGACCCATCTCCAAAATACGTGAAAAGTTGCAGTTAAATTAACATTGCCCACAGGTCGGTCGGTTTGGTACGACTTTGTTGGAGGCGGTTTATCTATATTCCTAAACTATATGGCCCGGCGGGTTTAACCTGGCTACCCTACCCCGCTGTTTGGCTGTTTACAGGTTATGCTTTGGTTTTAATTATATCTTTTACTGCTGTGATAGGGGGTTTTGGTTTACGAGCTTTGAGATTTTTGCGTTTGCCATTCTTCCGTATGCTATGGCGATAGCAGTTGCGTCCAACTCTCTTAAACCCATTTGGGCTGTTGCGGTGAAGAGTTCTTTAACAAGTGAGGCGAGGGGCATGGGTGTTTCATTATCCTTTGCCATATCCAAAACCAGCCTTAGGTCTTTCACAGCCACGTCTACTGTTGCTACTGGGCTCCACTCGTCTTTTATTATTTTCTCAGCCTTGTACTCTGTGACATAGTTCTTGAAAACCGTGTTGTTGAAGATGTCCGTGAGCATTTTTGGGTTTACCCCTAATTTTGAAGCAAGAACCACGCATTCGGAGAAGCTAGCGATGTTGGTCCACAAATAAAGGTTGAGGATTAGCTTTACCGCCATGGCTGAACCTATGTCGCCGACATAGATTATTTTCTGGCTTGTTGTTTTGAGAATGGGTGTGACAGTGTCGACGGACTCCTTTCTGCCCGCTGTTAAGATTGTGAGCATAGCCTGCTCCGCCACAAATGTTCCCCCTATCACAGGTGCTTCAACGAAATCAGCATCTTTAGCCCTGATCTTCTCAGCGATTCTCCTCGTGACTGCTGGAGTGTTTGTGCTCATGTCTACGACTATCTTGTCATGAGATAACCCTTCCAACACGGAAGACTCTGTTCCAGTTAACACATACTCTGTAACCTCTGGGTTTAACAGCATGCTGAATACAACGTCTGTAGTTTCGGCTACTTCCTTGGGGGATTCAGCTAAGCGTGCTCCAAGCTTAGTTAGTTCCAAAGCCTTCGAACGTGTCCTGTTCCAAACAACGACCTCCAAACCGTTATTTAACATGTTCTTCGCTATCCGCTCGCCCATACGCCCTAAACCGATGAAACCTACCTTCAAGTCTACGGGGGATTATTCCCGCACTATTTAAAAAATACTCACTAGTCTCGAACTCAGCTCTGACCAAAGCTCTGCATGCGTCTGAGACTGCCTAGCTATGCTTAGACGACGTATCTCTCCATTTCTAGTATTCTTCTAGCTATCCTAATAGTTGCGTCGTCAACCATTATTCCGTCTACTGAAATGGCTCCCTTCCCCTCTTTTGAAGCCTTTTCATAAGCTTGAATAATCTTCCGAGCTCTTTCAACCTCCTCCCTAGTAGGGGTGTAAATTTTATTACATATTTCTATCTGACTCGGATGTATTACCCATTTACCGTCGAAGCCCAGGCTTTTGGAAAGCTTAGCGGATTTTACGAGCCCATCTAAGTCTGTGTAAAGGGCGTATGGGCCGTCTATAGCTTGCAGGCCAGCCGCTGCTGAAGCATTCCTTATGGTGAAAAGCGGGTAATGCCATATATGGCCTGGATATTCCTCTGCGAGCCCGCCAATCACCAAAGAAGACATACCGACGCAGGAGGCATAATCGCCTGGCCCAAAGATGAAAGACTCCAGCCTTAGGCTGCTGAATGCTATGTCTCCACTGCGCAGTAGCCCCTCAGCTGTCTCTATAATTGCTTCTAATCCTATGCGTGAATCTATGCCGAGCTCATCTTCTAGAGTTCCTAAGGTTTTATCGACTGTCTCGATGTCGGCTGGTCTGTTGACTTTCGGCACGACTACACAGTCTATCTTACTACCAACTCTGTTGAAAATGTATTGGAGGTCGTCGTTCCAGAATTTCGTTTCTACCGAATTTATTCTTAAAGCTATGGTCTTCTCTTTTTTCTCGACATTACTTAAAACTTCAACAACGTTTTGTCTCGCTGTTTGTTTATGTTGCTCGGGAACGGATGCTTCAAGGTCGAAGATAACTTCGTCCGCCGCAGTCTCCAGAAGTGCTTTCTTCATCATCTTAAGGCTGACAGCAGGCGTGACCAACTCGGTTCTTCGAATCCTGCGTCTAACCTGATGACGGCTCATGACAGCTACACAGACTGTAATCAAATATTAAAAATATAAGACGTTTTCCAGAATCTCTTCACGGTCTATGTATCTCAAGTCGGACGTGGTAGCATACACATACGAAGCCGTTGTAGAGCTTACCTGCGGAGCTGTGGATAACATGTTTTTGGAACGAGCGGTCTCACGAATATTGTAGAAAGGTCTACTGCAAATTTAGCTGTGCTTGGTTTTTAAAATATAAATGTCTCTCCGAATTTCTATGCAACATGTCCAGCTACAACGTTGGCGAGATGGGTTTTCCAGAAAACACACCGTTGGGAAGGCTTGATTTTGACAGAATGCTTCGTGAGAAACTCGCTAGGGCGAGGGAGAAGATGAAGCAGTATGGTCTCAGCGCAATTATTTGCACAACCGATATAAATGTAGGATACTGCACAAATGTTCCACCTATTTTTCCTGGGGGAATGGCTGTAGGAGGTAACAGATACGCTATTCTTCCCATCGAAGGTGAGCCTGTGCTCTTTGAAGAATGCAACACTGCCTATGTCCTCAAGCATACAATGTCCAGCATTAGAGTTGAATATTCGATACCAGGCTCAGGCGGCCCACATCTAGCCAGCGCCGCCGAAGCACAGGAATATCTAACCAGGGAATGGGCTGAACAGTTAGCATCCGTGCTGAGGGAGTATAAGCTTCACAGAGAAAAGGTGGGTATAGATGTCGTCTCGCCCCCGCTGATCGAGGCTTTGAGGAAAGCTGGGCTGGACGTGACTCCGGACGGTGGCAAAGCTCTTTTAGAGTCTAGGATGGTAAAGACGTCGGTGGAGCTGCAGTGTATAAGGGCTCTGGCAGCGATTATAGACGGGGTTTTCGCAACACTAGCCAACAACCTTAGACCAGGTGTTACGGAGAAAGAAATATTCGCTAAATGTGTGGCGTACGCAATCGAGCAGGGAGTGACGCCTTACGGAGGGTTCATAGTATCAGGCCCGCACACATGGCCTAAGGACAACTCACGCCCGTTTAGCGGTAGGAGAATAAGGCCTGGGGAGGTAGTGTACGCAGACTTCTTTAACTTCAGCCTGAACGGTTACAAATCATGCTATTACAGGACTTTCGTCGTCGGGAAAGCATGGAAAGAGCTTAAGGAGACTTACGAAAGAGTTTACAGCTGGCTGAAGGAGGCTGAGAAGAAGGTCAGACCCGGCAATACAACTAAAGACATTGTGGAAAGCTGGCCGGATGAAGACAGCCTCTGGTCTGAAAAGCCACCCTACATAAAAACAGAGAGGGAGAAACTCTCAACGTTCTGGATGAACATGGGTCACGGGATTGGGTTGGGCCTGTATGAACCGCCGTTTTTCTGGCGTCCTGTTGCATTAAAATGGCCTCAGAAGCTTGAGGCAAACATGGCTATAGCCCTTGAAACACTTGACTGCACCCCTGACGGCAAATCAGGTGTAAGAATAGAGGACATGATCATAGTCACTGAGTACGGTCACGAAATTATAAGCAAGTGGCCTGCCGAAGAAATAACGGAGGCCCCTCTCTTTTAGTTAGACATCTGCTTGACAGCTATGATAAAGATCGTATTCTAGGCTTTGCCTGCGATAACCATGCGAAAAAGAAGGTCAGGGAACATAGGCAAATGAATAACACGTATAACTGCCATGCAACCCAGTAGCTTAAGATGTCTGCACTGTGGCCGAAAACGAATGGGCCTAAAGCGTTTCCAAAAGCAAGGAAAAAGTAGGTCATCCCACTTGTTGTGCCAACACGATCTGCACTAAAAAGCTCTGATCCAACCGTGAACACCACCCCAATACTTCCGAAGAGAAAGAAACCAAGAAAGGCAAGTGAAACTGCAGCAATCCATGTCTCAGACCTAACAGAGAAAAGAAAAACAGCCGAAGCCAATGCTGCAATAGCGCTTGCCAAGAAGAGAACCATTACTCGTAGTTTTCTGAAAAACCTATCGGCCAAAACACCAAGACCTATCCTACCCAAAATGCTGAAGAACTGAACCAAGGCCAACATGAATCCGGCCTCGACAACACTCAAACCTACATCACGCGTAAGAAAGAGAGGTAGATGCGTCAACATGGCGAACATGGAGAAGCCTAAACCGAACGAGCCAAGCAAGAACAGAACGGTTCCCCTACTAAACATAGCTCTAAATATGTAGTTCTCAGCCTCTGCCTTCCTCTGGTTGTTCACACGTACATAATTCAGCAAGATCAACGGTATAGCTGCAGCGGCTATGGCTGCGGCAGCCATAAACGCTAAATGAGGTTTAGAAGCGACCGCTATCGGTGGTAGAATTAGCGAGGCTAGAGCGCTTCCGCTGGATGTCCCTGTCTGCTTAATCCCTAAAGCTGTTGCCCTTTCCTTTTGTTCGAAAATTATCGCAACCATTTTTGTGCTGAGCGGTCCCGAAACAGAATAGCCGATACCCATGATTAGCACGATGACAACCGCGGTAACAAAGTCCTTGACCAATGCCAGTAAAACCAAACCTAACGAAAGTATGCAGATTGAAAAAATCACCAAAAGCTTCTCCCTAACCCTATCGGTTAGAAATCCTGAGGGAAGCGCTACGACAGCCGTGGACAGATAAAGCGCGAACATCAGCAGGCCTGCTTTGCCCGCGGTCAACCCAAGTTCGGAGCTGATTAAAGGCAGCAGGGGTGGTAGTGAAAGGGCGGCGAATGAGCATGTATGCTGATAGACATAGGCAGCGAGCAAGCATTTTTGCTTGGCAGTCACAATCTTTTTCAGCACCGGTCCCTCAACGTTGAATTGCCAGTGCGGTGGATACTATACGCTCACATAAGCTTTTCTCTTTTTAACAAGGGACTGTCAACTTAGGTCTATGGCCTGGGCCTTCCCATTCGTTGGGGGTGGATAGAGTTGGGGTTGGCCTAGGCCGTCTTATGGTAGAAGTGTCTTTTTCCGTCTCAGGACGCCTCCGTGGGTGAGGGCTCTCGGCGTTAGGCTGTATGTGGAGGGGCTTAGCCTCAGGAAGGTGGCTGGTATATTGGGCGGGCTAGGATTCAAGGTAAGCCATGGGTCTGTCAGGGATTGGTTCAACAGGGCTGGTGAAGCCTTCTCATCTATAGCTAGGCGTGGACCGATAGCCGTAGACGAGACAGTAATCCATAATCTCGCCCGGATAGGGCTCCATGGTACGTATGAAGGTTCTGGGCTTGAGGAGGAGGGTGGAGACGTTCGGCAGGAGAAACACGATAGAGTCTTGGTTCAGCAAACTCAAGAGGAGGATAAAACAGTTCAACACATACCTCCCAACATACAGGCCTAAGGTATCAGAGAAGTGGATAAGGGCATGGGTGACCTTAAGTTGACAGTCCCACATACTGTGTGAAAAAACTATAAAGACTGGAGAAATCACCCTCCATACGTTCTATGATTTTTGACAGGGTTAAAGACACTGACTTGAGGAATAAAATAAAGGATGCTTTAACCACGGTCAGGGATTTTTTCAACGATGGTGTAAGCGTTGCGTTCTCCGGGATGGCTGGAACAGCTGTGCCGAAAGAGATACCTAAAGCCATAGCTGAGATATCCAGGGAAAGAGGTGAAGGGCTCAGGATAAGAGCGCTTCTCGTGGCCGGAACAACCACGAACAGCTTTGAGGAGTGCCTGTCTATGTCCAACGTGGAGGCAAGATACCTCATAGCCGGAGGCGGTGTTATGAGGGAGAGGGTAAACCAAGGGACGATAGAGTTCTTCGACTGCTGGCTGTCAGAGTATAGCCGGCTTGTGAGACATTCTGTAATTCCTAGCGGGGGTTTAGACATAGCGGTCATAGAGGCGACATACATCGATGAGAACGGCAATATCATACCCTCGCTTTCGCTGGACTGCATCCCGGCCATCGTCAGCGCAGCTAAGATGGTTATAGTGGAGGTAAACACTCAGAAACCAGCTCTCAAAGGAATTCACGACATATACACCCCAGAACCCCGTACACCGATACCAATACGGCATGTGGGTGACCGTGTAGGCGTACCTTACCTGAGAATTCCTAAGTCAAAGATCTCATCTATAGTAATCAGCGAGGCCCAGGAGGAGTATGCGGCTGCCTACCAGCCTCCTACAAGGTTAGAGGAAAACATTGCACGTAACATAATAGAGTTTCTAGAATCCTCTGAAGAGATGAAGGAGAACATGGTGCTCCAAGCGGGTGTCGGGCCTGTAGCAAGCCAGCTCGTTGACGAGCTTCCGCCGAAACATGTCTCGGTTTGGACCGAGGTGGCTCCAGCGAAGTGGGCGTTGGCAATTCCAGAAAAAATCAACAGCATGAGTACTGCTTGCTTGTACACTTTGAAGGGTGAGGAAAAGTTCAGGGATGAGTTTTACGAAAGTTTTGACAAGCTTTTCAAACACATAGTGATAAGACCATATGAGGTGACTAACTCGTTGGAGGTTATATCGAGGCTTCAGGTCATCTGCGTACAACAAGCTCTTGAAGTCGATTTGTACGGTAACACAAACGTCTCCCACATAGACGGGAAAATACATAACGGTGTGGGCGGCTCCGGCGACTTTACACGTGCATCGCATCTGACTATTGTAGCCCTACCGTCAACGGCCGCTGGCGGAAGGGTTTCGAGGATAGTACCGTTTACACTCCACACCGACGTGGTAGAACACGACGTGGACGTTGTTGTCACTGAACAGGGATGGGCGGACTTACGAGGCCTGTCGCCAAGGAGAAGGGCGAGCCTTATAATCGAGAGATGCGCTCACCCAGACTTCAGAGACGAGCTTTACAAATACCTAACCGCAGTCAAGAAGCTTGAAGGACATGCGCCAGTAGATTTGGGAGCGTTTGCACAATTCCTTCAAACAAAAGCAAGCATTAAAAAGCATTAGATGGTTGAGAACTTTTAGGCAGTGACTAAACATGCTTAGATTGCTAGGAGGTAATGTTGAGGGTCTAAAAACTTACGCATATACATTTGTAAAAATATTTATATCCTATCAATCGTTGAAATCCCATATGAGCGGGACAGGCCAAACAAGAAGGCGGGTCATCACTACTATCGGAGCTGGTGTCGTTGGCGTGGTCATAGGAGGAGCGGCAGCGAGCCTTTTAGGAGGTGGAACAGCGGCTGAGAAGACAGTCACAATAACTGGGCCACGTGAGACAGTAACACAGCCAGGTCCTACGATAACACGTACTGCAGAAGTAACAAAAACAGTCGAAAGAACATTGACAGTTGAAAAACAGTATCCACAAGCTCCAGCTGAAATCCGAGTGGGCTATTCGATTTCACTTACCGGGCAGTATGCCGCGACAGCGAAAAGACAGCATGACGGTGTGTTATTGTGGGCTGACTGGGTAAACAGGCAGGGGGGGCTTTTTGTCGCCGAATACAATAAAAAGATACCTGTGAAGCTGATATTCTATGACGACGAATCCAACACGGAGAGGGCTATAGTGCTCTATGAAAAGCTGATAACAGAGGACAAGGCACATGTCCTGTTAGGGCCCTACGGCAGCCCGCTAACCGCTGCCGTAGCTCCGATAGCTGAAAAACATAAAAAAGTTTTGATCACCAGCATGGGGGCCGATGACTACATTTTCGAGCAGGGCTACAAATACATAGTCCAGCCTCTAACACCAGCAAGCCAATATCTCTACAGCTCGATAGATTTTCTGAAGGCTACTGATCCAGCAGCCAAAAGAATAGCCGTTATTTACAGAGATGTTGCCTTCACTAAGGTGGCTGGTGAGAGCGCCGTCAATTACGCTAGACAACAAGGTTTTAACGTTGTTTACGTCAAGTCATATCCTGACAGAGTGTCTGACCTCTCCTCGATTCTCTTAGAAGTCAAGGCCGCAAACCCGGACGCCCTATTGATAGGATCCCACATAGCTGACGGCACTCTTGCGGTTAGACAGCTTAAAGAGCTGGACATAAACCTAAAGTTCGTAAGCGTTACGGTAGCGATAACTGAGCCGGCGTTCGTAGAAGGCGTCGGCGGATACAGGGCCGTAGAGGGATTGGCAGGACCTTCTCAATGGGAGGTAGGATATAAGGTCCAAAGGATTGACTATGGTCCCACAGCCGACGAGCTCATTGCATCATACGTTGCTAAATACAATGTTGAGCCAACATACCACTCGACAGGCGGTTTCGCCGGCGCTCTATATCTGGGATACGTAATAGAGAAGGCTGGAACACTGGACAACGATAAGATAAGACAGTTTTTCAACACGATGACGCTTTCGACAATGTACGGTGACTTTAAGATAGACCCGGCGACAGGCAAGCAGTTGGCGCATAAGATGGTCCTGGTGCAGTGGCAGGGAGGAAAGAAGGCGATAATATGGCCTCCTGAAGGAGCGACGGCAAAACCCACCTATCCGCTGCCTACGTGGGGCTCGAAAAAGTAAGACAGCTGACCCGCAAAACCTACTCCTTTTTTAAATCGTTGTATAGGGTACTGTCAACCAGGTATTACACCTCCTTCCCTTTGGGTGTTGAGTAGTGTGTTGTGTATTAGGGCTATGGCTGATGCTATCTCTTCTATGCTCTTTACCTTCTTGGAGTTTATGTTGTTGTGGAATCTTCTGGTCCTGTCCTTGAGCTCCCTGAACCACCTCTCTATCCTGCTCCTCTCCCCAAACGTTTCATGGAAGTATTCTATGCCTAGACGCTTTAGAGCCCATGGGTACCATGGACCCCTATCAACCACTATTACTGGCTTACCTTCGCATGTGTTTAAAACCCTTTTAAGGAATGTTAACGCGTTTAGGATAGACCTACCCCTGGAGGCGTATACCGCTATTATCTCGCCTGCATCGACATCTATTGCAGACCATACGTAGACCCCCTCTCCCAGCCTCTTCTCAACCGTCTCATCGACGGCCACAAACCTCCTAGGCTTACGCATGGGGTTGAAGACCCTCCCCAGCCTATGAACCCACCCCCTAACACCCTCCCTAGAGGCATACCTCTCAGACACATCCCTAAGGCTAAGGCCAGCCAAGAATAAAAGAGAAGCGTAAGCCTTCCCACGAGGACTATAATTATGAAACCTGAAAAGCCTAGACAAGACGTCAACAAGATAGTCGAAGACATGCATGACCAGATGAGAACATCTCAAGCCATAGGCCTATCCGAAAAAGACTTAAGTTGACAGTGCCTAGGGTTCTGTTAACTTAAGCCATCTCCATCACCCCTTTTATGCTGTTCATCAGGTGTAGCGTCTCTGGCTGGTTGAATATGTGGAATAGGTTCAGCCATCTCCATACATGCCCTAGAATGCATGCTTTCTTCCTGCATAGGAAATGGTTCTATCCTTGAGCATCTGTACAGCCCTCTCCATGGCTTGGAACAGCCAATCCCCAAACCTGTACCTACGATGCTCAAGACCAAGCCTAGCGCATGCCTCAGGATACCAAGGCGCTCCATCTGTCCAGACTGGATGCTTACCGTAAGCCATGACAAGGCTCCGTAGGAATAGCTCAGAAAACCTATATTACTAACCTAGTGTTGGGCAGACCGTGTGGTGGCTCACCAAACAGAGAAAAGAGTTCATAGAGCTCGCGAGAAACACCGTCAAGTCTATAATGAAAAACTACAGCTCTAGATACTGGGTGGAAAAGGACGAAGAACGGAGATTCCCCATAGAATTTGTTCAGGAAGTCGAAAAACATGGGTTAATGGGTGTTAACATCCCAGAGGAATACGGCGGCTCCGGCTACGGTGTAACAGAGGTTGACATAATCCTTGAGGAGATAGCGGCTTCAGCTGGGGGTGTTGTGGCTTCGAACACAGTTCACGCAGGTTTCTTCAACAACCACATGTTGGTGAAGTACGGGAAAGAAGATGTTAAACATAAGTATTTGCCCGAGCTGGCGAAAGGTAGGCTGAGGTTCCAGGTCTTCGCAGTAACGGAGCCTCAAACAGGGTTTAATACACTCCGTATGAAGACAATTGCTAGACGTGAGGGAGATTACTACGTCATCAACGGCCAGAAAGCCTTCATCTCCAGGGTCCGGTATTCAGATTTGGGAATCATCGCCGCCCGAGTTATACCCTACGAGGAGGCAAAAAAGAAAACAGAGGGAATAGCTCTATTCCTAGTAGATCTCAGGAACTCTCTAGGGAAAGAGATCAAGGTAGAGGAAATACCAAACAACGTAAGACGACCCATTGACACCAATATGATGTATATCAATGAGCTGTCCGTGCCAGCGCATCATTTACTGGGCGATGAGGTAAAAGGCTTCTACTACCTGCTTGAAGAAGCTAACGTTGAACGTACACTCATTGCCGGACAATGCGTCTCCATGGGCAGGTATGCTGTTAAAAGAGCTGTGGAATACGCTAAGGAAAGGATTGTGTTCCCGCCTGACCCGATAGCAAAGTATCAGGGAATCCAGTTTCCTTTAGCCGATGCATGGATAAGGTTGGAGGCTGCAGACGCCTTGAAGTGGAGGGCCTTAGAGCTTATTGACAACGGCGGGGATTTAAAAGAAATAGGCTACTATTCTAACATCGCCAAACACATTTCAGCTGAGGCATGCGCGTTCGCGTGTAGGACAGCCGTTCTAACATTAGGAGGGTATGGCTATTCGATCGACATGGATCTTGAAAGGTTGTGGCGTGCAAGCGAGTTCATGATTTTTGCTCAGATATCTCCGCAAATGGTGTTAAATTTTGTAGCCACAAATGTGTTGGGGATGCCAAGGTCTTACGGACATTAGGTGTTGAAAAATGACAGAACCGGAAGAGCAAGCACCGCCATGGAATGGCGAGGGCCCTTACTTCGAAGACTTCAAAACCGGTATGAAGATTAGATCATGGCCAGGTCGGACCTTCACAGAATACGACAACTACAGCTGGCTTTCCTATACCGGCGACTGTACACCGCTGTACATAGACAAAGAATACGCGAAAGTTGCGGAATATGGTAGAATAATCATACACCCATTGATTGTCTTAAACGCGTTGCTAGCTATGAGCGTTAAAGACAGCAGCATGAACACACTGGCTTTCCTGCAAGCCGATTACATGAAAATCTACAGACCAGTATATCCTGGTGACACGCTGTATGTTGAGACAGAAGTCATCGACGTCCGCGAATCGAGGTCGCGTCCTAATGCAGGCATAGTTACTTGGATACATCGCGGCTACAATCAGAATAACGAGTTAGTCGGCGAGATAAAAAGGACGAATCTCGTCTACAAAAGGTCTAGCTCTCCTTGGCGTGAATATTTAAAAAAGGTGCGTGGGACATAACCATGAAGGTGTTTTCAGGCTATCCCGGGTTGTTTTTCGAAGATGTTAAGCCAGGGCAAACCATTGTGCATCGGCTAGGAAGAACGGTCACCTTTCAGGATAACCTGTTCTTCTCACACACTCTGCTTAACACAGCATGCCTGCATTTCGACGGAGAATACATGCAGTTTACAGAGTTTAAACAACCGCTTTTAGTGATGACGATGGTTCTTGGAATAACTTACGGTATAACTTCTGAAGACTTTAAGAATGTTGCAAAGGAGAAAGAGATTAGAAATCTTAAAATGCTCGCCCCCGTCTTCGACAAAGATACATTACACGTTGTCACAGAGATCTTAGAAACCAGAGAAGAGCCAGACAGGAATGATGTTGGTTTAGTCGTAGCCCGTCACAAAACTTACAAGAACAACTTTACTATTCAGGTCATGGAGGTTGACAGAGAGTTTCTTCTCTACAGACGAGATCATTCACCGCGCTGGCGTATCCCACTCCAAGAACTACGTTAACCGTAATTAAACAGCGGCATTTTCAGCAACATACTTAATTGCACAAACAGGCTGGTCCGTGATGAATTGAAGATGTTACACGATAAGAGCGATGACAACCGTCATAGAACCACCGGAAGAATGTGAGAAACTACCACCGTAGCCTTGCTACACGTTTTTCAGCAAGCAACTTTTCACTTCTTACCGGGGCTATGGCTATTAAACCTGAATAAGATAACAACTCTTATATTACTGAGGCTTACTGATAAAATTGTGAGCTTCGGAAAATGGTACACGGAGACCCTACAGCCTTACAGAGAAAAACATGGATTGAGGAAGAAACAGTTTTACACTAGAACCTCAAAAATACCGATAAAAGATATCTACACACCCAGCGATCTAGGTGAAGGATGGAGTTATGAGGAGAAGCTAGGATATCCCGGTGCGTATCCGTTTACAAGAGGGGTGTACCCTACAGGCTACAGGGGGAGGATATGGACGATAAGACAATACGCCGGATACGGCGACCCTGAGGAGACGAACGATATTTTCAAGAAGTTGTTGTCATGGGGTCAAACAGGTTTAAGTGTTGCCTTTGACTTACCAACCCAGCTAGGATACGACCCCGACAATCCGCTCGCATATGGCGAAGTGGGGAGAGTAGGTGTCTCGGTCCCAACGCTTAAGGAAATGGAGTTAATTTTTCAAGACATCCCGCTTGAAAAAGTTTCAGTCTCCTTTACAATAAATGCCACAGCACCCATAATGCTGGCTATGTTCATAGCTGCAGCCGAGAAATCAGGTGTTCCGATGAGGTCTTTAGCGGGAACAGTGCAGAACGACAACCTGAAAGAACTTAGTGCGAGAAATGCTTTCATCTTCCCTCCAAAGCCATCCCTTAAGCTAAGCGTTGACGTAATAGAGTTCTGCGTAAAAAATATGCCGAGGTTCGTTCCGATAAACGTCTGCGAAGCCCATTACCGGGAGGCCGGCGCCAGCGCCACGACCGCAGCCGGCCTCGCTTTTTCCAACGCTATAGCTTATGTCGGATCCGCCCTTAAGAGGGGTCTAGACGTAGACAGCGTAGCTCCGAGAATAGCGTTTTACACATACTCACACATAGACTTCTTCGAGGAAGTTGCCAAGCTAAGAGCGATGAGGAGGATTTGGGCTAGGCTTTTAAGAGAACGGTTCGGGGCTAAAGACCCAGCCTCCATGGCTCTTAAGATAGGAACCGCTGTTGGTGGCAGCGTTTACACAGTTGAGGAGCCGCTGATAAATATCGTGAGGGGAACGATCGGTGCTTTGGCTGCTGTGCTTGGAGGGGTGCAGTCGATGAATATTGCATGCTTCGACGAGGCGTACGCAATTCCAACACCACAGTCGCTGAAACTCTCCGTTCGGACCCAACAAATAATAGCCTACGAGAGCGGTGTGGCTGATGTTGTGGATCCGTTGGGCGGCTCTTACTATGTTGAGTGGCTGACTGATGAAATAGAGAAAAAGATTACAGAAGTGATTAGCAAAATAGAGGACGTGGGGGGTGCGGTGGAAGCTATTGAGAAAGGCCTTTACCATCAGATAATTTCAGCAGAAGCCTACAATTTTCAGAAAGAAGTGGAAAATGGGGACATACCAGTAGTGGCCCACAACATCTTTAAAGAAACAGCTAGTGATGAACAGGAAATCGAATACTATAGGTTCAGGAAAGAAGTCTACGATAAGGCTCTTGAACGTTTGGAGAAAACTAAGCTGAACAGAGACTCGGCGAGGGTGAAAACAACGTTAAAGGCTTTAAGAGATGCGGCTGAATCTGGTGAAAACGTTATGCCAGCCATAATAGACGCTGTGAAAGCTTATGCAACAGTAGGCGAGATCTGTGAGGTGTTGCGAGATGTATATGGCGAATACAAAGAGCCTTCACCGATATAGGAGGAAACCAAGAATATTGCTTGCTAAAGGCGGTCTTGACGGACATGACAGAGGCCTCAGGGTTCTCGCCTTGGCTTTGAGGGATTCAGGGTTTGAAGTGGTTTACCTTGGAATGAGGGTTACCGCAGAGACCGTACTTAACGCCGCCATAGAAGAGGATGTGGACGTTATCGGGTTGAGTTTCCTTTCAGGAAGCCATCTGCCCTACTTGGAGAAGCTGATGCGGCTGATAAAGAACGAGCGTATAGAGAGACAGTTCAAAATAGTGGTGGGCGGAGTCATTCCACGGAAGGACATAGATGAACTATATGCTATGGGTGTTGACAAAGTTTTTCCTGTGGGGTCAAAGTTGGGCGACATAATTTCATACTTGGAATCGCTGGGAGTGGAAGATGATGAGAAAAAACAAAGTAACAACCTTTGAAGACGCTCTGCAACACGTCAAAGATGGATGCCGGGTTGCGATAGGAGGTTTTCAGCTTGCTTCAAGACCTATGACGTTGCTGAGGATGGTGATGAAAAACCATATCAGCGGGCTTACGGTGGTTTCTCCACCAAGCGGGCTCGACGTTGATATGCTCATAGCAGCCGGAGTTGTTAAGAGGATAATCACATCCTATGTGGGCGGTGAGACGATAGCAGGCATAGGGCCTGTCTTCAGAAGAGCTGTCGAGAACAACGAGATTGATGTCCGCGAATACGATACAGGCATGTTAATAGCCGCCTTGAGAGCTGAAAGCGAGGGGCTGCCTTTCGCGCCATGGCGTGGAGGATTAGGTACCTCGATACAGCAAGTAAACCCCGATCTAAAAACTTTCACAGATCCCATAACTGGTTCAAGGCTGCTCGCGGTCCCGGCGTTATCGGCTGACGTAGCTTTGATACATGCATCCTTGGCAGATGAATATGGAAACATACAACACTTGAGCCACCCGTTGCTGGACAGGCTAATAGCCTCTGCAAGCAAGAAAGTGATCGTGGAAGTTGAGAAGATAGTGAGTAACGAATACATCAGGGCCCATTACTGGAGAACTTCAATACCTAACTACATGGTTGAAGCGGTTGTCGTAACACCGTATGGAGCACACCCGACATCCAGCCCTGGGTTCTACACAACCGATATCGAACATCTTGCTCACGAGTATGTACCAGCCGCGAACGCGTGGTTGAAGGGAGACCAAGAACCGTTGAAAAGATATCTCAGCAAATATGTTTACGGCCCGAAAGATCATTGGGAGTATCTGCAGCTCATAGGTTTTGAAAAACTGTTTTCTTTAGACAGTATCTATCATGATTCAGTTTAAACCATCTTGGAGGGAGATCCTAGCGACGTTCATATCACGCCAAATCCATGACAACACTGTCGTAGCCGTCGGTACAGGGTTGCCCGTCCCTAGGGCAGGCGTCCTGCTCGCCCACTTTACACATGCTCCAAACATGACGGTTGTTCTAGGTCCGTATGCGTGCAACCTTCTACCGTTCAAACAAGTGTTCTCTTTCGAGTTTTTCGCAGACTGGAGATACTCCAGATACGCGGAGGCCACAGTGGGCTTAGACGAGATAATGGGAAAAACAAACTTCTTTGACGTATTTTTTGTTAGCGGTCTACAGGTCGACAAGTTTGGGAACGTTAACCTGTTTGGAATTAGAGATGGCAATGTTTACAGGCTTAAGGGTCCAGGCCCTATAGGCGTGGCTTCGTTGACTACAAACTCTCGCAGGTTCATCATCTACCTTGAGAGACATGATGCAAGAACCTTGGTCGATAGATGCGACCTCGTGAGCGCCATGGGATGGTGTAGGGACAACATATACCGTGGTGAGCTTGGTCTCCGTGGAGGGCCCGAGTACATCGTGACACCTCTAGCCGTATTTTCATTCGACACGCCGACACGCCAAGCTAGACTAAAGTATTTGATGCCCGGGGTCACGGTCGACCAGGCTGTAGCTCAAACAGGATTCACATTTGACTATTCGGATGTGAAAGAGCTTCAACCACCGTCTGACGAAGAACTAAGAGTTTTGAGGGAGAAGGTCGACCCCGAGGGAAAGCTTAGACTGGGAGGAATCTAGCCCGATGTCTGGGCCAACCAGCTCTTAACTAAGTCGGGAACCTTAGTGTTGAGCTCCATCTTACTGCCTGATAATGTTACTCGCCCCATCTCCAGCACATAGATATGGTCAGCAAGCTGCACCGCGGCCCTAATGTTCTGGTCCACCAGCAGGATTGTTAACCCCTTCTCTTTAAGCCTCAAAATCTCCGAATAAATCTCCTTCGCCACTTTCGGCGCGAGGCCTGCTGTCGGCTCGTCTAAAAATAACATTTTCGGCTCGACCATTAAAAGCCTGCCGAGCTCTAGCATTCGTTGCTCTCCCCCGCTCAAGCTTCCAGCCTTTTGACCCCTCTTTTTCCTTAAGAAAGGATAATGGTCGTACACTGACTCCAGCGCGTTGGCAACCCTTTTTTTGTCCCTTTTGAACAACCATGCTCCAAGCTTCAAATTCTCCTCGACAGTCATCTCAGGGAAAATCTCCCTCTCCTGAGTCAAGTACGCTATCCCCATCCGAAGGAGCTTGTAAGGTTTTTCGCCAGTTATTATCCTATTATCGTAGATTACATTTCCACTAGAAGGCTTAATAAAACCATATATAGTCTTCAACAACGTAGATTTGCCGGCTCCGTTAGGGCCTATCACGACGGTTATCTCCCTATCTTTGACCTCCATGTTTACATCATCCAGAACTATCACACCCTTAATGTAGCTCGCGCTAAGCTTGCTTACCACCAACATATCAAACACCCAAGTACGATTCAATAACTTCTGCTGACAGCGTAACCTCGCTGGGAACGCCTTCAGCGATTTTTTTCCCGCTGTTCATGGCTACCAGCTTGTCCGAGACCGATGTTATGGCTTTCATGTCGTGGCTTACTATCAGAAATGACGTACCCCCTATCTTCATATCACGAACAGTTGAGAGAATTGTCTCCTTGATATTGGGATGCACTCCTGCCAGAGGCTCATCCATCAAGACAACTTTCGGATCTGTAATTAAAGCCCTAGCTATCTCAAGCAGCTTTTGCTGCCCGCCTGAGAGCTCGGAGGCGAGCATGTTTTCCATACCTGTCAGCCCAACAAGCTTTAGAAGTTTTGAGGCCTTGTTATGCATTTCAGCACCCCCCAGCTCGGTTGAGGCCATAGGCACTAGCACATTTTCAAGCACAGTCATGTTTTTAAATAGCTTGGGTATCTGAAAGGTTCTCGCGAGGCCCATCCTCATCAACACGTGGGGGCGGAGGCCAGTAACCCTTACACCTTCAAGCTCAACATACCCGCTGTCGGGTTTGATGAGACCTGATATCAGGCTGAGCAGCGTTGTTTTTCCAGCCCCGTTAGGGCCTATCAACCCAACTATTTCGCAGCGGCCAACCTCTATATCTACGTTATCGACAGCAGTCACTCCGCCGAACTTCTTCGTCATACCTAAAGCCCTTAACACCTTACCTCTTGACAAAACCTTCACCTCTCAGCTTAACAATCTTACGTTTCCGTGCAAACCATTCCACACCTCCTACGACTCCACGGGGAGCGAATCTAACTGTCAACGTAAGCAACACACCAAACAGGAGAAAGTGAACTTCAGGATAGTTTACTAACAGGTTTATCTTGGATATGTAGAAGACTATGCTCCCGATAACAGGGCCGAGCACCGTTCCCGCACCACCTATCAAGACTACTATGTACATCTCGATTGTAGTAGTTATCTGGAAAACGGTTTCAGGGTTTACATAGGTTGAAAGCCATGCGAAGATCCCGCCAACAAAGCCTGTGAAGAAAGCGCTGAAAGTGAAGACTAGCCTTTTGTATCTCGTTGTGTTCACACCCATCGATTCCGCCGCCTCCTCATTTTCTTTTATCGCCCTAAGCTCAACTCCTATGATGGATTTTATTATAAGATAAAACAATGCCAGAAGACCTGTAAAAACCGCTAAAAGAGTATAGTATGCTTCAAAGAGCTCATAGCTTGTCAGAATCACCATGCCGTATGACCCTCCCAAAAAACCCATTTTCAAAAAGATCAGCCGAATGGTTTCGGCCAATCCTAAGGTAGCGATGGCAAAGTAAATCCCCCTAGTTCTCAACAAAGGAAGGGACAGCGCATATGCCAAGCCTGCAACAAACACCCCTGCTAGAAGAGGCGCTAGAGGCATCGGAATGCCTAAAAACTTGTAGAAGACAGCAACAGCGTAAGCTCCTAAACCATAGAATGCAACCTGTCCAAAATTCACGTAGCCTAGCAGGCCGTAAAAGAGGTTAAGAGCCATCCCTAAGCATGCGTATCTGAGAATCTCAAAAGCAATGGCTGTTTGGTACGTGGTTAAAATGAATGGGAAGATTATGAAGAGTATTGTTACTGCGATTAGAGGAGCGAGCTCCAAAAACCGTATTGGCGACACCAGTCTCAACGGCTTAGCCAAAGAGCTTTTCACCTCTTACCACAATCGCCGAAACTATAATGGCCAACGCTAGACCTGTAGAGAACACCGGGTCTGTCAGAACAGAGAAAACAGACTCTATTGCTCCGAACGCTATCGCTGAAGCGAGGACGCCGAAAGGGTTTGTAACACCGCCGACGAGAACTATGGCGAAGGATTTCAGAGTGTACAGAGACCCCATGAAAGGATCGACGTGGGCTATGCTCCATGAAATCAGCCCGCCTGCAACGGAGGCTAAAACTATTCCTATGACAAAGCCTAAGAGATAAACCATGTCCATGTTTATTCCAACAAGTGCCGCGGCACGTCTGTTCTGGATGACGGCACGCAGGGCTGAACCCCAGTAGCTTCTGTAAAGGAAGATGAATAGAATGGCGACGAACGTTATAGCTATCGAGAAAGCTAGCAATCGGCTTCCAACAAGAGTTACGGGCCCTAAGGTCACATGGCCAAGCTCCAACGCAACCCCCCTGACGTCAACAGACCATATGAGGATGATTATGTTTATCATTATTAGTGAAAGTCCGAAAAGAGCAAGAAGACTCGCTAAAATTTCAATCTTAGCCAGCTGCCTGACAACAGAGAAGTATAGTATGGTTGCAAGCCCTAATCCAATCAAGGCCGAGGCTATGATGGCTGTCAAGACCTGCACCGAAAGCTCGCCACCTCGCATCATGTTTATGGCCCAGTATGAGGCATAAGCGCCCACCATAAGGAACTCTCCGTGAGCGACGTTAACAAGCCTTAAAACACCCCACGTAACCATCAGCCCTAAACTCGCCAGCGCGTAAATACCTCCTTGTAGAAGACCAAGTACTAGGGATTGCATCAGCAGCTCTGCAGACAGCACGGCTAGAGGTCTTTTTTCATAGGACTTAAACTTTTTTAGAGCTGACAATGTTCTGATGCAGTGTCCCGCAGACACTGGCTGCTGGGTTGTCGCGTAAATTCTTATTAGAGCCGTTTGGTTAGCTTTTTCATGGTTTTGTTTTTTGGAGCTGTGCTTCCCCGTTACGATGTAGAGGTCAGGAAGGTTGTTGACTTGGCCGTGGTGTTTGAGGGTTTGGGTTTTTCATCTCTCTGGGTTACTGACCATCTTCAGCCTCGGAGGGCTTCGACAGTTCTCGAGTCCTGGACTCTTCTCTCAGCTCTGGCTCCTGCTATAGACGTTAGGCTTGGAACATGCGTGCTCTGTGCATGCTACAGGCATCCTGCCCTGCTGGCTAAAATGGCTGCTACGCTGGATGTTGTGAGCGGCGGAAGGCTTGAGCTGGGGCTGGGAGTTGGGTCTGAGCCTCAGGAAGAGGAGCTGACGGCTTTGGGAATGGAGCGTTGGTCCGGTGGAGAAAGGTTTGAGAGGTTTCGTGAGTATGTGGAGGTTGTCCGCCTGCTGCTGACTGGGAAGGAGGCTGTGGATTTCAACGGCAGGTTTTACAAGCTTTCTAAAGCTGTCTGCAACACTCCGTCCTTTCAAAAACCATCCCCGCCTATCTGGGTTGGGGGTAGGAAGCGTCGGATGGCTGAGCTTGCCGCCGAACTAGGAGATGGATGGAACTTTTACGGAGAAACCCTAGACGAGTACGAGAAGGTTACACGCATATACGATGAAAAATGTAAACAGTTAGGCCGTAAACCCGTAAAATCTGTTTTCACCAACATACTGGTCTACACATCCGAATCCGACAGGCTTGAGAGGATGAGAAAGCTCGGTAGCTATAGCTCTGCTGAAGAAGCTTTGAGGAAAACGTTTACTCTTCTCCATGGCAAGCCCGACGAAGTCATCAGACAGGTTGAGCTTCTCCAAAGCCTAGGAGTGAGTTTAGTCATCGTCCGAGACATGGATGTTGAAGCCTCCAGCATCAATCTTTTCGCAAAAGAAGTTACCCCCTCGTTCGCCTAGCAGTTTATTAAAAGCTTGGAAAAAATATTGGACATGAAATCATATTCTGAAACAATCGTTTTAAACACAAGGTCTAGAGTTGAACTGAACGATGTCTCAGACAAGGTTGAGAAGATAGTGGCGGCTTCGGGTGTTAAAAACGGCTTGGTGAACGTTTTCTCCCTCCATACCACGTTGGCCCTCTACCTTAACGAGAATGAGCCAAACCTTAGACGCGACGTCCTCGAGCTTCTTGAAAGGCTTGCCCCAGAGGGCCGTGGATACCATCATGACACGATAGACCCGACAGCCAACACTTTTTCACACCTACGTTCAATACTTCTTTCGCCTGCTGTAACCCTCCCTGTAGAGAACGGCAGAACTGTAAGGGGTACGTGGCAGTCGATTATAGCAGCCGAGTTTGACGGACCTCGGACGAGAAAGCTTTACGTCCAGGTTCTGGGCGAATGAAAGCACTAATCCACATACTCTCTTCCGATAAGCTCTCTGGCTACGATTAGCCGTAGAATGTTTTCAGCACCCTCAGCCCCCACTACATAGCTGAAAGCCGCCAGCCAAGCCCTGAATATCGGCGTCTCTTTGAAGTATGATGCTCCGCCGTAGATTTTCATTACTTCTTCTCCGATGTCTACGGCTAGTGAGGCGCATTTGAGCTTCGCCATCGCCCCCATTCTAGCGACGTCGCCGAGAGACCCGGCTTTATCCCGGTAGTATCTGTCAGCTGTCCATGCAGCCTTGTAGCTGAGCAGTTTAGCGGCTTCAAGCTCCGTCGCGAAATCAGCCAGCTTAAAGCTAACGCCTTGGTAGGAGGCTATTGGCTTACCGAATATTGTCCTTGTCCTAACCCATTCTATAGCTCTTTCAACCAGCCATCTTGCGCAGCCTACGCAGACAGCGCCTATCATGGTGCGGGCTAGGTTGAAGCCTTCCATGGCTATTTTAAAGCCGGAGTTGACCTCTCCAACCCTGTAAACATCGTCGACAAGCACGTTGTTTATGGTCAGGACTGATGTGTCAAGCCCTCTTCTAGCAAACTCCGTCCAAGGCTTGTATGAGATGTTTTCAACTTTTACGCCGTTCTTCTTCATCAGAAGAATGAAGTCTGTTATGGTACGGTGTTTCTGAGCCGGGTCGCCTGTCCTAGCTATAAGAAACCATCCGCCTCCCCAGGGCATCCTATCTATAATGGATGGAAGCGAAACCATGGATTTTTCACCGTTTATCCTCCAGCTTGTTTCGTTAACTTTAACCGCCTGGCATCTCACGGCTGAGACATCGCTACCTCCATGTGCTTCTGTGCTCGCTATCCCTATGGCTGCTTCACCTGCAGCAACCCTTGGAAGAACCTCGCGTTTAGCATCCTCGGAACCATACTTCTGTATGATGTAAGGCCATGAACATTGCAGAAGGTACATGACAGCTATCGAGAGGGCTGGACCGTGGTAGGCAAGCTCCTCTGCCGCTATGGCTGCTTCGAGGAAAGACCCGTCCTGTCCATTGTAGTCGGCTGATATCGTCATCCCCATCAAACCAACCTCAGCCATCTTCTCTATGACAACTCTGTCAATCTCACCCTTCTCGTCTATCTCAACCCACCGAGGCTCTATCACCCGTTTACAGAACTCTGAAACCTTTTCACGGAGAAGCTCCTGCTCAGCACTCAGCCTGAAATCCATGAAAAAAGCTCAAACACCTACCTTATTTACGTAACTAGGGTTGTTCTATGACTATTTTTATGTAGCTGACTCTCCTTGGACGGCCGTTCATGTTAAAATCCTCGCTCCAGATGGAAATATCCTTAACTCTAACGTCTTTCCTGAAGGATTTGCGGAGCAGCTCGACTGTGTCGACGCAGAGGGGGATGTTGCGGCCTCTGGCCACGAGCTCTATCTCCTTACAGCCTCTGTTTAACAGGGTTATAGAGGCTGTGACATACCGGAAGACAGGTTTTCGGCCCACTATAACCAGACGCGGCCTAGCCGAGGCTGCAGCCATTTTAACATTTAGCGTTCTGGCACACTAATAACCTTTGTCAATGTTTCCGAAGCGTCCTAAACGGCCGCGGCCTGCCGTTAAGAGGGATGGATTTTCCAGCGTCTGGAGAATTGATTAGGAGTTAGAGCCTCTTTAAAACTTATATCATGGCTGGAGAGCGGTACTCGAACCAAATGGTTGAAGAAAAGCGGCTGACCAAGAAAGGCTGGGTCAGCCAGACGCCTGAGGGAGACCTTCTGCTCGTCAACGAGAACGGAGAGGCGTACAAGGTTAATGAGGCTGTCATCGCTGTGTGGAACCTTTTTGAGGACAAGACGGTCGGCGACGTTGTCGCAGAGGTCGCGGCTCAGATAAGCCGCGAGCCTTCGGAGATAAGGGAGTCGATTGAACAGCTTGCCGTAAAACTGTTGGAAGCAGGGTTAATCGGCTAATTCCTATAGGATTAAAACCGTGAGGACGGCGGCCGCGAAAGCCAGAGCGCCGGCTAGTGTGTAGGTTTTTACGCCGAACGAAACACTTCCAGCAACGACTTCGAGAAAGTCGGAGAAAACCTTCACATCTTTGAGGACTACAGACCTGTGCGTGGCCGCTGCCGGCGCTATGTTTGTGACGGCTTCTCTATAAACCTCGTCAATCAGCTTTGTGAGGATGGGGCGTTCAATGGCCTCGCCCAGTGGATGGTATCCGCGGCCTCCGAGCGATACGGCGTTAACCATGTGAGTGTCTGTTGTGCAAAGCTCTGCTTCAACGCATCCATATCTTCTACCTATTTCGACCACTGCGTCCCTAACCCATGGCACTGCGTTGTTTGCGTCAGCCACGACCACCGCTGCTCTTCTGCCGCCAGCTTCAAAGACGATGCATGAGATTCCGCCGGCTCCAACCCCTTCCGCCAAACCTATCTTAGAAGGCACGATTCTAGCAAAGCCTACGCTTACTCTGTTTACATCTTCCATATCATGGTGTCTTGTGTTTTGTAGAAGCGTCTTGATTCTTTCTACAGAGCTCTTCTCCAAGGCTTCGAACCCGTCGCTGAAGCTGTTGTGTGCATCAACTACAACAACTCTATCTGATGAGATGTCTGCTACTATATCCGGAGGAAGATCTTCCATGGGTTGAGGATGTAGTGTCAGAACAGTCATTGTTTTTCCAGCCATGCCCCAGGTCAGTGCGCTGACACCGTTCAAACTGTGTCTAATGGGGAACGTGAAAGGCTTTAACTGCGACGACGAACTCAAAGCCAACGCCTCTGAAGCTATCTGCTCGGCGATGCTTTGGGAAGTTTCAAATTTTGCGATGTTTTTTTCATGGCTTGAAAGACCTTTAAAAACAACTGATTCAAAGCCTTTCGCACCCAGCTTCTGCTGGACAAGGCTGGGGAACATGCTGGAGCCTACATTCCTGAAAGGCCCGGGATGAATCTCAGAGACAACGATAGCTAAAGGCTGCTGCCCCTCTCTCTTGACGACAAACAGCTCGCATCTAACTTCTTCAGGCCTCCCAAGCCTTTCCATCATCTCTTCAAGGTCTTCAGACCTTCCCGAAAGAAGGCTTGACAGAAAAGCTTGGAGCAGTGTAAAAGGTTTTACGTCTTGAAAGGATTTTACTCTGTCAATCACGTAACGACAGGCCTCCATAAAAGCTAAACCCACTATGTAAGCAGTGGCCGATGTCTGTAAAGCTTTCAGAAAGCTGTTAAGGTACACGTGGAGCGGTATAATGCCTAAAATCATGGGCTGTGTTGACAGAACAGCTGCGGTCAGAGGGTTTACCTTGTATCCGATAGCTCTTCTGACAGAATATCCCATGAATACAGCTGCCGTGGTGAACGAGGTTATGACAGCCACAGCTCCTGTTGGATGCAAAACCCCTACAGTATAAGATATCGGTAAAGCAGCCGCTAAAACAATCATCTCAACTATCGACAATGCTGTGAGCCTCCTAGCTGTGTAGTTTTGGCAACGTTGGTTGAGGGTTTTTTCAACAACATAGTTAACGGGAAAAGTGATGATCAACGCTAGCGTGAAAGCTGTGAAAGCCAAAACCATGCTTCCAGTAACAAAAACGGTAAACGCTGCAAAAAACACAGCCATGGCCAGTATAGTGGCGGCGGCTTTACCACGCCCCCCATGGAATCCTTTAATCAGCCTGTACTTGTCGGCTATCGCTCCAGCCGATGTGTTACCCATATAGACACCCTTTTTCTTGCTCTCTACGCATGAAAACTTAATTTAAGTTATTTATGTCCGTCTGTTTCTTCTTTTTTCTTGGTTTTTCCTTTAATACTCTGTTGCGGTTGGGCATCTATCCATGGTTTTGAATGTTTTACGGCATACGCTACAAAACCATTCTTCTTTATCATAGTGGGGTGGACGCCCGAAGGAATAAACGGGGATTCTTCATAATCTTTATAAGTAAATCGGGGTATTCCATCCCCAACCCATAAAACTATCCTAACCTCTTTACCGTCGTTAGCCTCCTAGGTATTGTCGACTTAAGCTTTTTGGAAAGGCCGGCCCGACTTTAAACAGCCGTATCAAATAGATACGGCCCAAAAATTATCAGTCGGCCTTTCTCATGGGTTTCCTTGACGTTGTTCTGGTTGACGGCCTCCAGCCAAACCCTCCCCTTATTCTTTCATCTTTTTAGTAACTGGAATGTTGAAGCCACCAGACCAAACACTTTCATAACCATATCATTTTGCATGCTGTTGAGTTACTCTCTATACCCGTCTCCTAAAACTATTCCTAACCGGCACAGATCCAAAGAGGCGATGGAACGTGTGGATGAACATTATATTTGGAGCGACTCCTCTATCTCTCTTCCCAGCACAAGCCTGAACCCGTGTCTCTCAGCCTCCTCCACCAGCTTTTCCGCCGCTTGCTTCGACGCAGTAGCCACCGAGAGAACCGTCAACACAGGCCTCAGCCCATACTTCTCCTCCACAACCCTCACCCGTGTGAGAAGCTTTTCAACCTCTCTGGAGGCTGAGGCTACATCCTTGAGCGAGGACGTTACCTCGCCTACAACCAGGGGGTTTTCGGAGAATATGTCTATCTCAAGAATCTCCCCGTTGTGCAGGATGTGCTTCTTCTCAACCTTTACGCCCTCGTATCCCATTTCATGGAGGACTAGTTCAACATAGGCCGCAGCATGCATCTCGAATGTGACCCCTAAAGCGGACTTAAGCTCGCTAAAGGCCGTGAACATGTAGCTCCGTGTCCTCCTCATCTCCTCCCAGAGCTTCTCCTGACCCTCCCACAGCTTTTCCTGACCATGCCACAGCTTCTCCTGACCCTCTCTAAGATTCTTTACTTCTTCCCACAGCTTATTCTGTCCCTCCCAGAGCTTCTCCTGACCTTCCCTCAAACTTCTAACCTCCTCCCATAGTTTATTCTGCCCCTCTCTAAGGCTTCTAACCTCCTCCCACAGCCTGTTGCTGTTGTCCCACAGCTTCTCCTGACCCTCCCTGAGATTCTTCAGCGCCTTCAGTATTTCGGAAAGCCCTAAGTAGCCTGCCACCGTGTAGCGGAACTCCTCATCCTTCTCCAGGAGCTCGATGAACTCACGCCTGAGCTTTCCGGCCATTCAACAGTCCAATGTGAGATGTGTTGAGCACGTTATAAAGAATTTGTTGACGGCGGCGTGTCAGCTAGATAATCGGATGCTATACTTATTTCGATTTGTCGCCTTTCATATAAGTGATGGCTTGGTCGCCTGCTCTGTGAAGTATAGGATGCTGGAAATATCGACCTCTGGCCCACGTAGCTGGAAAAAGTTTTCATCTACTGGTGCGGGCCTAGAACTCCGCCCCATTGTAAACCCTGTAACTCCTACAGGTTAGCGGAAAAGCCTTTATGAGTTAATATGAAGATTTTCCAAAAAAGGTTCTCTTCCTCTGCGAGTGCAGATATGCTCTTCGTATCTTATAATCCCGGAGGTTGTTGCCGCATGGGGCGATTGCCACAGAGCTAGAAAGAAGACGATACCAAATAAATCAGACCTTCAGTATAACAAAAGGTTGTAGAAGGGGAGATTTCTAACCTTAGCTGTATAATCTACGTCGGCGTTGTAGCCCAACTCCAGCTCTACCAGCAACAAGTCAACAGCGAAGCCAGCCTCCTCAACATTTTCACAGAGGTTTGGTCTATTGGGTCTGTTACAAGAACATGTAAACCAAGGTTTAACAGAAACTGAAAGAAGGAAAAATAGGGGAGGGTATGGCTGGAGGCCAACCAGCAAGACAACACCTAAGAACCCCTGCAAGAGAGAGGCCGGTATGTTATATTCTACGTTATGTATGGGATTGTGAGACCCATACATGTTAACTGACCGTTTCTCTGATTTTCTCGATTGTTTGTAGTTGGTTTTTGGCTGTTATCATCGCAGTTCCTTTTAAAGCCATAGTCAGCATCTCTAAAGCTTTACGAGGCCCTCCGCTGAATAT
>JAWBRA010000023.1:0-26630 GCA_038844785.1 Candidatus Caldarchaeum sp.
CCAAGCCGTTATGACATATATGTTAACGTGTATGGTTTTTATAACCATACATGCCAGCTGAGAAAACGTACCGGCCTCTCTCTTGCAGGGGTTCTTAGATGTTGTCATGCTGGTTGGCCTCCAGCCAAACCATCCCCTCATTTTTTCCCTTCCTTAAATGAGGTGGTTTATGGTCGTTTCAAGCCTTGGAGGCTTACACACCGTGAATACATGGGTAGGGAAATCTCCTCTTTCGGCATATGCTAGTTGGATGCCGTGACGATGTCGTAGCCAGACTCACAGAAGAAGAGAGTTTTAAAATCTATACAGTTTCTCAGCTAAACATACTTCAACGGGTTTTTGTCGAAAGTGTCTTTGCAGGCTTTGCCGCAGAAATAGTACGTTCTGCCCTCATAGGTTGAGGTGTGTTTAGCTGTCTTCTCGTCTACGTTCATTTTGCAGACGGGGTCGATGGCCATGGTTTTACAGATTTCGCCGGGGTTTTTATGTTTTAATAGCGAGTCGCTGCAGCTGCAGTTGATGGAGGCTGAGTACGACGTCATAGTCATAGGCGGTGGGCCGGCGGGCTACACCGCCTCAATATACACCTGCAGAGCGGGTTTGAAAACCCTTCTGATAGCAGGCCTCGAAGCCGGAGGCCAGCTTATGCTAACACGTGAGGTTGAGAACTATCCCGGGTTCAGCAAAGGCGTGATGGGGCCTGAGCTGATGGAGAGCATGCGTCAACAGGCCGAAAACCAAGGAGCTGAAATAATCTACGACAACGCCACCTCGGTCAACTTCAAAACATACCCGTATGAAGTCTATGTAAACGAATCTTGTTACACGGCTAAAGCCGTCATCGTGGCGACGGGGGCTTCTCCTAAATGGCTGGGACTCGAATCTGAGAAACGTCTCCTAGGCCGAGGGGTTTCGAGCTGCGCTACCTGTGACGGGCCCCTTTTTAAGGGCACAGAAACTTCGGTCGTTGTTGGTGGAGGGGATTCGGCGATGGAGTATGCGCTTTTCCTCGCCAACATCGTGTCGAAGGTTGTGGTCGTCCATCGACGCGACAGCCTTAGGGCTTCGAAGGTTTTGGCTGAAAGAGCTCTGAACAATCCGAAGATCACTTTCGTCTGGAACAGCGTTGTGGTCGACATTCTCGGCGAGAAAAAGGTTGAGGGCGTGAGAGTCAGGAACCTTAAAACGGGTGAGATAACGGACATAGGCTGCCAGTCGGTGTTCATAGCGATAGGACACAAGCCAAACACCGAGATATTCGCAGGCCAGCTGGAGGTTGACGAAGAAGGATACATCAAGGTTTACGACAGAATGTGCACAAGCGTTCCAGGCGTTTTCGCGGCAGGCGACGTTCATGACAAAAGGTATAGGCAGGCTGTCACGGCTGCGGGGTTCGGATGCATGGCAGGCATGGAGGCTATCTGGTTTATTCAAACAGGCGGGCCTGAGAAGCTCAGACAGGCTCGAGGCTAAACTTCGACGAATATCTCGCCGTTTATCACGGATACCTTGTAGGTCGGCAACGGCTTTGTGGCCGGAGGATTGAGCACCTCGCCGTTGTCAAGCCTAAAACGTGACAGATGCACTGGGCATGTGATTGTTTTGTCGACGACCAAACCGTTTACGAGCTCGGCGTATTCATGTGTGCATATATTGCTGACAGCATACAGGCTGCCCATGTGTCTCAGAACCAAGATCTGGATGCCTTCGTTTTCAACTACCTTCGTGTCGCCTTCCGCAAGCTCTTCATCCCTGCAGACACGCAGTAGCTTTGCCACGTTACATCGCCGGACAACATTCTAAAAACCTTATCTCAATGGCAACGAAGCCGTGGGAAAAGCTCTTTCATCTCTTGGATGTCTTCGGATGACTTTCCCGTTAACACCAGCTCAATTGTTCTCGAAGTCTCGGTGCATGGGATTCGCAATGTTACTTGGGTTATGGGATGTCGTCGGAAACCTCTCTTTATTGTTTTTGACACGATGTGGGCGTCGTGGCCGTTTATCCGCGTCATCTCATAGCTTCCAACCTGAAAACTCGTGTGCTTAATCCCTTTTCTGCATCTGACATCCAGCTCCAACACATCTCCGTTGATGAGGTTGACTACGTAGTAGCTTGCCGACCCGTCTACAACCCATCCGACGTCTTTGACTACAGCTGTGTAGTTGACATCTGCGGGTGCGTCGCCGATCTTAACTGTCCAGCCTTCAGGCACGTGTATGTAAAGCCATGTGAACCTGCCCATCAAAAGGTTGCCCGTTGCTAGCTCAAACTCTCTGCCCGCCATCATCCAGCGCCTCCTATCCAAAGCTAACCGATCTTAAACCAAAGCCTTCTCACGACACAGTTCAAAGCAGCCGCTTTAATATCTTCCAATGTTTCGTCTATGTTTCGGCCTATTTTTACGGGTTTTTTGTTGGCTATGGCGTAAAACCCGCGGCCTAGCCTGTGTCTGAAGGAAAGCCAAACACCGAGGGGTGATAATGCGTGAACAAGCCTAACTTCAAACCCTTTCGCCGCCAAAGCCTTTACAACAGCTTCAACCCTTCCAAACTCTTCCAGAAAATCATCAGGGTATTCTTTGAGCTGGTCGTAGGGGTTCCATAATCCGGCGATATGGGCTGGGTTGCATAAACTCTTGCATCTTGACATGAACGCCGTGGGAAACACGCCCACCACGAGAATTTTCTCCCGCAACTCGGTTGTTAGGAGGTACAGAAAGACTAATAAGCGTTTAACACAAATGTTTATCCGAGTAGGTTTGGAGAAACCCGTCAAAGTAGAGATTTATGAGATTTATCCCGTCACATTAGGCCACTGCCCACACTACAATCTTCTCTCGGCTGAGATGTACGCGGCTGGGGCGGAGTTCTGTGAACTGTCAACCCAAGCGGCGGAATACCCCGACGACGTACTCCAGAACCATTCCAAGGCCGCTGAGGTGGTCAGGTTTTTGAGACAGTCGTTCAAAGGCCGTCGGATGAACGTTGAGGTGGAGATGGTCAACCTGATATCGCCCATGGGTTTCCTAAAAAGTCTCCGCCACCGTATCTGGAGAAGGCCTGCCGTGGTGGTAGATGGAAAAAAGGTTTCCGACGGCTTCATCGACTGGGATGGGTTGAAGCTGGCGGTGGAGCAGGCGTGGCTGAGTCGGAGAAATACCGTTTAGGCTCGAGGACGGCGGGACTCAAACAGGCTCTACGCGACTTTTTCTTCGGAGCACTAATCCTAGGTCTTTACCAGAACGTTCTCCGTCTCAAGCTGAAGTACGACGACATATTTTTCTCCCTTATCATGGGCGAGTTCCTAGGCATACCGCTTCTCGGAAACTACTTCACGCTCAGGATAATTCCCTACCTGATGCCCGACCTTGAGAAAGCGAGGATGAGGCTTTTGAGAGACGTCGACCTGCTGGAGCTTCTGCGCGAAGGGCCTGCGGTTCACTAGCTTGGAGTAAACTCATAAACATCTTTAATTACGTTGTTTAATGCTTCTAAGCCTCTTATCTCGGTAGGATACATTCGGATATAGCCTTTGACATGCTCTCCAAGGTCTCTGTTTATTATGTCAAGGTAGTGATGCTGTTCCTCCCACTTTGACCGTAAATATCCCGTCGGGTCGGAAGATACATCCGCCCGGTCCAAGACCATGTTTACAAATATCCCCCCTACCGGAATGTTGAAAGCCTGCACCATGTTTATGAACCTCTTCACGACAGATATTGGAAGAGACTCGGGTGTCGTAACGAAGTAGAAGAGTGTCTTTGAAGGGTCTGTCAAAGCCTCACGGGTTTTTGTGAATTTTTCGTAAAGTGATAAAAGGTCTGCCACTACAGGGTCTTTTTTGATCTCCTCCATAACCTTCTCCTTCCTGACGGAAAGCTTAAGCCTGTACTCTTGAGCCTCCCTGCGTGACTGCATCATTCTCGCAAGCCACAGCCCGTACAGCTTGCTCAACCCGATTAACCTGACTGCGTTGGCAACCGCTGCCGTGTCGAACACAACCACATCATATTTCCCGCCTTCGCCAACTATGATGTCCATTACTTTGTCAAACATCGCAGATTCTTGGAAAGCGGGGTTTGTTGTAGCTATTTGTATGAAGGGCTCGGGGTTTATAGGTATCTCAGCCCATTTGAAGAACTCTTTCAGTCTAGCAGCCATGTTGGACCTGTATCTTTCGATGAGATCGTTTATCTCCACCTCTATCGCTGTCAGCCCTTCAACCCCTTGCACGTTTTTGAAAGTGCCTCCCGAAAGGTCTTGCATAAAAAGGCTGCTCAACGAGTGTACTGGGTTCAGGCTTGCCAGAAGCACCCTCTTCCCTTGACGGGCTATCTCAGCGGCCATGGCGCCGGCTGACACAGTTTTTCCCACACCCCCTTTACCGCCTACGAAGATGTACTTTGCTTTAGCTAGTTCTTTCACGTCCATTCCACACCTCCGCTCATAAGAGGCTGGGAAACCGCCGCTATGCCTTCAATGCCCCTAGGCTCTTTCGGAAACATAGGGATGATAGATATCACAAGCTTTCCAAACTTGTCCATGATCTCGGTCATGCACTCCCGCTGCTGCTTCAGCCTGTTTGCTATGAAGGGGGAGGGGTTTGAAGCCATCTCGGGCGGCAGAACCTTGTTGACCACTATCCCCGCCAGCTCTAAGCCAACCGACTTAAACATCTCCAAAGCTTTCTCAGTGTCTATTATGGACATTCGTTCCGGAGTTATGACCATGAAGAAGGCAGCCTTATTCCTGTCTTTCATGACGTCGGTGAATGTGGTCAACCTGTTCTTGATGTCATACAGCTCGTTCAACACCTCGTCCTCTTTAACAAGTTTCTCCCCTTTGAGCCTGCGGGCTATTTCATCATACTCCCTTGCTTTCTCACGGGCTTCGGTGAGCTTTTCAACCCAAGCGCTGAGAATGTCCGCCATGGTGACCATCCTTATCCCGTGTCCGAAGGGAGGCATGTCGAAGACGTAGAGACCGTAACGTCCCTCGGCGAGATAGCTTGCCATGGCGTCGTACGTGGCTGACTCATACATCGCAGGCTCTGCAACAGAGCTGTCTATGTACGATTCTATCTCAGGAGGGATCTCTGTTTTGTACATGTCTCTTATTTTTTGTTTTATCTCGTTGATGTAAGCTGATATTTTCGAGTCGGCGTCGATCTCCACCACGAAAAGGTTTGGGATAATCTCCACCTCTCCTTTTCCGAAGATGTTTCGTTCGAATATGTCGCTAAGCGACGCTTGGGGGTCTGTGCTGAAGCAGAGGACCTTTTTCGAGCTGCATACGGCGTAGGAGAGGGCGGCGCTGCAGGTCGTCTTACCTAAACCTCCTTTTCCCGCGAAGATAACCATCTTAAGCTCGGGCTTTGACGCGAGAAACTCGCTAAATCCTTTCAACCGTAAATCACGTCCGTGAAGTCTCTCTCCCTGTAGAACCTGTGTTTCCAAGCTTTGACGTTAGGTATCGCGTAGGGGAGAAGACGTAGTGAGTAGTATGGTGGTAGTATTGGGAAGCCGAGCATGTCTCCCATAATCATCAGGATAAACATGTGCTCCATGTACATCCTTGTCTTGAGTATGGATGTTACTTGCTGGTGTAATGCAACGCCGTAGAACATGTCGCCCACGGCTTTTTTGAGGTTGCCGAGAAAGCCTCCCTTCTTTCCCTCAGTCACGCCAGTCTATACAATAACTTATTTAAAAAATATTTCCCTAAAGCGTTGGAGCTTCAAAAAAGGATGGGGGGTTTAGGCTTTTACCTCGACTTTTACAGCCCTCCGGTAGCCTCTGACGAAATAGATAGCCATCGCCAAGCCTATGAGGAACATTATAACCCCGACAGCTGTTGAGAAACCGTTGATGCCTTGGACGGCGATGTTACCGCCAACGTTTTTCAGAATGTTTTGAGTTGGATGGAGAAGCTTCGCCCCGATAGTTGCGTCGGCGAAGACATATGTCTGGTACAATATGGCTGCAAGCGTTGTAAACATCATGAAAATGCCCGGTATCGTGGAGTACCAGTGGAACCGTTTCTGCATGTAGAGGAATAGGCCTACGATCAGGAGCGCGAACCCGGCGAGCAGCTGGTTTGTTCCTCCGAAGTAAAGCCATATGTTGGTCCAGCTCCCTGTGAGCACAAAGGCTATTGGGAACACAAAGCCCAGAATCGATGCTATGATTTTGTTGCCCAGGATCGAAAGGGGTGTGCCGCCGAAGACCTCGGCCATCGTCACCCTCCAAAACCTTCCCAGTATCGTTAGAATTGTAACCGCCATTCCAACCATATAATTGGCGAAGAATATGCTCAGGAATGGTTTGACTGCATCTCCTCCAAGGAAGGGCGATGTCAGGGTTGTGGCCCCTAACACGAAGTTACCTGGAGAAGCTCCGCCAGCAACGGTTAGCAAGGGAATCGATACCCATGCAGCTAAGGCGGTCAGACCGACCAGGTTCTCAGTAATCATGGCTCCTGCGCCGACTGGCCTTATGTCTGTCTCCACGTCTATCTGCTTGGATGTTAGCCCTGTGCTGACAAGGCTGTGCCAGCCCGAGATGGCGCCGCAGGCTATGGTGACGAAAAGCGCCGGCCAGAGAGGTCCAACGGTGAAAACCTCAGCCCACCCTCTAAACACAGGCACCTGAATCTTAACTCCCGTCGCCGGCGAAACTAACGCCCCCAAAGTCAGAAGCAGGACAGCAGGTATCAGCGAGTAGTAGGCTATGTAGTTCATGGGTGTTATGAGCCTGGGCATAGGCAGGAGGGCTCCGAGTATCAGTATGGCCACCAACGGAACCAGCCAGTAGGTGTATGGGTTGGCTGCTGCAGCCACGCCTGGCGGAGGGGGTGTGAAAACGAATGTTCCGGGCGGCGGGACTGCTGAGAGGACTGTGGCGCCCAAAGCTATGCCTATTGCCTGGAGTATTACGGCGAGGACCGTCACCGGGGCTACGCTCATCTTCACTTTAAACAGCAGATGGCCTGTTATGACAGCGGCTATCACCAGAACCAGCAGCGACCAGAACGAGCCTGGGAAAGCGTTCATGACGGTTGCGACCACGAACAGGAAGGCGGCGTTTATCAGCAGAAGGTAGAAGAGCAGGAAGCCGAGGAGAAGCTTACGTGCGGTCGGGCCCAACAGCTCATAGGCCATAGGTCCAAACGATCTTCCCTCCTTCCTTACAGACAGGAACATCGCACTGTAGTCCTGAACCCATCCGATGAACAGAGCGGCGAACACTATCCAGAGGAAAGCTGGAAGCCATCCAAAAGCAAGCGCAGCGGTACCGGGGCCTATTATAGGACCCAACGCCGCGATGCTGTTCCACTGAAAACCGTAGAGGACAAACCGTCCAACCGGAAAGAACTCAACGCCGTCGGCGTACATGTGGGCCGGGGTAGGCCTAGCTCGGTCAGGGCTCCAGATCTTGCGGTCGACAATTTTGCTGTAAACAGAGTATGCGGCAAGAAATACCACAAGACCTATCGCCGTAAAACCTAGAGGAGTGTCTAGAACCATTTTTCGAGCAAAATAGAACATATAACTTATATAAGCTTTTCTAGAACGCTCAGCAATTCTTTTATCCCATCAGCATCCCCGGGCGTAAAGTAAACCTGAAGGTTAGGCAGTCTCTTACCAACCGAAAGCAGTAAAACGTTTTGCAACCCCCTTATCCTTTCGATTAACGTGGAGACTTTTTCCTGTGGGACATCCCCCTCGTCTGAGACTATCAAATAATCATCGACCTCGGTTATCTTATTACCCCATCTAGACGCATAGCGTTCGGCTTGCGTGCCCTTTTTAACGAATGTCAGCGACGCCGAAGGGGTTTTTCTTGTTCTAGCCCTTAGGATAGCTAGGTCGCTTCTCCCCATCAGCTTTGAAACAACGTATGACAAAGGGTTTGACCAAGACTGGACTCCGATAACTACTGAGAACTCAGCCAGCTCACCCATATGCCTGCATGAGAGAACCGCGGTCGTGGTTCCCCTTCTCCCGTCGACAACTTTTCCACCCGCTGCTGAAACAGCTTCCATAACGGCTTTGAAAAGATGTGCGACACGTCTTCTGCTGGCCACCGTCCCAGTAGTAAAGAAAAAGAGGAATGCTAAGGCGATCAGCATTATTGAGAGCGTGGGATCCAGCTCCAGCATGGCTGTGTTAGATGGTTTGGCATGCTTTTTAAACAGTACATCGAAACAATATATTATCCGGCGTTCTTATAATCTTCTCTGGATTGCTCCTCTGGAAGCCTTCCGACGATGTTGTTGAAAAAGCCAACATGACCCGTTTCATAGAGTACGCCAACGGGAGAAACGGGCTTGACATAGACCCGTACAAGGACAGAGCATATTTCCAGCTCTACGACTGGTCCGTTGAAAACATCCCTGCCTTTTGGGATACTGTCTGGAGTTTTGTAGAGGTTAAAGCATCAAAACGATATAACCAAGTTGTTGATGATCTCAACAAGTTTCCAGGAGCCTCATGGTTTATCGGTGCAAGACTCAATTTTGCCGAAAACCTTCTCAAGAGAAGGGATGACAAAACCGCCCTAATCGCTGTCAGAGAAGACGGCATTCTCAGAAAGCTGTCGTACCGGGAGGTCTATCGTAAGGCTGCTGGCATCGCAGGTGGTTTACGGGAGGTGGGTGTCGGCGTGGGTGACAGGGTCGTTGGCTACATGCCAAACACCGCCGAAACATGCTTAGCCATGCTTGCTGCTACTTCCCTTGGAGCGGCATGGTCTTCCGCCGGCACCGAGATTGGCGTCGACGCAGCTGTCGACAGGTTTGAGCAAGTCAGCCCTAAAGTTATGTTCACCGTCGACGGCTACTACTACAGAGGGAAAAGCTTCGATGTCTTAGAGAGGGTGGCGAAAATAGTGAAGAGAATCCCGTCAATAAAGAGTGTCATCGTCGTCCCATATCTCCGCGACAGGCCCAAGATAGATTTTATCGACAAAGCCGTATCCTACGAGGATTTTATAAGCGGAGGGAATGATTTCATCTTCGAGCAGGTTGACTCGTCGACGCCGGTCTACATAATGTTTTCTTCAGGGACGACTGGCAAGCCAAAGTGCATGGTTCAGTCAGTAGCTGGAATACTTGTCAACCATCTAAAGGACCTCGTAATCCACAGCGACCTAAAGCCTGACGACGTGATAACATACATTACATCGCCGAGTTGGATGATGTGGAATTGGATGATGACTTCTCTGGCAGTCGGGTCGACCATACTCCTTTATGACGGCGACCCAGACTATCCCGACTGGAAAACTATGTGGAGGCTTGTTGACGAGCATCAGGTCACATTCTTCGGCTGCAGCGCGAGCTACATCAACTATCTGAGAAGCGTGAACGCCTCGCCTCGGAATAGTTTCGACCTCTCATCGCTTCGTGAAATATCTCAGACAGGTTCTCCGCTGTCGGCCGACGGCTTCGAATGGGTATACCGGGAAATAAAGAAAGACCATCACTTCAACTCCATATCTGGAGGAACAGACATCAACGGATGTTTCGCTATCGGCAGCCCAATTCTTCCCGTTTATGCTGGCCAGCTGCAGTCTCCTGCTCTTGGAATGAAGATAAAATGCTACGACGAAAACGGTGAGCCTGTATATGATAAAACGGGTGAGCTTGTTTGCGAAGCGCCCGCGCCTTCGATGCCGCTTTACTTCCTGAACGACCCGGGGGACGAAAGATACCTAGACTCCTACTTCAGGTTCTACACCCATAAACGCGTGTGGAGGCACGGCGACTTCGTAATATTCCACAGCGACACCGGAGGCATCACTTTCTTAGGGAGGTCCGACGCGGTTCTGAAGCCGTCGGGCGTAAGGATAGGAACCGCTGAAATCTACAGCATAGTCGAGAGCTTTAAAGAGATTGCGGACAGCATCGCCGTGGGCCAGAGCTGGAAGGGAGACCAGAGGATTATCCTCTTCGTTAAAATGGCTAAAGATTATGAGCTGACCGAAGAGTTGAAGGAGAGGTTGAAAAAAGAGCTTAGGGAGAGAGCCTCGCCAAGACACGTCCCAGCCATGATAATCGAAGCGCCTGACATCCCCTACACATACAATATGAAGAAGGTGGAGATAGCTGTGTCGAACATTATCAACGGTAGGAAGGTCGTTAACAGAGACGCGTTGGTAAACCCTGAAAGCCTAGACTTCTACGAGAAAATCCTACCGCTTCTCCAACAGGAGTAGATTATGTCTGGGTTTGAACGTTTCGCAATAGGTTTGCGTATTCGAAGCCTTTTTCAAAACCCTTACAGACTTTTGTCCGGCATCGGCCTGTCCCGCGGTCATGTCTTCTTAGATGTCGGGTGTGGGACTGGGTTTCTTGCCCTGCCGGCGGCATCCATCGTTGGAGCAGATGGAGTTGTTTACGCGGTTGACGTTGAAGAAGACTACCTGCGGGAGGTTGAACGTAGGGCTGAAAGGCTTGGCTTGAAAAACATCGTTACCGTTAAAACACAGGCAGAGAACTTGGATGGGGTTCCTGAACATTCGGTCGACAGGGCCATCTTCATGCTAAGCCTTCACCACGTAGCCGACAGAAACAAGGCTTTTCTCCAAGTCAGGAGAAAGCTGAAGGAAGACGGTTTGATGATGGTGTTCGATCCTATAGCGTCGCGTCTGTTTGGACATGGAACAGATCCCCAAAAGGTTTTGGCTCTCCTAAAGCAAACAGGTTTTACGCAGGTGTTTTTCAATAAAGGAGTTTTGTTCTGGCGGGCGATAGCACGCCCTGTTTAAGCTCCAAAATATTTTAGCTGCACCGTCATCCTAGCTATGTTTAACAATGCTGCGTATCCCACCATCGGCTCAAGACCCATCGATTTTTGGTAGTCGGTTTGATCCTGCCAAGCGCCGGCGTTCACGAGCAAGACTCCGCGATAGCTGGTGTTTACGGTTACGTGAATATGGCCTGTCTGCAGCAGGTGAGGCTGTTCAGAAATTACAAGCCTATCCTCTTCAGTGGGCATTAGCTGTGTGTTTTCTCCGTACACCGGTGCGAGATGTCTGAACCTGAGCATTGAAGCAATCACCCTAGGGGCTGTTTCCTTAAGGTTGCTGTAGGAGACATCTGGCAGCGATTGAATCAGTTCATCGAGGCCTTGACCATGGTAGGCTAAAATTCTCCTGCCGTCAAAGACCAAAGTCGCAGGGTTAGACACGAAGTGAACCTTTCTCTTCGCATTGACTATTTCACGATAACGTGTCTGGAGAGGGGGCTGAGGTATAGCTTTTCTTACCGGCTCATGGTTCCCTGGGCTGAAAACTATCTCAATTCTCTCCGGTATCTCGGCTAACAGGTCGGCGGCCTGTTTCAGCTGGTCTTCAACGTTCTTTACAAGCAAGTCGTTCTCCTGTCCAGGATAGACCCCAACCCCCTCCACCAAGTCGCCGTCTACAACTATGTGTGAGATGCGTTTCACAACACCGTCTCTTCCACGGCTGAGCCAGTCGAGAAATTTTTCGAAAAGGTCTTTTCTGAAATTCTTGCTTCCAACGTGGACGTCTGAAATCAGGCAAACGTATGCTTCAGGTGCTGGTGGAAGGTTTTTATAATTCATCTCCTCGACGTCAGGGTATATTATTTCCCTTAAAACATAGAGGTTGCCGGCTCTCCTAACCTTCAACCCTAAGACAACGTCATTCAACAACTCAGCTGTCTGCTTGTAAAGCTGTTGGTTTTTTCTTGGCACAACCACTGTGAGAACTCCTGACGGGTCGTCAACCTCAACCGCCACAGAGTTTTTACGCTCCCGCTTACCCTGCACCATAACCGCCAAATAAACCTCTTCACCATCTTTGACAGAGAAGGCCTCCGAGACAGGGATGAAGTTTAATCTCCTCCTCTCAAGAAGCCGGCGTATCGAGTAGTACCTGTTCTGAAAATAGTGGCGGAACTCTTCGACGCTACCCTCTATTCTTTGGTTCTCCTCCACTGAGTTTTGGATCATGATGTTTGGAGTGTAAACCATGGTTGTTTCTTCAACAACTTGTCTACTGTTGTTTTGTGTTTTTTCTAGAACTGGCTGGGTTCTCACTATGTGTTCGGCGTCTATTATGGATAGCTCTGGGTCGTGTTTTTTTATGTATTCGATTGTCCTCATAAGGTCTTCGACAGGTGTTTCACTTTCCTCAAAGATTTTCAACGCCTTCTCAGTGATTTGATATCCCTCGCTCAAAGCTATTGAGATGAGCTCGCGGTATAGCTGACGCCCCCTGCCCAGCAACCCAGAAACTGTTCAGCATGCTGGAATAAATCCGTAGCAGGCGCCGACAGATTTTTGAACAGGAAACGTTAACAAAGGAGCCATGGTTTCGATAGCTGGTGCTGAGGCAGGCATACTTTTTAGGAAACATGGTTACACGCCACACTACGCTGAATATGTTGAAGACCCAGTTACAGGCGACGAGGTTGTTGTCATGGCTGACCCACACAGCCGCAGATCGGCGTTCATCTACAGCCCGCGAAAAAAGAAAATCTTGTGGGAGTTCAAGGTTCCGGGGATCAGCATCTCTGCAAACCCACATATAGCACGCATAGTTGTTGAAAGAATCTCAGGGTTCAAAGCAAGGCCAGGCGATGTTCTATGCGCAGACCGTGACAACAGGTTCATCGTGGTTGACAGGGCTAGGAAAATTGTACGCTGGAGCTACAGGCCTGCTGACGCTGTTTGGTCCCACGACCTCATGCCAACAAAAGATTTTCAAGACATGCTGACGACAGATTATGGAAACGGCTATCTGAGAAGGATAAACTATGAGGGGGAGGTTATCTGGAGCATTAACTTGGGAAAAGGCCTCGCCAAGCTGTCAAGGATTCCTGGAAATGTTCCCAGTGGCGTTCATGGCAACAGCTATGGAGGCGACATACTGGCAGCCGTCAACCAGAGGACAAGGGGCGTTTACGAAATCTCTGAGGAGAGGGGGGCAGTCGCCTGGTCATGTCCGCCGCCTAAAGGTTCGAAAAACTGTTTTTTCACGCTGAAGCCACACTCGGCCATTCGTCTTGGTCTGGCTGAGTTAGGCGGCAGCCTCACCGTGTTCAACCACGAGGCTGGCGGAGGCTTTGTCGCCGTTGACAAGGACTGTAGGCCGAGATGGGGTGTGATGAAACCTTTCACCATCGTAGGAGAGGAAGAGATGTACAGGCCTTCCTCGCTGGGTCTTTATGAGACTACTCACGTCTTCCACACACCCCATGGCTTTCTGGGAATAATAGACTGGGACGGGCCCGACTACTCGACGGTCTACGAGTTATATGAGCCTCCGGCTAAAACATCGCTTTACTGGGTTCTGGCATGGCAGAGGAGATCTTCTAGCTTGCCGGAGTTTTTGGACCCGCCTGTTGAGACAGGTGAATGGCGGGAGACGGCTTTCCAGGCCGTTAACCATGGTCCCAACAGGCTGAAGATTGATTTCTACACAACCCTCAGCCCTGTTGCAGACACGTCGGATACGTCGGCATGGGGTAGGGCTGGGTCCATGACCGTTGAAGCAGGAGGCGTGAGTGAAAACGTGCTCAACGGCTTTTCATCCGTCCGCGTGGCCGTTTCATCGGAAGGTGAAACCGTCTACACGCTTTACGTCGTCAACAGAATTTAACGCATTTTCGGACTACTCTCTCAACTTATCAACAACTTCAGCTTGATGGCCTATGGTTTGGGAAGGACAGCTATGACCTACAGGCAGAAGCTTGAAGCAGAGGTGGCGGAATGGGGGTCTTTCAGAAAAGCGTTGCTCAAAGACGAGAGGGAGGCCTTTGACCGTTTGGTAGACTATTCATACCGCTACGTTCACGCCGGCAGCATGTATTCGACCCGCGATGCTTTTGACGTTTTTCTGATGTCAGCCTTGCTGTCGCATGAGGAGAGGCTGGCGCTGCTTGAGAAGATGCTGAAGGTTTCGATGAGGGTTGACGGAAGGCTTACCCTTTAACGACGCCTATCGGCACGAGGCGGGCTACTTTAGTCCCTATCCCGACCTGATGGCTTACCTCGACGACCTCGTCGACAGACTTGTATGCGGCGTCAACCTCTTCGACGACCGTCTCCATGCTGTCGCCCTTGACGTATATGCCCCTGCTCTCAAGCTCCCTCAAAACCTGGTCCCCCCTGTAACGTCGTTTGGCGCCGCTTCTGCTCATCTCTCTGCCTGCTCCGTGGGCGGTGCTGCCGAAGCTGAGGCTCATCGCCTTCTCGCTTCCCAGCAAAACCCAGCTCGCCGTACCCATAGAGCCTGGGATGAGAACAGGCTGGCCAATCTCCCTGTAAACCTCCGGTATCAATGGATGGCCTGCTGGAAAGCTTCTGGTAGCGCCTTTACGGTGGACGAAAACATCGCGGTCGCTGCCGTCGACTTTATGCTTCTCAAGCTTAACGATGTTGTGGCAGACGTCGTAAACTATCTGCATCCCCATGTCGTCAGCCTTCCTCTTGAAGACTTGTTCGAAGCTCTGTCTGACCCAGTGGCTTATGGCCTGTCTGTTGGCGAAGGCAAAGTTTACAGCGCATCCGAAGGCTTTGAGGTATTGGCTGGCTTCGGGGCTGCTTGCTGGCGTGCAGGCCAGCTCTCTGTCGGGTAGGTTTATACCATACTTGGCCACAGCCCTCTCCATCACCCTTAGGTAATCGCTGCAAATCTGATGGCCGTAGCCACGGCTTCCGCAGTGAATTAGAACGGTTATCTGCCCCTCCTGAAAGATGCCCATAGCCTTGGCGGCTTTGGGGTCGAAGATTTTGTCTACACGCTGTATTTCGAGGAAATGGTTGCCGCTTCCGAGTGTTCCTATCTGGGATTCGCCGCGGGCTTTCGCCTCTTTTGACACAACACCCGGGTCTGGGTCGGGTATGTTTCCAGCCTTGTAGCTGGGATACCGTCCCTCCTCCTCCATCCTCTTAAAATCATCGCTCCAACCCAGACCATATTTTTCAATGACGTAACGGGCACCCTCAAGAGCCACTCTGTCGAGGTCGGAGTGTGTTACGATGAAGTCTTTCCGCCTGGAACCAAGCCCTGCTGGAACATTCCTAAAAACAGTGTTGACAAGCTCCACTATCTTGGGCTTCACCTCGTTGAGTGTAAGGTTTGTAACCATTAACCGCACGCCGCAGTTGATATCGTAGCCGACTCCACCGGGTGATATGACTCCTTCGGCGGCGTCCATTGCTGCTACGCCTCCTATTGGGAAGCCGTACCCCTCATGAGCGTCCGGCAGGACGATTGCATGTTTCACTATGCCTGGAAGGCTTGCGACGTTGACCGCCTGCTCAAGAGTCCGGTCTGTCTTCATCTTCTCCAAAAGCTTTTCCGATGCATAAACCACGACCGGAACCTTCATGTCTCTCCGGTAGGTTTGAGGTATCCGCCAGATGTTTGGGGCTGTTTTCTCCAGCTGCGGAACCAAGATTTTTTCACCTGAACGTTAAATTTCACGGCTCGATTTAAAGACTCAGTGATTTCATGTAAACACGTAGTTCATCATTTTAAGTATATATTCCCGCTCTCAGCCCTGTTAACATGGCAATCTTGAGCAGACGAGTTATTGTCGCCGCCGTGGTTGTTGTGGTTGTGCTAGCCACCCTCTCCGCATACATGCTCACAACACCAAGCCGGCCTAAGGTAGAGGTGGTTAAGATCGGTGCCGTCTATCCGCTCACCGGCTCGTTGGCGCCAATAGGAAAAGATCAGATCAACGCGATTAAGCTTGTGTTTGACGAGGTCAACTCGAAAGGCGGAATAAAGTCGCTTGGCGGTGCAAAGCTTGAGCTGGTTCCTGGAGATACTAAAGGAGACCCACGAGTTGGAGCTGACGAAACCGAGAGGCTTATCACAGTGGAGAAGGTCGCATTGGTTATCGGAGCTTATCAAAGTGCTGTTACGGAAACAGCCAGCGCGGTCGCCGAACGATATAAAATCCCCTTTGTAAACCCTGATTCTACATCACCGGCACTTACTGAAAGAGGATTTAAGTGGTTTTTCAGGACAACACCTCACGACGGCCTTCTTGTCGTTGGCATGCTGGAGTTCCTGAGAGACCTTAGGGATAAGCAGGGTATTCCGCTTAAGACAATCGCCGTAGTTTATGAGAACACTCTATGGGGGCAGGATACCGGTAGGATAGTGAAAGAAAATGCAGCAAAGTACGGCTTGGAGATAGCGCTTGACCTCCAGTATCCGAGCAGAACGACAGATGTTTCAGCCGAAGTGCAGAAGATTAGAACAGCTAAGCCTGACATCGTTCTGTTCGCGAGCTACGTGACGGATGCAATACTGTACACGAAAAAGCTTAAAGAATTGGGTGTCGCCCCTAAAGTGTTCATAGCCAACGACGCTGGACACATTCACTCTGACTACCTGAACTCGGTTGGAAAAGACTCTGAATATTTCTTCAGCAGAGAGGTGTTCAACTGGGACTTAGGAGAGAAAAAACCCGCGATCAAAGAGGCTAACGATAAGTTCAAAGCGGCTTACGGAAAGGACATGGACGGGACGATTGCGAGAGCATACACCGCAGCCCTTCTCGTAGTTGATGTGCTAGAAAGAGCCGGCTCGATCGACCCTGAAAACATCAGAAAAGCGCTTGTAGAGACCAACTGGAGCGAGGAAAAGACACCAATGCCATGGGCAGGGATCAAGTTTGACGAGAAAGGGCAGAACATTCTCGCAACAGGTCTCGTCGTACAGCTGCAAAAAGGCAAATACAGAACGGTCTGGCCCTGGAGCGTCGCCACCGTAAAGCCTGAAGGGGTGCCGTTCCCAGGCTGGCCATAAAATCTTGATAGACCCCAACTCTTTTTTTCAGTCAATCGTTTCTGGACTGCTGCTGGGAGCGGTTTATGGGCTGGTGGCAGTAGGACTAAACTTAATCTACGGCGTGATGGAGACAATCAATTTTGCTCACGGAGAGTTTGTGATGCTTTCAATGTACATCGCATATTTGCTCAACACGTACTACAACATCGACCCAATAGCCTCTCTCCTTGGCTCGGTACCCGTGGCGATGGCAATAGGGCTTGCTGTTCAGAGGTTGCTAATCAGGCCAACGCTCAACTCACCTCTATTAATTCAGTCCTGTATCACATTCGGACTTCTACTCTTCCTACAGAACGCCGCGCTTCTCACCTTCGGGGCAGACTTTAAGATTATTAGTGTGCCGATACTTGAAACAGTAGTTCAGATAGGTTACGTCAGGGTTAGCCTTGCCAGCATCTTAGCGGCAGCAGCTAGCATAATTTCAGTAGCCTTACTTTATATGTTTCTGAAATATACTTTCACAGGGACCGCCATCAGGGCTACAGGTCAAAACAGGTGGGCTGCATTTCTGCTAGGCATTCCGGTAGACAGGATACATGGACTTTCCTTCGCCTTAGCCGCTGGTCTGGCAGCGGTGGCTGGTACGTTCACAGCCACAATCTTTTGGATACATCCAACAGTTGGTGAGATTTTCATCCTGAGGGCGTTCATAATAGTGGTTTTGGGCGGTATGGGAAACGTTTTTGGAGCATTCGTCGGGGGGCTGATAATAGCGGTTGCCGAAAGCTTAGGTGCCTTTCTCCTAAGCCCTTCCCTAAAGGAAGCTATAGCGCTGGCGCTTTTCATCATCGTTCTGCTTTTCAGGCCGTGGGGAATGTTCGCTAGGGCTAGGAGGTTCTAGCGTTGAACACGGTGAGGCTTCTAGCTGGTTTGGCCGTAGTGTTCCTACTGGTAGCACCGCCTCTACTGCCTGTCTACCATCAGAACGTCCTCACATTTACTGTTCTCATGGCATACCTAGGTGTCGCTTGGAACATTTTAGGCGGTCTCACGGGGGCAGGCTCGTTCGGTCATTCCGCCTTTTTTGGCATAGGTGCCTACACGTCCTCAATGCTGTACATTACTATGCGTCTCACGCCGTGGGCGGGTATGCTTGTAGGCGCCGTTATGAGCGCGATAGCGGCTGCTGTCTTCGGGTATCTTACGTTCAGGTTTGGAATTAAAGGTCATTTCTTTTTCCTCGCCACCATAGCGTTTGCAGAAATATTGCGGAACATAGTGATGAACACGGAAGCCTTAGGCGGTGCACGTGGTTTACCCATCCCCCTGACCGAAGAAGACTCGTTGATAGATTTCCAGTTTCACACATGGCGAGCCGCTTACTACTACATCGCATTAATGCTGTTAGTGTTTGGGTTAGCTGTTTTTCGTCTCATACACACCTCCAGCCTCGGTCTTCGTTTGATGGCCATAAAGGATGACGAGGAGAAGGCTGCATGCCTCGGTGTTAACACGCTGGCCCATAAAGTGTTGGCCTTCGTCATCAGCGCGGCCATGACAAGCATAGGGGGGACATTCTATGCACAGTATGTCCTTTACGTAGAGCCGACCGTAGTTCTTGGGGTACCATTCTCAGTTCAAATAGTTTTGCTGACTGTAATAGGCGGTTTGGGCACATTCATCGGGCCGGTTTTAGGCGCGTTCATCATGCAGCCAATAATAGAATACATGAGGATATTTTTCGGAAGGTTTGGAGGGTTAGATCTTATGCTGGCCGGCATTGCGTTGATCTTGGTCTCACTGCTGAAACCATCGGGAATAATATACATGCTAGCACCATCGTCAACAGCGAAAGCTAAAACTTTAGCCAGGACCTGACCAAGTCTTCCATCGACTTCATGAACGTGTTTACTCCGCCCTCGAACGTGACCTCCCCTCTTTCAAGCACATAAACATAGTCGGCTATCTTGACGGCTTCCCTAATGTTCTGGTCCACGATGAAGATTGTTTTTCCGGCGTTCTTAAGACCTGAGACCATAGACAAAAGTTCGAAGAGAACGTTGGGCGCAAGTCCAGCCGACGGTTCGTCCATCACGATGATCTGGGGAGCAAGCATGAGAGCGCGAGCAACCTCAAGCATTCTTTGCTGTCCGCCGCTTAGCAGAATTGACTTTTTCGTCCGCATCTTCTCTAGCACAGGGAACAAGGTGAAGATTTCTTCGATCCTTTTTCTAAGAAGACTCCTGTTGCCTCTTATCAGCCAGCCTGCCATCTTCAAGTTTTCCTCGACAGTAAGGTCCGGGAAAATACTCCTCTCCTGAGGCACGTATGCGACTCCTCTCTTGAGCATTTCTGCAGGCTCCAATCCTGTTACGTCGTCACCGTCGAGGAGAACCCTGCCGGACAAGGGGGGCAGCATGCCGAAAATTGTTTTAAGCAGTGTAGATTTTCCAGCACCATTTGGGCCGAAAAGCGCCGTAACACAGCCCTCACTAACACGAATGTCTACATCGCGGATTACGGGTCTGTCACCATATCCCGAAGAAAGACGCTCAGTCCTAAGCTCCACTCACACCACCTAAATAAGCTTCAATGACTTTAACATCTCTCCTGACTTCTTCTGGGCTGCCCTCCGAAATTATTTTGCCTAAGTTCATCACGATAACTCGCTGGGCAATGCTCATCAACGACGGTATTTCATGGCTAACTATGACAAAGGACTTCCCAGCCTTTGAAAGGTCCAACACTATCTCACTTAGCCTTTCCCTCATCGATGGATGTAGTGCGGCAAAGGGCTCGTCTAGTAAGTAGAGTGTCGGGTCGCCCGCCGCCACAGTGGCGAACTCGAGGAGTTTTAGCTGACCTCCTGAAAGCTGGCCGGCAAGCCTATCTACCATTTTTTCCAGACCAACGAGTTCTAGAGCTTTGAAAGCTCTGTCCCTCCATGTGTCGTTGAACTTGGCTTCCACGCCGATACGCACGTTTTCAATTACTGAAAGCGTTGGAAACACACGGCTGACCTGGAAAGTCCTCCCTATACCAAGCTTAGCTATCTTGTATGGGGGAAGGCCGTCAATCCTCCTACCGTTAAACCATATCTCTCCTGAATCGGGTTTGTAAAATCCTGAGATCAGGTTTAGCAGCGTTGTCTTTCCAGCCCCGTTGGGCCCCATTACACCCACTATCTCGCCTTGGTTAACCGAGAAGCTGCACGAATCCACTGCGGTCAAGCTTCCAAACCGCTTGCTGAGCAGGTCAACCCTGAGCATCTCCAACACGTAGAAAGAAAACCCTGCTTAAAGTGTTTTTCAGCAAATTCTACCTATACATCCGAAATGCAGGTACGCAGTTAAATCCAATTTCAGCGGCTGAAACGTTTGTTCATCGTACGGCAAAAAGTTTGGAAACTTCGTCAGCCATCAAATCAGGATACATCTGTTTCGAGATAATTTCGGTGTTCGGGTCTTTGAGGGCGTGTCCGGTTGCTATGCAGACTATTGTTGAGTTTTTGTCGATCATCCCTTTCTCAGCCAGCCTTTTAACTCCGGCTAAAGAGGCTGCTGAAGCTGGTTCTACGCCTATGCCTACTTCTGAAGCCAACACACGCTGTGCTTCGAGGATAAGCTCGTCGCTAACCTTCTCAGCTAAGCCTTCAGACTCTCTGACGGCTTTTAAAGCCTTCATCCAGTTCACGGGCTTGCCAATCCTTATCGCCGAGGCTATCGTCGAAGGGTTTTCAACAGGTATAAGCTTGTCGTCGCCGCGGTTGACCATGTCAACGAACGGTGACGCACCCTCGGCCTGGACGGCTATCAAGCGTGGAAACTGTCTTATCAAGTCCAGCGTATGTAGTTCTTTAAACCCTTTCCAAAGGGCTGAGATGTTGCCGCAGTTTCCCACGGGTATGCTTACAAGATAGTCGGTGGTTTTGAGCTCTTCCCATAGCTCGAATGCGAGGGTTTTCTGCCCTTCGATACGCCATGGGTTGACAGAGTTGAGTATGTATGATTCCGCCGAAAGCCGTGAACCCAAAACCATGCCTAGGGCCTTGTCGAAGCTTTCGCTGACCTGTAGGGTTTTGGCGCCATGAAGTATTGTTTGGAAAAGCTTTCCAAAGGCCACCCCAGACCTGGGGATGACCACGACAGGCTTGAGTCCAGCCGCCGCTGCGTAAGCCGCCATCGAGGAGGCCGTGTTTCCCGTCGACGCGCAGACAACGATGGATTTCTTGAGCTCAACGGCTTTAGTAACCCCGACGCTCATCCCCCTGTCTTTGAAGCTTCCAGTCGGGTTCAACCCCTCAAACTTTACTAGAATTCTCTTTACCCCCGCCCACCTAGCCGCTTTCTCAGCCTCATACAATGGCGTGCCACCCTCTTTCAACGTAACAGCAGCAGCCTTAACGGGGATCAGCTCACGGTAACGCCAGATGGTTTTTTCACGGCCCATCCATCCCTCAACCATGCTGCGGCCGTTCACGTCGTCGAGAATCATCCTGACCTCAAGCAGTGAGCCGCATGAGCTGCATCGGTATACCACTTCGTCAGCTGGGTATTCGGCTTTGCACAAAATGCATGCTTGAACAGCTGAGAGTTTCACGTCAAACCCTGCTTATGCAAAAAGAAGCAGCAGAGAGCCTGCAACCATCAGAGCCGTGAAGAAAGCCGTCAGCACACCTATTACAGGTATCGTGGAAAAAGACGTGACTGACATCTGGTAAGCGATGTAGCTTGAGCCCGTCAAAAGACAGGCCCCGACAGCCTTCAGCCCATACCTAACTACTGTCCTTGCTGAAACCAAGCCGTTAAAACGGTCTAAAACACCCTATTTATAAATTTCCGTTGAAAACAAATACACCCTATAAATGTTGTTGACGCATGTGCTCTGGAGAAACCAGAGCACGCTTACGGCATACCCAAGACATGTTAGATAGGCTCTAAGGTGCTGGACCTGCTTAAGAAAGAAGCTGTGTTTAGGCGCGGCTAACGTTTGTTGAAGGCTAGATAATTTTTATTTATCAAGAGGCCGTTGATATTACATGCTGTCTGATGAGCAGGTTTTGATTCTTCAAACAGCCCAGAAGATCGGCGAGAAAGTTGGCCGCCGGTATTGGCTGCAGTGTGCGCGCGAGAAAAAACAGCCTGAGCTTGTCTGGGACGAGTTGCTGAAAGCCGGGCTCACGGGAGTTGGCACGGGGGTTGATGGCGGGGCTGGTTACGGGCTTTTGGAAGCCGTCCTCGTCCAAGAAGGCCTCGCACGTGCTGGGCTTCCGCTTCTACAGTTTCTGACAACACATCTCTCAAGGTCTATAATCGTAAAACATGGTACAAGGTCTCAGGTTGAAAGGTTTGTAATCCCCACATGCAGCGAGGCGAGAAAAATAAGTTTCGCCGTCACCGAGGCCGAGGCTGGCTCCAACACGTGGCGGATAAAAACCTTCGCTAAGAAAAAGAACGGAAGCTACATACTCACCGGCCAGAAAACTTTCATCACAGGAGCACGTGAGTCTGATTACATGCTCGTAGTGGCTAGGACGAAAAAATACGAGGAAGTGGTCGACAAACGCGAAGGCATATCCTTGTTTGTCTTCGAAACCAAGTCAAGCGGGATATCATTTGAGCCGCTCAACATAGAGTTATACTCTCCAGAAACACAATACACAGTTTATTTTGACGAAGTTGAGCTGGGTGCTGAAAACCTTATCGGACGTGAGGGGAGGGGGGTTGACTATTTGTTTGACGGCCTAAACGTCGAAAGGATTTTGATAGCGGCCTGCAGCATAGGCTTAGGCGAGCACGTACTGAGAAGGGCTGTAGAGTATGCGAAGCAGAGGGTTGTCTTCGACAAACCTATAGGGGCTTACCAGGGTCTCCAGTTCCGGATGGCCAGCGCAAAAGCACATCTTGAGGCGGCTAGAATCCTGAACTATGATGCGGCCACACTCTACGATGCTGGGAAGAACGTGGGGGCAGAGGCCAACATGGCGAAGTACCTGGCTGCTGAAGCAGGGCTGGAGGCCTTTGAGATTGCGATGCAGACTCTAGGCGGCAACGCCTACGACCTCGACACCGATATGATCACCTTCTACCCTGTGATAAGGTTGTTTACAACAGCGCCGGTCACCAACGAGCTTGTCCTAAGCTACATCGGCAGACATGTCTTAGGCCTTCCCAAATCCTACTGAAGGTGGCACGTATGGATGTCTGGATAGCTGGCGTAGGAGAGATACCTTGCAAACACCGTTACCCGGGGATGGATTTCAGAGAGATGCTGTACGAGGCAGCAAAAAAAGCCTATCAAGATGCTGGTATAACTCCGGCAGAAGTTGACGGAATAGTTTCCAGCGGAATGGATTTCTTCGAGGGAATTAGCATAACCGACTCATACACTCCGGATCAGGTTGGCGGGAGGCTGAAGTTTAACACGCTTGTCTCAAACGACGGGCTAAACGTTTTCATCCACGCATACATGCTTGTCAGGACAGGCTTTTTCAAAAATCTGATGGTCACAGCATACGCGAAACCCTCCAACATCATCAACTATCCGGAGATCATCCTCAACTCGTTTGACCCGCATGTAGTACGGCCTTTATGCCCGCATCACTATGTGATAGCGGCGCTGGATGCAAACGCATACCTGCGGAAAAACAATGCAGACACAACAGACCTGTCGCTGGTCTCGGTCAAGAATAAGAAGAACGCCTTAAAGAATCCCTCAGCAGCCTATGGTGGAGAAGTCTCGTTGGAGGATGTTGAAGGGTCTGAGAGTGTTTCGACGCCTTTGAAGAAAGGCCATGTAGCACAGCTCGCAGACTACGCCGCGGCAGTAATACTGACCTCCGACAAGAAGCTTGGGAAGGTTGTTGTGAAAGGTGTTGGGCAGGCGTTCGGCGGCTACTCATCCGACCTCGCTTTAAGGGATTGGGGCACTGCGTTATGGGCCAAGTATGCGGTGGCGAAAGCGTTCAAGCAAGCCGGAACCAAAAAAGTAGATTTCGTCGAGGTTGCGGAGCCTTTCGCCCACACGGAGCTGATGTTTCTCGAATCGCTGGAGCTGGAGAAAGCTCCGCACAAAATGCTCAGGGACGGCAGCTTCAACACAGACGGCCAAATGCCTGTCAACCCTTCAGGAGGATGTATCGGCATGGGCTATCCCCTCAACGCCGGCGGCCTCCAACGTTTGGTCCAGTCTGTCAAGCTGTTGACGACGGGAAAATGGAAGACCTGTTTAACGGCATCCCCGGACGGCGAGGTCGTTGACGCAGGTTCGGCGGTCTTTCTCAGCGGGGAGGTGTGATTTGTTGAACCGTCGGGTCGCTGTTGTGGGGGCTGGCATGACTTACTTCCGTTCGATGCAGCCTCTCACACCGCAAGAGCTGGTCTTCGAAGCTGTCAGAAAATGTTTAGACGACTGCGGGCTTTCCTTCAAAGACGTTGACGCGGTTGTCGCGGGGTCTGCCCCCGACGCGTTCGACGGCTATCATTACAAGGGTTTTCTCGCAGCCGATTCCGTTGAAGGCGTTGGAAAAATGTTTTCAAGGGTTTACGTCGGAGGCGGTACTGGTGTTGGGGTTGCGGTGGCTGGCTGGTGGCATGTGGCTTCAGGGGTTTTCGACAAAGTGCTTGTAATCGCTTGGGAGAAGATGAGCCATCCATATCCCCACGCCCAGCCTCTTTTCAAAACAATCTTCGACCCGGTGCTTGAGCAACCTTTAGGCCCCAACCTTATCTGGATATTCGCCCTTGAGATGCGACGTTACATGGAGATGCACCGTCTCTCCAAAGAGCTGATAGCGAGAGTGGCTGTAAAGAACAAGTCTAACGCACTAGACCATCCCTACGCCCAGCTGGCCGCGAAGATAACAGTCGAAGACGTTTTGAAATCACCTGTGCTGGTCTGGCCTGTGAACAGGCTTGACATAAGCCCGACTTCGGACGGGGCGGTGGCCCTGCTTCTCACTTCAGAGCATGAGGCGCGAAAGATCACAGACTCGCCTGTGTGGCTGGACGGCGTGGGCGCATGCCTTGACAGCCAGTTCTGGACAAACCGCGACCTTGGCTATCCCTACTACGTCTACCTGGCGGCGCAGCAGGCTTACAAGATGGCGGGGATAACGAACCCGCTCAAGCAGATAGATGTTTTCGAGCCCTACGACCCGTTCACATACAAGGAGCTCCATCATCTAGATGCTCTTCTGGGCAAGCCTGGGCTGGCTCCGAAGCTGCTGGATGAAGGTCAGCTGGAAAGGGATGGAGACTGTCCGACATGTCCTTCGGGCGGGTTGCTGGGGGTGGGGAACCCAATAGCGGCAGCGGGGCTGATGAAAGTGGCCGAGCTTTATTGGCAGCTTTCAGGCAGAGCCGGGAAGAGACAGGTTCCAAACGCCTACGTAGGGGTTGCGCAGGCTTGGGGGGATTTGATGCAGGTAGGACAGGTGGTGGTGTGCAGGGCGTGACTAAAGCAACCTCAGCTAAATACACCCAAACCTACCTTCAGCAACTGCCAGAAGATGTCAGAAGACTGTTCACAACGTATGACTTGATGAGGGATTTCGGCAGGCTTGAAAGCTGGGAGTCTTCGCTCGCCAAAAAATACACAGAGGTGGAGGGATGGGATATCGACAACCTAATCCTCACACGTTGGCGTATAGTGTGCAGGCATGAACACATGGCTGGCCACGCTATCTCACGTTTTCTAAAAGGCCTTAAAGAGGGTAAAATCCTTGGAACAAAATGTACAGGCTGCGGCCGTATCATGATACCGCCCCGAGTTTTCTGCGAATGGTGTTTCACAGATGTCAGCGAATGGGTTGAGCATAACGGAGTCGGAAAAGTCTCCACATACTCTCTCTCCTACATAGGGACGGACCCGGGCGTAAGGCTTGAAAAACCTGTGATAGTTGCTGTGATATGGTTTGAGGACACTCTTAGAACATGCGGTTCGTCGAAAACTGTTTTACATGCAGCGGGCATTCTGCACAAGCTGGACGGCGTAGAGCCTGACAAAGTCTATGTGGGGATGCGTGTGCGACCGGTTTGGAAGGAGCCTGAGAAAAGGGTTGGCAGCATACTCGACATAGAATACTTCACGCCTGTCGAGGCTGGTAGGATATGAGCATCGAAAGCTTTTACGAATATCCTGCAGGTGTTGCCGTCTCGAAGTTTCTCAACGGCCTAAGACAGGGGAAGCTTATTGCCAGCCGTTGCGGCGAATGCAAAAAATCCATCATACCGCCGAGAGCCTACTGCACAAGCTGTCTCAAACCCGTCGTAGAATATTATGAGGTTGAACCCGTCGGCGAAATCGTCACATACACAGTTTCTCACATTACGATGGGTGATAGTTCAAATGTCCAGCCGATTACATGGGTTTTCGTAAAATTCAACGGGGTGGAGGGCGGGTTGATGCACCGGCTTAACCCAGACATCAAGCCTTCACCAGGCTTGAAAGTACGGCTGGTCTTTAACCAGCAACGCGTCGGCAGCATACTCGACATAAAGTATTTTGGGGCGGCTTAATAACAGGCTGTTAGGCCCCGCAGAGGAGTTTTAGGCGTTATAGACGGCTTCAAACCCAAAGGCATAGAGGACGAGAAACACATCGAGGAGAGAAAACACTTCCTCAGAAAAATCGGATACAAGCTGTGAAGCGTCAGAACGGATATCCTAGTAATTGTCACGCCTTGGCACCTCAGCCTGGTGGAGCGACCGCTTAACCATAATGTTATATGGTTGGTTTGTATCTCTTTCTCCTTGGTTTTTTCCTTAATATTCTGTTGCAGTTTGGGCATTTATCCCTGTCTTTAAACGTTTTCTACAATACCATTCTCCCCTGTCATAGTTTGGCTGAC
>JAWBRA010000024.1:0-25415 GCA_038844785.1 Candidatus Caldarchaeum sp.
AAAACCGATGAAAACCTGAAATTTCCCGTTTTCAAGCCGTGACGAGGCGAAACTACATTCTCTAAAGCTTATATCATTTGGAGCGGTAGGGTTTACGCTGGTGGGTTGTTTGGCTCACCAGCCCCAGCTTGATTCCTTCCTTCCGAAGTATTACGCCTCCAACGTAGTCGCTAAGATTGTATGCGAGGAAAGGGGTAATATGAGGCTTAAACTACCTACAACTGTCTGGCGGTCTTTAAACATACCAGACAAAGGAGACTATACAGCCTACGTTAAAGGCGAGGTGTTTAAAGGTAGATACGACGTTACAGCAGGCTTTAGGCTTAGAATACCCAACATGTATAAAAACCTGTTCCACTACGAGGCCAACGACGGAAAAGAGGTTAGGATAGACCTGTGGGTTGAGGATGGAACACCGAGATTCACCTATAAAGAGTATGATGAATCTCCTTTCATACCGTCAGGTGTTCAGCCGCAGTATGACAGGGGACAATCGTTTTGTAGCGTATGCCGTAAAACGTTCGAGAACAAGGATAGATGTCCCAACTGCAACAGAGCACTAAGGAAAAAACCAAGAAGAAAGAGATAAAAGATACCAACCATAATAATATTATTATGGTTGAGCAGCCCTGCTGACCATCATATCTGTTTTCACGGTTTACGTAGCCGGCTGGAGGGGGTTTGTTTGGAGGCGGTGAAGGTCCGTAATTTGACGAAACAGTTTAACGGATTCCTGGCCCTCGACAGGCTAAACTTCGACATACCTGAAGGCAGCCTCACGTTTCTCTTAGGGCCCAACGGAGCCGGGAAAACCACGTTCCTAAGATGTCTGCTGGGCTTGCTGAAGTTCGAAGGCGAGCTAAAGGTTTACGGGCTTGACGTAAAACGTGAGGGCAAATCGGTCAGAAAGCTAATCGGCTACGTACCCCAGAGCATAAACCTGTACAACGACCTAACCCTAACACAACTGCTTGACTTTTTCTCGGACCTCAGAAACGTTTCCATAACGCTGGATGAGCTTGAAAAATTTGGTCTGAGGGAGAAAGCTGAGGTCAGGGTTGGAGAGCTGTCTGGAGGCATGAGGCAGAAGCTCTGCCTGCTCCTAGCCTTGGTAGGCAACCCGCCAATCCTAGCCATGGACGAGCCGTTCAGCAACTTAGACGCTAGGGGTAGGCTCGAGCTCGTAAACATTCTGAAAACGCTTAAGCAGCAGCGTAAAACAATACTGTTAAGCACGCACACCCTCAGCGGGGTCCTGACGATGGCCGACGACATCGTTGTGCTAAACCGTGGAAAGCTTGTTCGCGCCATGAAATCGTATGAGCTGTCTTCAACGATGAATTTGACATACAAGATTCACCTGAGAGCTAATAAGGAGAGCTTGGAGGCGGCTGGGTTGAAGGCTGAAGATTCCTCACCGGGATGGCTGACGCTCAAGTCCGAAGACCTCTACACAACGCTAACAACCCTCGTCAGACAAAACATAAACATCCAAGGAGCTGTGATAGAGGAGCCTAGCGTGGACGAGCTTGTCATGAGGCTAACAGAGGATGCTGTCTAGGGAGTTCAAAACACTTCTCGTCAGGGAGATTCAGGAGTCGCTGAGGAACAAATGGCTGATAATCTACGCCGTCATATACGCCGTCCTCGGCCTAAGCCTTTCATACTACAGCGTGCTGGGGTTGAGCTATCTGGGGCTTAAGGCATTCGGCCGTGTATCAGCGGCTCTCGTGAACCTCACGCTCTACATGGTGCCTTTGATGTCACTTTCCTTGGCCGGCCTCTCGCTGGTAACCGAGAGGGAGAAAAACACGCTGGAGATGCTGCTGGCACAGCCCGTCTCAAAAACAGAGGTTGCTGTGAGCAGATATCTAGGGATAACGCTTTCAATCTTCCTGAGCACCTTTCTCGGCTACGGCTTGGCTGCATGGTATCTATGGCTCGTCCTCTCATCGGGCGACATAGTTGTGTTCCTTCAGCTAATGCTCATCTCGCTGTTGGCAGCCTCAACGCTTTCCGCCGTCGGGCTTCTCATATCCATACTGTCTAGGACAAGGTTTGAAGCGTTGGCAACGGTTTTGTTGACATGGCTTACGCTTGTGGTGATATACGACCTTCTGGTAATGGGCGTAACATTGATAGCAGACCTCAAAGTAGCCGACATACTCAACCTCCTAATCCTCAACCCCGTGGAGTCGGCGAGGATACTTATGGTCCAGGCTCTAGACCCTTCGCTGCTTCTCCTCGGGGCGACTGGGCTTTACATAGCACGCACACTAGGTTCATCGATAACCATGGTTTTCACCGCAAGCATGCTTGCATGGACGGCATCCTGCCTAGCGGCGGCCGTCATTCTGTTCAACCGTCAAGACCTCTAATCTTCGCTAGCCATCACATCGCGGCTGCTGAGACCTTACAAGCACCTTCATACTATCTAAAAATGTTTTAAAGGGGTTTTGCGAATTGTTTAGTGGATGACAAACGACGGTATATCCACCGTTGTTATAGGCGTGAGGTATGACGGGAAGATCGTTGAAGACCCTGTCGCTTTAGAGTTCCCTGTAAACATCTACATCAACGACAAACATTTTGTCACGGTTTTCGCAACTCCTCACGAGCTTAGAGAAATGGCTGTAGGCCATCTCCTTGGACAGGGCATCGTCGACAGGCTGGAGCAGATCGAGGACTTGGCTGTGGACGGCCTAGACATACTTGCCTACGTCAACGTCGACGAAGCCGAGCTGGGTAGAAGGCTTGAAAAACATAAGGAGTTCAAGCTCATCCTCACCTCATGCGGCTCGGTTGAAGACTATATCAGGGCCTTTGACAACCTCCATAAGCCGAGGGTTTCATCAGATTTCAGGATCTCGTTAGAACGGCTTCGCACCGTGGTAACAGAGTTTGGAAGACTGTCCAAGCACACTGTATCAGTCCACACAGCAGCGGTCTACTCCGACGTTGTGGGAAAAATTCTAGGCTTTTCGGAGGACGTCAGCAGACACGTCACAGTTGACAAGATAATAGGTAAGATGGCTTTGAAGAACGTCGATTTTTCGAAATGTGTTCTCCTGACCACAGGCAGGCAGGCCTCCGACATGGTTTTGAAAGCGGCACGCGTGGGAATGCCGGTGACCGTCTCCCTTAGAGGGCCTATTTTCTCCGGGCTGTACGCGGCTTTAAAAAGCGGGGTTACGTTGGTTAGCATGGTTAGGGGAAAGGGTCTAACAATATACTCCCACCCAGAAAGAATAATAATATATAATAGCGTGGAGGGGCAGCTGGTTAGCTAGCATGTCGGAGCAGACTCGAGCGGCTCTGAAGCTGTTCGGCATAAACGTAACAAAGCTAGAGAAAGCGGTCGAGAGGCTTGAGAAAGAACCGGACAAACGCTCGGTGGAAAACTACGTCGCGACGTCGAAACAAGTTAACGATAGCTTGGCCGAGTTGCTGGGGATCATCCTACGGCTCCACGAAAGGGGTGTTTCAGCCCTCGTGAAGACTTTGTCTGAAAAATCTTAAACCCTGTGAAAAACTTAAATGAGCCGACAGTGTCTAAACCGTTTAGAAAGATTTTATGAGTCGTAGGAAAATGTCCGGTTTCCCCACTTTAGCCAGCGTGGAGGAAGCTTTTTCGACACTCGTTAACAGTCTAGCGGTGGGAAACCCAGCCGTAGAGTATGTCCCGCTGGAAGAGTGTCTGGGCAGGTTCTGCGGGCAGGATGTCTTTTCCCCAGCCAATGTTCCCCCGTTTGACAGGAGCGCTGTCGACGGCTACGCTGTCAAAGCATCCGACACATTCGGAGCCTCTCCCACAAACCCTGTGACGCTGGAGCTGGTCGGCATATCCCACACGGGGTTGAAGAGGGATTTGGCTCCAAAAATATCATCGGGGCAGGCTGTCGAAATATACACTGGGGCGCCTGTCCCTGAGGGAGCTGACGCTGTCGTCATGGCTGAGTACTGTAAAAAATCTGGAGAGGGATACGTGGAAGTTTTCCGCCAAGCTCATCCATTCCAAAATATTTCACGGACGGGTGAGGATTTCAGGATGGGTGAGCTTGTGGTTTCCAGAGGAACGAGGATAAAGTCCTGGCACATAGGAGCTTTAGCGTCTCTCAACATCGTAAAAATCCCCGTCTACCAAAAGCTCCGTGTCTCCGTCCTCAGCACGGGGAGCGAGCTCGTAGAGCCTGGACAGACTCCTAGGGAAGACCAGATAATAAACAGCTCCAAACCCATGCTCAAATCGCTGATTGTAGAGAACGGATGCGTCCCTGTAGACCTAGGAACGGTCGAGGACGACGTCCAGCTTGTGGCTTCAAAGATAGCTGAAGGCGTGAAAGTCTCCGACATCGTCATTGTCACGGGCGGCACAAGCATAGGGGAAAGAGACATAGTTCCCGACGCTGTGAACAAGGCTGGGAAGCCGGGCGTCATATTCCACGGGGTCAGGATAAGGCCTGCCAAGCCTACCGGGGCTGGGATAGTTGACGGAAAACCTGTCTTCATGCTCTCAGGGTTCCCTGTCTCAGCGTTGATCGGCTTCCAGCTTTTCGTGAAACCAGTGATAGATATGATGTACTGTCACAATAGCTCCGGCCCCTGTTCGGTTAAGGGTAGGCTGACGAGACGTGTCGCAAACCATACAGCGTCGAGGCTTTTCGTCCGTGTCAGGGTTGAGAAAACAGAGAGCGGGGTTGTCGTGGAGCCGTTGATGCTAACGGGCTCAGGTCTCCTTTCAACGTTGACGAAGGCGAACGGGCTGCTGGTCGTGCCTGAGGATGTGGAAGGATATGACGAAGGCGAGGAAGTGGAGGTGCAGCTCCTACAACACGACTGAAAACTGGTGAAACCCGGATGGCTACCGTCTTCCACAACTTAGTCAGCGTCGAAGAAGCTTTGGAGATGATAGATGCCGCGTTAGTCGGCGTCAGGCCGCTTGGTGTAGAGAGAGTGAAAGTGAGCGAGGCATTAGGTCGAACTCTTGCCGAAGACGTTGTGGCTAAAGCTGCTGCTCCGCCTTTTGACCGGTCTACCGTAGACGGCTACGCTGTAGTAGCTTCAGACACCTATGCAGCGACCGAGGAGAACCCTGTCACGCTGGAGGTCGTTGGGAAAGCTGAGGTCGGCCGCGTCTACGAAGGATTTTTAGAGAACGGGAAATGCGTCGAGATATCGACCGGTGCAGCAGTACCGCGTGGAGCCAACGCTGTGGTGATGGTTGAGTTTACCAAAAAAACCTCAGGAAACACCGTCCAAGTCTTTAGACCTGTTTCTCCGAACGAAAACATAGCTCAAGCCGGGTCAGACATCTCTGTCGGCGACATAATCCTCAGAAAAGGCAGCCTGATAACTCCTCGGGAGATAGCTGTGTTGACTTCGGCGGGGCTTGAAGAGGTTCCGGTGTACAGGAGAGCAAGGGTTGCGGTCTTCTCTACGGGAAACGAGGTGGTCGAGGCAGGTCGGCCGCTCGACCTGGGAAAAGTTTACGACGTCAACGGCCCTACGCTAACGGCCATGCTAGCTGAGGCTGGGGCTCAGGCGGATTTTCTTGGAATAATTCCAGATGACTACCTTGTGATGTTGGAGCGTGTAGGCCATGCTCTCGAATCCGGCTACGACATTGTCGTGACTTCGGGAAGCACTTCAGCAGGCTTCGGAGACATGATATACAAGGTATTCAGAGAGCTGAGCGGCGGCAAGGTTATCGTCCACGGGCTGAAGGTCAGGCCCGGCAAACCAACCGCCGTAGCAGTGGCTGGCGGAAAGCTGCTGATAGGGCTGCCAGGATTCCCTCTGTCGGCGATGATGGTTTTCATGAAGCTCGTCAAGCCTGTGGTCCAACGCATGTGCGGCGTAAATCCTTCTGCGTCGAAAACGGTGAAGGCCAAGATTCCATTTAGGATTGACGCTGGGAAAGGTAAGCTGGAGATGATTCCCGTCCAGATAGTGACCACAGGGAGCGGGAACGTCGCATACCCATTGCTCGGGCAGTCAGGGTCTACGTATGTTTTATCGGTTGCCGACGGCGTGGTGGAGGTGGCTGCGAACAAGGAGTTTCTCGACGAAGGAGAGGAGGTTGAGGTCAGCCTTCTCTCAGACAGAATAAAACCCGCTGAACTCTTCATAATCGGAAGCCATTGTCCAGGCATCGACATTCTCTTGGAGGAGGCTGGTTTACTTGAGACCAAGGTTGTGAACGTGGGCTCGGTTGCTGGATGGTACGCTGTTAAGCGCGGGGAAGCCGACCTGGCGGGAACGCATCTGCTGGATGAAAAGACAGGCGAATACAACCTTCACATGCTCGAAAGACTCAGCCTGAAAGACAAAGCATTCCTAGTCAGAGGATACGCTAGAAGAATCGGCTTCGTGACAAAGAAAGGAAACCCGCATAGAATCAAGTCCTTCGAAGACCTTCTTAGAAAAGACATAATCTTAGTCAACAGGATTAGAGGCTCTGGGATAAGAGCTCTCCTCGACATAAGGCTAGCCGAGCTCGGTGTCAGAGAACCTTTAAAGCAGATCAGGGGATACGACTACGAGGTTAGAACGCATACGGGGGTTGCAGCAGCAGTAGCGCAGGGAAGAGCCGACGTAGGAATAACGCTCGAAGCAGTAGCCAAACACTACGGGCTAGACTTCATCCCAATAGGTGATGAAATGTTTGATTTCGTCGTCTCCAAGCAAAGAATGGAAAAGAAACAGGTTAAAAAATTTCTAGAAACACTCTCCTCAAAAAAATTTGGCGAAAAGCTGCAGAAAACACTGCCCGGATACCATATAGTATATGAAACAGGCAGCGTGGTTGGAGGCTGGTGAATAAGCGGAAAACACGTGAGCCAGCAAATGGCTGCGGCGTTAAAGCCTGAGATAGTTAGCCCAGAAAGGCTGTTGGACAACGTTGACGACTACATCCTGCTTGACGTGAGAAGGATTATCGAGTACAGGGCAGGCCATATCCCGAACGCTTTGCCCTGCTCTTTCGCGAACTTCATAAAGATTTGGGGGGTGGCCCTCATGCCAGCCGACAGCGAAGACCTTGTCCTGCATCTCTCCAGGCTGGGCGTCGACACGGACAGGACTATAGTTGTTTATGACAATTTTTATGGAAGGCATGCTGCACGGGCTGTCTATACGCTTGAGCTCCTCGGCTTCAGCAAGCTGGCGCTGCTCGACAGACCTTTCGAAGAGTACGTGGCCGACGGATACCCTGTAACAAGTGAGAAGCCGGTTTACAAGCCGTCGGAGCTTCCGAGGCTCAGCTACGATGAAAGCCGTCTCCTGACGAGGGAGAAGATAGCAAGCCTTGTTTTAGAGTGGGATGGTTCGGCTGCGATAGTGGATTCCCGCAGCACGTCAGACTACGGCTTTGGCCACATACCTCACGCGATAAACATTCCATGGGACACTATCTACGCGTCCAAAGGCTTGTTTAACATCGAGGCTGTCCGAAACGCTGTGGAAGCCAACAACCTCTCACGGTTTAAAACCATCATTTGCTACTGCGAGGAGGGGACAAGCTCGTCTCTCACAATGTATGCTTTCAGGCATACGGGTCTGCTTAACACTCACACATACCTAGCCTCATACCCCGACTGGATTGGCACCCTCCAAAACCCGGTCGAGAAACAAACACGTTAAACGCGGGCAGCCCGCCATATTGAAGGTCTTTTCCGAGATGATATGATGGCTGGACAATTTCTATAAATATATTTTAGACTATATGAGCTGGCGTCTGGAGTCGCGGGTATGTGGAGGCTGTTGTAAAAATAATCTTCGTCGGCCCTTTGCGGACCGTTTTCGGCAGCAGGGAGATGACCCTAACCGTCAAGGATGGTGAGACTGTCCGCCAGCTGCTTGCGAGGGTTGCGAGCGAGGCTGGCGGCAGGGGTGCTGAATATCTCTCAGACGAGAACCCGGAGCAGCTCGTCGTCTCCGTCGACGGGGAAGTGGTTAGAGATTTGGACAGGAGGATAAGGGGAGGAGAAACCATCATACTGACGCCTGCTCTGTCAGGCGGGTCAACCTATTCGGTGAGATGTTTAAACTGTTCGGCTAGAATACCTGTCCAGCAAGGGGTTTCGGAAGCAACCTGCAGCAGCTGCGGCACAAGCTACACCATCACTTGGATATATCCAACGCAGCCCAAGATAAGGAGGGTTGCGTAGACATGAAACCCAGCCAGCTCGTAGCATACGTGGACCTGAGCCGCGGAAAAGTTTCTGTAGAACCTGTGCCCGAGTATTGGAGAAGATACTTCCTAGGAGGAAGGGGCGTCAACACATACCTTCTCAGCACGATGGTGGACAGGGGGACAAACCCTCTGGGGCCTGAAAACCCGTTGATCGTTGGCGTGGGCCTGCTGACTGGAATCTCAGCCCTCGGCTCGGGCAGATGCAACATCTCAGCCCGCTCACCCTTGACGAACGCTTTGGGCGACAGCAACGTAGGAGGGCTCTTTGCAGCCACAATGCGTAGGGCAGGCATCGACTTCCTAGTGGTAACAGGAAGGGCTGAGAAACCTGTTAGAATACATTTGCATGACGGGGCTGTTGAGATAGTTGACGGCAGAGAGCTCTGGGGGTTGGATGCCTTTGAGACGCAGGAGGAGATTAGAAAGGCCGAGGGCGGCGGCGTCCAGTCTCTGGTCATAGGTCAAGCTGGCGAGAACCTTGTCAGGTATGCTTGCGTGAGGACTGGGAGGAAAAGCTCCGCTGGCAGAACAGGGATGGGCGCGGTCATGGGAAGCAAGAATCTTAAAGCCATCTCAGCGCTGGGAGACAGGCCTATAGAATGGTATGACACACAGTCGCTGCAAAAGCTTTGCAGAGAGATGATCGACAAGGTTATGTCGACGAGGTGGGCGAAGGCGCAGTCGGTTCACGGAACAGCCGCCATCTTCAACTACACGTATCACACTGGGCTGCTTAGGGTTAGAAACTTCCAGACGCAAGCGCTCTCCGACGTGGGAACGCTTGAGCCGGAGAACATAGAGCAGTACAAGACAGGGATGTCAGGATGCTCGGCGTGCAGCATAAAATGTAGACATGTCTACGAGCTTGACGACGGGCCTTACCCTCATAAGGGAGAGGGCCCTGAATACAGCCAGCTGGGGAGTTTCGGGACTATGGTTGGGATAAACAGGATAGAAGATGTGATGAACGCTTCATACCTCTGCAACAAATACGGCTTGGACACGATAGAGGTGGGTAACATGATAGCATGGGTTATGGAGCTTTACGAGAAGAACCTTATACCCGCCAACCTGCTGGACGGTTTGAAGCCTGAATGGGGTAGCGGGGAGGCTGTCTACCGCCTCATAGAGATGATAGCATTTCGTCAAGGTTTGGGCGACATCCTCGCCGAGGGGATGAAAACGGCCGTAGAAAAACTCGGCAGGGAAACTGAATACTACGCCCTCCACATAAAGGGCATGGGGATACTTCTATCCGACGACAGACCTGTCCCCAGCTTCGCTTTAGGTCTCGCAACAGCCACGAGGGGGGCAGACCATTTGAGGAGCAGGCCAGCCCTCGACCTTTACGGCCTGCCTAAAGAGCTTCTCACAAGCCTTTACGACGGCGAGGTCTCATCTGATTACACGTCTTATGAGGGCAAGGCGAGGATGGTTTGGTGGCATGAGCTCCAGTACGCTGTCGGAGACTCGCTGGGTCTCTGCAGGTTTCAGATGAAGTTTATCTCGGTACACGCGCCTTCATACGACGAGTGGGTCAGGTTGATAAAAAGTGCAACAGGCATGGAGACTTCCAAGCAGGAGTTGATGATGACGGGCGAGAGAATACTGGCTGTCGAGAGGATGTTGAACAACAGGCTGGGCTTCAGTAGGGAGGACGACATGCTTCCAGAACGCTATTACGTGGAGCCCACAGTAGCTGGGATGCCGAAAGTCAGGGGCAGGAAGATAGACAGGCGGAGGTTTGAGCAAATGCTAGATGAGTACTACAGTCTCCACGGCTGGGATGAAAACGGTGTTCCAAGAAGAGAGACCCTTGAAAAGCTCGGCCTCATCGAGCTCTCCCTCGAAAATGCGGCAGGTGGGTAGCAATGGGTGGAAAAGAGTATAAAGAAATAATCTACGACAAAAGCTACCACGTTCATACGGCGTTAATACAGATTAACAGGCCTGAAGAATACAACTCCTACCTTCTCAGCACTTTGAAAGAGCTGATAGACGCTTTCGACGACGCGATGTGGGACGACAACATACAGTTCATAGTCTTGACAGGCGCTGGCGACAAGGCCTTCTGCACTGGGGGAAACGTTGGGGAGTATGCCGACATCTACAGCAAAAAGCCGTCGGATTGGTGGAAGTGGGGCGAGATATACGGAAGGTTTCTTGACACTATTCTCCACTGCGGCAAGCCTGTCATCGCAAGGGTTAACGGCGTAGTGGCCGGCGGAGGCTTTGAGTTCGTGGCCGCATCAGACCTGGCCATAGCCGCACAGCATGCGAGGTTCCTCTCTCCCGGGCCACGTGTTGGGATGACGTCTATAGGCGGTCTTTCGCAATGGCTTCCGCTACACATTGGCTTGAAGCGGGCGGCTCAGCTGGTGATGACTAGCGAGGAGATAACGGCTCAGAAAGCTCTCGAATGGGGGATTGTCAACGACGTGGTGCCTTATGAAAAGCTTGACGAAAGAGTTAGGCAGCTTGTGGACGTGATGCTAGACCTTTCGCCGACCAGCCTCCACTACTTCAAAGTCCATCTGAACTGGTGGCGGGACCTAATCTGGAGGCTTACGTGGGAGCATGCAAAAGAATTCTTCTCGCTAAACATAGGCGGCATCGAACCGGTTGAAGGGCTACACGCCTTCAAGGAGAAAAGAAAAAGACGGTACAGAGAGTTGAGAGATGACTTGGCTAAGGGCGTTGACCCCCGCTATCCGCATGGCCCCTACATGCTTGCCTGCAAAACATGCGGCGCCAAATACCTGCCGCTGAACTCAGTGTTCTGCCTCAAATGCGGCAGCAGGCTGGGGTGAGAGGGTTTGAAGGCCGCTGTCTTCAGAGGCGCTGGCCAACCTCTGGAAATAGTTGACGTAGATGCTCCGAAACCAGGTTATGGAGAGGTTTTGGTGAAAGTGGCTGCGTGCGGCGTCTGCGCAACAGACCTCCACTATCTACACGGAGTCCCAACCTTCAAAAAACCACCTCTCATCCTCGGGCATGAGATCTCCGGAACCGTTGCCGAGGTGGGAGAGGGTGTCAGGGGTTTTAGCGTGGGTGACTGGGTGCTCGTTCCACCCGTTCTCTCATGCGGTGTCTGTTCGAGATGCCTTGAAGGCAGGGACAACATTTGCGAGAGCATGCAGATGGTCGGCAACCACGTTGACGGCGGGTTCGCAGAATACGTTAAAGCGCCTGCCAGAAACCTAGTCCGCCTGCCTGAAAGCCTGCCCTTGAAGGAAAGCTCTATAATCTCCGACGCCGTCTCAACACCCTACCACGCGGTTAAGAACAGAGGAGCTGTCAGAGGCGGGGAGTGGGTTGCCGTCATCGGATGCGGAGGCGTTGGAATCAACGCTGTCCAGATAGCTTCGGCGCTTGGAGGCTTGGTGATAGCTGTGGACATAGACGATCGCAAGCTCCAGCTCGCTAAACAGCTGGGTGCGGTTGAAACCATAAACACGAGGGAAGCTGAGCTTGGGACAGCTGTTCAGAAAATCGTGGGCGGAGGGGTTGACGTCGCCTTCGAGGTCGTGGGCAAGCCGGCAATCCTTGAACAAGCTTTAAGCGTCGTCAGGCCTGGCGGAAGGCTTGTCGTAGTGGGCTACAGCGCCGAAAACTGGAGCATGAGGGTCAGCAGGCTGATGTTCCGGGAAATAGCTGTCGTCGGCTCGCTCGGATGCAGGCTCGCCGAATATCCTTCGATAGTGAACATGGTGAGGACGGGGAAGATAAAGCTCGAGCCAGTGATATCGGACAGGCTCAGGCTTGAGGACGTGAACGAGGGTCTTAAACGGCTGGAGGAAGGAAAGGTGGTAGGCCGTCAGATAGTTGTCGTCAGCTGAGGGCTGGGGTTTGACATCGTCCTTCAAGACGATAAAGCTGGTCGCGGGGGAGAGAGCTTCAACAATCATTCTCTCACGCCCACCTCTCAACATAATGAACATTGAGATGATGGACGAGTTTTCCAACGCCCTTGAAGACCTTGCAGCAAACAAGCAGCTGGCTGTCTTGATCGTTAAATCAGGTGTTGAAGGTGTTTTCAGCGCTGGGGCGGATGTGAGGGAGCATCTGCCCGAGATGGCTGAGCAGCTGATAAGGAAGTTCGAAAGCCTCATCTTGAAACTGTTAAGCTTTCCAACCCCTACGGTATGCGTTGTGGATGGAAAATGTCTAGGAGGAGGGATGGAGCTGGCGATGGCCTGCGATTTTGTGATAGCGTCTGAGGCAGCTGAGTTTGGACAGCCCGAGGTCAAGGTGGGGGTCTTTCCACCGGCTGCAGCAGCTCTTTACCTAAGGCTGACAAGCCTGAAAAACGTATATACGCTGTTAATGGCTGGGAAAACAGTGAAAGCGGCTGAGGCTAAACAAATGGGTTTGGTGAACGAGGTTGTTGAAAAACAGCAGCTCGAGGTGTTTCTAAGTTCTTTCACAGAACAGCTTCTGGCTAACAGCAGCGCTGTGATGAGACATGCAAAGAAAGCCATCCTCAGCTCGCTTACACTGCCTTTCGAACAAGCTTTGACCAAAGCCTCCGACATTTACCTTAACGAATTGATGAGGACAGAGGATGCGGTGGAGGGTCTCAAAGCTTTTCTCGAAAAAAGGAAACCCGTCTGGAGAGATAAATAAAGCTTCATATCCGTGTTTTGCGTGAAGGGAAAAGTCACTTCTCTGCAGCATGCTGTGGGGAGGTTTATTCAGGACGGTTGCTCGGTGGCTTTGTGTCTTGCACTCGAGCATGCAGTTCCCTTCGCCGCAGTCCATGAAATGATTAGGCAGGGGAAACGCAACCTTACGCTGATAGGGCCTATATCTGACGCCGCCTTCGACCAGCTGATTGGCGCCGGATGCGTTTCGAAGGTTATGGCAGCATGGGTTGGCAACGTATCCCACGGCATGGGTTACTGCTTCAGCCGGGCCTACGAGGAAGGGATTATAAAGGTGGTTGACTACTCCAACCTAAGTATCGCTTCAGCTATTCTAGCTGCCGCCCTTGGAATTCCTTTCATTCCGTCAAAAACGCTCATAGGCTCTGACATACTCGAGGGACTTGTCTCCGAAGGTCTGGCAAAGCTGTCTAAATGTCCTTTCACTGGGGAGAATGTTGTGCTGCTCAAGGCGGTCAAGCCCGAAGTCTCCCTAATCCATGTCCAAAGATGCGACGACAAAGGCTACGCGCAGATGTGGGGAAACTTGGGAATCGTGAGGGAAGCATGCCAGGCAGCCGATAAAGTAATAGTGACCGCCGAGGAGGTGGTTGACCACGAAACGATAACCCACGACCCAAACTCCGTCATATGCCCCCCATACAAAGTGGCGGCTGTCTGTCAGGTAAAGTATGGAGCACATCCATCTCCTCTGGCAGGATACTACAACAGAGACCACAGCTGCTTCAGAGAATATCATGAGATGAGCAGGACACGGGTAGGCTTTAAGAGATGGCTGGAGAAATGGGTTTTGACACCGGGCGGAAGAGGCGACTACCTGAGGATGGTGGACTCTGAAAGAATCAGAGTTGCCAAGCCTTTGAAGGCTGGGGAGAGAATGTATGGCTACTGAAAGCTTCACCCCCCGTGAGATGATGGTTGTCTCAGCAGCCCGCTTGGTCAGAGACCGTGAAACAGTCTTTGTAGGAATGAGACTGCCCATGCTAGCCTTCAACCTAGCCAAAAGCCTATGGGCTCCTCAAGCAGTAGCGTTGTATGAAGCCGGCATCATGAGGGAGAAACAGTGCGGAGAATATGTTCACACCATGTGCGACCTGCCTCTTCAGACACAGGCTTCATGGCTTACAAGCCTTGTGGAGGTAATGTCCTGTCTTCAACGCGGCGAGGTTGACGCTGGAATAATAGGCGGGGCACAGATAGACGTTTCTGGAAACGTCAACAGCACCTTAGTCAAGACACTGCACGGTTTTAGACGGCTGCCTGGAAGCGGAGGCGCATGCGACATCGCTGTTTTCACAAGAAAACTGATTGTAATGATGCCGCTGGAATCTAGGAGAATTGTTTCGAAGGTCGATTACATAACATCCCCAGCCGGCGGCGGAAAAAACAGACTGAAGGACATCTACCTAGTTACCGATAAAGCAGTCCTTTCTATGGACGGCTCAAAATTCACGGCGATCGCACTATATCCGGGAGTTAATAAAGAAGAAATAATTAAACATGTGGGCGGGCTCGTCGCAGGACTGGCTGAAGCCCCTGACCAGCCACCTCCATCAGAAACAGAGCTCAAGGTTTTGAGGGAACTGGACAGAGAAGGTTTTTGGACACGATAGCCAGACAAATCCACGTCGAAGCAGACAGCATTTGCAATCTACATCAAGAGCTGGAACGGCTTTTTAATGGAGGAAAAACGCATATATCAAGTTAAGGTGTGACATACTGCGATGTCTAAAACAGCCATAATAGGAGCGGGTCTGATGGGGTCTGGCATAGCTGTTGCCTACTCGATGGCCGGCTATCAAGTTTCGTTAGTGGATGTCAGCGTTGAAATTCTCAAAAAAAGTATGGAGAACATTAGGGAGATTTTACGAGAGCTTTTCAGACTCGGCCTCTTGAAAAACGAGAGCGGCGAAGAGCTGCTTGGAAGAATAGCTCCTACGACCTCGATGTTGCAGGCGGTCCGAGGGGCTGAAATAGTGACGGAAGCCGTGTCAGAACCCCTCGAACTAAAAATAGACCTGTTTGAAAAACTCGACACCCTCTGTGGAAAAGAGGTTATTCTAGCTTCGAACACGTCATCCTTCAAAATTTCGGAGATAGGTCAAAAGGTGAAGAACAAGGAAAGGGTGATAGGAACTCATTGGTGGAACCCGCCTTACCTTATGCCGTTAGTTGAGATATTCAGAACGCAATATAATCGTGACGATGTCGTGAAAAAGGTTGTCGACCTGTTCACCAACGTGTTGAAGAAAGAAGTTATCGTATGCAATGAATCTCCAGGCGGCGTGGGTGTACGTCTTCAGGCAGCGTTGTTTGCTGAGGCTGTGAGAATATGCGACGAAAACGTGGTTTCGCCACCAGACCTCGACAAAGTAATAAGACTCTCGCTAGGCTTAAGATATCCCTTCTTCGGACCGTTTCTTATAGCTGATTTAGGAGGGCTTGACGTATTCTTGAACATACACGAATACCTTGCTGAGAAGCTTGGGGAAAGATTCGCCCCCTCAAAGACTTTCAGCGACCTGGTGGAGAAAGGCTATCTCGGAGTAAAAAGCGGTAAAGGGTTCTACACATATCCTGCAGATTATCTCAGGGAGGTTGTCAAAAAACGGAATGATGCAGTTGTAGAAATCTTAAAGCTTCAGAGGCAGGCAGACGGTTAGCTGTTGACGACACACGTTCACCCATGGTTAATCAAACATTATGGACTCTGCGAAAGTTTCAAGCATGGTTCTCACATGCTCGAAGCTTGAAGTCGACTCCTCGTACTCAAGATGCAGATAGGGTATGTTGTGTTTGTCTAACACGGTCTTGTATATCATGTAGTCGTAGAGGGCTGGCTCGCAGAACTTCGGCGTTATGAATACCACGCCCTCCGCCTTAGCTGCCTCAACAAGGTTGAGCATGTGTCTATGTTTGTCAACTGCAGGATGGTATCTGACTGTCAGCGGCTCCTGTCTGCTGACATACGCTCTAGCTAATGTTCTCAGCGGATTCTCACTGTTGTTCAACTCTATCTCTCCTATCCATCTAGCACCCACTAGAACCTCGTCCCAGACAATGTAGCATCCAGCATCTTCGATCGTCTTCATAAACATCAACGGAGGCTGTTCGCAAAAATCCCCCATCACGACAACCCTCACCCTGTCAGCTGGCCTTACATCTCTCGAACGTACTTCATCGACGAATTTTTCTAAAGCCTTAAGATATTGTTCTACAGGCATGAACTGGCCAGCCCTAATCGCCAGATAGTATTCATGGTAGGGTAGGAGCCAGGGCTTCTCACGCCGGAGCTCTGCGAGGCTGTTCAACAGCCTTCTCTTCCTGTTGTAGAGTTTGATGGCTTCCGCCAGCTCATCCTCGTCGAGCTTTTCCCCCGAGACTCTTTCAAGCCCCTCGACTATTCTTCTATAGTCTTGCTCGAGATATATTACAGCGTTCTCTGAAATGTTGTTTATAGGATAATGGATGTAGTCGATGTGGATTTTGTCGCCGAAGTTACGCATCATTATTCCGGAGAGGTTTCGTGCAACGTCGCATATGTTGGAGAATATCAGGGCGTCAAAGGTGTTGAGCAGTCCTTGGGCTGCGAGCTGGAAGACGCTTTTCGTTATGCTGCAGACGAACGACTGTGTGTGGGCTGTGGCTATGTCGAGCGGCAGCCTTCCTGAAGCTCCTAAAATGTTGACGGGAATCATGTTTAGAGCGTGGGCAAGCTCTTCCGGGAAGTAGACTGGAAAATATGCTAGGGCTTTCCGGCCTAGCTTCTGCTTCCACATCTTAACATAGTTGAACGTTGTGTAAGAATCTTCCACCACTTCCTCGAATGCTTGGATTTTTTCTTGCAGTGTATCTGTCAACCCGCTTGAAGCCCCCTCTTCTTCAGCAGCCTCCTATGGCCCAGCACAGCGGCTCCGACGGCGCCTGCATAGAAGAGATTGGGAGAAACGTTTGGCTTGATGTTCAGCTTTTCCTCCAACACCTTAGGTATGGCCGGGTTTAGGACAAGCCCGCCTGTTATTGTTAGCTCAGGCTCCACCCCAACCTGTTTCAGCGTGATCAACACTCTGCCGACCACGGAGAGATGAGCGCCCATCAAAATGTCCTCCATAGGAACCTCCTGCGTCATCAAGTTTATCACCTCGGACTCGGCGAAAACCGAGCATACAGTTGATATTGGGACAGGGTTTTTGGACGAGAGGGCGATGACACCTATCTCCGATACGTCAAACCCTGTGTAGTATGCGATTTTCTCCAGGAAACCTCCGCCTCCCGCCGCACATTTCTCCGTAGACCTGAATTTGATGACCTTGCCTTTCTCATCTATCTTTGCGGCTCTGGAGTTGCCGGCTCCGATGTCTAGGACTGATTTTGTGCCTGGGTAGAAGAATTTTGCACCCCTGCTGTTAGCGGTTATGTCGGTAACGTTTATGTCTCTGAAGTCTATTCTGTATCTTCCAAAGCCTGTGGCCACGATATATTCTACGTCGCTGCTACTAAGCCCCAGCTCGTTGAGAGATGTGTTGAAAAGCTGCTTGGCTGTGTTGTTGAAGTCGAACGATGTTTTGGCAGCTTTCGTCAAAAGAATTTTCTCCCCATCCTCGAGGAAGGCGATTTTTGTGTTTCTTGTGCCCACATCGATGCCGACAGTTAACACAACATCACCCCCTGACCGTAACTAGCTGGCTTGCCTTGATCTTCTCCAAGCCGAACAATGCGGCACCTATGGCTCCACAGTACATCGTCAGGCTTGAGGTGTTTATCTTCATGTTGAGCTGTTCCTCCAAACATTTGACCATCCCGACGTTCTGTGAAACACCTCCAGTGAAAGTTAGCTCCGGCTCTATCCCAACTCTGCGCAGCAAGCCTATGGACCTTACCGCCATAGCTGTGTGGACGCCGTAGAGAACGTCTTCGATGCTGTTACCCCATGCAAGCTGCTCCATCGTCTCGGTTTCGGCGAAGACGGCGCATGTGCTGGAGATTTTAACTGGTTTCTTGCCTTTAAGCGAGAGCTCACCAACCTCGCTTAGGCTTAGGCCTAGGACTTTTGCAGCGCCTTCAATGAACCTTCCTGTCCCGGCGGCGCATTTGTCGTTCATGCAGAAGTCAACAACCTCGCCTCTTTCGTTTATCCTGATGGCTTTGGTGTCTTGACCACCCATGTCGAGGACTGTCCTTGTTTTTGGAAACAGGAAGTGGGCGCCCTTAGCATGGCAGCTTATCTCCGTCACCTGCATGTTGCCGAAGGTTATGTTGTATCTTCCGTAACCCGTGCCGACAAGGATGGAAACGTCGCTCTCAGATATGCCTGCCTTCTGCAGTACCTCGTTAAAGGCTTTTTTCGCCGCCTCGTTTATCCTAACCCCTGTCATCAGTATGGAGACTGCTATAAGCCTCTCATGCTCATCGATTATTGCGGCTTTTGTGTATGTGGAGCCTGCGTCGACACCTACCGCGTATATCCCAGACATTTTCTACTCCCTCTTCCTGATTGACAGGCTTTCGAAGAATGCGTCAACCCTGTTTTTGAGCTGGGCCTCGCTGTAGTATCTCGGGTCCACGTGGTCTGACTCAATGTGAAGGGCTGGGACGTCTAGGTTTTTTATCAGGTACTCCCTTATGTCTCCATGTCCCATCGAGAATGAACGGCAGCTCTTTATCGAATGAATGACAACTCCGTCAGCGCTGTATTCCCGTACATATTTGCTGATAAGGTCTTTCCTCATAATCATGTTCCAGTTGCAGTATGCGTGAATCATGTATTCTGCGAGAGAATCTAAAGGCTTGTCGGCGTTGAGCTTGAAAACATCGACGTCAACCATTCCCGCAACCTTCGGGTATGTTGAGGCGACGCATCTGGCGTTCCAGGTTTTGAACAGGTTCCAGAAACGTTTGAAGAAGGGATAGTTGGGAACCCCCTCGAAAACTAGTCTGAACCTTTCTTCAGGTGTTGGGCCCACTCCTTTCTCGTAGCGTTCCTGAAGTTCTTTGAGAAGGTATGCGTAGAAATCAACACATTCTCTGCTGCCTCTAAGCAGGGTTATCGCCGACATGTAGTAGATTGCTTCGAAGTAGGCGTCGAGAGGTGAGGGTTTCAGCTTACCCATGTGGAGGCATTTCTTCCAAAGCTCCCAAGCCTCAGCCGACAACCTGATGTATTCTTTCAGCTTCTCTTCATCATACCTAACTCCTGTGAACTGCTCCAGCTTTGGAATGAGCTCCTCGAGCTGGGATGAGACATACTTTATGTCATGTTTGGGAACGCCGCCGTTATAGTTTCTTATGTAGGGGATGTCTACGGTGAAGACAGGCGTCTTCGTGATGTACTGGTATTGCTCCCACCAGTGTATGTATATCTGGCATCCCGAATAAGTGAGCATCGCCATGTCTGGTGTCGGTATGTACCCTATCGGGGTCTGTCCCTTGTTAAGGACTGTGGCAACTCCCATCTTGACATACCCGCAGCAGTCTGTTGAGTAGCCGAACTCCTCGGACAAGCCGATGACGGAGGGGGCGCCTCCCCTGTAGGAGATTTGCAGCGATGTTATCTCAGGGTAGACCGGGGCTATGTTGAAGGCCCTTAAAAGCTCTATGGGGTTTGCCATGACGAAGCAGTAGGCCACCTTACCCCCGCTCGCCTTTACATCCCTAACCCATCTGTAGTATTGTTTCACTAGCTCTCCTTGAAGTTGTTTAGCCCTGTCGAGGCCGGCTTCCTCGGCCGTGGGCTGGGCGGTTAATGCCGACTGAGTCGTCATCGGTGTCTGATGCCCGCGTTTCAATTATATACTTTCGGACTAATTTCTATAAATTATCAACGCCTACGACGCATCAGCAAACCCATGTAACCCTGCACGCTTATCTTCAAAAGCCTGTTCAGCAGGATGTCTCCAACATAGCTGTCGAGCCCGTTAAAGCCAATCCCATGTTTCGCAAGAAGTTTTTTACGCAGGCTTTCAGCTATGGCGTTTGCCCCCAGCCCCTCGTCAAGCAAACGCTCTACCTCGTCCCTCCACGCCGTTATAACCGCCGCCTCTTCTTCAAACAGCCGGCTCTCAGCCTCTCTAAATCCGAAGTGTGGTGTGTAGAGCTTCGCGGGCTTCAGGCTTCTTATCTTTTCAAGGCTCTGTAGGGCTGAGTCGACGTCGTAGAACGGCGGGCTTGCGGGCGGCAGCGGGAACGGAAGTGCTGGATGTCTAACGCATACGGCGTCGCCTGTGAAGACCGAGTCCTCGTTCGCCAAGTACAGTGAGATGTGGCCTGGCGCATGCCCCGGCGTGAACAACACCTCCAGCCCGACGTCGCCCAGCTCGTAGCTTTCTTCCCTAACAGGCTCTATCCTCTCGGGCTGTATCGGCTGCAAGCCTCCGATGTAATGTGCTATGTCTTCTCCGAAGGCAGCCAGCGCTGCGTCAACAAGTCTAGACGGGTCGAGAAGCACTCTCAAAGCGGCTTCATGCACCATAAGCTGAGCGTTGGGCATGTTCTGCAATGCTGTGTGAGAGCCGCCTGAGTGGTCTAGGTGGAAATGGGTTAGAAAAACATATTTCACGTCGCCGAGTTTGACGCCGAGTTCACGCAAACCGTTCAAGATAAAGCTCCATGAAGTCGAGTATCCGACGTCGACCAGAGCGGCCTCCCCATCTCCCTTAACCACGTAACAGGCCACAGAACCCTTCGAGCCGTAGCCGTTTGTGTCGATTATCGCTACACACCTGCTGACCCAGCTGCCCGACATTCCTGAAAAAGCCGCCGCTCACTGGGTTATTTAGCTGTCAAACCTATTTATAGAAGATTTTAGCGAGCTGCTTATATCCGGTACGTCGGGATAATTTATATAAATAAACATCTAACGAATATTATCAATCGTTCTGGTTTAGAACCAGGTTTTTGGATGAGGCTTAAGATAAGGTTTCACGGAAGGGGTGGTCAGGGGATAAAAACAGCGGGGAGAATAGTTGGGACCGCCGCCTTCCTCGAAGGCTATGCCGTCCAAGATTCGCCGATGTACGGTCCTGAGCGCAGGGGGGCGCACGTCATCTCGTTTGTGAGAATCTCTGATGACGGTGTTGGAGGAAGGGGGTATATTTTCGACCCCGACGCGGTTATAGTGGCTGACACGTCGCTAGTAAGCCTTACGCCCAGCCCTCTTCAAGGATTGAAGGAGGGTGGCGTGGTTGTTCTAAACTCTCAACGGAATGTTCTTCAGGTCCATGGATACGCTTATGTGGCCTACGACGTTTCTTCTTCGGCTTCGAGGCTGCTGGGGATGAGGAGCGCCATAAGCTCAGGCTTGGCCGCCTTGGCATGCAAAGCCCTGGGAATAGCACGATGGAGCTCGGTTGAAGAAGCTGTTAAAGAGGAGATGGCTGAGCTCGGGCTTGGGGATGAGCTGGTCGAGGCCAACATCAAGCTCGCTGAAGAATGCTACATGAACCCGCCGACCATCAAGCCTTCGACGGAAAACAATAGTTTACAACCTGCGGAAAGCAGAGTGGTGGAATTATCTTACGTAGTCCCAAGCCTGTCGACAGCCATGATACTCAACCTCGGCAACACCGTTTATAAAAAGACCGGTGCTTGGAGGAGTGTCACACCAGTAATCGACTATGGTAAATGTACCCGCTGCATGGTGTGCTACGTGTACTGCCCCGATTCATGCATATCACTTGAGGAAGACCTGACGCCGAGGATAGACTACGACAACTGCAAAGGCTGCCTCGTCTGCTTCACAGAATGCCCCATAAAAGCGGTTAAGCTCGTTGAGGGGGGAGGAATCGTTTGAAGAAGATGCTGACTGGAAACTCTGCCGCAGCATGGGGTGCGAGGGTTTCAGACGTCGACTACATAGCTGCATACCCTATAACGCCACAGTCCGAAATAGTCGAGACATTGTCTAGGTGGGTTGCGGAGGGTGTTGTGAAAGCTAGGTTTGTGAACTTTGAATCAGAGCATTCGATGATCACCGCGGCGGGAGCCGCATCCCTTACCGGCGCCCGCTCGTTTACAGCTACTTCGAGCCAAGGCTTGTTCTACGCTTTTGAAGCGCTTTACACGGTTTCTGGATGGCGTGCCCCGATCGTGCTGGTTAACGTGGCTAGAGGGGTTGGCATGCCGATGGTTCTGCAGGTTGAGCACGGCGATGTTTTGGCGGCTAGGGACAGCGGCTTCATCCAGCTTCATGCCGAGACCTGCCAAGAAGTTTTGGACTTCATAGTTCTGGGATACAGAGTTGGTGAAGACCATGAAGTACTTCTGCCTGTAATAGTTAACATGGACGGCTTCGTTTTATCGTTTGCACGAGAGCCTGTGGAAATACCTGAGAAGGAGTTGGTGGAGCAGTTTCTCCCCGAGTTCACGTATCCAAAGCCTCTGGGAGGAGAGGAAGGAAGCATGGTTGCTTACGCGCCCACGGTGACCGAGGGAGCGCCTTACACCTTCTTCAAATACCAGCTACACATGGCGGCTCTCAGGGCTAAGGACGTTTTCAAACAGGCTGCGAAAGATTTTCGGAAAATATTCGGCAGGGAGCATGACGTTGTTGAAAGGTTTATGATGGATGACGCCGAGTACGCCGTGGTCTGCTCAAACTCCTACAGCTCGATAATCAGGGCTGGTGTGGAAAAGTTGAGGAGGGCGGGTTTGAAGGTTGGAATGGTTAGGCTGAAGATGATAAGACCTTTCCCGAGCGAGGAGCTGAGAGAAGCTCTGTCCAATGTGCAAGCCGTGGCTGTTTTCGAGCAGAACATATCGCTAGGTAAGGGGGGCGCGCTATATCCTGAAGTCGTCGAAGCCCTCTACCATTCACAGCAAAAACCATCAGCCATCGTTTCCTTCATAGGAGGGCTTGGAGGAGCTAACATAGGGGAAGAGGAAGTCGGCTACATGGTCAGCGTTGCGATGGATGCTGCGAAGAAAGGCAAGATACCAAAAGGCCCTGTTCTAGTGTTCAGAGAAGACGACTGGACGAGGCTTAGAGAGTATCTCAGGATAGCGGGCATACCGTCTGAGATTATCGAGGCGATGCATCATGCCTGAGCCGACGGCTTTCAGAACATTGAAGGACACGCCGCGGAACGACTTTCTAACGTCAGGCTCCCCGCTTTGCGCAGGCTGTGGTGGAGAGCTTTTGCTGAGGCTGGCGTTAAAGGTTTTGGGGCCCAAAACCATTGTGGTCAGCGTACCCGGCTGCCTCGCCTTGCTGGAGCTCTACCCCTACGTCTCTATAAAGAATCCGATGCTGTTTGCACCGTTCGGAGCTGGGCCGGCTGCTGTCCAGGGCTTGGTCGACGGAATACTGGCTAGGGTTGAGAAGGGAAAGAGACGTGACCCAGATGTAAAAGTGCTGCTGTTAACAGGCGACGGAGCTGCCTACGACATAGGTTTGCAGGCTACGTCGGGAGCCATACACAGGGGTCTCGACTTCTTCTATCTCGTCTACGACAACGAAGCCTACGGCAACACTGGCTTCCAGTTCTCAAGCGCTACACTGCCGTATTCTTGGACCTCGACAACACCTGCGGGAAACCCAAGCAGTAAAAAAGATTTGTTCGAGATATGGAGGGCCCATAGGCCGCCCTACATCGCTACAGTAGCGGCTTCAAAGCCTGTAGACCTGCTGAGAAAGTTTGAGAAGGCTATGAATATTAAAGGGCCGAAGCTTTTCATAGGGCTTGGCGTATGTCCGACGGGCTGGGGTTCCGACCCGAGCCTGATGATAAAGCTGGACAAGCTTGCCGTTGAGACAGGGCTTTTCCCGCTCAAGGAAGCGGTTGACGGAGCCGTCAAACACACATATATACCGAGGAGCAGGAAACCCGTCGAAGAATATCTCAAGCTGCAGAAGAGGTTTGAACACCTGTTCAAGCCTGTGAGACGCGACGACGTAATCCAGCAGATACAGCGTGAAGTGGACAGCTACTGGGCGAACGTCAAAGAATAGTTGAGTCAGGGTTTTGACTGACGTTTACGGCTCCAGAGGCGGTGACATTTCTGCAACGGACGCTTAACCATAATATTGGATGGTTGGTTTGTATTTCTTCTTGGTTTTTTCCTTAATGTTCTGTTTCAATAGAGAATCTGTCTCTGTTCTCGTATGTTTTATGGCATACGCTGCAGAATGATTGTCTCCTGTCATACTGTGGCTGAACACCTGACGGTATAAGGAGATTCATCATATTCTTTATAGGTGAACCTCGGTATTCCATCCTAACCCATAGGTCTATCCTAACCTCTCTCCCGTCGTTAGCCTCTTGATGGAACAGGCTTTATACATGTCGGGTATTCTAAGCCAGCGGCAACATCATACCCACCTCTATAGCCTCCTTTACCGGGTATGTTTAAAGGCTGCAGCTGTGTGTTGGGTAGCCTGTGGACAACAACGCTACCATGGCTGAAAGCGGTGAAGAAACGACGGAGCCTATCCGAAAACAGGTTTATGAACCTCTCGGGAGAGTGGGAAGAAGGTTCTACGCCGATGTTCACACGTCTGCAGACGGTGGACGTGGAGCGAGGCCGCATGCTGTCTTCGACGGACACCACTGTGTTAGGATGTCTCGTCTTGTGGATGTTCCCGCAGCCGAAGGCGATGAGGTTTACGTCGACATCATACCTTCAACCATTTATGACGATGTTTCAGCGCTCCTTAGCCGTAGTGTAAAGATTTTCAGGTTGAGGAGGCTAGACCTTATAGCCGCCTACAGGGAAAGGCTGTCGCTATCCAAGAGTGACTAAAACGATGCCAAAGTATTATCGACGTTGGGTCGAGATTGTTTCAAGGAAGTTACCGCGGAATACGTTGAGCTTATGAAGCTCATCGACGAATACCATAAACAGCTTAACCTTCTGAAGTTGGTGAAGCAGCTCAACTCGTCTGCAGAACTTGAGAAGCTCCTTAAGAGAAACAAGGAGAGGCTGGCACGTCAGATAATAAGGATGGCCAAAATAACGTTAAACAAATACGATGCGATATGCAGACAGCTGGGGCTGTCATCCAAATGCCTCTATGGAAAAGCAGCGCTAGCAGACCTGTTGCTTCACGTAGACTTCACGGCTGGTTTGAGGAAAACCCTATGCTATGTTGGCCTCTACCAACCAAACAACGGAAGATACAACCACAGACTCAGAATGGCAGCCCAATCCCTAGCAATAAGCTACTACAGGAAACGCAGGGTCAGAGCGAAAGAGGTTCGACAACTGCTGAAGAAAATCAAACAAATCATGGCTGGAGGCCCGGCCTGACAGCGGGGAAAAAGCCGGATGAAGGCCGGGCAATCGTCCTACCAACGCCTTTACGGCGATTCGAGAGGCAATGCACGGTCTTCATCCGGCTTCTCAGACGTTGTCAGGTGAGGGGCCTCCAGCCAAACCTCCCCTCATTTTTTTCCTTTTTGTATGTCTTGTTTATGTATTGTTTTGCTGTTTTTTCGGGACTGTCAACTTAAGGCTATCCATGACTTTATCCACTTCTCTGATACCTTAGGCCTGTATGTTGGGAAGCATGTGTTGAACTGTTTTATCCTCCTCTTGAGCTTGCTGAACCAAGACTCTATCGT
>JAWBRA010000025.1:0-24842 GCA_038844785.1 Candidatus Caldarchaeum sp.
CCACGAAAACGTTGATGGGTTTTGTGTCGAGCTTCATCTCGCCGATGCCTCTGAAGTTCTCCACATCCAGCCTGTTTATCCACACGTCCAGCCCATCTATTGGCTGTGTCTACCAGATATTAATCTATTGGCTGTGGACATTCTCAAGGGATGCTTTAGGTATGGTGGCTGGGGAACGCTGAGACATGCTGTCAACCTCGGCTCATCTTTTTCCTGCCTCTTAAAAGAGATGGATGGGTTTTCTCACGCAGGACTGCTAGGTTGAGCAGGAATGCTGAGAAGTAGAACCAGAATACTTGGGGTGCGTCCGTCCTGTTCCATGGGCAGTTGCAGAAGGAGAAGGTGAGCAGGAGGTTGAGGGCTATGAAGGCTCCTGCAGCGGCTGCAGCCCTTGGGAAAAAGCCGAGGACGATCATCACTCCGACAATCGTCTCCGCGGCTGTTACCGCTAAAGTTACGGCCTCCCAGCTCTGCGCGGCTTGTCTGAGGAGGTCTCTGTAGAGGGGCAGGTAGTTTCCATCGGCAGCGGTTTCGAGAAGCGGCTTGACCCATGCTCTGTCCAGCCATCGCTGGCTTGCGAAGAAGAGCCAGAAACCACCCACCGCTAGACGGAGAAGAAGAGTCCAGAGGTTTGAGAGGGTTGACGAGAGGCTCATGGTTTTGGACGCGGTTGTGTGAAGCTATAAATCTATATTTGATGTGGACGCGGGTGTGGCTATGGTTGGTACGGCCCTGCAGGGGTTTGTTGCTGGGCTGGCGTCGACGGCGCTGATGAGCATCGTCCAGTTCCCTTTCTGGCTGAAATGGTCGACTGTGGGGATTTTAGAGTGGCATGAGAACGTTTGCATCGCCGCCAAGCTGTTGCGGAGAAATGCTGAGGGCTTGCTGGCTCCAAGCTTCGTGCTTCATTTTCTCAACGGCGGCTTGGCTGCGATGTTCTACGCGCTTGCGCTGGATTATTTCAGTTTTTTACAATTTTTGGATGTGTGGGTTTTGGGCATTCTGTTAGGAGGGTTTCTTTGGATAGCCACGCTCGCACCCATACACCGGCCCATCACAGGAGTGTCGATAACACGCCATCCGCTTGGAGCAGGGCCTGTCATGTTGAGCATCGCTGTCCACATGCTTTACGGCCTTTCCACAGCCTACATTACGGATTACATCATATAGCTGCCTCGAAATACATGTTCTACTCATTAGAAATATATTGTGAGCAGGCCGTATGCTGGCATGAAGCCGTTGGTTTACGGAGGGCTGGCTGCAGCAGTCCTCGCAGCAGGCCTGACGGTGATTTTGTTTCTTCTGCCTTTTCCTCGTGCCGACAGAGGGGGAGAGGTCTTGCTTACGCTGAGCAAGACGGAGCTATACAGGGGTGAGAGAACCCTTACATACACGATAGTCAACGACTCAAGGTATGTGGTTAGCTTTGGCGAGCCCTACGACATCCAAATCAAGAGGAACGGTGAGTGGGTTTCGGTCGAGTGGATGAAAGACCGTGTGTGGATACTGATTCTCCACATGCTTGAGCCGGGGCAGGTGTTCAGCAGGAAGGTGGAGCTCCCTCAAGACGTTGAGACGGGAACCTACAGGCTTGTGAAAGAGGTCGTGGTTGAAGCGACGGGAGAGAAGATGGTCCTCACCGCCGAGTTTGAAGTGGTGAGCTGACGATTTACCGCTACAGCAGGCCCATACAGGCTTCGTAGACATACTTCGCCATGCCCAGCGCTTCTTCGGCGTCGGACCGGGTGTAAAGCCTCTCAGGCGGAGTTCCCGTCTCCTCGTCCCCATACATGCTTGGCTCACGTTCTCTCCGCAGCTTCCTCGAATAGGACGCAAGAGTGTCGATTTTTTCGCTGAAGCCGGGTTTGAACCTGTGACGCTGTTCTTTCAGCAGTGGGCCTACGTCATGCCATTTGGGAGGCTCGATGCCCGCAAGCCTCAGAGCTGCTTTCAAGCTCAGCTCAACCACTTCCTGACACTGCCTGATTACGTAGGCATGGCTGCCTTCAGCCAAGGCTTCTTCGGCGTGTTTTATCGGCTCGGCCGCCTGCCTCAAATAGGACTCGGCCATGTCTCTGCTATTTAGCCCGAGTTTGAGGTCCCAGTACCATAGCCTTCCCCGTCTCACACGTTTTGCACCAAGCTCTTCGAGACGTTTCCTCAGCCGGCTGAGAACCACTGTGAAGAAGCCGTCTCTGTCGTAGACTATTACTGCGTCGTGAACCATGTCAAGGTAAAGCGGCCTAATCCTGCTTGCTTCATCCCTGTCCAAAAGGATTGGTGAAAAATCTGAAGCCAGCCCTCTTCTCCGCAGGTCGTCTATCAAGGGCTGCAGGCTTGATTCGGCTTGCATGAAGAGTTCATGGCGGCGTAGCCTGCTCTCAGGCAGCCGGTCAGCAACTATGAGAACGTCTATGTCGCTGTCGCTTCTTTCCTCTCCTCTGGCCACGCTGCCATAGAAGACGACCGAGACAAGCCTTTCTCCGAAAAACCTCTGCAGCTGTTCGACGAGCTTGTCGGCGAGCTGTTTGTATTCTTCCTTCAACCTTCCCGGCCATGTATGCGTAGGCCATGGTAAAACCTTTTTTCCTCCCGCGCATCCGTGATTAGCTTCTACATCCGAAGAGCGGAGACAGCCACCGCTAGGCCGACGACGACTAAGAGTAGGCCTACAAGCTCGACCAAAAGCCTCCAGCTCATCGCAACACCCTCCCGATCTTCACAGCATTGTAAAAGTGTTCGCGGAGATAAACCTATAATAGCAAAGCTGTGGGTTGATGTTTGTGGGGCGGGGGTAGCCAAGCCTGGTCAAACAAGCACAGCAGCAAGCTGGCCACGGCCAGCGGCGGCAGGCTCAAGACCTGCTCCCGCAGGGGTTCGTGGGTTCGAATCCCACCCCCCGCACCAAGGGAGCAGCGTTCACGTACCCGGCGTCTGTGATTTTAGCACTCGAGTGTTGTTGTTTTGTTATACAATCGATGACTTTTGTTTTTAAAGCCGGTAAGAATGTTGACTAGAGATAGGGTTCTGTGGGAGAAAGATGGTGGGGGTTGGTTGAATGGTTTTTAGAGATTTTTTAGGCAGGAATAACACGTAAAAACCTACTCAAAGAAGGGAAGGTTGTGAAATAGCTGGTTGACAACATCTTGGGCCTTTTGGTTCATCTGGCTGGCGAGCTTAATTCTCATCGACTACTTTAAAATTGCCCGGAAGAGGAAAAAATGGGGGAGGGTTTGACTGGTGGCCCTCTTCCGGGCGTCGTCGGCGGTCATCGGAGTCGTTGTTTTCTCCGCCCAAGGCTTTCTCCGGGTAGCTTGGCAGGCTCAAGACTTGACACCCTATTTGCCGTCGACGGCGCGGGGTTCCGCCGGCGGCCGGGGTGTCTCGGCTGCTCCATCCGAGGTCATGGGAGAAAGGTTCATAAGCCGCAAACCACCCAAAGCCCCCGGGGGCTCCGGTCCCCGGGTGGTTGGGTGGCCTTCGGCCTCCCCAACCCCTCCCAGGGATGGTATTCCCCCTTGGAGGCTTTGGGCGGGGGTCTCGCTTGCTTGTTTTCCTAGTTTTGTGCTGGACAGTGTCTGTTCATATTTTCGGAGTTCTTGTCCTAGGTTGTTGGTTAGGTATTGTAGTCCGCTGGCTACGGCAGCTGTTCTTGCTAGGTTGACTATTGCTATGTTGTCTCTGTCGTCGTTCATTCCGCAGAACGTGCACTGGACTCTTCGTCTTCCGGCGTCAATCATCATCCTGCTGCATCGTGGGCAGATATGGCTGCTGTACTGGGGTGGAATTTTTAGTATCGGTATGTTTTTGTTGACGCAGGCTGCTATGATTCTTCTCTGTAGTTTCGCCGGCATCCATGTCGAATACCTAGCTGACGTGTCTGGGTCTTTGCTCTTCAGCTTTCTTTTCAACGCTTCGTTGTTAAGGTCTTCTATCACTACTGCATCCACCTTTTTTCCAGCAGCCACAACCGCGTGTACGGTGTCGCTAACCCACTGATGTTCTCTCGCCTTCAGATACTTGAGCCAGCTACTCGCAGGACGTTTGTGGATGCGCATCGAACGTCTGTTGACTCTTCTGACGAATGATATCAGATGTACTGGTCTATGAATCCTCGTTCTGTTCAACACCCTCAAGTAGTCGCCGAGCTCTATCAAGCCTAACGCTACATCGCAGACCCCTATGTCGACTGTCAGCAGCAGAAGTCTTCCTTTCCCCGCGTATGTTGTCAGTAGCGTTGGCAACGTTCTCGAGGGTGAGAAGCCGTGTCAAGCTGTTGGACAGGAAGAAGCCGCTTATCATCCAAGGGACCTACCGCTACGTTAGACATCCGCTATACTTAGGCGTGGTGCTGCTGGCGTTTGGCTGTTGGCTGCTGCTGGACTACAGTTTTCTGGCAGTCTGGGCCGTGCTGTTGCTACTGTGGTTCAACTTCGTTATAGCTCCATTCGAGGAAGCTGAGCTGAAAGCCATCTCCGGCGAAAGTCCCCAAAATGATCCACTTCGCAAAAAGTAGCCCACGCTAAACCGGCTTCGAACATGCACAGATTATCTCACAGCGCAGCGCTGGTGCTGTGAGAGGATGCAGTAGCTTAAACCCGCCAACAGGTTTAAACGGGGCTGTTGGGTTTTCACAGCTGGTGGTGGAGCTGGTCTCCAGGGCTAGGGATTGGATGAGACAGGCTGTCAGGGACTTGGCTCACGCTGAAGCGTCTTTAAGACAAGGTGATTATGAATGGGCTTGTTTCGCTGCTCAGCAGGCTGCTGAGAAGGCTGTCAAAGCCCTGTATGAAAGCAGGAACATGGAGGCTTGGGGACATTCTGTGTCCAGGCTACTGGAACATCTTCCAGAAGACCTCAAGCCAGCCCCATCGTTGCTCGACAAAGCCAAGGAGCTGGACAGACACTACATCCCCACGAGATACCCCAACCTCCACAGCGAAGGCGCTCCACTAGACTATTATACCAGGAGCGATGCTGAGAGAGCGGTTGAGCAAGCCCGCGAGGTCGTCGAATTCTGCAGAAGTAAGGGTGTTCAAGCTTGACTACGACGCTGTGATGGGGAAGGTTAGGGACTATGCTCGAAAGCTTGTTGACGGTGGTTTGGCGGAGCTTGTGGTTTTAATCGGCTCGCTGGCGAAGGGAACCTACACCCCGTTCTCCGACATAGATTTGGTGATAGTGGTGAGGGAGTCGGCGGAGAAGCCTGTCGACAGAATCCCGCGTTACATCGACCCCAGCCTCCCCCTCGACGTCGAGCCTCTCGTCTTCACGGTTGACGAGTTCATCCAAACACTGAGAACCAAGCCTTTGTTCAGAGCTGAAGTGACTGAGAATGGACTGTTCTTAGCTGGCGACAGAAGCATGCTACAGAAAACCGCTGAACCAAGCCGTTCTTAAACAACTTGCACTTACATCATAGTTTTTACTTTTTGGAGCGAATAATGACAAAACCTAATATACGGAGGTTACGTATTCTACTTGGGTCTGCCTCTTGTTTTTTGAAGTTGTTCTCCTCGGGAGGGGCGGCCAAGGAGTTGTTACTACGAGCACGATACTTGCTGACGCATTCCTGCGGGATGGAAAATCTGTCCAAGCCTTTCCTGAGTTCGGCCCCGAGAGAGCCGGCGCCCCTGTGAGAGCGTTTGTCCGCGTCTCAGACCAGCCCATAGAGGTTTACACTCCCGTGGAACAGGCTGACGCCGCAATCGTTTTCGACGCCAACCTGCTGAAAAAATTTCCACCGAACAAGATTTTGAAGGACGGGGGGATACTTGTGCTGAACGCTGACGCATCAAGCCTGGAGCATGAGGATGGCTACAGAGTTTGCAGAATCCCGGCGGCCGCTATAGCAAAGTCTCTTGGAAAACCCCTATCCATCGGCGTAGCCTTGCTGGGTGCTTTCTCAGCCTTCTCCCGGATAATTCCGGTTGAGAAAGTCTCCGAAGCCGTGGCTGAAAGGCTGAGCGCCGAAGATGTCAGGGTTGTTGAGAGAGGGTTTGGCGAGGTGGTTGCCGTTGCGGCGGAGTGAAACCCTTTCAGCAACCGTCATGGAGCCGGGTTCAACCCGGAACATCGACGTAAGCACATGGCGTACATCCAAGCCTGTGATAAACTATGAAAACTGCACCAACTGCCTCATCTGCTGGATATACTGCCCCGAGCCAGCCATCCTAGTTGACTCTTCTGGAAAAGTAGCCATCGACTACGTGCACTGCAAGGGATGCGGGATATGCGCCGCCGAATGCCCTAGAAAAGCCATAGCTATGGAGGTGGAGTAGATGCAGAAGCTTGTCTCTCCTGTTTTGCTGGCTGGGAACGAGGCCGTAGCGCTTGCCGTGAAGCAGAGCGATGTGGATGTGATAGCAGCCTATCCGATAACGCCGCAGACGACGATAGTTGAGAGGCTGAGCAAATACGTAGCTGACGGAGAGCTTGCAGCAAGGTTTGTGTCCGTTGAATCAGAGCACTCAGCCCTGAGCGCATGCGTCGGAGCCTCAGCAGCTGGAGCTAGAACCTTCACAGCAACATCCAGCCAAGGCCTTGCGCTCATGCATGAAGTCATGTACATCGCCGCTGGGATGAGGCTGCCCATAGTAATGGCTGTGGCAAACCGAGCCCTCTCAGCCCCCATCAACATACACGGAGACCACTCCGACATAATGGGTTCGAGAGACGCTGGATGGATACAGATTTTCTGCGAGAACGTGCAGGAGGCATACGACAGAACAATCCAAGCCTACAGGCTCGCCGAAGACGAAAGAGTCCTCCTCCCCGTCGCGGTAAACATAGACGGCTTCACACTCTCCCACTGTTACGAGCAAGTCACACCGCTGGAAGACCAAAACGTCGAGAAATATCTTCCAAGAAGGCCGAGACCTGTGCTAGATTTTGAAAACCCAGTCACCATGGGAGCGTTCTCCTTGACCAACACTTATTTCGAGATCAAGCTCGGGCAGGCGAAGGCGCTTGAGGCTGTGAAAGATGTCTTCAAGAGCGTTGTGGAACAATATCCCGGCAACAAACATGGCATGGATATGTTGAACGTCTTCAACTCTGAAGCATCCGTCAAGCTAGTTTGCATGGGAAGCATGGCTGGCACGCTCCGCCACACCATCAAAACATACGGATACAGGGATTTCGGCGTCGTCAGCGTTAAAATGTTCAGGCCATTCCCGCGCGAGAAGCTTCTCACAGCCCTGTCTAACGCTGAGCTTATCGCAGTGTTTGACAGAGCGGTTTCGCCCGGCGGAGCAGCCAATCCTCTGGCCTACGACGTGAAAGCAACGCTCTACGACGCAGGTTTGCGAACCCCTGTCTGGAATGTTGTCTACGGCCTCGGCGGCAGGGAGACAACGACCACCGCTGTGAAATCTCTTCTCACGGAATTGGCTGAGGCTAGGAGGGAGGGGTTGCAGGCCAGCAGAACCGTTTATCTTCAAGGGGTGGGTCAGCCGTGAAACCGGTGCAAAGGCTTGACGAGCTTGTTGGAAGAGAGCTGATAAGCCCGGGCCACAGCGCTTGCGCGGGATGCGGCGCCATGATAGCTGTCCGCCAGATACTTCTCGCCGCACCCACGCCTCTCATAGTAGTCAACGCCACAGGATGTGTGGAAGTGGTTACTACACAGATACCTTACACTGCTTGGAACACCCCATACATACACGTAGCCTTTGAGAACGCTGCAGCTGTTGCGTCTGGCGTTGAAGCAGCGTTAGACATCCTCGAGAGCAAGGGTCTTGGGCGGAGGCATAACATCCTCGTCATAGCAGGCGATGGCGGAACAGCTGACATAGGGCTTCAAGCCCTGTCGGGAGCTTTTGAAAGAGGCCACCGTTTCCTCTACGTGTGCTACGATAACGAGGCTTACATGAACACTGGGATTCAGCGGAGTTCACTCACCCCGCTCGGTGCTTGGTCGAGGACGACGCCTAAGGGAAAGCTCGAGGAGAAGAAAGACCTCGTAGCAATCGCGGTAGCACACAACATCCCCTACGCAGCCACCGCCACAATATTCTTCTGGAAAGACCTTGTGAACAAGGTCAGGAAGGCTTTCACCTTCAACGGCCCCTCGTTCATCCACGTCTACGCACCCTGCAACAGAGGCTGGTACTTCAACCCTGAAGAAACAATCAAGCTCTCGAAGCTGGCTGTCGAGACGAGATACTTTCCTTTGTACGAGGTTGTAGAAGGCGTCTACAGGATAAACTATTTCGTCGCAAACCCGAAGCCTCTCGAAGAGTTTCTAAGACCGCAGGGAAGGTTCCAGCATCTCCTCAAGCCTGAGAACCAGCATCTCCTCCAAATGCTCAAAGAACACGTCAACAAAAGATGGGAGGCTCTCGTGCGTCTGTCGCAGGTTTCGGCGAAGCCTAAAGCCTAGTCTGCGGCCATCGTGCTCTCGACGTTAAACTCCACATCTGTCTGCGAAACGCCAGCGTGAACCCTGTGGCCAACATGATACACTAGCTCATCCCTGTACATGTATTCTCTGCAGTTTTCACACCAGTAAAACTCCACCCCGGGAATTCCAGTCACGCTGAACTCGGCCAGCCCAAAGAATTCGCAGGGTGTTTCATCGCCGAACCTGACCCTGTCATAGTTTAGGCTGGCGGGGTTTGAGCATGTCCCAACACTCCTAAGTAATGGGTAGGGGAGGAAGTGTATACAGTCGCGGCATTGGAAGCTTTTTCCAGCCACGGTTCTATAAATGTTCACGCCGGCTATAATTCTATCAGTTTGTTAGATTATTTCCAATATTGTTCCTAGTCCTAAATTCGAAGGACGGCAAACCCATCCTTATGCCGCACAGCTCGTCCAGCTTCCTCAAAAGACCTACCAGCCTCTCGTCTTTCATCAACATCTCCACGCTTCTCACAAGCCTGAACGTTGTGAGAAGCTTTCGCAGCAGCCTCGGCCCAAAAGGCGTAAGCCTGAGCGACTTGTAGAGAAAGGCTTTCTCCTCGCTGGTTAACTCTCTGCCGTAGTTCTCCTTGAAGTAAGTCTCCATTTCGACGAGGAGATGCTGCAGACATTTCTCCTCGCTGCTGTAGCCGTAGAAACAGTTGCGGCAGTTGGGTGAGAAAACCTCCCTCATAGGTCCTTGCAGGCTTCTCCTGCTGTAGCTCACCCTCACTATCTGGTTGGCTTTCTTAAGCCTCTGAACTATTTTGTAAACCGCTCCTATGCTCAGCCCGTAGGACCTTACCTTCAGGAATATGTCTTCGACGGAGGCGTATGTTTCGGCGCAGAGAGACGCCATAACCAGCTCCTCGCTCCAGGTAGGTATGTTCCTTACCAAGTGTTCTAAGGCTTCTGAGAAATGCTTCCGCCCAGCCTTCAGCGTCTCGGAGTCCACCAGCTTTTCACCGTTCAAAAGCCTGGCTAAAACCTCTCTACATTTAGCCGGGTCCAAGCCGCTTAACTCCGCAACCATGCTGAGCGGTGTGTTCCCCCATCCTTTCGCATGCGCTACGTACAAAGCAGACCAGACAATACGAACCTCTTCATCCTTCCAGCTCCTCCTGACAAGCCATAGGAAGTTTCGAAAGGCTTTGAAGCACTCGCTTCTCTGGATAAGGTATGATGGGGGAGCTGTTTTATGCTTCTTCAGCCCCAGCATCTGTACGAGGTTATCAAGAACAAGCTCTGCTTCAGAACGTTCGGGCAGCAGGAGAAGCTTTTCATCAAACTCTTCAACTCTGTAAAGAGGTGATTGGATAAATTTGTCCTCACTCCACGCCGACGGCGGGGAGGACGTCAGAAGAGCCATCAGCAAGTCAGCTTGGGCGGTGCTGACCACGTTAATATGTAGTCTTGGCTCGGATTTATGCATTTTTGGACCTGGTACAATATTTAACACGGTATAATAAACACCCAACCATTAACCGTTTTGAGGAGCTGTGGGAGGTTTTCAAGCCTTGAAGATTTTACGCGAGCCGATAAACCTTGCACAGTTCCGCAGACCTTTGGGACAGGTTTACATCATCCCCGAGAGATGTAAGGAATGTAGTTTCTGCTGGACTTTCTGCCCCATGGATGTTTTGATGAGGTCTGACGAGTTCAACTCCAACGGCTACAGGTATCCCAAGGTCAAGCCGGGGAAAGAAAACGACTGCGTAAACTGTAAGATGTGCAGCCTGATCTGCCCCGAGCTCGCAATCTACACCGTTGAGGTGAGCTGAAGAGATGAGCAACGGGTTGCCTAAGCCAGGCATCCACTTCATGATGGGAAACTTTGCATGCGTCGAAGCCGCCATACTTGCGGGATGCAGGTTCTTCGCCGGATACCCCATCACACCCTCCAGCGAGATATTCGAGAGAGCCTGCGTTAGGTTTCCGCAGGTAGGCGGCATAGCGGTTGAGATGGAGGATGAGATGGGGAGCGTAGCCGCTTTAGTAGGTGCTTCCTACGCGGGCGCTAAGGCGATGACAGCAACCTCAGGGCCTGGGTTTAGCTTGATGATGGAGAACATAGGCCTGGCTTTCATCATGGAGGCTCCCATAGTCATAGTAAATGTCCAGAGAGCGGGGCCGAGCACGGGAATCCCCACCTTGGTCGGGCAGGGTGACATGATGCAGGCTAAGTGGGGTTCCCACGGCGACGTCGAGATGGTTGCATACTGTCCCAGCAGCGTCCAAGAGTTCTTCGACCTAACAATCAAAGCATTCAACACAGCAGAACGTTTACGCACACCCGTCATCGTGCTAGCCGACCAGGTTATTGGGCTGATGTGGGAGAAGCTGAGAATCCCCCACCCCGAGGAGGTTGAGGTTGTAGAGAGAAAAGTAATGGACAAATCATATCTCTCCAACAAGCTTCCGTTCGACTATTCTGAGGATGTAAACCCGATGCCGTTGGCTGGGACGGGATGCAGGGTCAACATCGACAGCCTCACCCACGACGAGAGAGGCTACCCCACGACAAGCCACGACGCCTCCGACAAAATGATAAGATATCTTCTCAACAAGATTCGTAACCATGCGCGTGAGCTTTGGCTTTACAAAGAGTTCATGACAGACGACGCGGAGGTCGTGGTGGTTGCTTACGGGTCTGTGGCGAGGTCTGCTCTAAACGCCGTCAAGCAAGCCCGCTCACGCGGGATAAGGGCTGGGTTTCTCCAGCTCATCACGGCATGGCCCTTCCCAACAGACGTAATCGAGAAAATCAGCCAACGAGCCCACACGCTTGTAGTTCCCGAGATAAACTTCGGCCAGCTCGTACATCCAATCAAGGAGTATGCAAAATGTCCTGTAATCGAGGTTAACTGGGCGCCCGGCTCCCTCATAGAGCCCAGCGTAATCCTTGATGCTGTGGAGGTGGCTGCGGCGTGACGCAGGTTATAACTGTTCAGAGGCATCCGCGGGACAGGCTTCTCAGGTATGAGAGGCTTCCCCACATCTGGTGTCCCGGCTGCGGGATAGGCATAGTCATGGCGGCTTACGCGGAGGCGATCGAGGCTTCGGGAATTCCGCCCGAGAAACATGTCTGCATCTCCGGGATAGGGTGTACAGGGCGTGTTGCTGGCTACATGAACCTCGACTCATACCATACAACGCACGGGAGGCCCATTGCGTTCGCCACAGGCCTTTCCCTCGTCAAGCCCGACTTGGAGGTGACCGTCATCTCGGGCGACGGCGACATCTGCACCATAGGCGGAAACCATCTCATTCACGCGGCACGGAGAAACGTGGACATCAACGTGATAATGGTGAACAACTTCAACTATGGGATGACGGGTGGCCAGCACGGCGGAACAACCCCGCTCGGAGCAAAGACATACACAACACCCTACGGAAACATCGAAACACCTTTCAACATCCCATATCTTCTAGCCGCCGCAGGCGCCTCGTTCGTCGCCAGATGGACAACACTCCACGTAAGACAGCTAATCAACGCGATCAAACACATGATGACTGTCGAAGGCTTCGCATTCATAGAGGTTATATCCCCGTGCCCGCCAACTTTCGGAGAGTTCAACAAATTCCCCGAAGCGGTCGACATGATGGAATACTTTAGGAAACACTGTGTGATAGACCACAACGCCGACCTCAGCAAAATAGGCATAGAGTTGAAGGGTGAGCCGCTGGTTGTGGGGAACTTCGTAGACAGGAGAAGGCCGAGCTATCAAGAGCTTGTCCAGCAGCTCATAAGCAGAGCCATGGAAGGAGGTGGGGAAGTTTGAGGTATGAGGTTAGGATAACTGGTCTCGGCGGGCAGGGTGCGATAACCGCTGGACACATCCTCGGAAGAGCTGCCGTGATATACGACGGCAGAGAAGCCGTCGTCACAGAAGGATACAGCCCATACATAACAGGCGGCTGGTCGAGGGCGGATGTGATAATCTCCGACGAGCCGATAGACTACCCGCTAATGACGAAACTCGACGTCTTAGCCACCATGTACGATGATGGGTTTGTCCAGAACATCAAGTATGTCAAACGCAACGGAATCGTGGTCACGGAGAAAGAGCTCGTCAAACACACATTCCACAGAGATGTTCGAATAATACCTATTCCTGCGATACAGGTGGCCGACAGCTTGGGCAGGAGAGTTGTCATGAACATCGTGATTCTCGGCGCTGTTGTGGCTGCTCTTGGAGGAGTGCCGTCGCTCGAGTCTGTTGCGAAGGCTTTGGCTGACCGTTTCCCCAAAGCCGCTGAGCTCAACCGCAAAGCCCTCCACGAAGGCTACAGCATAGCCTGCGAGCATTTGACGGCTAAGGAGGTGGTGTGAAAATGGCTGACGCGGTTCTCGTGATCGGCGGCGGCATAGCCGGGGTTCAGGCATCGCTCGACCTCGCCAAAGCCGGTGCGAAAGTCTACCTCGTGGAGAAAAGCCCCGTGATAGGCGGGAGGATGGCTGCTCTCGACAAAAACTTCCCCACGATGGACTGCTCCATCTGTATGCCTGGAGACACCGATATAATACTCGGCGACGGCTCAATAGTTCCTATTCGGGACCTAGTTGAGAGGTTCGAGCATGGAGATTTCAACCCCCATCCACCTGAAACATTTTCTTTTGACGGAAACACGGTTAGTTTACGTCCTATAGTGGCTGGACAAAAGCTACCCTACTCCTACAACCTCATCGAGATAACTACTGCGACAGGAGGTAGGCTTCGCTTTACTCCCGACCATAAGATACTTGTCGACGATGAAAATGGCCCGGCTTGGAGAGAAGCCAGTAAACTTAGGGTCGGTGACATGCTCTATGCCCCGCGGAAGCTTGGCCCCAAAAAATCGCAGCCTCGCTACGTAATAGACCTTTTACCAAAAGAGTTCATTGTAGTTGACGACGACATCAACAATCGCGTCAGGAAAGAACTTAAGAAGAAATTCGGAAGCCTCACTAAAGCGGCGGTGAAACTCAGTTTAAAGCGCGGCCATCTAGACAGTAGACGTGGGCTCTCAATAAGCGAGCTAGAAAGAGTAGCCGAAGCCCTTGGCTTTAGCTGGGAAAATCTTAAGGTAAGGGTCAAAAGCATCACGTATCAGGGGGCCCACGGACCGGTTAGGCTACGCAAAACACGCATTGATGAAGACATGGCTTACCTACTGGGTCTCTTGGCGGCAGACGGCAGCTTATCCAGAAAAGAGATAAAGTTCTATAACACGAACAAGAGTTTGATCAGGATATACGTAAAGATTTATCGCAGGCTCTTCCCAGGGAAGCGGTGTTGGATAAATGTCCAGACAGGAGGGGGGAAGAGATGGAAGAAAAGGATGGCTGTGAGATGCAAGAATAGAGTTTTGCTCAGCATTGCGCAGAAGCTTGACATAGGAGGCGGTCTTAAACCTCTCTTCCCGCTTGATGAGAAAATTGTGAGCAGCTTCCTAAGAGGATACTTTGATGGGGATGGGACGGTAAAGATAACTAGGTGGAGAGGCTGGTCGTCCTTCAAGATCACCTTCAACTTAGGTAAAGACCGTTATGAACATGCAAAGGGCTTACAGCTTCTCCTTAAGAGACTGGGCATCATCAGCAAACTTTACACGTATGAGGACAGGGTTCTGCTGGATATATCAGAAAGGGAGGATGTGGCGAGGTTCTCATCTATAGTACGCTCGAATCATCCTTTTAAGCGGCGTAGGCTGCTGGAGGCGAATAAGGCCTCTAAGCTTCCAAGGAAAATGGGAGGCCTCTTTGAGCAGCTCCCGCTGGAGTGCGGGCGGCTGATCCGGTTTTTGATGGATAGGTACAGAATACCCCTTAAAAGGCTCCCTTTGAGTCGCTCAAATCTTCTACGAGTAACGAGACAGGAATGCAGAATAACTAGGGTTAACCTTCGTCGTGTAATAAATGTCCTGAGACGCTATGTTAGACCTGATGACAAGGATTTCATAAAGCTTAACCAACTATGTAATTCTAGCTTCTTCCTAGACCAGGTAAAGGAAGTAAAGGTCGTTCCCTCAAAGGAGGATTATGTATATGATATAACGGTTGATGGTGTCCATAACTTCATTCCGGAAGGCATTTTCACCGTAAGTAACTGTATAGAGGCGCCGAAGCTGAGCGAGGTCATGCAGAGCAGGAACATCAAGGTCCTGACGTTGAGCGATGTTGTAGAGGTTAGCGGAGGTCCTGGAAACTTCCGAGTCAAGGTTCGTCAGAGACCTCGTTACGTCACAGACGAGTGTACCAGATGCGGGGACTGTGTGCCCGCATGTCCTGTCATATTGAAGAACGAGTTTGACGTGGGCATGGGTGCGAGGAAAGCCATCTACCTACCGTTCGACCAAGCAGAGCCGGGAGCATACGTCATAGACATTGAAAACTGTTTGAACAAGCCTCCCAACTACCTTCCATGCAACAGATGTGTTGAGGCATGCGGGCCTAAATGCATAGACTTTGAGATGAAGGAAAAAACCCACGAGCTTGAGGTTGGAGCCATCATAGTTGCAGCCGGCTCAGACCTGTTCGACGCCTCCCTCATCCCCGAGTTCAGCTACGGCAGACATCCAGACATTCTGACCGCGATGGAGCTGGAGAGGCTGCTGCAGTCGAGCGGGCCCTCGAGAGGCGAGGTGATAAAGCCCAGCGACCACCAACATCCAGAAAAAGTCGCCTTCATCCTCTGCGTGGGAGCACGTGACAAAAGGTTCTACAGCTTCTGCAGCAGGGTCTGCTGCATGTACAGCATCAAAGAAGCCCTGCAGCTGGTTGACCATGGAATCAAAAACGTCACCGTCTTCTACATGGACATAAGAGCTTACGGGAAAGGCTTTGACGAGATGTTTGAGAGGGCGAGAAACAGCGGCGTCAGGTTTGTGCGAAGCAGGCCGGGAAGGATAATCCCCAACGGCCACGGCATAGATGTCTTCTACGAGGACACTACGTCAGGAGAGCTGAGACGTGAAACGTTTGACATGGTTGTTCTCTCAACAGCCCTCACACCTTCGGAGGAGCTGAGAAAGCTGGCTGACACGCTGGGGATAGAGGTTGGAGAAGACGGTTTCATAAAGTCCTACGAGGTTGACGGCGACTTCGTCGGAACTTCGAGGGAGGGCATATACGTATGCGGCTGTGCAAGCGGCCCCAAAGACATCCCCGACAGCGTCACCGAGGCAGGGGCTGCAGCCGCAAAAGCGCTCACACATCTCACCGCGAAAAGCCTCGAGCCTGAAGTCTACGAGGAAACGATAGACCCTTCAGGAGAGCCGAGAGTAGGTGTTTTCATCTGCCACTGCGGCTCCAACATAGCCGGAGTCGTCGACATAAAAGCAGCCGCCGAACAGGCGAGGAAGCTACCCTACGTCGCCTACGTGGACGACCAGAAGTTCTCATGCTCAGGCGCTGGAACAAAGTATATCGAGAACGTGATAAGGGAGAAGAAGCTTAACAGGGTTGTTGTCGCCGCCTGCTCGCCTAAAACACACAGCCCAACCTTCATGAGAGCCTGCGCACGCGCCGGCCTCAACCCATACCTCTTCGAGATGGCCAACATACGCAACCTCAACTCATGGGTTCACAAAAACCAGCCCGCTGAAGCGACGGAGAAAGCGGTGGACCTTATAGGGATGGCCGTCAGAAAAGTGGCCCTACAAACCCCGTTGACCAAGCTGAAGTCAAACGTCGTGCAAAAGGCCTTGGTAATAGGAGGCGGCGTGGCAGGCATGACCGCAGCCACGGTCTTGGCGAACATGGGCTTCGAAACACATCTCGTCGAAAAAGAGAGGCAGCTGGGCGGGCTTCTCAGATACTTGAAAGAGATAGCGCCTTCAGGGTTGGATGCTCAACGCTTCCTCCGCTGGAAGATGATGCAGCTGGAGAGGTCTGGTGCGAAAATCCATCTTGGCACCGAGGTGACTTCGGTGACAGGGTTTGTGGGCAACTATCATGTCACGCTCTCCAACGGTGAAGAGCTTGACGTAGGCGCTGTGATAATTGCGACAGGTGGGAAACCCCATGAACCCAGCTGGCCCGGCACAGCAGCGAACGGCATGCATGTTACGACGCTGATGAACTACGAGCTGGAAGGAGTGCCCGACAACGCGCGGAACATAGCTTTCGTGGGATGCGTTGGCTCACGCAACCAGAACAGAGGCTGCTCAAGATACTGCTGCCAAACCATCATCTACCACGCCCTCAAGCTCAGGAGAGCCGGCAAAAACGTCTCAGTCTTCGTCAAAGACGTTAGGACGTACAGCAGGGGTGCTGAAGAGCTTTACAGAAAGGCCTGCGAGGAGGGGGTGAGGTTTATCAGGGTAGGTCAAGAGAAGCCGATAGAGGAGCTGGTTCAGATAGGTGACGGGAGTCTGACCGCTTACGACATCGTTTCAGGCGAGACGGTAAGCATACCCGCCGACTATGTTGTCTTAGCGACCGCGCTAGACCCGCCGGCGGAGATAACAGCAGCGCAGCATCTCCGAGTCGCCAAAGACTCGGAAGGATTCTTCCTCGAGCTCCATCCAAAGCTGGGGCCTGTCGAATCCATAACGGGCGGAGTGTTCCTCGCAGGGGTTGCCCAAGGGCCGAAGGACGTGAGGGAGAGCGTGTCGCAGGGCTTGGCGGCCGCCGCTAAAGCCGCAGCGCTTCTTTCGTCTCCACAGCTTGAGAAAGAACCCTTCATCCCCGTCATCAACACGCAGAGATGCACTAAATGCATGCGATGCGCCGAGGTCTGTCCATACGGAGCAATCAAAGGCGAGAGGGGGAAGTGGATAGAGGTTGTGCCAGGGCTGTGCGAGGGATGTGGAGCTTGCGTCGCCGAATGCAACGTCGAAGGCGCGATAACGATGCCAGGCTTCACAGACGAGCAGATAATAGCCCAGATAGACGCAGCCCTAGCCGAGAACCCGCAGGACAAAGTGATAGTCTTCGCATGCAACTGGTGCAGCTACGCGGGAGCAGACCTCGCAGGCATCCTCAAGATACAGTACCCAGCCTCAAACAGGGTCATACGCACGATGTGTTCGGCGAGGGTTTCGCAGAAGTTCATCCTCCACGCCTTCGAGAAAGGAGCTGGAGCCGTGTTCGTCACAGGCTGCTGGCCACAGGACTGCCACTACAACTACGCCAACCTCAACACAAAGAAACGCTACGAACGCTGGCTGAGAATCATACAAGCCCGTAAGATAGACCCGAAGAGATTGCAGCTGCACTGGATAAGCGCGGCCGAGGCGAAGAGGTTTGCTGAGAAGATGAACGAGGCCCATCAGGTGGTGATGAGCTTGAAGAAAGAGGTGAGCGGCTAAAATGATGCCTGCCTACGAGGAGCTCCTCAACGACAAATCGCTGTCTGAAAGCATAAACGCATGCTTCCAGTGTGGAGCATGCACAGCGGCATGCCCGCTCAACATGTTCAACGGTGTAAGACTAAGCCCTCGGCAGATGCTTAGACGGATGCAGCTGGGTCTTCCCACAAACATCGACCCATACCTCTGCATGATGTGCAGGGCGTGCGAAGCTGTTTGCCCGAGAGGCGTTAAGGTTTCAGAGGTAATCACCGCGTTGAGGAAAATCTGGTTCAAGCAAAACAGAACCCCCGCACCGCTCACGCAGGCCCTTTGGAGGGTCTATGAAGAAGGCAACCCATGGGGATATTCCTCCCGCCTGAGAGGACGCTGGCTAGACGGCCTTAACGCAAACATAGCAGGGAGAAAGAGCGAAACACTCCTATACATCGGATGCATATCATCCTACGACATACGTCTCCAGCGAATAGCCAAGGCCGTAGCCCAGCTGTTGCTCAAAGCTGGAGTTGACTTCACGGTTCTAGGCCAGGAGGAGAGATGCTGTGGAGACTCGATCTATAACACAGGCGAGACAGACTTTCTCGAAGAACTCGTACAGGAAAACATCGGCAAATTCAACGCATACGGCGTCAAGAGAATCATCGCAATCTCACCCCACTGCCTGAGAATGTTCCGCGACATATACCCGCGATACGGCGGGGAATACGAAGCACTACATTATACAGAGTTTCTCACCGAACTCCTCGACAGCGGCCGGCTAGTCGTCAACGCCAGCCTTATCGTTAAAGCAACCTACCACGACCCCTGCTACCTCGGCAGGTACATGAAGATATACGAGCAGCCGAGAAAGCTCATAGAAAACGTCAAAGGACTGTCGTTCGAGGAGATGAAGCTGTCGAAGGAGCTGGCCCTCTGCTGCGGCGGTGGAGGAGGCCGTATACTGATGGAGTCCAAGCCTGAGGAAAGGCCGTCAAACCTAAGGGTGAGACAGGCTGCGGAGACGGGTGCGGAAATCCTTGTGACAACATGCCCCTACTGCATAGTAAACTTCGAAGACTCGGCGAAGATCCAGAGAACACCCGTAAAGGTGATGGATTTGGCTGAGCTTCTCTACGGGGCGGCGGGCGGTCAGCTTGGGTGAGATATGGACCTTCGTGGAGATAGGGCCTGAAGGCGTTGAAGACGTCTCGCTGGAGATAATGGGGAAGGCCGCTACGCTGGCGGCTGAAAGCGGTAGGAAGACAGCTGCGGTCGTTACAGGCTGGAAGGTAGATGAAATCGTCCAAGAGGCCGCGAAATACCCCGTCGACAAAGTCTTCTACGTAGAACACAGCTCGCTCGCCACATACGACCCTTCTAAACACGCCAAAGCCCTACACCAGCTAGTCGAGAAAGAAAAACCTGAGATGATATTCTTCGGAGCAACCTACACGGGGGCCGACATAGCCTCACGTCTCGCCGTAAGGACTGGGGCAGGCCTGATAGCCCATGTAACATACCTCGGCATAGACCCCGTCGACGGAAGGCTTGTCGGCCACGTTCCAGGCTTCGGAGGAAGCATCGTAGCCGTCTGCAAATGCAGGCCAAACACCCTGCAGATAGCCACAGTCAGGCCGGGCGTCTTCGAGAAACCCAAAACAACCAACAAAACAGCGGAAGTTGTAAAATTCACTCCAGGACTCGACCCAGCTGAACCGGGGTGGATAGTCCTCGACAGAAAGGTTGCGAAAACGGTTGACGTCACGAGAGCTGAGAAAGTTGTTGTAGCAGGCATGGGGACTGGCGGAGACCTGACGTTAGTCAAAAAGCTTGCCGACAGGCTGGGGGCTCAGCTGGCTGTGACAAGACCGCTTGCAGACATCGGCGTAGCTCCGAGAGACGTTCAGGTCGGTTCGACAGGAATAAGCTTGAGGTCAAAAGCCGCTCTAGTCCTCGGCGTCAGCGGAGCATCACATTTCGTCTCAGGCATCCAAGACGTAAAAACAGTAATCTCAGTCAACACCGACAGAAACGCCCCGATATTCCAGTTCTCCGACTACTGTGTTCAAGCCGACCTGTTCAAAATCGTTCCAAAGCTCATCGAACACGCTGGGAGGGGAGGTGGATAGGTTGAACATAGTTGTCTGCGTCAAAGTCGTTCCCAAAGTTGACCAAGTCAGGTTCGACCCTGTCACGAAAACTGTTGACAGAACGTCGGCTGAGAACGAGCTCAACGAAGCTGATAAAAACGCCTTGGAGACGGCGTTGCAGCTCAAAGAGAAACATGGTGGGAAGGTTGCTGTTGTGTCTATGGGGCCGCCTTTCTTCGAACCCTTCCTCAAAATATGTGTGGCCATGGGAGCTGACGACGCGGTTCTTTTGTCCGACAAAGCCTTCGCAGGAGCCGACACCTACGCCACATCATACGTGCTAGCCCAAGCGGTAAAGAAGCTGAAACCCGACCTCGTGCTATGCGGTGAAAGCACGTCGGACTCCGGAACAGCTCAGGTCCCGGCCCAGATGGCTGAATGGCTTAGATACCCAAACATCTCCTACGCGTCAAACGTAAGCGTTGACAACGGGTTCGTCGTGGCCAGACGTACCGTGAAAGGAGGGTATGAGGTTGTAAAAGCCCCTCTGCCAGCCGTGGTGTCTGTGGAGCTGGGCTCCAACACGCCGAGGTTTCCCGACTTCAAGAGGAAGAGATGGGCTGAAAGAGAGTTCAAAACAACCGTCTGGACATCCGCAGACCTCGAGCTCGACCTCTCCCTCGCAGGAAGGGCTGGGTCGAAGACCGATGTTGTGGAGCTTCAGTCCATAGCTCCGCCGCAGAGGCTTAGAAAGTTCTTGGAAGGCTCCGAAGACGAGATAGCCCAGACCATACTGAAGATAATCAAGGAAGCCGTCACGGAATAGCTACCTCATACTACGCACAGCAACCCCCGTAAGCCTGTCCAACAACACATACCTTCCCGTCAGCGCGTCAAAGAGCTGTGAAAGCTCTTTCCCCCTGTCGTAGAGGTCTCTCCGGTCGGTTTTAGGCCCTGGCGAGAAGACGTCAGGTAACACCCCTGTTACCTACTATTATGCCTTCCTAACCGAACACTTGCAGAATTCCATAAATTTAGGACAGCGGACAACACCCGTAAGAATCATTCAAGCTCATTTTGTCCACCTAACAACTCTTGAATTTTTGTTAGATGGATTAAACCATATTTTCGCACAACTTCGTAAAACTGTAGCTCATGTTAGTCAAGGTACGGTTTAATGTCATCGACTACGATATATTCTGTACGTATCCTGTATCTGGTTTCTTCTAACGTGTTCAACAAAAGGTCAATAACTCCTCGAATTCGCTCTTCGTTTATATCAAGGATGCTAGCGATTTGTTCTGCGTGGGCTGTATTGTGAGGGATTATTGGTTCTAACTCAAACGGGTAGAAAGGCAAAGTGTTTAATTGTGTTCTATATTCCATTCTCTCGATGATTTGTGTGGTGAGTTTCTTGCCGGGCAACTGCCATAATAGTGATATGGTTTGATAATAGCACAAAGCTAGGTTTACGTAAGCTTCGTATAATTGTCCAATGGTCGTGTTTATGGTATTTTTGTGCTTGTCGTAATACGTCATCAATAATTTCCAAATGCTTCCGCAAATAAGAAGCGGTTACGGAATTGACATACTGATAATAGATAATCTTGATTAAACGTCCAACTTCGCCTATGTAATACTTGTCTGATTTTCCTAAACGATATTTTGGTCTCAGGTTTGACACTGAAATTCTTCATATTTTCCAACCCTTCGAGCACTATGTGAAAGCCCTGCTAAAGTTAGATTGGTAGGCCCATAATACTTCCCATGGTGAAAAATTCTTTCCGACGAACAAGCATGGAAAATATAACGAACTTAGCATGGTTAAGAAATTGCCCAGAGGGTAGAATGTAACCACATAACAGCTGCTCCGAAGAGAATTAAGCGCATGCCGTTGCAAGTCTCTGATTTTGCCCCAAAAGTAGTCAGGCGCGTTCGTACTTATTAGGCATATTACGTTACGGAGTGATAAATGAACCATGTTTGTAAGTCATTCTATCAAATTTGCATTATAATGAATTACTGATGGTGAAATATTGAGAGTCGATATATAGAAAACTGCAGTAAAACATGTCCTAGCCTATGGCAAAAATTTATTCTTGTTTCTGTTCTATCAAACATGTTCCATAAATTTTCCAAAGTGTTATTGCTTTGAGGCTGCTTGATGAGCACGATGGTAGCTAACGGAGGAAAGTTATATAAAATTTCTACATGAGTTAAACAGCAGTTTCCATCTCGTTCGTTTCCTAGGCGGCCGTGCCTCCAGTAACCACTTTTAACCGACTTCATGTGTCTATGGTGGGTTATGGAGTGTTTTGTGGGGACTTCGGGCTGGTTTTATTCGTGGAACCCCGACGGAAGCCTCGACTGGTTCGTCAAAAACTCTGGTCTTAACGCTGTCGAGCTCAACATGAGCTTCTACCGCTTCCCCTTCCCAAGCATGGTTCGCTCGTGGGCTGTGAAGGGCGGTGGGCTGAGATGGAGCGTAAAAGCCAGCAGGTTGATAACCCACAACTATAAGTTCGGCGGGAAAGCTGAAAACCTTTGGGAAAAATTCAGAAAACTTTTCACACCGTTGGAGCAGCGGATAGATTTCTACCTCTTCCAGCTCCCTCCCACCATGACGCCCAAACACCTGCCCGTCATCACAGCCTTCATCGAGAAAACAGGGCTAGGCCGCCGCTTCGCCCTCGAACCCCGCAACATCAAATGGTTCGACAAAACCGTCATCGAGAAAATCTCCACGCATCAAGCTACGTGGGTGAGCATAGACTCCCCCGACCATCCCCTCGACATCTACAACACAAACGGCATCGTCTACCTGCGGATGCACGGAAGAACAGCATGGTACTCCCACCACTACACCGACGAAGAACTCATCGAGGTCGTCGAAAAGATACACGTAGCAAAACCTGAGAAACTCTACGTGTTTTTCAACAACAACCATGCGATGCTCGCCAACGCCCGTAGGATGCTTGAGCTGTTGTCAGGGGTTTAGGCCGAGTTTTGTGAGGATTTTTGTCCAGTCGAGTCTTGTCAGAAGGTAGACAGCCGCCAAGGCTGCGGCTGCCGTCGCCACCGCTATAAGGGTTACGTTGAGTATGTTGACTTCGCCGACTATGCATTCGACGATGTAGCATGCAAGGTCTCTCCAGTAAAGTGAAAGGTAGGCGACGGCCGTTGTGATCAACAGCTTTCCCATGAAGACTGTTGGGAGGAAGAGCCTGCTGCTGTAGTTGGCTAAAGCCAATAGAACGAAGACTACGTCGTCTGGCAGAGGTGTAGCGGCGGCGCCCACAACCGCCAGCCAGCCGTGCTTCGACACAATCCTCTCCAAAGGCTCCATCCTTCTACGCGTTTCATCGCTCAACAACACACGCCCGCTCTTGAAGAACCGGAAAAGTATCAGCTTGGCTAAAGCAGCTCCAGCCGCGCTAGACAAAGCCGTGGGAAGAGGCTCAAGCCGTCCAGCCATCACCGCTATTATTATCGGCGGGATGTAGGGGCCTGAGACGAAGGGGAGAAGGCTTCCCAAAAGGCTGGCTCCGAAAACGCCCGCATACCCGTAAGCCGTCAGACCGTTCCAGAAATCAGCAGAGAAGAAATCCATGCCAGCCTTTACAGCTGGGTTCGGCCCAGCGGCTATTAAAGACTATCTGAAACATATTAAAGACCAGCTAACTTTAAGGCTGTAGAACTCTCAATCTTTTAGTGTCAAATATTTGCCAGTTATCTCTCATACGATATATTCTCCAGGCTTCGATAAACCCCTCGACGCCGGTTCGAACCCGGCCCGCGTTACTGCATACAATAAAGTTGGTGAATAACGGTCTAAAAAGACGATAAAACCGTTGAAGCCGTTAAGCCATAAACTCCCAATTTTTTATACATCCCATAATCTCGGGAGAGCCCGTCCCGTTCAGCCTTCATTGATGTCTAGGCCGTGAGGTATCTTAGCTGAACGGCTAGTAGAAGGTGTATGAACCCGGTGACGTAAAGTAGGCCTGAGGTGATGGCGTGTGCGCTGTGCCACAATCTGAAGGCTCTTCTCCTTTTGGCTGCTTTACGGTAAATGTATCTTCCGAAGAACCCGCTGGCTATCAATGCTAGGACCAGCCACGATGCCACACCCTGCAGGCCCACCAAGCCAAAGACTCCCAGCTCCGGATACATGCGTGGGAGCGTCCAGTAGGCGAACGAATAGGGGAAACCTGCATGGACCAGAATCAATACCCCTCCCACCGTGGTGAGCTGGCAGTGGATGTCTAGCCAAGCGAGCTTGGAGAGTAACCCTGGCCTGAACAGATATACCTGAGCGGTTAGGAGCAGCACGGCCCCCGCATACCCTAGTCTATAACAAGCCAGCCATCTCCTTTAAGGTCCATAGACCTGAGACCGACAACATGCCCTTCAGTGAGGGATCCAAAGCCCACTATCAAAAAATAGGCTATCACGCTGATAAACACCACTAAGACAGCTCGGTAAACCTTCAGCTGGCTAAGCGGGCCTGCCAACCGGCATCACGTATACAGGAAGCTCGGCCTCATTTATCCCAAGAATATGGCGTAGCTATGCATCCTCCAACAGTTTCATCTACAGCTACCATTCTCCTCCGTCTACACTCAGGCTTGAAGATACTCCTAAGCCTATGAGCAAAAGAAACTAATGTCCCTCTCCTTCAACATCTTGGCGATGGTGTTCCCCCACTACAGGCCCCGCAACAGGCATGCGCTTAGGCTCTGGAGCGAATAGCTCTATTTCTACAAGTCCTCTAACACCACGCTCACACAATAATGAGAAAGCAGCCTCATAAGGTGCGGCTGGACATTTGAACAGCACACGTGTCACGGGTATGACGATAACACCATAGAGAACTAATGTATGTGTTGGCTCTGCGTAACCGTTGATTGTTGTAATACTTATTAGATAGCGGTGTATTACGGAGTATGTGAGCGTCATAAGCTTCCGAGTCGATAAGAGGCTTAAAGCTAGGATAGACAGGCTCCGCCATATAAACTGGAGCGAGCTACTTAGACGATATGTTGAGGCTGTTGTGGAGCAGGAGGAGCGTAGGAT
>JAWBRA010000026.1:0-21620 GCA_038844785.1 Candidatus Caldarchaeum sp.
TCTACAACAACATAAACTCAAAGACAGTAAAGAGTGTTGAGGAGATAGCAGCAGCAATAGCCCTAACACACAACACACTCATAAAAACCAAGACAGAAGGAGGCGTATTACTTGGTTGACAGTACCGGCTACCTCCTTCTCAAAACCTTTTAACCAGCGGCTGGAAGGCTTTATGGGCGTGATTAACGACAGCCTTTTGCGCTGCATCCTGTCAAGGAGGGAGACACGTCTCTACGCTGACAAACCCGTACCCGAGGATGTGATGCTCAAAATTCTTGAGGCGGGCAGGCTTGCGGGAAGCGCAAAGAACAGGCAGCCTTGGCAGTTCATACTCCTCCGCAGCCGGGAAAACCTGGAAGGCCTTTCACGTTTCGGAGATTTCGCAGCACATCTTGCTGACGCGGCGTTCGCAGTAGTCATCTTAGTCCCAGACGAATATAGGCAGGACAGGTTTGACGCTGGCAGGGCTGCTCAGAACATGATGCTGGCCGCGCATGCTCTGGGGGTGGGCTCGTGTCCAATAACTCTCCACAACGAAGAGGGTGCGAAAAGGTTCCTCAACGTCCCGCCGGAGCTGAGCATCGTCGTGTGCATAGCCTTTGGATACAGCGCCGAGGGAAGGCGGAAAGGAAAGGTTGCCCGGAAACGTCTTGAAGAGATTCTGCATCTTGAAAAGTATGGGAATAGGGCAGCCCTGTCATAGTTTTTGGCTCTGCGCACGTTAGCCAGGGCTTTTGACCGCTGCTTGGTCACCGTTGCCTTCAGACAGCCATTTAACGCTCCACCTACGAAGACCCTCCAGCAAGGGTTTAAGCTCCTCACCCATAGGTGTCAGCGAGTAGGTTACAGCGAAGGGCTGGAAGCTGACGACGTTTCTCTTCACAAGTCCTCTGGACTGGAGTGCTTTAAGCGTCCTCGAAAGGGTTTTTGAGTTGAGGCTTGGGATAAGCCTGAGAAGCTCGTTGAAGCCTTTCGGCCCCGTCGTCAGGTAGCTTATGACGACGAGCGACCACATGCTTCCGAGGATTTTTGCAGCAGCCACCATGGGGCATATCTGCCTTTCTTCCTCATGTTTCATCTCCGTCATCTGGTGGCGTCGATGCCTCATACCAGTTAAAATACTTGCCTTTCGCAACTAGATGGCGGAGAGATAGTAGAATGGCGTTGTTGGATTTTGCCTCAAGCTACCAAGACGTTGGACTGCTGTTGCTGAGGGTTTTTCTAGGTTTCATAATGGTTGTTCACGGAATGCCTAAGCTCGGGGGTCCGATGAGACAGCAGATGCGGGGCGGCATGGCTCAGTTTGGGATACCTCCGCTGTTGTTCGACCTTGTAGGGTTGCTGGAGTTTATTGGAGGAATAGCGTTGATATTAGGCGTGCTTACGAGGGTTGCGGCACTCCTCTTCGCTTTGGAGATGGTTGGCACGATAGTTCTCTACCTGTCAAAGCTGAGCACGTTCGTTCCGCCTCCGGAGATGCTGCAGCAGATGGTCGCCAGTTCTAGACGGTTTATGCGCGGCTTTATGGCAGGCGTCGGAGGCTGGGAGTTCGACCTTCTCATCCTCGGCACGGCGCTGCTTCTGCTGACAACGGGGGCTGGAGCGCTCTCTGTCGACCGGCTTCTAAACCTCTAAACCCTTTGCTGTAAACAATTGCATGCATTTGTATACAAATGCATATTTTTGTAGACTCTCACTTAAATAAGTCTAAGGTTTTATGTAAATTTGTGAAATTGCATGTCGAGCGTCAGCAGACGGGATTTCATCAAGGTGGCTGCTGCCACCGCCACAGCTGGCGCCGTCGGCTCGCTCGTTTCTGTTCCCCGTGAAACCCTGCTAAGTATTCAGTCAAACGTTCTGCAGGCCAGATCGACTTACCAGTTTGTCGAAGACAGCTGGGTTGCAAGCACGTGCTTACAATGTCCTGCAGGATGTGGGATAGCTGTAAGGGTTGTTGAGAATAGAGCTGTAAAAATCGAGGGCAACCCGCTTCACCCGATCAACAGAGGCTCAATCTGCCCCAAAGCCCACTACGGCCTTCAAATACTCTACGACCCGGATAGAATCACAGGCCCTCTCGTCAGAGTTGGTGAGAGAGGTTCTCCAAGGTTTAGACAAGCCAGCTGGAGTGAAGTGCTTGACACAGTTGCTTCAAAGCTCTCTGACCTGCGTAAGGCGGGCATGCCTGAGAGGTTTTTGTGGCTTGACGGCAGAGTCCGAGGAAACATGGGAGACTTCATCTCGAGGTTCACCACTTCTTTCGGCACGCCTAACCGTATCGGACACAGCAGCATCTGCTCAGACGGCGCTGTGATAGCACACTATCTCACGCAGGGTGTCAAAAGCTACCTTGGCTACGACTGGCAGAACACCAACTACATCCTTCTCTTCGGAGCATCCTTCCTCGAGGCTTGGAGGCCGACTACACGGCTTTTGAGGAGCTACGGCCACATCAGGCGTGAAAGGCCTGTAAGAGCTAAGATTGTTGTCGCCGAGGTCAGATATTCAACAACCGCTGTTAAGGCTGATGAATGGCTGAGGATAAATCCGGGAACCGACGGCGCCCTAGCCCTCGGCATAGCACACGTGATAATCAGGGATAAAATGTATGACAGGGAGTTCATCGAGAAATATACATATGGTTTCGAGGACTTCGCCGAGCTTGTCCTATCCAAGTACGGCGTGGAGTGGGCGGAGAAAGTTACAGGCTTGCCTGCTGAAACTATTGAGAGGGTAGCTCACGAGTTTGCATCAACAAAACCCGCCATCGCAGCAGGCCAAAGGGGAGCCATGATGCAGCCCAATGGCGTCTACGCCTACATGGCTATACATGCTTTGAACGCCTTGGTTGGGAGCATAGGCAGAAAGGGGGGAGTTATCGTACAAAAATCGCCGCCGTTCAAGCCATGGCCACCCCTCAGCCTAGATGAAATTGCCAAAACAGGTTTGGTGAAAACACGCGTAGACTATGCTGGAACTGAGAAATATCCGTTTGCGAAAAACGTCTACCAACAGGCAGCCGAATCTATTGTAGAAGGCAAACCTTACCCTGTCGAGGTCTTGATGACATACTACACAAACCCGGTTTTCTCATCTCCTAACGTCAGAACGTGGGAGAGGGCTCTTGAGAAGATTCCGTTCATAGTTAGCACGTCTCCTTTCATGGATGAGACAACTGCCTACTACGCCGACGTCGTGTTGCCCGACCACACTTATCTCGAACGTTTCATGGACGATGTAATATACCCCAGCCTCGGCTACCCTGTCGCATCAATCCGCCAGCCAGCGGTCAAACCTCTCTACAACACAGCTAACACAGGGGACGTGATAATACAGCTGGCGAGGAGGATTGGAGGCGTCGTCTCAGAAGCTTTTCCATGGCAATCGTTTGAAGAAGCCATCAAATACAGGTGGACAGGCATCTGGGAGAGTCGCAGGGGAAAGGTTGGACCGTTACCACTTTCTCGGCTGAACAGCTTTGAGGAGTTCTGGGCGAACGTGCTTAAGTATGGTTTCTGGGCCGACCCGCCATATGTCTTCGAAGACTACAAACACGAGCTGCAGACAAAGACCGGTAGGTTTGAGTTCCACTCAAAGACCCTGGAGGAGAAGCTCAACACCTTAGCCGAGAAGAAAGCCAAGGAGAGAGGCATAGATTTTGACCTAGCTTATGAAGAGCTTCTGAACAGCCTCAACATCAAGGCACGGGGTCCTGAGGTGTTTCTACCCCATTATGAAGAGCCTGAGTTCGTCGGAGACCCGTCACAGTACCCGTTCATCCTCGCAACCTACAAGTCGATAATGCATGCGGAGGGCAGGGGAACGAACTCGCCATGGGCTTTGGCGAGCTTCGGACCTCTCGCCAGAATGGGTTGGCGTAACTGGGTTGAGATACATCCTGAGACTGCGGCGAGGCTGGGGGTGAGGGATGGTGAATGGGTTGCTGTGGAGTCGCCTGCAGGACGTTTGGTGGCAGTCGCCAAGATTCACCCCACCTCAAACCCTAACGTGGTGGTCATGCCCTTCGGCATAGGAAGAACAGCTTATGGGAGGTTTGCGTCGAAGACAGGCACAAACGTCAACACCATTCTCATCGAGAGGCGTGAGAGGCTTTCAGGCTCAGCCGGGTTCACTTCAACACGTGTGAAAATAGTGAAGCTGGGTGGTGTGTGATGGTAAGGTGGGGAATGGTTATAGATTTGGACAAATGCACTGCCTGCCAGGCCTGTGTCGTAGCATGCAAGGCTGAGAACAACGTTCCCATCGGCAGCGAAGCCGAACAGCAGGCAGGCCGTCAGATTGCTTGGATGGACCTCGTCATCAAAAACCATGACGGAAAGATGATGGTTTTACCACGGCCCTGCATGCACTGCGACAACCCGCCATGCGTCCAAGTATGCCCGGTCGGAGCCACTTTCCAAAGGGAAGACGGAATAGTCGACCAAGACTATAACAGATGCATCGGCTGCAGGCTCTGCATGGTCGCATGTCCCTACGGCGTCAGATACTTCAACTGGCGTGAGCCATCCTGGCCGGACACCTATCTAGATTATCTCAACCCAACAGTTCCTGTAAGGCCTGCGGGCGTTGTGGAGAAATGTACGTTCTGCGTCCACAGGATTATTCGTTTAAGGAGGGATATTGAGGCTGGAACGTTTCCAGCCGCATTGGCCAAAGCGGTTAAAGATGGTTTGACCACGGATGAGAAAGTGGGCAAAGCAGTCGACATGTTGATGCGCAGGCTTATCATGAAGGATGACGAAGTAAGCGAGGCGGAGCCTGAGGAGAGGTGGAGCGACTTTGACTTCAGAGAACTCAACTACCTGCCTTCATGTGTGAGAAGCTGCACGGGCAGGGCGTTGGTCTTCGGCGACTTGGACGATCCTGAGAGCGTTGTCTCGCAGCTTGCTGAGAGCAAGAGGGCGTTCAGATTGTTCGAGGAGCTGGGCACTAACCCGAAGGTGATATATCTGCAGGAGGGGGTTTAGATGGCCTCGGAGGTCGAAAAATACTATAGGCCAGGTTCGTTCAGCAGACCTGCCTACGCAACCCTCGGCGTTCTGCTCGTCATCATCGGCTTAGCCATTTACGCTTGGCTCCAGCAGCTGACTCAAGGGCTTGGAGTCACAGGGCTTAACAGGCCAGTGGCCTGGGGCATCTACATGGCCAACTTCGTCTTCTTCATCAGCATCAGCATGTCTGGAACCTTCATCTCTTCCATCATGAGGTTGCTGAACTTTGAGTGGGGTAAGCCGGTTACGAGGATTGCTGAGGTCATAACCGTCGGAAGCCTCGTCATAGCCGCTCTCAACATCTTGTTCGACGTCGGCCAGCTGTTCCGCGCCCTCACCTACATACCCTTGTTCGGAAGAATACAGTCGCCGGTCGCCTGGGACGTCATAGTGCTGCTGTTCTACCTCCTCACAGGCCTCGGCTACCTCCACGTCGCCCTTATACCCGACGTCGCCGTGATGTCGGAGAACGAAAGCCGTTTCCAGCGGCTCTACAAGCTGTTACGCTACGACTGGAAAGGCGGCAAAGACCAGCTCCACCTGCTTGAGTCGGGTCTCAAAATCCTCGCACTAGTCACGGTCCCCATAGCTGTGATGATGCACACGGTTACCGGATGGATTTTCGGCGGCATGAAGGCTGTGCCGACTTGGAACGATGCGATGATGGGACCATACTTCATCATAGGAGCGTTGCTGTCAGGCCTATCGCTGGTGATAATTGTTTCAGCGATTGTTAGATGGCGTTTTGGCTTAAGCGGGGTAATGCCGGACAAAACGTTCGTAAACCTCGGCAACATGCTTTTGGTTTTCTTGCTAGGATATCTTTACTTCTTCCTCGCTGAGACTTTCACGATCAGGTATGCAGCCGCCTCCGAAGATTTCATGGTTTCGGAGTTTTCGTGGACAGGCCCGTACAGCCCGCTCACATGGTATGTGCTCGCCTCCCTCGTTCTCGCCAGCGTCGTCCTCCTTATACCGAGGCTGAAAACCTTCAAAACTGTTGTGGCGATGGCTGCTGTAACGCTTCCCGCTATGTGGGTTAAGAGGGTGTTGATAGTTCTGCCCGGCTTGATGAACTACATGAGGCTTCCAACCGTGCAGTCAGCCATTCCCCAATACACACCGACCTATGTGGAGCTTCTGCTCACCGCAGGCTCTTTCGCAGGGCTTGCGTTAATCCTCCTGCTGTTTGCAAAACTTTTCCCAGTCTTCCCTGTCTGGGAGGTTTTCGGAATGCAGAAGACAAAAACTGAGCCAGGTTCCAGCATCTCGCTCCGAGCTGTTCTGACAGGCTGGATGTCTGGAATCTCTGTTTCATCGGCATACGTGTTTGCATGGGCTGTTTCAACCATCGTGTTCGCTGGGGAAAGCTCTGCAACAGCCTACTCTGTCAAACTCACACCAACAACGGTACAAGTGATGACGATACCGTCGCTCGCCACGACAGCTATGTTCAACCTGCTGATAATGGTGGCTTTAGCCGGCGTTCTGGCGATACTGTTCGTCAGAAAACAAAGATAGCTATTCAGCCTCTATCTTCTTCAGCTGACGCTTATACATCTCAACTATCTCTTCGGAAGTCGTGGCGTCCTCGGGCTTCTTGTCATCCCTAAGCCTGCCGGTGTACCGTGGAAACCTTATGCCTAGACCATAACCCTCTTTCAACACATCACGAGCGCATGTGTGAACAGGGCTGAGGGTAACCTCCGCGCCTATTATCTCCAAGACAACCCGCGGCTCCACCCAGATGTCCGGCTGCATGAGCGAGTCGACGCGGGCGCTTTTATGAGGTATCTTGAGCTTGTTGAGCGTTTCGGTGAACCTTTCCAAGTCTTCGTCCTTGAAGCCTGAGCCGACCTTGCAGGCTGTTTGGAAAACGTCTCTTCCCGGGTCGTAGGCGGCCATCAACAAGGCTCCGAAACGGCCTTTCCTCCTCCCCTTCCCGTGGAAAGCACCAACGACCACCAAGTCGACGGTGTCTATCATCTCGCTGCGGTAGTCGCGTTTGAACTTAATCCACTGCCATCCACGGGCTCCAGCCCTGTAGACGCTGTCTTCCGCGACAGACTTGACGATAACCCCTTCGCACCCGTTCTCTACGGCTTCGGCGAATATCTTCTCAATCTCGTCTGGCGAGTCAGCCAGCAAGCCTTTACTCAGCTTTATCCTCTCATCTTCTTCGACAATCTTCTCGAGCGTCTTCCTTCTCTCTAGGAAGGTTTTCGTGGTGAGGTCTTCGCCGTCTAGGTAGAGTATGTCGAAGAAGTAGAGGGCCACCGGATATTCTTCAACGGCTTTCTCTATCTCCTTCTTTCTCTTGCGGTGCATGAGCTCTTGGAAGGGCAGCATCTCCCCTGTCTCAGGGTCGAGCGGAACCGCCTCGCACTCTAGAATAGCTTCCCCCGCTTTCACATACGACCTAACCATTTCGACAACATCTGGATACTGGTGGGTTATGTTCTCCTGCCTGCGCGAGAAGATCCACACGTTTCCACCTGCCTTATGTATCTGCATCCTTTCACCGTCATACTTGTATTCAGCAAACCCGTTTCCATCCATTTTCTCAAGGATCTCCTCGGCTGATGAAAGCCTCTCGGCCAGCATGCATCTGACTGGAATGCCTACCCTTACGCTAAAGCGGGCGACTCCCGCCACCCCTTCCTTGGCCGCTGTCTTGGCTACAAGCCCTATGTCGGAGCTTAGGTTGTAGGCCCTCTCGTAAACAGCTCTGTCGCCGCCGAAAGCCTTGGCCAAAGCGTCGAGCACCGTCATGTCAGCAACCCCGAGCCTCATGTTGCCCGTCACAATCCGCAGAATGTGCTTGGCCTCGAGAGGCGTCGCCTGCGACAACAGACCCGACAAGATAGCTGTCTTGACGTCAACCGCGCCTGGACCGGTAGACTTTGCAATTTTTTCAAGAGAGCTGTAAACATCCTCTACGGTGAGTTCTTGGGCGAAGAGCGTCATCTGCTCCTTGTTCCTGAGTAAAAGCATGGCGACCGTTCCCGCATCACCGTGGCGTGAGAGAAGCTCGTTCACCGTCTTCTCATCCGCTCCCGAAACCTGTCGCACAGCCTTCAAAGCAAGCTTCTCCGCAACACCAAGCTCAACCCCTCTGTACGCAGGATAAAGCTCGCCCAAAGTCATGTAAACAACCTTGTCGATAACGTCGGCCGGGGTTTTCGAAAGAAGCTCTGCGAGAATGTCAGTCATCTCAAGCCGTTTAGTCGTCGCCTCAAGCCTTTCATAGTAGTCGACGAGTTCGCGGAAAAGCATCCTACAAAACCAGCCCGACGGTTAGATAAATATGTGACTTACCTTTTTGCTGACCTGTTTTGTCTATGAATTGGTTTTTAGGTCTTCTCAGACGGAGATTGTGTGGTTGGCTGTTCTGAGCTTTCCCATCGCTTTCATACTTCTTTCTGAGGATGCTGAGCTTGTCGTCTTCGGCGACGACGATACCCTGCTTTAATGCGTCAGCTATCGCAGCGTTTCCCAACTCAATCATCTTCAACGCTTCATCTAGATTGTATAGATGTGGTTCGTTGGCCGCGGTATGCCCTCACTCATCTCCAGCAGTCTTCTAAGCCTCCCAAGGTAGGGTTCAAGAAGAACCCTCACGCGATGCCCCCATGGAGCCTGATTGACCGAGTAAAGAAGGGCCTTTACCGCCTTTTCAGCTGCCTGCTGTCCATAGAAGCAGGACGCTTTGCTGTGCAGTCTCCAGACCCTATTCCTCCTCTGAAAGCCATCTATCCGCCTCCTTCATTGCAAGCCTATCGTGTGAAGCGTGCGACGGAGTAGCTTCCCGGATATTTGCCGTGTGTGCCGGGTAGCGTGTTGATGCATGGGTTCTTTTTTATGAATTTTTCCGGAAATGTGTCGAATGATGACGTGAAGGCATGTTTATATGGTCCACGGGGGACGTGTTTTCTAATGACGTTCACAAGAGACGTGCAGTCTGAGGAGGCTCCCTACCCTGTGGAGATAGACTGGGTTGCCGTGTCCGATATCCACATTCCTTTAGGCGAGATAGAGTTGAACGGTGTGAGGTTTGCAGCAATCCCGCGCATAAAGGCTGCGGTGAACCTTTCAGGAAGTCAGAGGGGCATTCACGCCTCCCGCTCCGTCGAAGCCGTAAAATGGGCTGCTTTGAGAGTTGACGGCTCAACTTTTCACAAGCTAGCCTCCTTGATAGCTGGAAAGCTTCTGGAAAACCATACCTACTCGACGGAGGCATATGCCTCCGTTAACGCGAGGTTCTTCAACTCTGAGAAAACGCCTGTAAGCATGCATGTCTCAGTGGAAAGTTTTAACGTCATTCTCAAATCCTATGCTAAACGCTTCGACGGAGCTGTAAGCATCAGAAATTTTATCGGCGTGAAGACGACAGGCATCACGGCATGTCCGTGTGCGAAGGAGGTCATCCGTGAAATCTACGCCAAAGCAAACGGCGGAGATGTTAAAACGCCCGGCGTCACCCACATGCAGAGAAGCTACGCCAGCATCCTAGTGGAGACCGACGGCAGCATAGTTTTCCAAGACCTTCTCGAGGTTTTGCGAAGGTCCTTCAGCAGCAGGACTATGGAGCTGCTTAAGAGGCCTGACGAGGCTTTTCTGGTCCTTGAAGCTGTTGAAAGTCCTAGGTTTGTGGAAGACGTGGTCAGGTATGCTGCTGAAGAGGTTGTCAGAAGATTCCCCCAAATCCCTGATGAAAACCATGTAATCATAAGGGTTAAATCCCTAGAAAGCATACATCAGCACAATCTAGAGTCAAGTTTACGTACAACTTTCGGCAAGCTAAGGAAGGGCCTTAATTGAAGCCGGAGGGGTGGCTAAGTCTTTACGCAGAAATCTGCGAAGAGCTCGGCATAGACAGGTCCAGAGACCTTGAAGCTGCACACCTCCTTTCCACCATGATAAGAGATAGACACCTCAACAGAGAACATCTAGCACAGGTCTTCAAAAAACATGGGTGGACTGTGGTTTTTGGGGCAGGCCCACCACTGGAAGACGACCTCGACGAATTCCTCAAAGAGATAGGCGTTGGCTCTATACCGACGGTTGCCGCGGACGGAGCCTGTAGAGCGTTCTTGGAGAGAGGTGTGAAGCCTGACGTTGTAGTAACTGATTTGGACGGCGGGGACGAAGCCTTGGTTGAAGCCGCTGGAGAAGGAAGCCTGCTCGTAGTCCACGCCCACGGCGACAACATGGAGAAGATAAAGAAGCTAATCCCAAAGCTGCCTGCAAAGATTGTTGGAACGACGCAGACAGAGCCCGTGGGCGTTCTGGAAAACTTCGGAGGCTTTACAGACGGTGACAGAGCCGTCTACATGTGCGAGGAGCTGGGGGTAAAGAACATAATCATAGCGGGCATGGATTTCGACGGAGATGTAGGAAGATACTCGAAGCCAGCCATGTTGTCCAACGTCGAAATACAGCGTAAGAGGAAAAAGCTGCGTATAGGTAAAAGGCTGCTGACCCATCTCGCTAAAAACACAACCGCCAATCTATACGATGCTACGGCAGAGTCTGTAGGAATTGACGGTTTTAAAAAGGTTGGATGGGACTTCGTTAAAACACACGTTAAATACACCGTTGAATGATTGATGGAAGGGCTTAATGTCAGCTTCCGAGGGAAAGCTGCTCGTCCAGAAAATAGAGAGAGGTGTTGTGATAGACCACATAACTCCGTGCAAGGGATTTCTTATCTACAGCATCTTCAACCCAGACCCAGACTCTACGGCGGTTGTTGCGAAGAACGTGCCTTCCAGAAAGTATGGAAGGAAGGACTTGGTGAAGATTGAGGGAGAGTACATCACATCAAGTCTCGTAAACATCATAGCACTCATATCCCCCACCGCAACCATAAACATCATAACAGACTCTAAAGTCAAGTCAAAGGAAAGGGTGAAACCGCCGGAAGAGATTACCGGCGTTATAGACTGTAGAAACCCCGCCTGCGTCTCGAAAGGACCCAGCAGCAGGTTCGTCGTCCAGCTGAACCCTGAGCTGGAGCTGTCCAGCCTCCGATGCTATTACTGCGGCTACACATTCTACTACGACGACGCTCTTAAGGAGATTACTCAGAAAGCCTCCTCGGGAATCCTCGTCTCACGCAGCAGGGTTCAGCGAGAGCTTCTGACGCTGCTAGTCAAGAAAGGCGGGCTCAGGTATCATCAACAGTTTACGTTGAAGAGCGGGAGAGTTAGCCCATACTTCATAAACGTCGGAGCCCTAAACGACGGCGAGTCTCTTGCAAGGCTACGGTGGATTTTCGCCAGCTACATAGCCATACTTCTTAAGGACGGGTTGATAGAAGACTTTGACCTCGTCTTCGGCCCCGCATACAAGGGGATAAACCTCGCATCGCTCACGTGTGAGGGGTTGAGGGAGTACTATGGGATAAACAAGAGGTTTCTGTACGATAGGAAGGAGGTGAAGACCTACGGCGATGTTTCGATGGACAGCAGCATAGTAGGCTCGGAATATTTTGTCGAAGGCCAGCGCATCCTGATAGTCGATGACACGATAACGACGGGCAGGACGAAGATAACGTCTATCGAAAGGCTTTCGAGCCTAGGCAGGCACAAAGTAGTCGCGGTTGTTGTGGCGGTGGACAGGCAGGAAACCTCAGGTGAAGAAGATGTGAGTGCCGTGGAATATCTCGAGAGAAGGCTTGGCGTAAAGGTATACTCCATACTGCCCGCTAAAACGATCTTCGAGATGATTAAGAGAGAGCTCAGCCCGGAGGAGAGACAGCTGTGGATAGACTACTACAACGTGTATGGTGCCGTAAAACTCTCTTGACGTAGGAGGATGGGTTTGGAGACCGAGGTTCTCAGAAAGTTTGACGCAGCGGTTGAGGCGAAGCAGTCAATCCTCTGTTTAGGGCTTGACCCAGACCCTTCAACCTACGTTTCCAGAGAGGATAAACTCGGGTTCTGCTTAAAAATCATAAAGACGGTTGCTGAAAACGTTTCAGCAGTCAAGGTAAACGAGAACTTCGTCCGCGACCTCTCTGTCGAAGACCATGTACATATAACAAGCCTTGCGAGAGAGAACGGGCTGCTTACGGTTTACGACTGCAAGATGGGCGATATAGAGAACACCAACAGGGCCGGACTTCAGCTCGTCAAGAGAATGGGCTACGACCTAGTCACCTTCAATCCTGTTCTGGGAAACCTGCAAGACGCGGTGAGGGATGCCGCAGGCTTCGGCGTCGGCGTTCTAGCCCTCCTCCACCCTTCAAACCCCGCATCACGCAAATACTATAGAGCAGTGCTTGAAGACGGGAGGCGGCTTTACGAGCTTTTTCTGGAAGACGTCTGCGCCTCAGGGGCTGAGGGAGTGGTTTTAGGGCTGCATCCAGAGCTGGCCCCGGAAGAGATAGCGTCGATAAGGGCGAGGCTCGGCGAGGAAAAGATAATCCTCTTCCCAGGCTTCGGCGTCCAAGGCGGCGACCCCCGCACAGCGGTCAAGCATGGAGGCAGACGCATCCTCGTCAACGTGGGAAGAACAATACTCAGCTCACCCAACCCCAAACAAACAGCAGCAGAACTATCAAAACAACTAAACGAACTGCGTAGAATCTTTCCCGTAGAATAGCTTCAACCCGCTGCAGCAACACCGTTTAATAAATCGACAAACCTTAGAAAATTTGTTTCCACGGTTCTCCCTAATTTCACTAACATTATGAGGTATGCAAACGGGTTTTCCAGACGGATAGCATCCCAATCATTGTGAAAAACCACTTGCCTCACCGCCTTAACGATTTTGGATGGTTAGGGGACTTCGTTTGAAGAAGTGAAAAGCTTCTCAGAGAGGACGGCCTAATAAATTCCACAGGGAAGCTTTGACCGTTCTCCGATAACTCAACATCGCCATTATTCCGCTTCTTTTTTCTCGGCTTCTTCGTCATCTGTTACGATTGGGTTGTCTGTCTCTGTTGTTGAAGGTTTTACAGCATACGTTGCAGTAAACTTTCCTTTTTCGTGACGTGGTTGACGACCTGAATGAAGAGCTAAGTTTAAACCTTGCCGAAACATCATTACTTCGCTCTAGTATCATACGCTATAAAGTCCTAAGGCCCGTATATTGTCACAGGTGTATGTTTAGAGGTGGGCGGGAAATTTTTGAGAAGACGGTTTGTGAACCTCTAGGGAAAATGAGAGGCCCATACCTATCAAGGTAGCTGAGAATAAAACTATACGAAAAGGTTAGGATGCTGAGGAGACAGGGACTATCATACAGCGGAATAATAGGCGATGTGAAGAAGAAGTACGGAGTTATACCGTGGAAATCCCATATAAGCTACTGGGTTTGAGGACTTCACAGCTCATACAACGGCATATACATACCGTCGATAGAGTTTCTGAAACCTTCGGAAGAGCTTGCATACGTCATAGGAGTTGTTGCTGGAGACGGATACGTACTGCGGAGACAGCGGCCTCGAAAACCCTATCGCGAGATATTCATGGGATTGATGGTGAAGGACAGGGGGTTTGCCGAGGAGTTCTCCAGATGTCTTGCCACTTTGTTGAAGAGAAACCCGTCCACACCCATATGGTCAAAAGGACTGTTCGTCGTTCAACTAAGGTGTAGAACGCTCAACAAACTGATGGAGAAGCCTTTAGAATTGGAGAAAATCAGAAGATTCACAGAACATTGTAAACAATGTAAATCGGCTTTTCTACGAGGCTTCTTCGACAGCGAAGGAAGCATATCCGCCTACAACACCGGCCTGAGACTGATTGAATACGTCAAACAACTTATGGATTCTCTGGGAATAGCGACAACAGGCCCACACATCAACAAAAAGCAGGGAACAACAGTCAGAAACCAGGAAACGGAAAAACATACAAGACCAAGAAGGACACATATAAGTTAAATGTTCGCGCCGACTCTCGGCTAACGTTCTACAGACACATCAGGCTCACAACAAAAAGAAAACAACAACGACTGGAGGACTGCTGGCTGGCCTCCAGCCAAACACCCCCTCATTTTCCTTCATTCAGTTTCTGTTGGTAAACATGAACCTTTTACAGGAAGGTTTTTGTTTGCCGCAGGTTTATATGTCTTATGAGTTTACATGTGATTGGTGGAGTAGGTTTTCAGCCACCACCAAGCCCTCTCCAGCCTCATGAAATCCTAGTGGTTTGGCGGATATTAGCCCCGGCCGGATTTGAACCGGCGTCTCAGGGTCCAAAGCCCTGCATCCTTGGCCGCTAGACGACGGGGCTGTCTAATGTGTTGATTTTTACGCGGTTTATTTATGTTTAGTTCCAGCTTTTTTATGGGTTTCTACTGGTGATGTGGTCGCCATCCAAACTATCCGATGTTTTACGATGTTGGGTCCTGCCTGGTTTTTGACGGGGTCGTTGGAGGGGAGAAGGTTACCTGGTCTACGCTGTGGACCGCTGCGCCGAGCTGTTTTACGGCGTTGACAACACCTTCGTAGGCTATTCCATTTCCCTCCACCGTCAGCTTGACTGTCTCAGTGTCGGCGTCAACCTCCATGATGGATATGTCGACCCTTGTAACCCCCTTCAACCCCGTCAGGGCTTGGGCGAACTCCACTATGTCAGGTTTATGGGGTTTCAAAACATCTAGGACAAGCCGGGAGAGGACCAAGTCGTGTTTGTCGGGCATCCGTTTATTCGACACCGTCAATGATTAGTTGATGTTGGTTTATTAGGTTTGATGGGTTTAAAACCTGTAAGGTTTAAATAGGGAAACCCCCGCAGCCGGGGCTTCAGCCAGCACGCGGCGCAGCTGGAACAGCCGCCTTCACCCTAGCTTCCTCACGCGTGGGGAAAACTGGGAGGAACTTGGTGGCCAGCGTGAAAGCCAGCATGCCCACGGCGAGAATCATGAAGGTGATGGCGAACTCAGCCCATGTGGGGAAGTATACGACGCCCTCTGGACCAATCCAGGCTGTTGTTACGGTGTTGACGCGGTTTGCGACAACCCCGCCTATGATGAAGAGGGAGGCGATGAACAGGCTTGAAGCAGACTCCCTGACCCGTGGAACAGCCAGCAGTATCATCGGCAGTATGAAGCCCAGCCCAACCTCCCCCCAGAAAAACAAGGCCCTAACGCCGTCAAGCATATACGCTGAAGCACCCCCGTAAGCGATGTCAGAAAAACGCATCACGAGATACACAAACAGAATAGCTGGCGCGGCCTTCGCCAGGGATTTCAGAAGCCCATGCTCTAGGCCTCTTTTGGTAGCCTTCGCGCTGAGCGTCGACTCGAAGATTATCATAGCGGGCGCGACCGCTACGGCAGATGTGAAGAAAAGAACAGGGAGAAGCGGAGAATACCATAGCGGATGAACGTGCTCGGGGGATATTGTGTAAAGCGCTCCAAGGGATGATTGATGCAGCGTTGACAATATGATTCCAGCTATCACCACAGGAATTGTTATTTTACGCAAGATGTTGAGAACCGAGCTCCATCCAAGCCTTTCGAAAAAGGCTGGGGAAAACTCTATGGTAAGCACTATGGTGTATAGGAAAACACACCAGTAAACTTCGAACAGAACTGAACGCGGCTGCCAGAAAGGCGGGTAGAGGGGATGCCACCATCTCTCGGGCTGCGCTATGTCGAATATGAGACCTAAGACAACCATCAGGTAGCCGAGGAAGCCTGTGAGAATCGTTGGCCTGATTATAGGCTTAAACCTTTCAACCCTGAGAAGATAGACGACTAAAGCCAGCGTGAACGCACCTGAAGCCAGAGCAACGCCGCTGAGCACGTCGAAGCCTGTCCACAACCCCCATGGATAGTAGTCGCTTAACGCCGTAACCTTGAAGCCGACGGTTAGCCTCAAGTATGCTGCATAAGCCCCTACAACTATGACGGCGAGCAACGCCGTAACCCATGCGGCAAACGGCTTAGACGTCTTCAAGCTCTGCATTCATTTACCACCTCCCTTCTCCTTCAAAGCCTGTATCTTCTCACGTCTTTCCGAGTAGAACCACAACGCAACCAAGCCAGCTGCCAGCGCAGGCACGACGAACGGGATTTTCTCGAGAGAGGCGGCGGTGAGCTTGGGGTATGGCTGTTCCGAGACCTTCGGGAAGCCAAGCTTCTCGAACGGCACGTCGGATATGTAGAGGACGGATGTGCCGCCCGCCTCCTTTTCACCGTAAATGTGGTTTACGTAACCTCCCTGAGCTATCCTTTTTCTCGCCTCCTTCAACAACTCTTCACGTTCTCCGAACATTATCGCGCCAGTTGGACATGCGCTGGCGCAGGCGGGCTTCATCCCCTCCCTGATCCTCTCGACGCACATCACACATTTCTGGATGTAGGGACGGCTCCTATCCCACTGGAGCTTAGGCACGCCGAACGGGCATGCAATCATACAGTATCGGCAGCCTACACAACGTGTGTAGTCATAGTCCACGGGCCCTTCCTCGGTTTTATGGAGCGCACCAACGAAGCAGGCTGAAGCACAGGCGGGGTCTAGGCAGTGCATACACTGTTCTTTGACGAAACGCCACTTGAAATCGCCGTTTTCTCCGTCAAGCTCGACGAACCTCACACGGCTCCAAGTGTAGGCTGTCATGGTTGGAGGATTGGTCCAACTGGGGCTTAGAGACGTTTTCTCGCCGGGCAGGCCATACCATCTCTTGCAGGCTACCTGACAAGACCTGCAGCCAATGCATCTCTTAATGTCTATCAACAAAGCTTTCGTCATTCTAACTCACCTTCTCAACCCTGCAGAGACAAACCTTGGTCTCAGGTATGTTTCCGTGGATGTCGACGGCGTCTATCGTGATGTTGTTGGCTATCGGTCCTGTGCTCAGGCCTTTGAAGCCCCAGTGCCATGGCATAGCCACAACATGAAGCTTCCGCCCGTTGACGTTAAGCGGCTTCAACCTGTCTGTGACGATTGCTTTGACCTCGATGCTTCCTCTAGCCGTGGTCACCCTAACTATGTCTCCGCTCTTGACGCCTAGGTCGGCGGCAAGCTGCCTATCCATTTCGACAAACATCTCGGGATGAAGCTCCACAAGCCACGGCAAGTTCCTCGTCATCGCTCCCGCCTGCATGTGTTCAGTAACCCTGAAAGTGGTCAGCACGACAGGAAATTCCTCAGGCCTTCCTTTCTTCACAGGGAAGCGTTCATCCCACACCGTCGGATATTTGGCGGCTAGCTCTGGCACGGGGCTTTCCACTGGCTCGTTGTGGAGAGGCATGCCGTGTTTCAGCGGATGCCTGTCGGGCTTAGAGGGGTCGTAGAGACCTGTCGGCCCTCCGGCCCAGATGGCGGCTTTGTCCAACCCAATCCAAGCTCCTCCGGGCTTGTCCAAAGGCTCTGGGCTATGTGCCCACCACACAAAAAATCCTCTCACTCTGTTCTTGTCTTCAGGCGGCTCGTTTAAATCATACAGGTTTCTCTGGTTTGTCATCCAAGACCAGCCCCAGTTTTTGAACAAGCCGTACTGTCTGTCGTATTCGTCAGCAGGCGTCGGGTCACGTCTCTTAGCCATTATACCGTCAAGCTCCGGCGCTGTTTCAAGGTCGTAGGCGCTGAACCTCTTTCCTGGGCCGGGGAATCGGTACAGCGCGTTTGTATGGGCTATTTCCTTGTAAACCGCTTCAGGAGTGCCTGTCGGCTCAAAGCTCGTGGGCCAGTTAGCGTCAACGCCAACCGCTCCTGACACAGGGTTTTTCGCCCTATTCAGCTTCACATCCATCTCCTTCTCAAACAGCTCCGACGGCAGAAGAACCCCCTCCTTCTTCAGCTCCGCCCTGATTCTTCTGAAAAGCTCTGTGAGGAAAGTAAGCTCATCCATACATTCTCCAGGCGGGTCGACGGCCTTCCAACGCCACTGCACCCACCGGCCGGTGTTCGTCACAGAACCGCTTCTCTCCACCTGGACGGTGCCGGGTAGAAGAAGGTCGGCGAAATGCGCTGTCTCGGTCTCGAAAATTTCGTAGCAGATCATGAACAGGTCAGAGTTTGCAAATGTTTCATGGACGTTGTAGGCTGCGTTTGCAAGGGAGACTGCGTTGTTTCCGGCAAAGTTGAACAACACCTTGATTTTGCCGTCTTTTATCGCTCTGTACATCTGGACCGTGGGGTATCCAACTCCGATGGGTATGTCTGATATCACGGGTTCGTTGTCGGGGTCGACGCCTGGATATGTTCCGATGTAAACCCCCCAGTACTGTTCAAGCCACTCCCACGTCGGAAACATTCTAGCAGGACCCCATCGCCAGTAAGCCCAGTATCCGTTGTCCTTCAGCTTCTTCTCGTAGCCGGCTTTGTCGTTCTTCCACTTCTGGTATTCGCGGACATCCTTCGGGCTTCTCGGCGGAACCCTGTAACCCATTATGAGGTGGGAGAGGATGTTCATGTCGGTCGAGCCCTGCACGTTGCTTATGCCTCTCAAAGCACCTATCTGAGCCCCAGGCTTGCCTACGTTGCCGAGAACCAGCTGCAGTATTGCCATCGCCCTTATCGCGTATGTCGCGTTGGTGTGCTGTGTTGTGCCCATCGAGTAGAGGATGGAACCGGGCCTCGTCGTCGTGTAAACCCGGCATATCTCCTCAAACTTCTCTTTCGGAATGCCTGTTATGCGGGAAACCTCTTCAGGCGTGTAAGGTTCGACAAGCTTTTTCAGCTTGCTGAAGATTGATTGAGGGTGGTCGAGCCCCACCTCCAAACCCTCAAAGGTGTAGGGTGCGTTGGTTCTTGTTTCGAGAAACTTTCTGTCAATGAGACTGTTCTCTATCGCATACCTAATCATCCCCAGATAGATTGCTGTCTCAGACCCCGGCCTGAACGGGGCGTAGATGTCGGCCCATGAAGAGCTTCGTGTAAACCTCGGGTCGAGTGAAATCAGCTTCGCACCAGCCTCTCTCGCTCTCTGAACCCATCTGAAAACGATTGGATGCTGTTCAGCTGCGTTGCTGCCTATGATCATTATGGATTTAGCGTTTTTGAGGTCTATCGGATGGTTTGTCTGAGCTCCGAAGCCGAAGGTGTTTGCTAAAGCCGCGACGGTTGATGCGTGGCAGAGCCTCGCCTGATGCTCAATGTTCAGCGAACCTAATATGGACATCAGCTTTTTCTCAAGATAGCATTCTTCGTTGTTGAAGTATGCTGAGCCCCATAACGCTATTGGCGAGTCTTTCCCAACCCAGTAGTAGCCGTCTTGGTGTTTTACGCTTTTTTCATAAACAGATTTGAAGATGTCGGCAACTTTTTTCGCTATCGTGGAGAAGGCTTCGTCCCAGGTTATTCTCTGCCAGCCTGGGTCTTGGTCCACTCCTTTCTTAGGGTTCGTCCTCTTCATAGGATACTTCAGCCGTCGCTCGCTGTTGATGAGCTGGAGGTATGCGTTGCCCTTGCTGCACAAGGCTCCTTCGTTGATGGGGTGCTGGGGGTCGCCCTCAACGTCCACAACCTTTCCGTCGACAACCGTCACAAGCATTCCGCAGCCCACAGCACAGTAGGGACAGATGGTTGGAACCTTCCTGCCTTCCTTGATTTTTCGCGTGTCCCCAGGCTCTGCCCCAGCTTCAATAAGTACAGCGGGCAGGGTGGTGGCCAGTGCGGCAGCTCCACCCAGCTTTAGGAACCCCCTCCTATCTATCTCGAAAAGAGTTTCTTCTGCCATGGGGGCCCCCTTAAAATATGTATTGGGGCTGTTGTAATTATGTATTATCTATATTCTTGACTTATAATCATTAAACAAGCAAACACGCTAAATAAGGATAATGGAGATTGTCAAGCCCAGTTACGCTCCGGCCGCCGTCATTTTGTCGAGAACCTGCAGGGACTCTCTCACGTGTTTGTCGGGCATCATGCCTTCTACCACATACAGTATTACGCCTTTCTCGTCGACTACGAACGTCTTCCTCTTTACCATGCCGAACAAACCCAGCGCATCGTATTTTCTGCAAACGCTTCCATCCCTGTCGCTGAGAAGCAGGTGAGTCAGCTGGTGTTTTTCGGCGAAGCGTTTGTGGCTCTCAAGGCTGTCACGGCTTATGCCCAGAACAACCGCGCCGCGTTTCTCGAACTCCGGCAGCATGTCCCTGAGCAGGCAGTTCTCGCGAGTGCATCCCGGCGAACCATCCTTGGGATAGAAGAAGAGAACAACTCTACGGCCTCTGAGGCTGGAGAGCTGTATGACGCCGCCGTTAGAGGATGGCAGCGTAAAGTCAGGCGCTATGTCGCCGGCTTTAACCATGCGGGTAGGGGAGAGAGTCTGTCTTATCGCTGTTTCGCTACTACAACTTTAAAAGAGACCTGGAGAAGAGTAAACAACGTGATGAAAGCGGGTATTTCTGATAGGTGATGAAACGCCCGTTCTGACAATACCCGCGGCAATACGCTACTTCTGCTCTTCCATACTTTTTTGCGGTTTGTGTTGAACTGCTTGGATACGACTTTGCATGGGTCGGCATGGCTTTTTGTTTCTTTAAATAGAAAGCTTATATGATGTATTACTTGGGGGGTCCATTTAGAGGAGGGTTTATAGGTGTATGGGAATGGAAAACACATCGGAGATGGAGAGGTATCGAGCCACACCCCCTCGCCACCACTAAGCCCTGTCCAGCCTCATGGAAGTCCTAGTATTTTGGCGATATTAGCCCCGGCCGGATTTGAACCGGCGTCTCAGGGTCCAGAGCCCTGCATCCTTAACCACCTAGACGACAGGGCTGTCTACCGTGTAGATTTTGATACGGTTATTTATTCATACTGGTTCTGAACCCATCTAACACAGCGCTCCTTCGACAAAGAAAAAACAGCGACAACAATACATAAGCAAGACATACAAAAAGGAAAAAATGAGGGGAGAGTTGGCTGGAGGCCGCCAGCAGAACAACATCAAGAAACCCATGGGAAAGGCCGGCTAATACCCGTTGGACTGTATCCTATAGGATACAGCTATTGTCATCAGCGCCGGCCTTTCTATAGGGTTTTTCCCTGCTGTTCAGGCCGGCGCCTCCAGCCTTTCCTGGGTTTCCCTAACAGTCTTCCAGATTCTCCTTAGCAGTTGTTCTTCGTCCCTTGCTCTGTGGTATGCGTTTTTCAGAACTGCTGCTGTCAGCCTTACAAGCGCGTGTCGCGCCGGTTTGCTGTAGAATTTATTGACTCCCTTCTTGCCTTCGTAGAGGCCGAAGAACTTTTTGAGACGTTTGAAAGACTTGGTTCTTTCAACGTATGGTATTATCTCTGCTAAGGCCTCTTTTGCAATTAGATGGTTTTCTCCCGTTATTCCAAGCTCCTCCACCACCTTTTTGAACTGCGAGTATCTCTTCTCTGCCTCGGAGACAATTGATGAAGCCGTTTCCATCATAGATTTTTCGGCAGCGTTGGCAATCTCCATCAGAAGCCTTCTCTCAGCATCAGGCAGGGCCTTAGCCCTGTTAAGGTAGCTGAGATATGTCCTTTGAAGGCTTCTGAACACTACCGCAAGCCGGCGAATTACCAAGTAGTTCTCGTCAACTTCGAAAAACCAGCGTGAGTCAATATGCATTATCGCTCTTATGTCGTTTCTCGCCGTCTTCGAAAGCCCAAGCTCTTCACGCTTCTTGGCCATCACCATCATTCTCCGAAGGTAGAAAACCCTAACACCA
>JAWBRA010000027.1:0-21288 GCA_038844785.1 Candidatus Caldarchaeum sp.
TGGAGCTTCCCGTTGTGGAAGACGTATGTCTTCCTTCCCTTCAGAATCTTTTCCAGACGCCGTATGTCGTAGGCTCTGAAGACGTCTTTCAACGCGTCGGGAACGGCCTGTAGTCCTATAGAGACTACGGCTGCAACGTCTCTAGCCATGTGCCACGGTATCTGTACTGGGTCTGGGCTTATCAGCAGAACCCCTACGCCGTATGCTCTGAGCTCGTTGACTATCCTCTCGCCTATCGAGGGGGGCTCGTCGAACCTGCGTCCCCTGACGTAGTTCTGACACTCTTCAGCCACCACAAGCCTTCTCAGGCCCAGCGTCTGCCCCTCAGACACAGCCTCGTAGTAGACCCTCGTCAGAACCACCAGACTGTATACGGTCTTCAGGTATACCGAGCCCAGCTGTGACATGTCGTAGACGGTTACCGTGGGAGACCCTACGGTGTTGTGAGCCTCCCTCTCCTCGTCTATCAGAAGCCATAGAAGCCTTCTAGTCAAAGCCGCAGCCATATTTGCTTCAGCAAGCCGTCTCTCAGCCATAGCTGTCTTGAAGAACGTTTCCAGAGCATCAACGACTTCGGATGTCTTCGGAACACCTCTCTGGTAGAGCTTAACAAGCTCTCTTAGAAGCAGGGCTGCTGACGCAGAGCTTACGTCGGCTATGTCTCTCGTTATCTCGCGGAGAAGCTCAACGGCTATAGCGGCCTTCTCCTTAGCCGAACGTCCTCCAACATCCCATGGATTCAGCTTGCGGATTATCGTGGCGCCTTCTATGAAGGTGGTGTACTCTCCTCTCCGGGCTGGAGGGTGGCTGGGAGCTCCCGAGCGACATCACCCTCTTCCCCTGAGGTGATGCCGCCCACGGAACAATCCGTTCACTCTCAGGCCCGTGAGCCGGCCACCCCCAGCTTTCCAGTCGAGGACAACCACCTGAACGTTGTTCTTCAAAGCCATGGTTATCGCCTGTTTTGCCGTGTTCGTCTTACCGCTGCCTGTAGGCCCTAGGACCAGCAGGTGTTTCTGGAAGTCTTTGAACGGTACGACTCCGAGAAGCCTTCTGCTCGCAACCACCGCCCTCACCACCAGTATCGCTACTAGGGTGAGGACGGCGGCTGCAAAGCCCACAGACAGCCAGTAGGTTATCTGGCTCGTCAATGTTTTGACGTCGAATAATGGTGTGGTGTTGACGCCCTTGATTCTCAGGTAGGTTTGCTGAGCGGTGTACATCGCATAGTAGCCAAGACCTATCAGGAACACTATCGACATCAACGTAGCCGCTACCCTTATCAGGAACGTCATGCCTCACGCCTCCTTGACCCGTCGGCGTTCATAGAACCTTCGGCAGTTTTTGCAGTAGTACAGTCCTTGAACCTTCTTCATCCATTTTCCGCAGACCATGCATGTCCTGTTGGATAGTGTCTTAGAGACAATGTATTCAACGTAGGCAGCAGCCATCATACCCAAGAAAACCAGCAGAAAAGCCTCTGGAATTCTCTCCTCGTTGAGAAAGCTCATAGCGAAGTAGACAGCCAACGCTATTACAGCCATGCTCAGCAGACTCATCGACATCTCCGACACCCCTCACCCACTTGAAGGCCTAGCCCTTGCCGGAGGCCGGCAGCCTTCCACACCAGCCTCCGCTCCCCTGCCAAAACCTGCGCCGGGGAGCAGGCATCAGCCACCTGAAAGCCCGGTGGCCCGGCTCGGGAGGAAAAGCTCATACCCCTCCCCATGTAGAGGTTGGGGAGGGCGGCGTGTGAGGCCGTGTAAAACCTCCTCAAGCCAAGCCACCAGACCATGGGTGGGAGGATATCTTCGGAAACCTCTGAACGTAGTTCTCTGTCTTCGTGTCTCCAGCATCCATCCACAAACCTTTCTCAAACACCTCCATGGCGTCTGAGAGGGTTTTAGCAACCGTGGAGAGACCCCATGCCTCCCCGCAGAACCCCAGACACCTCCATGGCGTCCGGGAAGCGCAGGTGGAATGGATGTGGCGAACTATGTCGAGCAACGTCTGGATGTTATCTTAATCGTCTGTCTCCCTACCGCGCGCCTGTCGGTCCGAGCGAACCGTCCTGAAACCGGAATCATCCACCAGCTTTAGCGGAAGCTGCTCCACAGACCTGACCCACTCAGGCAGAGAGCTCGTGGTCCGGAGAACGCTCACGGTTAGGGACTCGAGTGTCTGGCAGTGGACTTGGATTGAAACAGCCACCTGTTACTTTCTGGCTGGGGGACAATCTGGCACGGTGACAACTACATGCTAGGAGGTGGTGTTATGAGGGTTTCGCATAGTAAAGCTGTTTCAACCGCGCTGGCCACGATAGCTATTATACTGGTTCTGATACTTGGTATGTCTTGGATGGCGTACATGACCGTCAACGCAGCCCAGCAGGCGCGTCACGCAGGGGCGGCTGAGACAGCAGCCCTGAAGGCCAAGGAGCTGGTCAGGGTCTACATTTGGCTCGACCCGGCTAACCAGCCCGGCGGAGGCTACCGGAACCTGACGAGGATAAGCTTCGTCAACACGTGGAGCGGTGAGACGACGATAAACAGCCTCCTCATAGTCTGGAGAGACGGCAGGTACGAGGAGAGGCCTGTCTCGATAAGGCTTGGAGCCGGAGAGGACAAGACATACCTGCCCTCCCAGCTCGGGCTTGAGGGGCTGGACAACTACCAAGCCGCCCTAGAAAGAATAAAATACATACAGGTCCACACAAGCCTGGGCAACGACTTCGTATCGCTGTGGGGAAGGCCCGACAAGCCAGCCCTCTACGTGACAGGAACAACCAGAACTGTCACATACACAGTGACCAGAACCTTCACCACAACAACTACATCGTCTCCACCTCCACCACCAACAACAACTACATCGAGACCTCCACCACCACCAACAACTACTACATCGTCTCCACCACCTCCACCACCAACAACAACTACATCGAGACCTCCACCACCACCAACAACAACGAGCACCACAACCCAGCCCCCCGCCGCAACAACATATACAATCACACAGACCGTGACCAGCACGAGCTTCGTATATGAGTGGGTAGCCACCACAAGGACAGTAACTGTTCAAGGAACCACATATGCGACCGTCACGAGCACTTGGGTTTCCACAATGGTGTGGTACACTACCGTCACACAGATACACTACCCCCCATGCGTAGAGTGGAGGACAGTCGTCTTGGATGACCCGAACCCATTCTGGTTGAGGGACTGTCAGGCTCCCCAGACCCTCAACCAGCCGGCTGGCGCAGAACCCATCACACCGTTTGAGACGCCGCAGTTTGTTTACAGCCGGACGCCGGTCGCGTCGCTTTCGCTGATAGGCATGCTGGCGGCCATCCAGCTGACCGGCTCCAAAAAACTCAGGAGAACCGCCCTGCCGCTCCTAGCAATCCTCCTCTACACGATGCTCCTGACCCAGATTATGTCTTTGAAGCCGGCTCAGGCCCAATACGTCTACACCACTACAACCGTAACGGAATGGGTGACCTCAACAATCACCGTCACCTACACAGTAACACACACCGTCACTCAAATGACGACATGGACCATAACGCGATGGGTGCAATCCTACGTACATACCACAATCACTGTAACGGAGACCGGTTGGTGGTGGTGGACATGCGCCGGAACAACGATTGTCAACTATGTAACAAGATGTGAGTGTGGATTCGGGTTCTGTATATTCAACTGTTTCGGCCCATGATGAGGTGTTTGTTTGATGGTTGGCGGATTGGTTAGAAGAGTTGGGATGGCGCTGTTTGCATACGGCTTAATGTATGCTGTCATAAGGCTGACAACTTGGCTTGTGTATCTCGACGTGCCGGTTTTCCGGATAATTCCATGGCTTCCGGGCTGGGTCAACTTCTTCATAATTTGGAACCTTCCGGGCATAGCGATGGCGGTGCTGGTGTTGATCGGCAAGCCGGAGAGAAAATACGTCCTAGCAGGGGCAGCGGTACTGCTTTCGGCAGCACTCTGGAACGGGTATGCCGCGGTAGAACCGTTCCCCATACAGCCTGAAGTATACCTCCAGACAGCAGCCGAACACGGCTTTGAAAACTGCGGAGTCTTCCAGACAATTCCAGGAGAGAACATCATAGACTACAACTGGACTGTTAAGGCCGGCAAATGGTGTGTATTCTATATAATCAGGCCTGAGCCGAGAAACCAGTACATTCTAAGGATTAAAGACGGATGGTCGAACGCCCAAGTTATCCGGGAGAAGTCCGAGGCCGGCATCTTCTACTTCGACCACAGAATAATGCCGGCTGGCACAACATTCATACGGCTTTTGAAACAAGGAAGGCTGGACGAAAAGAGCATGCATTATTCGATAAACAACGACTACAGGGGAGGTAATGACTTCGTAGCGTATGGTAGAACGTACAGGGACGATTTCGTCTTCTGGTTCATGTCGCGGCCTGCAGACAACATGAGCTCAACACTCTTGGTGCGGCTTCACGTAGTGATTGAGGCTAGAAGATAGGCATGAGACGCGCGGCCTCAGCACTGTTGGTCTCATTGATTGTTTTACTGTACTCCCTACCCGTATCAAACATGCTGCAAGCCGACACCTATGTTTTCAACGTCACCCCGTTCGTAGACTACCTGCCTAAAATAGTGACCGTATGTGCGCCCGAAAACATCCGATACGACGTGGAATGGGCCGCGAGAGAGTGGAACTCTGCAATAAAGCAGTATTCATCCATTGTTGGAGAGCCTTGGTTGAATGAGCCGGCCATACACGTAGTTGAGACAAACTGCTTTGCGAAAATCCATCTGACGCAGACACCGGTATCCCCCACCGAGTATGGAAGAGTTGAATTGGCTTTGAACAGGACGACGTTCAGGATAGAAGGCCTCAACGTATTTGTCTGGAACACAACGGACAGGGGTTTATTTCGGGCTATATTAATCCATGAACTCGGCCACGCTCTCGGAGCCCCGGACATATACGTCTACGGCTCCAACTCCAAAAAACCAATAATGGCGCATGTCCTCACCTCAATCCCGGAGAAAATAGAAATCACCTTCATCGATGTTTATCTTATCCACATGACGAAGGTTAAAAGACTGGAATGTCTGGGCACAAGATGCTCCGCTTACTCTGTACGGCTTCCCAACGACCCGCTATCTCAGACTCTGGCCATGCTCGCTCCTCCGCTGACAGCCGGCGTGCTAACGTACCTCCTGCCGCTACTCGCGCCGCTGGTGAGGAGGTGGTACACCCGTGCGGTTGGCTGACGTCCGGACAAATCTCAAGAAACAGGCTTGGATTCTGGCCCCCATCACATACTTAATGCTCAGAGCAAGCCTAACCCCTCTGGTCCAGCCCTCAAAACATCCGCTTGAATGCATTACCGGGCCCTTCGACGGATGCGGCTTCATCTTCGACGAAGCCCACTACATACCGGCCGTGAGGAGGATGCTCATGGGTGAGGCTGTCAACCTAGAGCACCCGCCTCTAAGCAAGTGGGTTATAATGCTCGGCATAGGCATGCTTGGGGACAGCCCGTGGGGCTGGAGGCTTCCGATGGTGTTCTTCTCAGCCCTCACGATGGCTGTCGTAGGCCTTCTGGCCAGAAGGCTTGGCGGGGAGAAGTACGTCCTTCCGGCGCAGATGCTTCTCTTCACAGACGTCACCTTCTTCAACCTTGGCGGGGTTGGCATACTCGACCCGCCGGCCCTCTTCTTCATGACGCTCTCAGCCTACCTGTATGTCTCCGGCAGAAAGGCTCTGGCAGGGGTTGCCGCAGGCCTTTCGATGCTGGCCAAAAGCAGCGGCATACTCGTGATACCAACCCTGCTGGCTCTCGAGGCTCTGCACGAGTATGGGAAGACCAGAGACCTTGACAGGGCTGTCGACGCCGTTAGGCGGAGTGTTAGGGTTTTCGCCATACTTCCCCTGCTCGTGTTCTTCGCGGGCATAGCTGTCTGGGACTCTCAGACGAAGGCATTCCCAACCCCGCTCCACCACCTCGACTTCATGCTCAGCTACCACACTAAGCTGAGCTACAACGAGCCGTGGAAGGTTGAGCTCCCACTCTCGTGGATAATACCGCCTATATCAAGGATGCCCTCTCCATACTTCGTCTCCACAGTAACACCGCCGGGATACCATCCAGTAGCGTTCTGGGGTGTTTCCTCCCCCCTGTGGTGGAGCGTATGGCTTATGGTTCCTATAGCCTACCAGCTTATAAAAACCAGCAGGATACACAACCCATGCCCTGAGGCAGTTGCCCTAGGATGGTTCGGAGTAAGCTTCGGAGCCTTCGCCTTCCTCGCCTACCTGTTTAAGAGGTGGACGTACAGCTTCTACTTCCTCCAGATAAGCCCCATCCTAGCCGCTACAATCCCATACATCTTCGACAGGCATCTGCCCAAGACAGCCTACAAACTCTTCCTAGCATTCCAGATACTCTGGTTCATTATGTTCTTCCCCAGCAAGCCCGACTGGCTTATCCATCTCCTCGGAAGCCTAGGCCTCGGTGAGGTTCCATGGATATGAGAAACTGGATGACAGCGGTCGCGATAACCATATCCATGATAGGCCTGAGCGTTCTCCTGCACTCGCCCTTCACCAACCCCAGCCTGTACACGGACATTCTCGGCTTCTTCTGGAATGATTTCGCAAGCAGAGATAGGATACCCTATCAACAACTCGACGAAACAGGCAGTCATTTCGAATACCCGTTCGTTTCAGGCTTACTCTCCATACTGGCTTGGAAGACGGGCGGAGACCTTGCAGGGTTCTACGCCGTATACTCTGGAATGGTGGCTGCTTCAGCGCTCGCCATGGTGTACGCCATGATGCGTCTCCACGGGAACAACGGCTTCTGGATGTATCTCGTGTCCCCAAGCCTCGTCGTCTACGGTGTTTATGGATACGATGTGTTCCTAGCCGCCTTGACAGCTCTAGCCGTACTCTTCTTCACCAGAGAAAGATACAGTCTTTCAGCGATACTGCTGGCTCTGGCCTTCCACACCAAGCTTCTCAGCATACTCTTCCTCCCCTACGCGTTGCTGAGGCTTGACGGCAGACAGAGGCTGAAATACCTAGCTGTCTTCGGGTCAGTGGCTGGAGCACCCATCATAGCGATGCCGGAGGCGTTCAGAGCCGTCGTAGAAGCCCAGACCGTCTGGAGCCTTGAAAACGCGTGGTACGTCCACGTATTCCCAGACGCCGCCTCCCCGGTCGGACCCAACACAGCCCCCGGCCTCAGCACGGCCATTCTCTTCGGGTTAATCGGCATGTCCATGCTCTATGTTCATGTTCTCAGGAAAGCCCTCAGCCCTGCCCAGTTCATGCTTCTTGCCACGGCCTCATACCTGATGTTCACGCCCAGATACAGTCCTCAGACAAGCATATTCCTCCTGCCCTTCCTCCCAGCCTCGGGCGTCCTTACGCTGGGGTTCCCCTTATGGGAGCTGTCGAACGCAGCCATAATACTGACGTGGTTCACCACATCCGAGCCCTTCAAACCGTGGAGCGTACCGCAAACAATGACGTTGGTCAGGTTCATAGCCCTGTCAACAATATTCGTCCAAAGCCTGCACGCCGCAGGCCTGCTGAAAAAACCATCGTCAGCGATACCGTACCTTCCCAGAATCGTCTCTGTTCTGAGGAGGCTCAGGGTTTGAGGGCTCTGCTGATAGCTTTTATAGTGTCCGCCGCCGTCTCCGCAGCCCTCTCCCTGACAATAGGGCCGCAGGAGTTCATGAAAATAGTATACATGACTCCTCAAGGGCTTGTCCTCATCGGCAGGGGTTTAATGACTTACTGGCTCGTATATCCAGCTACTGGAAGCGAGCTGGCCGCGGTGTTCGCAGCCATTCTCTTCAACAACACGGTGAGCCTGACAGCGGTTCTCTCAGCTCCAGCCGTAATCCACCTAGCACACAGTAGATGGAGATGGGATGGTGGACGACCTTATACAAACTGGCTTCTAAGGAGCTGCGGCTGGAGCTGTTGTCGGAAAGCAATAGCAACGATAGCCATCATATACATAACCATGCTTGGTCTGACTTTGTCGGCGGCGGTTCTTTTCCGTGGACCGGCACTGTTCATGCCTCTGGAGTCCGCCTACGTAGCCATCGCTTCAATCACCGTCTACAGGGCGTCACAACTTCAGGAGGAGGAGTTCGGAGTATTTTATCCGAAGATGGTTAGAAAAGTCCTACCCACCATAGCCACTTTACTCATAACCTCAGCCATAATTGAAGCCTATGAACTACTATGGTAAGCTGTGGGAAAGAGTAGCTAGACACATCCCCTACCTCTGGAGGTTCTCAGTCGTCGGGCTGTCCGGAGTCGCCGTAAACCACGCGCTTTTTACCTTCCTGCTGTCGCAGGGTTTCAGCCCGGTGGTTTCAAGCGCCGCAGCCGTTGAGCTCAGCGTTCTGAACAACTTCGTCCTCAACGATGTCTGGACCTTCCGGGGGGCCGGCAGGCGAGGTCTGGCATACAGGCTGGGGATGTTCCATGTGTCAAGAGCTCTGGGAGCAGTTGTCAATGTTTTGACAGTGGCGGCTATGACGGGCTTACTTGGAGCTAATCCAAATATATCCAACTTCGTCGGAATAGCTCTCGCCATGCTCCTTAACTATTTTACAAGCGTTGGGGTGGTGTGGCGTGCTGGAGGATAAAGCCGCCCTGCTGACCCTGTCGCTGGCCGTCGCCTCACTGCTATCTGGAGCCGTCTCCGGAATATTTCTCCAGACGTTTTACAACGTGGGCTTCGCAACAGCTCTCACAGCCTTCGTGGAGAAAGCCTCGCGGACGACTGCCGTGGTCCCCAACGTAGCCGAGCAGGCCGTCGCAGCGTCCACGGCCATACAGCGGGCTGTAACAGGCCAGCCGGCTGAAAAACCCAAGCCCGTCTTCCTGATGATGGGTATAGCGCTGTCCAACCTCAGGCCACTGCTTCTGATACCGGCCATACACTCGGTCATGCCTTTCGGCATGCTTCTGGAGGGCAGGGGGAGGCTGAAAAACCTAGGAACAAGGCATGAAAGCGTCATAATGGCTTCAGCGCTGGCACCCCTAGCCATTAACGGCTACGCCATGGGTGGCAGTATCTCAGAATACCCCATCATAACCTATCTCCTTGTCCTCGAGCTCCTCCCCCTAGCGCTCGTCTCCTACATCGCCGCTAAAGCCTTTCTCTCGCCTTCGACAGGCCTTGAAAGGCTGAAGACGGCTTACACAGGCTGTCTAGGCATCTTCACAGCCAGTCTGGTGATAACCTTCGCCGCAGCATCCATGGAGGCATGGCTTGCAGGTGGTTTCTATGACTGAAAACGTCCTCATATGCCCTTCTTGCGGCGCGGAAAACCCAGACGGCGCAGGCTTCTGCATGCTCTGCGGACGAAAGCTAACCGTGGCCGTGGAGAAGGAGACAAAGAAAACGAAGAAATCCGAGCCTGTCAGAGAAAAACCCGTCCCGAAGAAACACGTCAAAGACACCGCAGCCGGCGAAAAAGCTGAAAACATCCTCAAAGCACTGCAACAGTTCCTCCTCACAAACCTGCCCACCCCAAAGCCTCTCTCAGAGCCTGACGAGCTGACGGAAGCCGAGACGCTGGCAAGGTATCAGGTCGGGCTCTCGACCGTGAGGATAGCTAGGCTCGACGCAACAGGCTTGTATCTGGTGACCGAGCCGCCGATATCAAGCGAGGGGAAGCTGGTCTACGCCCTCACGCTAGACACGCTTTTCAGAGAATCCACGCTGCCGCCGGTTGAGTTCATTAGACAGCCTATGAGAGTCGGCAGGGAGGGCGTTCACACGGAGGCCGCAGCCCTAGACAACATGATAACCGCCGTTATAGTCAAGCAGCTCAATAGACTCGGCATACAGCCCACCAACGAGAGAATCCTTGAGGTCAAATACTACGTCAACAGAAACGTTTTCGGATACGGTCCGGTAGACGTACCGGTCAACGACCCCGCTGTCGAGGACATTTCATGCGTCGGCCCCAGAATACCCGTGATGATAGCGCACAGAGACTTCGGCCACCTCCACTACCTTACAAGCAACATAGTCTTCAGCTCGGACGACGAGATAAACGACTTCATGAACAGACACGCCCACAGAAGCAACACCGTGATGACGCTCCACAAACCATACGCCGACTTCCCCCTAACCGACGGAAGCAGGTTCGCCGGCATCCTCGGAAGAGAGCTGTCGGCCTTCGGACCAACGTTCACCATAAGGAAGTGGCCGACAGACCCCTGGAGCCTGCCACGCATCGTCAGGATGAAGATGCTCACACCCCTCATGGCTGCCTACGTCTGGTTCGCCCTCGAGAACAAGGCCCTGATAGGCATTGCTGGGCCGACAGCCTCAGGGAAGACAAGCCTCTTCACAGCGCTTCTCGCATGCCTGGACCCCAACAGCAAGATAATCACGATAGAGGACACCTACGAGATAAACATCCCCCAGAGACACTGGCTCCCATTAACCGGGAGAAGGTCCGCTATGATATCGGCTGGACAGCTGGAGATAAGCGAGTCCGAGCTTATAGACATAGCCATGAGGATGAGGCCCGACTTCCTAGTCATAGGCGAGGTACGCAAAGACGAGTCCGTGTACCATCTGCTCAAGTCAGCCTTCACCGGGCACGGCGGAGGCTTCACGTTCCACGCAGGCTCCCCATCCGAGTTCTACTCAAGGCTTTCACTCATGCTGAGGAAAACCGGGATGTCGGAGGCTATGCTCGCCTTCCTGTGGGGCTGTGTCATAACCAGCTTCCAGGACACCCCCAACGGAAGAGCTAGAAGAGTAACCTCGATAGCCGAGATATTCCCATCACCTGAGAAGCCGGAGGGAATTGACGTCCTAGACATCTTCAGATACAAGGCCTCGGACGACACCTTCCACCCGGACAGCATCGACGAGGTTATATCCAGAAGCAGGAAGCTACGCTGGTACCTCCAGTCGATGGGCTACGATGAAGAACATCTGGCGAAACAGCTACGCTACAGAGTTGAAGCCATCCAGTACGGCGTCGAACGAAACATGAGCAGCACGGTATTCCACCAATACGTCGCGGAGGTGAGACGACGCTGGGCGTGAAAACAACGTACTGGGCCATAGCCGCAGCCCTGTCAGCAGTATGGACAGCCTACATGGAGCTTCTGGGACCCGGTTCAATACAGTACCTCATACCTGTTCCCGCCACCCTCATAGGAGCCGCTTTAGGCTCGGCCCTCAGCGGCAGACTGTCTGAGAAGCTGGTCACTTATGCCACCACGCTCGTGGAGAAGGCTCAGGTGAAGAAGATACCGGTTGACGTAGCGGATGAAATGGGGAAGCATATAGGAATGAGTATAGCTATTGCAGCCGCTTTCACGCCGACGGCTGTTGCCACACTCATTGGCATGGGACCCGGAATGCATCTACTACTGGTAACTCTAGCCGTAGCACCAATAATACCCGCCTCCACATACATGCTGTCATGGTCTAACAGGGTTGGGGAGAGGAAGGAGAGAACCGACTGGGAGCTGCCTTTCTTCACAGTTTACGCAACCATTCTAGCCCACTGCGGACTAACGCTTTACGCCAGCATGCGGCTGCTGGCCAAAACCGGGAGAAGGCTTTTCCACCAGATAACCAAGGAGGCTGAGAGTGTTGAAAGGCTGACAGAGCTGACGGGAAGAGGAGTCATCGAAAGCCTCGAGATACATGCGTCAAACCATCCTCATGAAGGCTTTCAGAGCCTTGTGTACAGCGTCACAAGCGTCTGGAGAATGGGCGGAGACATTGTTTCCACGCTGGAGGACCGTGCGACAGAGTTCCTCAAATCCCTCGAGGAGAGATACGATAGATATGCTACGCTTGTCTCCGCCGTGATGGAGGCCTTCATCATACTTCTCCTGCTTCTGCCTATGGGGCTTGTTCTAACCGCCGTCACAAGCCCCGGTCACAGCGCCTCAATAATCGCTTCGATGACTGTGGGCGTCATACCCACAACAGGAATCCTGATGTATTTCTTCGTGAGAAGCAAGTCTCCCAAACATCTGGACGATATAAGAGCCAGACCCGTGGACGCTGCTTTCGCCGCAGCCATGGCCGCGGCGACGCTTCCACCGCTCATAGTCGTCAACGCCCCCCAGACGCTTCTCTTCACAATACCCGCCGCAGCGTTCTCAACAGGACTTTACATCAGGATGAGGCCGCTTATAGCTGAGCTGAGGGAGTGCGACACAGAGGCTAGGAGGTGGCTCAAGGATGTCACGGAGTTCAGAAGGCTGGGCAACCCTCCGGCCACAGCCGTAATGAAGACCGCGAACCATAGATACAAGCCTAGGTTCATGAAAATACTCGAATCCATCATAGCTAGGATGAACATGGGGCTGACCATATGGGAGGCCGGGGCAGGCGTCGTGAAAAGCTGGCTTCTCAGAATGAGCCTCTTCCTGCTCCACAGCATCAACATGTCGGGAGGAGGCTCGCCATTCCTGATGGAGAAGCTCGTCGAGCTTCTGAGAAGCTACAACCTGGCCAGGGAGAAGGCATCTGGAAGGCTTTCGCCCTTCAAGTATCTGGCGTTCTCGATGCCCTTCATAACAGCCCTCACGATAGGCATGGTTCTCCCGATAGCGAACCTAGGCGGCCTGTTCCAGACAACCGAGGGCGGGCAGGTAGTCGGCGGAGCAGGGCTGCCGATAGCCGCCATAACCCCGGAGGAGATGCTTATGGTCGCTGACTCGGGAATGGTGATGATAGCCGTCGGCAGCCTCTTCTACATGCTGATTATAAGCAGGGCGGTGGACGGCCATCCCTACAACACGTGGCGAATAGCGCTGGTCATGCTGGTCACAGCCGCATCGTACTATTTGATGACCCCCATCGGCGACATCATGACATCCATGCTGAGGTGGAGTTAGTGAGACAGGTTGCCGTAATAATTACAGCACTCATACTGTTGTTGTCCACAGCCGCTCAGGAACAGCGGGAGTACGGAGTATCCCTGTCGGCAAGCCCTCCAGAATGCGCAACAGCCCTGCTTGGCGGCGGCAGTTATAGAGAGGGGTCTCAGGCCGTGTTAGAGGTGAGAACAAGCCTCGAATGCAGGTTCGTCAAATGGGTTCTGAGCGGCGGCGGTCTGCCGCGTGAGGTGTCGGCAAACCCCTTCACATTCTACGTATTCGGAGACGTTCAAGCCACAGCCATGCTCGAGAAACTCTACAGAGACAACGGAACCGTCATAACCAGAGTTTACGTAGCTTTCACAGCCAACATAACATCCAACGCCCTCAACTTTCCCAAGCCACGGATAGTGAAACCCGGGGAGGTTGTTGAGTTCTCAGCGCCAACCGAGGTGCTTGACGGAGACTTCAAGTATGTATTCCTTTTCTGGAGCGGGCCTGAAGGGCTTAGATTGGACCGGCCGCATGGAAGAATAGCGGTCAACGCCTCCACAACGCTCGTAGCCAACTACTACGCTTTCAAAAGATTTCTAGACGAGTACTATCCGCTGCACCTCTTCGTCCGGCCGTCTTTCCAAGACATAGAGCTTCCCGACGGAAGGGTTCAGCGAGTCGAGGCGATGAAAGTAGCTGGAGTCAACAAAACACTTCCCATACAACCCGTTCCAGAACCCCTGCTCAGCCTGATAGAGCCAGTATACCGGACGTACGTCCCGTACATAATATCGGTGGACTCGCCTAAACCCGTCAAGGTAACCGTCAACAAACTACCGCTGGAGATAGGCTCCTCCGTTAAAATGATGGACAGGGAGGGGAGTTCAGTCGTTATCGAAGCCCCCTCCAAGACACCAGCCGTCAGGCTTGTTGGAGCCGACCTATCCGGACGCATCCTACCTCTCACAGGCAGCGACGCCGAGCTCATAGCAGTAACCCTCCAAACACCTGTCATCATACACTTACGCTACATAGCCACGCCTCATGGATTCTTGACAGAGATGCCTATCATAGGCGAAGCGGCTTACAGCGTCGCCGACATGTTCTACAGCCTGCTAAGCCTCTTCACACGGGACGCCTACAGCATTCCCGTATACGTCGCTATAGCCGCACCCCTCGCAGTCGTAGCTACGGCAGGAGCTGGAGCGTACTTCGGCGTCAGAAAAATCACCCAAGGAGGGGTGAGGGCAGCAATCAGGACAGCCGGGAGCCTGAGGCTAAGGGATAGAATATCTCCGCTCCTCGAAAGAGAGTCCGCGCCCGAGATAGTGGTCCGCAGGACCGAGCTGCCTCCGAACAGCAGGCTAACCATGCCGGAGAGCCTGAAACTTAGGCTGCAAGACATAGAGTATGAACCCGTTCCAGAGCCATCCGTGGAAGATGACACGACGGATGCGTGGGGTAAAGGCCATAATCTTACCGAGAAAGTGGACGAGCTTCTCGAGAAACTGCATGCCGGGGAGGAAGGCACCTTCCCATCCTCGATACTCCAGCTAATACCTTTCGACGAAGAACTGTTTGAAGCGGTACAGTCCCGTAGAATCAGGTTGAACACCGACGACACGCCAGCCCTATATCTCACGCAGGCCGCAAGGCTCTACTCCAGGGTCACATCCATGCCTTCAGGTCTTATAACCGTCTCGGGAGGCGATGAGGAGATGAGGAACAACGCCATCGAATACGCCTTGAAAAACGCTGGAAGAAAATGGGTTAGACTGGGTAGGGACACGATTCTCCCCACCGACGAAGCAGGGATTAGAGCGTTTTTGAAAAAGCTCAACGCCGACTCAATCATACTTTACGGATACAACTCCAGACAGCTTTCTCAGGCAGCCATCACGTCCAAGAAGCTGGTGATATCCATTCTACAGGACGGTGGAGACATAGTTTTTCCAGAGATTTCCGACGACATGCTGCCCGGAGTAGCGGCGTCAATGCTTGCGGAGAAAGACCTTATCAAAAGACTGTCCTACACAGAGTTCGAACATCTGCTGGGAATAGCGAGATGTTTCAGGAAAACAACAACGGTCAAGACGTTCATAAACCTGCTCGACGAAGAAGGTCTGCCGCCTTCAGAAGCACTGGACCAGCTGTGGACAAGAGAGTTCAGAGAGGCTTTCCCCGGCTTCGAGACCAAGATAGCCCTAACAATCCTGAAGCAGAACATGACGTATGAGGCTGCTAGAGACCTGTACATCACGGCATACAAGCAGGTCACTCCCGGAGGAGACGCGGCTGCTGCGTGGAGAGCCTTCCTAAGCAAGCTGGAGAAGCTGGGGATGAGGATTGAAAACTGAAAAAAACCCCGTATCGGAGGCGTTAGTACAAGCCGCTGAGACAATATACCACAAGCTTCCCGAGATGGCGGACATCGACACCGACCTCCAACCTGAGGAAATTTTTTCAAGGCTGAAACGGTTCTTCGACGACGGTGAAGACCCTCTCGCCAGCCATATTTTACTCTCACGCATAGTCAACCTGTCTTTGAAGATGCTTGGGGAAGACTGGCAGGTAAGACTGCTCAAGCTTCTGGAGGAGGTGAACACATGTCAGGCCAGCCAACCATAACGATACCCGTGGTATACGGGGTTGGAAGCGGCGGAAGCCGTCTCGCCGCAACACTGGTTCACGGGAAAGGGCCGGGAGGAAGGTGGATTGCTCAGAGGCTTTCAGGCGTCGAAGCAGTATGCATAAGCAGCAGCAGGATGGACATCGAACAGCTCAAAGCCTACCAGCAGAGAGGCCTGTATGTAATAGGGGATGGGACGGGAAGCGGCATGAACCCTGAGAAAGGCAGGAGAGACTATCTGGACAGCCCCTCCAGACAGGAGATATTGGAGCTTCCTAAAAAAATAGCTCAGGAGAAAGGCTACGACAGGATAGACCTCATACCGGTCATAGCTACTCTAGGTTTTGGATGCGGTTCCGGAGCAGGGCCAGCCCTCCTAGAAGACCTCGTGAGAAAATATCCAAACTCATGTGTTCTGGGAATCTTCACACTTCCATTCACTTGGGAGGGTGAAGAGACACGTAAGAGGGCTGTCAAAGCTCTTCACCAAGCGTGTAAACACGCACCCGTCATACCTGCCAGCAACTCGTACCTCATAAAAGACTACGCGGAAACTGACTTCACCAGAGCCATCAACGCCGCTAACGAAAGAATCGTCAAACCGCTCACCACAATCCTCAGAGCCATGTCGAACACCAGAGCCATAACTGTCATAGACAGCAGCGACCTGAAAAGAATCCTTAAGCCAGCCGTACTAGTCATGACCTACACTCTCCCAACACCGGCCGAAATACAAAACCTCTCCCAGCACAACTCCAGCACCCTATCACCCATAGCCAAAGGCTTAAACAAAATATCGTGCTTAGCTCTGGTGGAGGCTGGCAAAGGTCAGCTCACGCCACAGCACGTGGAGGCCCTACCGGAACAGCTTAGAGAGGTGCTGGGCTCACAGCCCATAGAGGTGAAAACACTCCTAGCCCGAAGACCTGAGTCGGAGAAAACATACGTAAGCATACTGGTAGGAGGTGTGGAGCTACATGGCTGACAAACGTTTGACAGCCCTGCTGACGGCCATAACGCTAGCATCCCTGCTAATCCCCACTATGCCTGTATTATCCCAAGAGGCCGGGACAAAGCTCATCGTGGAGGTTTCCACGCTAGACTGCGTGGCTGATGTTTCGGCACAGCCAGCCGAGCTAAAGCAGGCCAGCCCGATGTCGTGGGTTGCTAACGTCACTGGAGGCGTAATAGGCCTAGTAATCACGTTAAAAGACCTGAGGAGCTGTAGCGTCTCCGACGTTGTCCTGACAACAGCCACCGGCCAGAAACGGCCTGTATGGACTGTTTACGCGGGAAAACTCTACGCAAACATTCAAACAGAGCCCGGCGAGAACCACGTGACTATAGTGTTCAGCTACAGACAGCTCAAGAAGGTCTACGCCGTCATAAAACCCACCAACAGAGAATGCGTTATGAACATTACTGCAAACGCACCGGTATCGTACACAGGTAATGAGTGGGTTGCAGGGCCTTGGCAGGAGGGTTCGCAGTCAGAGGTTTCAGCAACAGCTAGAGAAGGATGCTACATAGCAGGATGGATGATTGGTGAGAACCGTCTCACAACGAATAGTTTCTACAGCTTCACCGCTAAAGAGAACGTAACCCTGACGCTTTCAGCAGAGAAAAGAGGCGAACAGCCACCGCCGCCGCTCATAGACTTCTCCTCTGTCGAGATACGGGCAGTCGGGCCGGGGAAAGTAGCAGCTTCCACCAAGCCTATAGAAAAACCGTCCGGAACGCCTACTTGGCTGTCAGTCCTCAACCCGGGAACCACACTATACATAGAGGCTGTTCCGGAGGGCTGTGGAGAGTTCATCGGCTGGCGTGGCCCTTCAAAGCTGGAGAAAGTCGCTACACCCAGCCTCGTTCTCATTACCGAGCCCGGATTCACGGTTATCGAGGCGGTTTTCAAGGAGATGAGCCCATGCCCATACATTTCAATAGGACCATACAGGCTAATCCACATCAACGACCTGCCTCTGGTCGCCGGCATTATTGCGGCAGGCGGCTCAGGCATAGCCGTATACAGCATGACCCGGTCTTCTAGAAGGCGGAAAGAAACCGCCAAAGCTATAATGTCCAGATGGACTGATGAGATGCTCGCCACAACATCGAGCTGGGGCAAGGGAGTCTACCAGCTGATTCCACAACTCGTCAGGGAAAACCAACCCCCGGAAAACCCGCTGGACCACCTACTACCTTTGAAGATGGTAAAGTTCGGACAGATGCAGGACATAATGGCCGAGCTCGAGTCCTGCGAGAACCTGTACGACGTACTGTTCACCATAAGAAGCTACAGAACCTTCAGGCTGGAGGCCGCCGCAAGACAGGGCTACTGGGCTGGACAGCTGCTGGTGTCATACCTCGGCTTCAGAGGCGTCGCACCTCTTACGCAAAATATTCTCAACGAATGGGTGTCGAGAATGAAGCCTGTCAGCTCTGAGGAAGACGCAAAAGCCAACGTAGAGCTTCTCTGGACAGACGGCACGCTCCTCAAGATGCAGGAACAAACGCTGAAACAGATAGAGGACGCCGTGAAAGCCGAGGGGCTGACCGACGTATACGAAAACGCTCCAAAACCCTTCGCCAAAACCGTTAAAGCAATAATGGCGGAGCTTAGGAAAGGCCTATGCCCCATGTGCGGGCAGCCGGTAAAGCCTGACGCTAGATACTGCAATTCATGCGGGTCAAGACTCCAACGCGTTGACAAAGATAATCACCAAGCAATCAAAGTGCAAAACACCACAACAAAACACGAGCCAGCTGAACCTCCAGAGAACACTGTCGAGAAACCTATACAGAAACCTCAGACAACTGCGCTACTCACATGTCCTGCCTGCGGTAACGAAATACCTCTGGGACAGTACTGTATCAAATGTGGAGCACTTATACCGTCATCAGCCCAGCCAGCCCAGCAGAAAACGCCGGACAACGAGACTGCCGAGATAAAAGAGGTGTTTAAGACCAAGTTCCAGCCTCAGCCCAGAGCCAGAGCAGAGGTCGTTCAGAAACCTGCCGAATCCCAGAAACACTTACAACCCGTCGCTAAACAAGACGTAAAAACTGTTGAAAAAACGGAGAAGCCTGAACCCATCCAGAGGCCTGAGCCCAGACAGCAGGCTCAAGAAAACATTCCACCGCAAGAACCTCAGCCGCGGCATGTCTGGAAGCCCAGCGACTGGCTGAAATCCAGGGTTGCCGACATGGGTGTAGACATCAAAGACCTGATAGAGGCGATATCGGCCGTTGTTGGAATCGAGGACATACGCAAAGCCGCCTACAAAGCCGCATCCCTGCTCGCCGATAAGATGGACATAGACGACGCAGAGAAGGGAGCTTTCATAGTGAACATGTCGAACGTGCTGGAGTATGCGGTAGCAGAGGCTAGGGCAGCTCAAGCGGAGGAGGAGACAAAGCCCGCCGGGACAGCGACCATGGTGAAGGCGGAGGCGAGGGAGGCGGGCTCTGAACAGATGGCACAGCCCCCGGCCACGTCCTCCACCACGACGCCCTCCACGGTGCCAGCAGGTAAGATATCGTTGACCAAGCTGGTCAGGGAGGGGCCTGAGCCGGGAAACATTTACCTTCTGCCGGAGAAGCATGTGAAAGCGGCTGCAGTGCCGTCGGACGTAATTGCAGCCCTGCTTCCAGACAGTGTGGTAAAGTATTCGTTGGAGACGGAGAGGGTCGACGCCGTTACCGTGGCGAGACTTTCTGCCGGCAGTGGACCGATATGCCTGATTCTCACGATGGGTTTTTCCCGCAGCGGGATATCCCACAGGCTTCTCAAACCAAGCGCAAGCCACGCCCCCCTTAAGACGCTGGTCAGCTTGATTACCGAGATGGATGAAGGGCTTATAAGCAAAACATCGGTCATCACGCACCCCGACATCTACCGGCTGATACCAGCCAAAGCCGCCGGAAAGTTCAAGCTAGTGGAGATAACGATGGATGACGATGTTGCGGAGACTGGTCGAAGGCTCGCGCTATTAAACGACGTCCTCACACCTTTCGCCGTAGCCGAAACCCTGATGCCGGGAGTATGCGAGGCAATGACGACTGGAAAGCTGTCGCAGTTCCTCAAAACACGCATCCGCGACGCCTGGCTTGCAGAATGTTTCGCAAGAGCCCTCAACCCGTGGAGCGGGGGCAGCGACGCCCCCAAGGCGATTCTGCTGGCGTTGGGGCTGGGTGAATGAGGATGGCCAGGCCCACTAATAAACAGGAACGTGGTCTGCTGATGGGGTTGACGCAGAAAAGCCTGACCTTCTGGCGGCTAAGCCCCGCGCAGAGGATGACCCTTGTCTGGAGTCCCGTAGCAGACGCCCTTAACTCAACCATGGTGAAAGCAAACGATAAAGCAACGAACGTTACTATGCGGGCGCCGCCATCAGTAACATACCACTACAGCGTGAGGATAGCTGGCTCAAGCGTCTACAAACTCTTCAAGATAAAGCCTGAGGTATGGTTGAGAGTACGACGCATCCCCGGCCGCTTCGACACAGACAGCTACACCGTAGTTGACCTCAGTGTGACACCCCCCATAACGTCCGAAAGCTTCATCCTGCAAAACTATCCGATGAGAGTGGTTACTATGGACGGCTGCACGTGTATATCCGTGGTCGCAATAGACAGCACAGTGGAGAACGTGAGGCAGGCATGCTTCAGCATATTCAGGCTACAGCAGCTCCAGAAGGAACTGTCAATCATTTGACATTTATATAGTTTTAGATGATTAACGTATTTTCACGCCATTAATTAGACAATTGTCGAGTCAAAAATTTGACAATTGGCTATCAGAACAGCCAGCGAAAATCAACCGAAGAAGGAGGTTTCATGAAAACGTGTCGTCCACATCCTCAAGCTTAACCCCTAACTTTTTATCTGGAAATGCTAGCCCGCGCCAGTCATTTTGATTTAGGTGATGGCCTCATCGGCTAATATACTTGAAGATTCTATAATGGTTTATGATGGATGTGGAGCGTGGACAGCTTCTGTTCAGCGGTAGGGGTTTCAGGACGCTGGGACAGCTGATACTGGAGTGGATTGTAGGGCTTATAGCCGTCTTCTCGCTTTTTATGGCCGTTTTCAACCCGTTAATGCTGCTTGTGGCCCTAGCCTTCGGATACCTTCTATACCGGCTTCTGACGGGGTGGCATAGAAAGAGGGTTGAGGTGTGGAGTGGTGGAATCGTGGTGGGAAGAGAGTTCATTCCATGGAGCTCTGTGGAAGGTTTGGACGTTGGGGGAGATAGGGTTGAGGCAGGCCTCATTCTCGGACAGACCATACTAACCTACGAGCATGTTGTGGAAGCTGTCATACGGCTTGCAGACCGTCATCTGAAAATCAGGCTTAAGAGCTCTGACTCCGAGAGGTTCGCCAGAGCCGTCGAACAGGCAAGGCAGGGAAGACAGCCAGAGCCATGAAGGCCACAGTATGGGTGGCGGTAGCTACTGCGGGTTTGGCGCTGCTGTCCATAGCTTTTCTCACCATCCAAAGTCCGCTGACAACTACTGTGACGGTTACGGTCCAGACCGTTACGGGAGTTCAGGGTATTGGAAACGTCGAGGATGTATGCTTCAGCAGGGTTTCCCAATGCGACGCCGTCATAGCAGGCTTGATAAAGACCGCTAAGACAAGGATTCTGGTGGCTGTTTATTCTTTCACGAGCGATGTCCTAGCAGATGCTTTGGTTGAAGCTGCGGGAAGAGGTGTTGAGGTTAAGGTGGTTGTGGAGGCTGAGCAAGCTGGAGTTAGAGGGTCTGAGTATGAGAGGCTGAGGA
>JAWBRA010000028.1:0-19138 GCA_038844785.1 Candidatus Caldarchaeum sp.
CAGCGGGGAAAAACCGGATGAAAACCGGGCAATAGAGCACTGAACGCCTTTACGGCGATTTAAAAGCCAATGCACGGTCTTCGTCCGGCTTCTCAGACGTTGTCAGATGACGGGCCTCCAGCCAAACTCTCCCCTCTATTTTTCATTATTAAACTATACAGGAAACTGTTGTTCTTCATGGGCCCGGAGCTCAGTATCTCAGTATGGACAAAGAAGATATTATTTTTAGTTAATATCTCTGCAGCGCCGGCCTTCGGAGCCGAAGACCATGGGTTAAGTCCCACCAGGCCCACTTTCTGCAAATCCTGCTCACGGCATTGGTTTGCTCTCCACTATCAGATGCAACTCATTTAATTAGCTTCTTTCAAGAATTCCGGCCCTGTAAGTCAAAGAATGTCTGGTTCTAGCTGGTAGCATCCTATTAAACTTTAATATAATCGTTTGGATAAGCTATTTCCATGGACCTTCGTCTGGCTCTTCAGACAAGGATACATCTGTTCAACACCCATGACCTCGAGGGAGCTGTTTTTATCGAGGGTTCTCCAACGGCTGGAGCGGCTGGAATACTTGCAGCCAACTATCTCAGGGAAGTGTTCAACGGCGTGTTGGTCGCCGAGGTTGTTTCACCGCATTTTCCGCAGATAAGCATAATAGACGAGGATGGGATTGCGTCGAGGCCGAAGCTCGAGCTCTATCTGGTGAACGCTAACGGTGTGAAGCTTCTTGTGGCTGGAAGGGCTTTTCCCGTCGAGGGGAATGAGGGAAGCTACGAGGTTGCTTCAAAGCTCTACGAATTCCTCCAAACCCACAACGTATCCGAGTACATCGTTTTGGCGAGCGGGAGATTAAGCGGCGATGGAAGCGTCTTCGTCTCCACGACAAACCTCGACCACTCAAAAAAGATTCTGGATGCGGGAGCGAAGCAATCCCCTTCGCTTGAGAACCTTCCAGTCGACAGAACCACAGGCTTCCTGATGTTCTTCTTCGCGCGGGACAGAAGGAAGGTTGCGATGCTTTTCTCCGACACAGCTTCCTACATGCCAGACCACGCAGCTGCCAAGAAACTTTTGGAAGTTGTTTCCCGCTACCTGAAGTTCACGATAGATTTCACGAAGCTGGACCTCGAGATCGAACGGCAGAACAGGATGTTGCGGGAGATAGAGAACCTAGGCTTCATGGAGAAGGCTTTGACAGGCGGGGAGAGGCCGCAAAAAGAACCCTTCTACATCGGCTGAAGCCGGCTTTTCCCTCAACCTTGATTACCTATATAAACGGAGGTATGAACAACTGGGATGGCTTATCAAAGCCCTCTCCACCCTCCATGCTTAAGCTCTATGACGTAGACGAGCTGACTAGACCATCGCGAACCTAAAAAAGTAAGGAAAAATGTGGGGGGTGTTTGGCTGGAGGCCGCCAGCAAGAACGACATCTAAAACCCAAAAATAGAGGACTGTACGTTACATAGGTTGACATGCACCGTAGATAGAAATGGTAGCTCCGTATACGAGGGGCAATCATGTTTTTTAGTGTGTTTGATTTTGTGATTTTCTTTTCGCCATGAAGCGTGATGCGAGTGTTATAATTAATGCTGCAGAAGTGGCTGCAGAGGCTACGATAACCACGTACTCTCGGCTATCATTGGGTATTGTGACGGATATGCCTGGTGGCGGGGGTATGGGCTGGCTGAGCGGAACGTTGGTGTCGACCAGTCTAAAGTCAGAGGTAATCCAGTAGACGCCGAGTGAATACAGCGGCTCCTTGTAGAACACACGCTCTCCTGTCTTCGCCGTAACAGGACTGCCTGAATCCGGTTGGAGTATCAGGCGGAATCCAGAAAAACATCCTTGCCGCCGCTGAGTTGTGCTTGATATTGCCGGAGGGCAGATGAATGTCTACGAGCTCCGACGCTCTCTTCATTGGTTTAGGTAAATGAACCGTCACATTCAAAGTAAGGTGTTCACCGCCAACATCTACGATGCTCCACATGATGACCACCTTAGCTTTAACGGGCAACCCGATGACTAGTTTGTCGCCCATCAACTCTGTCTCCTTGAAGGACGCACCTACTTTTACCGCATCCTGTGATTCAAACAAGCGCGGGTGGACAGCAAAATGTTTTGCATAACCTTCATAGACTGCGTACATACCCTGTCCAACCCACGGCGATACCGACCCCGCATCAGCCGCAATCAGGGCCAGGGGCTGCAACAGTAGGAGCACGACCGTTCCTGAAAGAAAGGTCATGAAACAGTCACCGACTCCTCACAGTACTCGCCCTCATATGTCTCTTAAAACTGTTTAGCGGGCTCTAGGGGTAGATGACTTCGTAGACGTATACGTATGCGAGCGACTGGTATGGCGGGCTTGATTGGTAGACTAGCTTGAAGTGGTTGAGGGTTGAGGGGTTGTATAGGTGGCCTGGCCCGAAAGCTGTCTGGGTTGGCTTGTAGGGTATGAGCTGGCCGAGAAGCGTTGACCAGAACTTCTGCGTAGGCTGGAAGTTTGCGTCAACGTATTCGGATTCGCGGTAGGGGTGGCCTGTTTGGTTGGCTATCCGCAGCATCCATATCCATTTGCCTTCGTCGCCGAAGCCGAGAAGCCTGCCGTAAGCCTGGCCGCCCTGCACGATGAACTGATGCGTGACGTAAATTACCACGTGGGTTACGTTGTGGCGGCGGAATATCTCGACAGCTGTTTTCTCATCCGACATGAAGGCATGCGCCACATCACCTATCTGCGTTGAGTTGAGGGTGCCGTTGTCGATGAGTGTTATCTTCTCGCCCACGACTGTTATCCAGTAGCCGTAGTCCCACCATGAGGCTATGACAGCGTCTTTCGGCAGGTTGTTCTTCATCCATGTTAACGCCTTCAGCCAGTCTGGGATTGACTGACGCGCTGGAAAGCTTGAGGTTATTATCGTCGCAGGCTGGTAGCCTTGGTCAACAGGTGAGATCGTCGCAGCCCTCTGTAGGCCTCCTAACGCCGACGGGATGAGCGAGTATAGGATTAGAAGCAGCAGAACAACCGGCGTGACCGCGGCAAGCCCAACATGACCCAGCTCACCCCGTTTCCTCGAAGCGGCACGCTGCGACAACGCCTCCCCCACACGGCTGAACAAGGTGGCGTATGCGTGGCCTGCGACTATGGCAACAGCAGGCGAAGCCATCAGCGAAAGCCTCACCATCGACGACGCAAAATAGGCCGACAAAATAAGGAAGAACACTATGAAGAGGTTTTCGGACGACCTTGTCTTGAGAAGGAGGTATACTCCGTAGGGGAGAAGGAGAAGGCTTAAGCCGAAGTCTGAGAACATCAGCGACCATGTCGGCACCTGGTTTTCCGCAACCGACTGGACTATCGGCAGCTCACCCCTCAAACCCGGCAGTAAAACGGACAGGAACTTTAAGCCGGGAACGCCGAGAACGCCTAACGCTGTGAGGGAAAAGAATCCGGCCGCGGATATGAGGAGCACCGAGGCTATGACGAGGCGTCTTGTCTCCACAGCCTTAATCCTCGAAGCAGCCTCGAAGACAGCTAGAACGAACAACGCTATAAACCCTGAGAAGATTGTCACCTCGAAGACGTATCTTGGCCCGAGCTTGGGGACTGAAACCGCTATCGATGTATATACGGCGAAGGATATGGCGGTTGCTATCAGCAGGCTTCTCCTGTATCTGCCGAGGATGGAGAGCACTACGCTGAAGAAGGGTATGAAGGCGAGGGGGAATTTGTGAGCGCCCCAGCTGGCTGCCATGAAGCCGAGGAAGAGGCCTGACAGCAACGCGTAAAAGACGGTGCCTTTCACCGTTCTTCTCTCGTTTATCGCCGTCAGGTAGAAGATGTAGCCCGCCAGCATCAGCGGAAGGCTTAGGCTTTCGTCGTCAAACCAGCCGAAATGCGTCCTGCCTATGTGGGCTGTGCTTATCGCCATGAAAAGGGCTGCCGCAAGCCCTGAAGCGGGGTCTCCAACCCTTCTGCCCAGAAAATAGGCTGCGACTACTGTGACGACACCGTAGGCCACGGGAAGGACTGCGGCCAGCTCCAACGTGTCAGGCTTGAATCCGAACAAGCTGACCGTCAGGTAGATGAAGGCCATGGCGAACGGGATGCCTGGAAACGCCGTCTTCCCCATGTCCCTACCCCATGGATACCACGACTCTGTGTCATGCCAGCTGAAGAACTCGACAAACCCAGACCAGCCCCTCTCAATCACGTACATCGCCTCCTTATACTGGACCCACGGGTCGAACTCCGACAACGCAACACCCCATCTCAGCGGCAGAATCCTTAGCGTGAAAGCTACGGAGCAGATGAACATCAGAACGCCGAGCTCAGCCAGCTCCAGCCTTCCGCTTAAAAGACTGTCAACTCTCCGAAGCTTCATCAGAAGCTTGGTTGCCGCCAAACCATGTTCTAACAACGTAGGCAGAAGAGCTACGCTAAAAACCTATATCCAATAAAACCATGAAAACACGAGCGTTATACTGCCATGGTCTTCCAACAACTTCGAAGACATCACTCTTTTAAACTTCCTCTTTGATTTCACGAAACATGTTCAGACGTTTGGGCGCTTTCCTTGTAGTAGTTCTGCTCTCGGCCTCTGTTATCCCTTTCGTTTATGCGGAGCTTGTGAGCTTCCGCCGCTCGTATGGAGGAGATAACAACGACTGGACTAACGACATTTTCGTTGACTCGAACGGCGTTGTTTACACAGTGGGTGTGACGTATTCTTTCGGAGCAGGCCATCCAAACGCTTTTCTCACCATCTTCAAAAGCGACAACACCCATCATTGTAGCGTAGCCGTAGACATCGGAGGGTCTGCTGACGAGGCGGTGGCTTTAACTGTTCATGCAGGACGGGTCTATGTTCTTGGAACCACCAGCTTTGGCCCCAACCCATCCAACCACTTCATAGCCGTGTTTGACACTTCATGCAACCTGCAAGCATTCAAAGTTTTCGACCTAGGTGGAAACGAGGAGGTCACGGACATAGCGGTTGAACCATCCCCCACGCCTTATCTATACGTTGTGGGAAGACAGGCAGGGTTTGGCGCCTATTTAGCGAGGATAGATTCAGCTCTCAACCTCGTGTGGGCGAAGTTTTTCAAGGTCCGCAGCGGCGATGACGCTGCAAACGCTGTAGTTTTTTCAGAAGGCCACGTCTACGTTGCCGGCTCTTCAAACGACGGAACATCGCTGAACATGTTTGTCTCGGTGTTTAGAGCAACTGGAGCTCATGCGGCGACTAGGGAGGTAGGAGGCTCGAGCAACGAGGAAGCATTTGACCTCATTGTTTCCGGGGGCAGCATCTACCTGACAGGTTACACAGAGTTTCCTGGAAGGCTTGACGAAGTTCTTCTTGCGAAGATTGATCCAACCTACACGGTTGCTTGGTTGAAAGCCTTTGGAACCGCCTCCGGCAACGAGCGTTCCCACGGAGTCGCCGTGGCCGGCGGCCTCGTCTACGTAACCGGCTACACAACTTATCCAGGAACAGATGACGTCCTGCTGGCGGCTTTCAAACCAGACGGCTCTCTTTCCTACTCATTCTTTATCACCGGCGGCCCCGGAGGAGGCGACGTAGGGTTCTCCATAGCGTCGGCGGGCTCGTGTGTTTACCCGGCCGGCCGTCATCAGAACTGGCCTCTCTTCTATGCAGTCTTCGACGGAGAGGTGAATTCTGTAGCCATGACTGTAAACACGCTGACACCTAGCGAAGCCGTTGTCACTCCGTCTACTGTATCTGCTTCACCGGGTGTTGTGAGCTACACGCCTACATTGGACATAGCTGCTGCGTTCAACTCTTTCTACTCTAGATTCTGCCCCGACATGCTAGTTTCAATCACAACGTCTATCGTAACATCTACTACTGGGACGACGGTGACGTCAACCTCTACATCCACTGTTACGACTACAGCTTACGCCATTTCGTCGACGACGTTGACTCAAACAAGCTCGGTCATACTGGTCGTAACTCAGACCGCTGTAACCACAATCCCCACCACCGTGTCGCAGACTGTTACAACAACTCAAACAACCACCTCAACCAGTTCGACGACGACAACGTCGACTTACACAACGACAACGACACAGATACAGACACAGACATCCTCAACCACCCTGACACTTATCACAGTCACCACAGCCGTGTTCGCAGAACCCTTCACAACATCCACGCTGCCGATGTTGATACTCTTTATAGTTGCTCTCGCCGTCGCAGCCGTTATAGCGAGCAGGAGAGCTAGGCCGCCGCCGCAGCCAACCTTCTAAACCTTCCAACATTCTTCTATTCCTCACAGGGTTTTTGGGAAGCTTTATCCGAAATAATTTAAAATAGCATGTTGGGATGCTGTTGATGGATGTCTGAGAGGTTTCGTAGGTTGGTTGACAGGGCTGTCGAGCTTGTCTCCACCCCTTCTTTCCAGGAGGCGGCTATGGTGGCGGCTGTCGTCGCCACATCTCTGATCTTGGCGGGAGTGGTTTACGGCTTGTTTTCAGGCGTCAACATTGGGGTTGCCTTTGTCGGAAACGTCATCAGGGTTTTCTACCCCGACCAGCGTGTTCAGACGATCGCCGAGCTGCTGGTTACCGCAACCTTCTACCTGCTGGGTTTCGCGGGTTTTCTTCTTTACAGCCAAGCCTTCACAAGACGTTTCAGCGGCAGGGCTTCACGCTACATGCTTGTTTTCAGCAGCCTGTTGATAGTGGTTGCGGCGCTGGGTTTGATCGGCGGCCACCTGTCCAAGTCGTAAGCTAAACCATCTTCACGCCTTCCTCTTCTATCGTGAAAGATATTTTTCCGCTGCCGGGTTTTTCCTCAACGGCTTCGCGTATGCTGTTTTTTCGCTGGAGCTTGACGACGCAGTCAGCCCAGAAGCTTACTATCCGTCCCGCCACGGGGGCTGTGACGTTCAAGACGGGGATTTCATGAACGAGGCCGACTACCAGGACGGAGATGTTTCTTGTCACGGCGAGGTTTTTCAGCAAGGCCGCTTGGAATGTTAAAGCCTCGTAGACGGGAAGGTCTTGCGACACTTTTCCGGAAAGCTCCAGCCTGTGTAGGTGTGTGAAGTCGTCGCAGACGACAAGCCGTGTATCTGTGGGTAGTAGGTCGTGGATGTTGACGATGGATTCAAGCTGCTCCCTGAAGCTGCGCGGCTGCGTCACGTACATCATGTCGAGGTTTGTTTTGACCAGCTGTTTTACGCGTGGAAAATAGAGTCTTGCACCGCAGTCAACCCACAGAACCCGCAACCCCTTCTCCATAATCTTCGCAGCGGCTGAGAGAGCGAGCGTCGTCTTCCCCACCTTGTCCTCGCCGTAGAGGAGGTAGGATAAGCCTTGTTTGAAGAGGCCTGTGAAGAAATCTTCGACGCCGGGGTTTTTTCCAGCCAACCCGTCTAAGGAACGTTTCCAGCATGGTTTAAACCATGCTGGAAACAGTTTTGGATGCATGTCTTTTTTCTGTTGAAGCTTAAGTTATGGCTTGTGAGGCTAGGTTTGATGCGTAGGGTTCTCCGCTTCAAGCCTGAGATGCTTGACTTGGTGCTCAAAGGCGTTAAAACATCCACTGTGAGGCCTTGGAACAACACTGTTTACAGCGATGAGTTGGTGCTCACCGACGGCAGGAGAAAAGTTCCAGCGAAGCTTGTCAAGGTCGAGAAACTCAAGCTCTCGGAAGCAGCCAGCAGCTACTTAAGCGAAGGCTTCAAAACACCCGACGAATTCCTACGGAGCATAACACACCTCTACCCAACATTATCCCTCGACGGCGAAGTAACATTAATACGGTTCAAGCCAGATAAACATGACGGGCGGCCGTAGTCTAGCCAGGTAGGACGGCGGGGCCCCGGCCCGCAGGTCCCGGGTTCAAATCCCGGCGGCCGCATCTCCTGAAACATTCACGCAGGCTCCCGAGCGTAGGGTGTCGCAGCAGCCAGCATCAGGTTAAACAGCCGTGGGAGATGTTATGGCTGCAGATGAGATTATTATCGAATATGCTGAAGGCGATGAGAACGGCGCTCTCCTGCTGAGAAGATATAGCAAAGGCTTGGTTCTGCTCAATACAGCTACAGACAGAAACCTCGGGTCATGATGTACATACCGCACTTCTCAACCCACCAGCTGAGAATTAGCTTCGGAAAGAGTGGTGACGCCGCGTCGCTGCCGGAGGTTGCAAGCGTCATGAGCGGGACGATGCTGGCTGTCGTCACTGCGATGTTTGTCATGGGCGTCACGCTGTCGTTCTTAGCGAGGAAGACCAGCGGAAAAACTCTTCACCACAAGACTGAACCGACGAAACCATGCCAACCACCATCTTTTTATCCAAAATCTTGCAGCCAAACGCCCGAAACTGGTTTTCAGCTTTGGGTGGCTATGTGTTGTAGATGGATAACTGTTAATAGGCTTGTGGTTGGGTTGCATGCCGTTGATTAAGGTTAAACGTGTTTACGAGAGTTTTTCCAGCGACGACGGGTTTAGGGTTCTTGTCGACAAGCTCTGGCCCCGCGGGATCTCCAAGGACGAGGTGCTGATAGACCTGTGGCTGAAGGAGGTAGCGCCGTCAGATTCGTTGAGGAGATGGTTTGGACACAGGCCTGAAAGATGGCGTTTGTTTAAAGACCGTTACTTCAGGGAGTTGGACGGGAAAAAACAGCTTATTGAGACTATTCTCGAGAAAGAAAAGACTCATGGGACGGTGACGCTTCTCTTCGCAGCAAGAGACGTTGAACACAACAACGCCGTCGCCCTCCGAGAATACCTTCTGAGGTACAGCAGGCGTGGAACGGCAGGCTCCTGAAAAGCAGCCCGTTATACCTGCGTAAGCCGTTTGAGAAGAACGCCGCTGTCTGCGGCAACGAGCCTAGCCATTTCCTGGATGGCTTGATGTAGTTTCTGGTTTTGCGGCTTTGTGTTGGCGAGCGCTGGTATGAGATGGGTTTTGTTGAACCTGTGAAGCGTTCTCTCTAGCTCCAACGCCTTATCTCCGTCGGTTAGATGGGCTGTGTAGGCGTCTATGGCGAGGCGTGCTGCGAAGGCTGTCATCGAGATTATTCCGTCGAAAGGCTCGGCCGCCGTGTAGCCATGGCTTTCCATAAACAGCCTGATGTGGGAAGGAAGATGCTCCCGCGCCACTGGAGAGATGTCCAGCCTGACAATGCTTGCCCTAAACATTTTCAGATATTCCGAGGCCTGTTTAAGGTCTTCTCCGCTGAAGTCAGGCAGCTCAACACCCAGGCTTTCGAAAAAAGCTGTTATCTCATACGGCGGCCGCTCCTCGTTGACGAGTTTTTCGAAAAAAAGTTAGTATTGCAGCGTAGAAGCTGGCTCTCTGGAACCTGTCGAACGGCAGCATCTTCTCACCAGACTATCTGATGCGGCATCAGCTTCTTCATCTTCCCAGTCTTCGAGATTTTTACAGGGTTGCTGTAGTAGGACTGGCCAGCGCCCAGCCATGTGAGGAGAGGCCAGCCGCCCAGAGATTGGTCGCTCAACTCCACCAGGTTAGGCGTGACGCCGGCGAACCTCCATTCGTCAACGGCCAACCCTCTCTCAAAGTATTCGCCCGGTCTGTTCGTGAACAACATCTTTTTGACGAGTGTGGACAGTTGTTTGACAGGGTTTACGGCGTCCTCGGGTATCTCGACTTTCTCCGGTAGGGCTTGTAAGGTTTCGCCGCCTCTCCGTAGCCTTACGTAGCCAGGCTTGACGACAAGCGTCTCAACCCACCTGCCCATTCCGTAGGGCACGGCTACAACACCTTTTGCAACAGCCGCAGTCACCACAGCCGGCGCCTCGAACACGCCATCAGGCGACTCGACCGCCACGACGTCGCCCGTCTTCACCCCAAGAGCCTCGGCGTCAGCCTTGTTCACCAACACAAAGTTCTCCGACATAATGGTCTTTATCCAGTAGTAGTTGCCTCCACGGTGTTTCGTGTAGAAAGGCCCTGACTCGAAGATGAGGTTTAACGGGTACTGGCTTTCAGGGTATATCTCTCTCAACGGTGTTCCTGCGAACGGGATTGTTTTGGACGTCTGTCCGACGGGGGCGTAGGTGGCCGTCTCGAAGTATGCGGGCCCTCCCCAGAACTTTTTGCCGGTTATGCTGTTGCGTGTTTTTGCAAGCGTTTCATACCAGAGCTGGAGAACCCCTGTTCCGGGGACGCTTCGTTTCGAGAACCCGAGCTCGTTGAAGGACTCCTCATATCTTGTGAAGACGCCGCCTCTTGCCAGACAGTATGCAGCGGCCCGCCACTCGCCTTCAGGCAGTTTGTTCTTGAACCTTGCGATTGGATAGTTTTCCTCGACAAACCTCACATCTTCAGCGGGGATTTCTTTTGGAGCTATGCCTCTGTCTACGGCGTTGACGGCCCCGTTAGCGTATACCCTCATGATGTAGTCCCAGAAGCTGTGGAGCGGGAACCACTGGCCTTCATACTTCCTACCTTTGACTCCGGGTATGGCTTTGTCGCCGTAGCCAGCTGCTTGGAGAGCTTTCCCGACATCTATGAAGAACTCCCACATCGAGGCGTAGCGCGGGCTTCCGTCAGGCGCGTCAGCTATCTTCTCCGTCAAAGGCATTATCGCCGGAGACCTCCAAGCCTCCGCCAACAGCCTGCCCATGCCGCTGCTGTAGAGGAATTGGACGCCGCTGGTGCCTGTCTCGAGGTAGGTTGTGTCGGGGATGATGTAGTCGGCGTACAGGTAGGTCTCGTTGATCGTCGTCGTTATGCCGATGAAAAGCGGCAGCTTCCGCGTGTCCTTCAGTATTTCAGCGAACTTGAGGCCGTTGTTAACTGAGATGACGGGGTTGGCGAAGTAGAGTATCAAAGCCTTCACCGGATACGGGTAGGCCAGGTCTATGCCTGCGAAGAGCTCTGTGTAGCTTTCCTCAGGAGACAGCGGGTACCAAGGCCTCTTCGCCGGATACGGGTTCTCGCCTTTCTTGACCTTCCTGTAGTAGAGCAGCGTTTTCTCGTATTCGGCCCTGTGCCTGTCTATCGGCGGCCCCCATCGCAGAGGCTCTCCGAAGCCGCTGGCCGCACAGTTGTAAAGGTAGTTGTTGTAGCTTGTTGTCGAGGGCCTTGCCAGAAGGCCGCCGGCTCTGTGGAAGTTTCCGATTAGGATGTCGAGGCTGCGGAGGGCCCAGACCGTGTACTCGCCGTTGGGATGCTGGGCCACGCCTCTGTGGATGTATGTAGCTGCTTTGGGAGCAGCCTCCCAGAAGTCTTTAGCCATCTGCTTTATCGTCTCAACGGGAACGCCGCAAATGCTAGCCCACTGCTCGACTGTTTTGCTGAAAGCCGTCTCCTTGAAGATCGTGAAAACCGTCTTGACCAAAACCTCCTCGCCCGTCGCAAGCTTGACCTTGCCCGAATACTCCAGCTCCGCGCTGTCGACCTTGTCGTTGACCGCCAGCCCATCCTTCGTGTAGACAAGAGGCTTACCCTCCTCACCCAATCCAGCCAGCTTGTCGGTGAGGAAGTAGCCGTAAAGGCTGTGTCCTTCCTCCATCACCACAAGCCATGTGGCATTGCTCTGGTATGGATAGCCTATCTTCTCAGCCGCTTTCTTCGACGGCTTCTCGAGAAACGCTTTGTTTATCCAGCTGTTTTGGATGAGTATCTGCGCGATGGCGAGGGCTAGGGCTGCGTCGGTGCCGGGCTTTATCGGAACCCATACTATGTTGCCGCCGGCTGAGGTTCTCGGCGAAAGCGGGTTGACGTAGTAGACCTTCAGCTTTCCCTCTGCAGCCCTCTCCACCAACAGCCCTTGCCCGGTTGCGCCGGGATGTATCCTTCCCATCGCAGCTCCCGCCATTATCAAGACCTTGGCGTTGAAGGCGTCGGGGTTTATGTCGTAGTAGCCTGACCAGAGGTAGTTTCCTGCGTAGAAGCCGAGCTGGCATGATGAGGTGTGGCGGAGCCAGTTAACGCTTCCGAAAGCGGTCACGAACCTGTTGGTGAAGACGTCGGCGTTGTCCTGCCCCCTTCCCCTCATGTAGACTAGCATGTTGGCCTTGGTCCCGAGGTCCGGGTTGTCGGGGTCTACGAGAACGTCTTCAAGCCTGAGACCTTTCTCACCCAGCGTCTTAGACCATTTCTCCTTGAAGCTGTTGAGCAGGCTTTCAAGCTCTTCAGCCTTGACGCTCTTGTCAGCGGCCTTAGCCATCAACTCGTCGACGTCTTTCTTTATGCTTGCGAGAACATCGTTTGGTTTTTCAAACCCAGCCTCCTTCAGCCTGCCGAAGACATACAGCTCCTTAAGTCCTGGCAACCTCTCGCCCGTCTCCTCTATGACGCCGCCTTCGACAACCTCTTTGACCAGCTGCTGCCAGCTGATTGTCTTCCACTTTCCGCTGCCTCTCGGCCCAGCTCTTTTCAGCGGCTTGACTATTCTGTATGGGTCGTAGACGTAGTGGATTCCGTCTTGGCCGCGGGCGCACAGTGTTCCTGTGAGCTTGAGGGATTGCTGCACAGGTGTTTTGTAGTCTAGCGTGTCGTAGCGGCTGATCTGATGGCCTGCCGAGACGTATCTGTTGTAGGGGTGGTAGGGGTTGCCTTCTATTCTGTCTATGACTTCCACGCCGTCGTAGGTTGAGACCCTGACCCTTATCCCGCATCTCACGTTGCAGCCCAGACAAGACGTGTAAACGTATCTGACGCCAGCTCCCTCCAGCTTGTCGGGCTTGTACAGTGTTGCCGTCGGCTTTACGATTCTGTCGACGGTGTTCCAGTAGCCTGCGAGGAAGACGCCTAGGGCTGCGGCGCCTACAACACCTTTGACCGCTGTTCTTCTACTGACCATGCCCCCTCACCTCCAGCGGGAAAACAATCGAGAGCAGGATGAACAAAGCTATCCCCGCCGCCGCGGGCGCCACAGTCTCCAGAATCCATGGGCCCGTCAGCTCTGCCTCAAAGAACGCAAGCCCTGTTTTGGAGACCAGCTGGCCGTTGATGAGGATGTTCCATTTGTTGGTGAAGGTTCCCGCCAGAGCCACTATAGACACGGCTACGCTTGCCAGCGGATACCTAATTGACAGGAGGGAGAGGAAGAATGACAGGAGTAGCAGGCCTATCACGGCGTACATCAGGGGGAGGAGAGGCGTAACCATCTCAGCCATTGACGGAGACCAAAGCCACCAGACAGCGACCTGCAGCCCTGTCAACGCAGCCACTGAAAGGGAGCCGGCTGCATGTATCTTCAGGATGGGTGTTAGAGTGTCGCGCTCCAGAGCTTTCATCCTCCAGATGTAGTAGACTAGGATGAAGACGGCTGTGGCTACGACGAACGTGTCGGCGAAGTAGATTACGGGGAGAAGAGGCCATCCACGCCAAACCGGGTTCCATGTCTGGGTGAAGAGCATCGAGGCAGGGTAGACGCCCCAGAGGGTTAGAGGCAGCAGCATAGCTACGGCGACGGCTTTAGCGGCAAGCTCCGCCTTCCTGTATTTCTCAGGCGTTGTTACGCCGAGGGAGAACAGCTGGTAAACCGTTCTCCTAACCCCCGTGGCTGTGAGAGAAGCTTGATGGGAATAGTATGAAAACGTCAGAACTGCGAAGACTATGGAAAGAACCAAGGCTATTACCCAGGCATATGTCTGCAACGCTATCAGAGACATTCCCGGGTTGGTTTGAGTGGATACTAAGTGTGCGGACGTGAATATCAGCAGGGCTCGGTGAGCTGAGCGGAGGTCTGCCAAAGGCCCTAAGAGAACCGCCGCGAAAAAGCCGATGCCCAGCATTGTCATCAAAGGTATGGCTCTTCTGAGAGAGCCTGAAAGATATGCCAGCGAAGCCAAGATAAGCAGGTCTGCTCCCGAAATCAGCAAAGTGTAAGCGAACAGAACTGGATGCCAGAGAAGAGGCTCAGCCGCCTCGTTGGGGAAATAGTATCCGGGCAGCATTTCATCTGTTCACCTCGTCGGGGAGGCTGAAATAGTATATCTGGGGCTCGGCGCCTGTGAAAGGTTTGAGCACCTGCGTCGGCCTGCTTCTAACAATCCTTGAAAGCTCGTTAGCTTCGGCCAGAGGGCCGAACACCCTAGCTCCCGTTGGGCAGGCCTCCACGCATGCTGGCAGAAGACCTGCGGCCAGCCTGTGGTCGCAGAACGTGCACTTGTCGGCAACTCCTTTGATTGGGTTGATGAAGCGTGCTCCGTATGGGCAGGCTTTGATGCATGCTCCGCAGCCTATGCAAAGCTCGTCGTTGACAAGGACGAGGCCGTCATCTGTCTTGTAGGTGGCTCCTGTAGGACATGGCGGAACGCACGGCGGGTCGTCGCAGTGGTTACACTGTTTGGGTATGAAGATGTTTGTCCCATCGGGTTTTTCAAGATGTTCTATCCATGTTCGAAAATTTCCCAGCGGAACGTTGTTCTCGGCGGCGCAGGCGACAACGCAGGCCATGCAGCCATAGCATTTATCGACATCTATTAGCATGGCATATCTTTTCGAAGCCCTTTCAGCCGCGGAAGATTTTAGAGAGGGTGGGAGAACGAGGAGAGCTGCCGACGCTGTTCTTAAGAAATCTCTCCGAGTATGCGACATTTCACCATTATAAACATCACTCATTTACTTAAGCTGCTGTCTACAGATGTAGACTTTCGAACACGAAAATCTACATCTTGTATGCGTTTATCCTTCGTCTGGCTGTGGCTCGGGGCCTTTCTCCACCTGCTGTCGGGCGACCTGAACTACTGTAAACTCTTCCTTAAGCAGTCTGTTATACAGTCCTGCGTCAAGCCTAAACTCTTGGAAATATCTTCTCAAAGGCTGGTCAACCAGCGCCAGGTCGGCTTCATCCAGCCTTTTGACTTCGACGCTCAGCTCCTTGTAGTACTTTGAGGTGAAAAGCTTTGAAACCCTCCGCAAAGCCTCGCCCGCCAGCTTCTTTCTCACGTCGTCCAAGGTTATCTCAGGCATGGCTTCGAAAAACCGTAAAACATCTTCCGCAACCAATCCTTCGAGGAAGAGGCCGCGTATGTAGCGTATGACGTCTGGCTTCGGAGGCTGAAGCCCAATCCTCCACCTGTCCACACGGCCTCTTACGTATATTCTGCCGCCAACCATCCCCGTAGCCATGTAACGTCCAACTAGACATGTGTCAAGGTCCATCGAGTCTATTCCTAGAACCATCGCCACACCGCCCGCCATGTATTCGCCTAAATAATCGTCGGCTCTGCCTCCAACAATCAGAAACGGCCTGCTGTTCCTGAATTCACGCATCTGTATCGCAGCCCTGTTTCCAACGCTCCCTCTCACAAATATCTCGCCTCCTTGGAGGGCTTGGCCTACGACGTCTCTTGCGTCACCATGGATTATTACACGGCCTCCGTACATCGCGTCGCCCACGTCATCCTGTGCGCTGCCGTAAACGATTATCTCGCCGTGTTTGTTGAAGTTGGCTAAACAGTTTCCAGCTGTTCCGTAGATTTTCAACCGGCTGTCGGGCGGCATGGTCATGCCGAGGTATCTGTGGCCGTTGACGTTGACCACGACAACCTCTCTGACGCCTTTTTCGAAAAGTTGTTTGACCATGCTGTTGACCTGACGGTATCCGAGGCCTTTTGCATCAACAACCGCTTCGCCGGGATGAAGTGTCCGCACTACTGTATGGTAGAAAACCTCTGCATGTTCACGTCCTGAAATCAGCAAGCCTTTCTTCGTGGATGCGAGGAAGATTCCGCCTGGTTTCACAGACCATACACGGGCTTTTTCGGAGAGCTGTCGCACCTCAGCCTCTTCGCTGGCGACGTAGAACCGTTCATCGTCCATGCCAACGACCAAAGGCCTGAACTTAGACCTGTCTGCGAAAGCAAGCATGTAGACATCCTCGCCGTCGCAGTAACCTGCTACGACGCTGAAGGGCCCGTCAAGCCATGCTCCACGGCTCTCAACATATTCCTGAAGAGATATGCCTGCTGCGTTGTTGATTATGTCGGTTTCGAATGGGTTTACGAGGGCTGCGGCAGCCTTTTCCACCGGCATGTGCTTTATGTTGGTCAGATAGTCTAGCAGGTATGCGATGAGCTCGCTGTCTGTGCCTACGAAGCTTCTGTATCCTCGGAATCTTGCGAACTCCATGTTTGCTCCGAAGCTGCTTATGTCTCCGTTGTGGGCTATCGCCCATTCATGGCTGGAGAAGGGATGGGACCATATGGGGTAGACGCCTGGCGAGTTGGTGGGCTGACGCGTGTGGGCTATCCACAGGTCTGCCGTAACATCCCTTTCAACCAAACCATACTGCTGCGCAACATCCAACGGATACCCCACGCCCTTGAAGACTTCGACAAACCTTCCCCACGAATATACACGGCCTTTCATGCCGGCGTTCATCAGATCATAGTTTATCCTGTCAACAGCCTCCCTCAGTCTGCTTTCAGAGGATTCGACGTAGGCCGTCCATGACGCGAACCTGCTTGAGGCGGTGGTGTCGAAGCCAAGCTCCCATAAGCCGCCGTCGGCGTATTCTTTCAAAACATTTTTGACGTGTTTTAAAGCGTCGTCAGAGCTTACGAAGACTTTCACCTTGTGGAGGCCGTTGTTTGGGCTGTCTAGGTTGTAGGCTGCAAAACCTGCGCCAAGCCTGCTGCCTCTGTAGCGGACGCATTCTATAGAGGAAAGCGTTTCGCTCGCCTTCACCTTCGAAGCATCCTTTCTTCGGAGAATGCCTAGTATCCCGCATCCCGAAATGCTCCGCAGCATGTCCATGTCTAACCAACTCCCGCCTGCTTCACACCCAGCTTAAGCCTGATGTTTCTGTCAAGCTCAACAGCTCTGAGAAGCTCTCTGTTCCCCACAAGAGAGTTGAAGATGTTGCTGATTCCTGCAGCACCCGCCAGAAGCTTCAACTCCCTCTGAATGCCGAGAAGAAGGTTTTCAACCCTTTCACGCAGGACGTCGACGCCCGCTTTTGTGCCCGGATAGTCGAGAGCATACTCAACGGCTTTCGAGATAACAGCTGCGTCTGCACCAAGGGCGACGAGCTTGTAAACATCCTCCGAGCATCTCACGCTCCATCCTCCGGCGAGAATGCTGAAAACATTCCGTAAACCAAGTTTTCTAAGCTCCCTGTCAAGAGATGAGACACCGACCTCTAGAGGTGTTTCGGAGCTTATCTCCTCGTCGAGGTAAACGCCTGCAGCCCCCATCGAGAAGGCTGCTTTCAGCCATGGATAGTTTTCGGATGGAGGGGTTTTGACGAACATAGGTCTGTCTAGGCTGCGTAGGCTGTAGAGGGCTGAGATATATCCAGCGCACCTGCCTGTCTCCGCAAGCGATACATCGGCTAAAAGCCTTTCGCCGTAGGCTTCAAACAAACCCTGCCTGTTTTCGCTGACGTCCACCAACACGCCCATGCAGTAAGCGCCTTTGACAACCGCCTCGCAAAAATCACGGCCGGCGTTGCTGCGAACTTTGACGACAACCGGCATCGACAGCCGGAGCCTTCCGCCGCAAAGATATACATAGGTTTCGACAGGCTCGCGGTAGGGGTCTATGCTAGGCCTCGTAACCTGCGCGCCGTCGCTGACGAGCTTGTCGCGTATGAGGAACGGTTCTTCCACGTAGGGTGGGCCCGTGCTCCCCATGCTGGCGATGGAGGGCTCCGCCGGCTGGCGTCCTACGGTTCCAGCCATCTCCTGCAGACGTCTGACCCTTCTCAAAGTCCAGCCATGGCTCATCAAAAAGCCTCAACCTTTATTAGCATCAGCTCATCAACATCTACGTCCACGGCCGTTAACAGGTCTCGTCTCCCCCTAAGCTCGTTTAGAGACGAGACCCCAACCTCCTCCATTATCAGCTTCATCTCCGCAGTCCAGCCCTGAACCATGTTGGCGACCCATCTCGTAGCCGCCTCCAGTGAAAGCAGCTTGACAGGGTTTTCCTCGATTTTGTTGGTTATCACAGCAGGGCAGAAGCCGAGATGGCATCTGTGAACCATCACGCATCCCATGGCTATGAGAGGGGCTGTGCCTAGCATGGCTACGTCCGCGCCCAAGGCTATCAGCTTGGCCGCATCCTCGGCGCTGGACACTCTTCCGCCGGCTATGACCGTGAAACCATCCCTCAACCCTTCACGCCTCAGCATCTCATCCACCACAGGCACAGCTATCTCTATGGGGAGGCCGACGTTGTTTCTCACAACCTCCGGAGCAGCTCCTGTTCCAGCTCCATGCCCATCCATTATTATGCCGTCCGCACCCATGCGCGCCACTCCGGACGCTATGTAGGCGATGTAGTTTGTCACGCCAACCTTGACGAAGACAGGCTTGCCCACAGCCTCCTTCAAACACATAATCCTCTGTCCAAGGTCTTCGATGGAGTAGATGTCGTGGTGCGGGGCTGGGGATATGGCGTCGACGCCGACGGGGATTCTTCTTGTTTCGGAGATGGGTTTGGTGACTTTGACGCCGGGCAGGTGGCCTCCGATACCCGGCTTCGCACCCTGCCCAATCTTTATCACAACACCCAACCCCGTGTTGAGAACGTCTATGTCCACACCGAACCTTGCGGAAGCCCATTGAACCGTGATTCTCCTGCATTTCCTGACCTCGGGGTGGAGGCCGCCCTCGCCTGTTCCGGCTACAACGCCCGTCAAGTCAGCCGCCCTAGCCAAGGCGATGTTGGGAACGCCGCTCAAAGCTCCGAAAGACATGTCGCCAAAGTATAGCGGCGAAGTCATCTCGATGCTTCCATACGCCATCGTTGTGGAAACGTCGACGTCTCCGGGTGTTCTGACCACCGGAGAGGGGTTTTCCAGCTCTGCTCTAAACCTCAATCTGTCGAGCAGCCTGTTTGAAGTATGCTTAGCCCTGTCCCAAACCATGACCGGCTGGCCGAACCTCGCCAGCTGCCTAATGTGCTCTATCCGCTCAACATTCCAAAACTCAGGCCCATCATGCTTGGGGACGGGCAGGTACTGTTCGACGAGCTTGGGCGACTGGCTTCACCCCGCTGTGTTTGAATGCTGTCAAAACACCACTATTTAATCATTTTGTCGGACGTTTTGGCACTGTCAACTTTTACTTAAGTCTTTTGGAAAGGGGAAAGGCCTATGGCCTGAGGTGTAGCTCTCCCATTCATGCATGTCTTCGATTATATCGTTGGTTGTATGTCTAGGCTCTTCAGGTTCCA
>JAWBRA010000029.1:0-18935 GCA_038844785.1 Candidatus Caldarchaeum sp.
CAGAACTTTGACACCACGCCTGAGAACCTCTATGAATTCATCTGTGAGCTCTACGGGAATTGTGTCCACGTAGAGCTCGTCGCCCTGCTCTGCTGGAATCTCTGAAACCCTCGAAACCCTGTAGAAGCCTTCTCCGTCATTGGAATATACATGATGTTGTTCATCGTTCTTCCTACTGCGGTTCTTGTTCGCCAGCCTGTGAACATCGGCGTAGAACCTTCTTACTTCCCTCCCGAGAGGTTTATAAGCCTCTTTTCGGGGACAATTCTCCGTCGGTCGTGTCCACCCCTCCCCTCCGCACGCCCGGCCTTGTCGGCTCGGGGCGGCGTCCCAACCCCGAACCGCTCCCCGCCACGTCATATGACTGAGGCCCGGGAGCGGGCCCTCCCTTATCCCTGGGAGCAGGTCCTACAACCATGTCTCCTGACATGGCTCTCCCGGGAGGCCTAGGCCGCCGGAGAACCATTCTCCAGCGGAAGGCCCTCCCATCGGGGAAAATGTTGAAGGGGTGTTTGGGATGGATGTGGAGGACGTCGTCAAGCATCGTCGTCTGTCTCCCTACCCCACATCTGTCGGTCCGAGCGAACCGTCCCAAGGCTAGGCTCCAGCCAAACCTTCCCCCGCCACCCCACAGCATTTAGGAAGGGGTGGCCGCCTTCTACGGCGGTGTGGGTGAGGGTTTGTGCCTGTGTTTCGCGGATGTTTTCCCATGCGTGGTCGCGGGACGACCTATTCATCCAACCCCCTCCCCGCCTAGAGGGGATGGCCTCAGGGCTTCAACCCATCACGGGACCATCGTCCCGGTCATTACATGTTTGTTCAACTCACATGGATTTAAGCAGATAGGTGGCGTTGGGTGGCTCTGTTAACTTAAGCCATCTCCATCACCCCTTTTATGCTGTTCATCAGGTGTAGCGTCTCTGGCTGGTTGAATATGTGGAATAGGTTCAGCCATCTCCATACATGCCCTAGAATGCATGCTTTCTTCCTGCATAGGAAATGGTTCTATCCTTGAGCATCTGTACAGCCCTCTCCATGGCTTGGAACAGCCAATCCCCAAACCTGTACCTACGATGCTCAAGACCAAGCCTAGCGCATGCCTCAGGATACCAAGGCGCTCCATCTGTCCAGACTGGATGCTTACCGTAAGCCATGACAAGGCTCCGTAGGAACATCTCAGCCTGTATGCCGTTCATAGCTAGAATCCAAGGGTTCTTTTGCTGAAAGGCTCGTAGGCAACCCACACCCATGCCATAAGCCCTTTAACCATGACAGCAGCCTCATCCACAAGGAATAGGGGTACACTACATCTAGCCCTGAAGAACTTTCTGAACCCTGGGAGCCTCTGAACCCACTCCCAGACAGCCACATGACTCCTGCCGACGAAAGGCTTAAGCGCATCTAAAGCTCAGGCCTAGGGATACGAGGTAAAGCCCGTAGAGGACAGCAGGTAAAGCCGTCCTCCAACCAACAAACATAACAAAACAACCACAGCCCTAGGCAAAGACCTTAAGTTAACAGAGCCGAAAAATGGGTACTGCTATGTTGTTCGTTGCTGGTTTATGCCTTAGAGAGGGAGAGTGTTGGGTCCATAGGATGAGGCTGTTGAGAAGGTATTCGGCTGCAGGGTCTACCTATGGTCTGCTGTAGACGTGGATGCAGGGGAGATAATAGCTGTGTATTCTTCTAGGGGTAGGTCTATCCTAAACGCGCCAACATTCCTAGGAATGTTCTGGAAACATGCGATGGCAAGCCAGTAATAGTGGTGACAGGGGTCCATGGTATCAATGGGCTTTGAACAGGCTTGGAATAGAATACCTCCATGAAACGTTTGGGGAGGGCCTACAACAACAAAAAGACGGTCAAGAGTATCGAGGAGATAGCCACAGCCATAGCCCTAACACACAACATACGCATAGAAACCAGGATGGAAGGAGGAGTATTACCATGAAATTTTGCTGGTATGCTTTACATGCGTGACGCTCCGTGACGCAAATATACCGCGGTTTACAAAACTGTATTCCGGGAAAGGGTTTGAACAAACATATTCCCAACGGCGAAACTTTCGCAGAAATATTCCGTAAAATGGCGGAAGACAAGCTTTTCCAAGAACTGGTAAAAAGGTCAAGCCTAACCATGAAGCAGGCGGAAACCCTTTTCTTCGACGTGATGTCACACCGTGACGGCTTGATGTTAACTGCAGAACAGCGTGCCGCGCTACGCGGCGTCACGAAAGGCTCATTCATAAGGACAAAGCAACAAGCGTTGCGCAATATCTCAAAAGCTCTCTTCACCCTCATACTTTTAAGCTATCTCGGTCTTGTCAAACTCCCCGAATACCGGTGGTTTTTCAGGTTGAGCGAAGCTTTTGAGGAGCGGGACTGGGAGGCTGTCAAGGAGTTTCTCATCTCGCTGGAGGGTTGAGGAGTGGTTTGGAGGCTTTAACAGCCGTCTTCGCCCTTCTTTTCCTGACCCAGACAGCCATTTTCATCTATCTTTACAGAAGAGCTGTGACAAACCGTGATGTCACGGTAAAAAGAGAAAATCACACCACATCACAGCAACCAACTCAAAATCCTCAGCCCACATCATACCCAGCGACACCCGAGAAAACAAAGGAGCTGCCGACATTAAACGAGTCGGCTTTGGCTGCTCTGAGGCTCATTAGGGAAAGGGGGAGCGTGATATCAAGTGATGTCAGCCGAAGCCTGAACCTCAGCAGGGAACATACAGCCCGCCTCATGAAAAACCTCTACGAAATGGGGCTGGCGACCCGATCCGGCAAGCCTTATAAATACAGCTTAACCGAAAATGGATTATCGATAATTGCTTTAAACGAAACCAAAAACCACGATTCGCCAATGCTTATTAATCATAAGAGCCGATCAAAGTCCTGTCTCGAATAAAGAATGGCTTCTTCCAACTTTTCGGGAGTGGGATTAACACTATAGCCCTTGAGCGTGTAGACAATCAGCCTCTCCCTAGAGTCTGCGAATTTCGTTAAATCATTTTTTAAACGCTGTTTATCTAAGGGAAGCTCCTGCATTTCTTCAGCGGTGACGGACGATGAGTCGGACCTTCTGATTATATACAGATACATTTTGGCAACAAAAAACGTCAGCAGCATCAGGTCCTCGCGCTCAGGAATATTAAACAACAAATATACATCACCTTTAATTGAAACACGAAACAATTATTTTTCATACTTTGTGTAGATTTTTCTGAGTGTCTGGCTGTCTATAACTAGTGTTTGATGTCTGGAGCGTTTGTGCTGCAACTTAACTATAGGTCTCTTTCAGTGTTTCGAGCCTCTTAGACAGCCTGTTCATCAGACTCTTGATGCCACTTACCGTGATTTCATACACGCCTCTTTCCTTGCGAATTATCTCGCCACGGACGGCACTTTCCGCGAGGCGTGCTGCTGCAACTTTCTTCGGCAGGTTTGTTTCGGTCACTATTTCTTCAAATCCTACCTCGGCTGTGGGTGTGAGACCTGCAATGTTCACCAGCTTTTTCCGTCAGGTAGAGAAGCAGCAGGTCAGTTGAGGTGGCATTAGCTCTGTCGCGCAGACAAAAACTTTTCCATGCTCTGTAATTCGGAGAAATTCCTTGAAAAACTTCACATCTTCGGGTGTTATTTCCTCTTTTACGACAAGCTCCTTCTTTATCAGTTCTTTGAGCTCATCCATCCTAACCTTTTACAACCTTTGGTGATTATAAACGTTAGGAGCACAGTTGGGTTCTGGTATGCGGGTTTGTTAATAAGTTGGTTATATAGTGGTTTATATTTTGGGTTCTGCGACGGCTAAGTATATGAAGATTAGGCTTCCGCCTGAATGGGGTCCTGAGCCTGTTCCGAAGGAGGCGCGTCAGCTCAGGTTCTTCGACTACTTCGTTCTTTGGTCGAGCTTAGGTGTTGGCTTACTGGTCATGGTTGCAGGTTCTTTCCTTTCCTCGCTCAGCTTGGTTGAGGTTTTGGCTGTGGCTGTCGCGGGCTCTGTCATCGGCAGCCTGATGCTTGCTATCGCTGGCGCCGTTGGCAGTAGGTATGGTGTTCCAACCATGGTAAGCTTGAGGCCTGTTCTCGGGTTGAGGGGTAGCTACGTCCCGACGGCGCTCAACATCGTGCAGCTGGCTGGCTGGACTGGGTTCGAGGTGATGATCATGGCTCAGGCTGCCTCCGTTTTGACTGGCTGGCTTTTCGGCAGCCTCAGCTTCCCCATCTGGGTTATTGTGTTCAGCTTATGGTGTCTGCTTCTGGCTTTGGGAGGGCCTCTCATCGTCGTCAGGAAATGGCTTGAAAGAATTGCGATATGGCTTGTCTACGCATCATCCATCTGGATAACATACATGGTGGTCAGCTCCCCCGGCTTCGGTAAATGGTTCACAGCCAGCAGCCCCGAAGCAATCCCCCTACTCCTGGCTCTCGACCTCGTCGTCGCCATGCCTATATCGTGGTGGCCTCTTGTCTCGGACTACAACAGGTTCTCCGTCAAACAGTCGGGAAGCTTCCTCGGAACGCTAAGCGGATACACAGTGGCCAACACATGGTTCTACTTCCTCGGAGCAGCTCTCGTAGCGGTGCTGGGGATAAACGACATAATATCTGCGATAGGAGCTCTCTTCCTCGGAAACGCAGCCCTGCTGCTCATATTGGTCGACGAGACGGACAACGGCTTCGCAGACATCTACTCATCAGCGGTCTCCTTCCAGAACATCTTCACCAAGACGCCGCAGTGGTTTTTCGCCGCTTTCACAGCTGCGGCAGGAGCTGTTCTCGCCTTAGCCGTCCCACTTATGCAGTATGAATGGTTCCTATTGTTGATAGGGTCGCTGTTCGTCCCGCTTCTCGGAGTCGTGGCTTCCGAGTTTTTCATAAACAGGAGAGCCGACCCGCCGTCGGTTGACGAGTTTTACCAGCCAGGCGGCTTTAAACCCGGAAGCTTCATAGCCTGGGCCGCGGGAATCGCCGTCTACGTAGCCATAGTCCAGCTGGCTCCAAACATCGGAGCATCCATCCCATCCTTCCTCGTCTCCGTCGCCGTATCAGCCGCCGCCCACCAAATAGCCAAGCGTGTTATAAAGCCAGCTACAGAGAAAATAGCCAAATGAAACGGCCTGTTTTATAGCGGTGGTTGATGGGCTGAACCACGCAGGTGATAGGCTGAGAGGGTTAAAGACGCTTTTCGCCGCCAAAGCTTAGACTAGACCCCTCATGTTTTTCTTCGCTTTCTGGGATTGTATCGGTTTAGGAAGTGTTAAGTATCAGGGGTGATACGTTGTATCGGGGGTGATACTTCTGCTCTTCGACCCGAGACCCAAAGAGCGGATAGAGGAGCTTTTCGGCAGGGAGGAGGAGGTTAAACTGCTTACGAAGGCGATAGCTACCCCGGTAACGCTGCTTTTAGGTGTTAGAAGGGTTGGGAAGACATCGCTTTTAAAATCCTTCCTCAACAGCCTAGAAATCCCCTACATATATCTTGACTTGAGGATCTTAGAGGACTCCGGATACAGCAGGGCGCAGCTGTATCGCTTGCTTTCAGACGCCGTTTCAAACTGCACATCCAAATGGAAGAAAATGCTTGAGTGCTTCAGAGGCGTAAAAGGTGTCAGCATCTCAGGCTTCAGCGTGGAGTTCGACTGGCGAGAGCAAGCTCTCACCATAACAACCCTCCTGAACAGACTGAACGACTACGCGCTGAACAGGACGGACAGAGGTTTCATCGTAGCTTCGTTCGACGAGGCACAGCTTCTCAGGTTTCTGGCAGGCGGTAAAGGGAGAATGGATTTTAGAAGCATAATGGCTTACGCCTACGACAACCTGAGAGGCCTGAGGTTTATACTTACAGGGTCTGAAGTTGGACTGTTGCTGCATTTTCTAGGACTTGATGACGCTTCAAGCCCGCTGTATGGGAGATACACCAGCATCGTAAGGGTTGAAAGGTTCTCTAAAGACAGGTCGATAGAGTTCCTGAGCGGCGGCTTCAGAGAAGTTAATATGAATGTGAGCGATGACATACTGGAGGCTATCGTGGAGAAGGTTGACGGCATCCCTGGCTGGCTAACCTACTTCGGCTACATGTGTCTCGAATCTGGCGGCGTATCGAAAGAAGCCATTAAAGCGGTGACGGAAAAGGCGTTAGGGCTTGTTGAAAAGGAACTTGAAAAACTGTTTAAAAGGTCAGTCCTGTACAAGCATGTGCTCAAAGCCATCTCGATTGGTGAAACATCATGGAGCGGCGTCAAAAGGGCTGTTGAAGCATGGATTGGGAGGAGGCTCACGAACGCGGAGATAACCAGATCCCTCAACAATCTGATAAACCTAAGCATTCTGGAAAGAACGGGAGATGAATACAGAATAGCCGACCCGCTAGTAGCTGAATACTGCAGAAAATTCTGACGACCTTGATGTGGAAGTGCTGGCTACATGCGGAGCGGTTTTCAGGCATGTTTTCCACCGTCAACTGTAAAGACATCATGCTGAATGCTTCGCTCCAAGCAGAACATTAACATTTACATCCATCAAAGGCTTAAAAGCCGTAAAACGGCTCAGAGAGGACCGTTTTGAAGAATGCGGTAAGAGCCTGCTTGCAGATATAAATCTAAGGGTATTAGCTTACGCTAGACATGGAGAGGCTTGTTCACGGTCTTCACCATATCACTCTCGTGGCTTCAAACTACATAGTCAACTACAGGTTTTACACAGGGGCTCTCGGCTTGAGACAGGTCAAGCTTTCCGTCAACCAAGACGACATTTTCCACAGGCATGCTTTTTACGCAAACCCCGACAAGCCTACCGGCAGCGCGATAACCTTTTTCGAATGGCCTGGTCTTCCCCACGGCTATCCTGGGCTGGGTTCTCCACATCATCTGGCTTACCGGGTTAAATCGGTTAAAACGCTTGCCAAATAGTTTGGCTGGCTTCGGCTAAACGGTGTAAAAGTAAGCGGCCTCCACATCTACGGCGGCCTTGTCTCAATATACTTCCGCGACCCTGACAACGCTCTGATCGAGCTGACAACAGTTGACGAAGGCCTTGAGAAAGATTATGTGTGGGAGGTTTTCCAAGATTTAGAAGACGTTAAAGCGGTTGATGCGGACATGAAGATAATGTGGTTTGACCATGCTACTCCGCTGGCTATGAACGCAGGTGTTTTGAAACGGTTTTTGGAGAAGTTTCTACAGTTGAAGGAAGCGGAGGTTGTTGAAGATGATGCTGGCCGTGTCTGGCTCATGGTCAAAAGCGATGAACATGTTTTTCTCCGGTATCTCGTAAACACCTCCGCCGAATATGGCTACGTGGGCCGAGGCTCAATCCACCACATAGCCTTGGCCGTGGAGTCTGAGGCGGAACAGAGAACGATCTTGCGTAGGCTAGACATGGCTTATGTTAGAAACTCGGGCATAGTTGATATGTTTTGGCTCCGCTCCCTCTACTTCAGAGATCCGTTCGGGAACTTGATGGAGGTTGCCACCGTAGGGCCCGGATATGATGTTGACGAGCCGCGTGAAAGCATGGGAAGCAGGCTTGTTCTCCCGCCTTGGCTCGAGCCCGTTAGAAATATGATTGAAGCACGGCTCGCCGAACAGGACGCTAGGAACAATCCTTCATGGCCGCCTGTTTGCGACGAAGTCCCACAGACTCCCGAACCGCTGTAGGCTTGGGAAGTATTATCACACCTTCATCCGGGTTTCCCAGCTCTTCGCATAACCCCCTCCACCACATGTAGGCAGCAAGGGCGCACGTTACTGCATCGGCTTCATCGCCCGTTATCTTCGTGGACAATCCTTTCACCCCAAGCTTTCTAAGACCTTTCACGAGTTTGGCGACTCCTTGCTGTTTTCTAGGAAGCCCAAGAACGTCTTGAACGCCGCCGGGATACGTTTCATAGACCTTTACACCCATTTGTCTCAGGACTGCTGCAAGCTTCATTCCACGGGCTGTCAGCATACGCATGGGGCCGATGGTTATCGGGAAAAACTTAATCCTCCTACGTCGAAGCTCTATGTCGCAGAGCCTAAAATGCGGCGGACCCGGTTCCTCCAAGCTTTCCCTTCCACGGGGCAGGCCGAGGGGTGCGTCAACACCCACTACAGCGGGCTTCAGCACTTCAACGTCGGCGATTATTTCGTCGTCGGAGAAACGCACCCACGTCCTGCAGCTCATATCCTCATCCAACAAAGCCATTCCCGAAGGTCTTCTAACGCTGCCGGCTAGGTCAACACCTAAAAATACAACAGCCATCCCCAAAACACAGCCTGTAGCAGCAATTAAACATGTGACTCCCTATTAACCAAAATATTTAGGGGTATATGTCTCACCGTTTTCTTGGCATGATGTATTACAGGAATTTTTTTGTTCAAGCAGTAGCGTTGAGCTATACGCAGGCCCGACAGCTCGTCGCCAAGGCCTGAAAAGAAATCGCTTAAGAGACTCAACCTGGTCGAGAGTAGGGGGATGAATGAACCCCTCCTCCCTGCATAATCACATGCGTGAAGGTAGTTGGGAAGCCGAGAGTCGGAAAATTAAGCGGTGAGGCTGATAAATAATTTTTTGACGTGCTTTCATGCAAACTATAAAACTACGGTGTTGCGACAGTATGTGACATGAGGCTGGTAACCTTTCACAACCCATACCTGCAAAAGCCTAGGCTGGGAATAGTTTACGGCGAACACGTCGTCGACGGAAGCAACGCTTTCGCCGCGATACTACGGGACGAGGGTGAGGAAGATGCTGAAATCCTAGCCGAAGCCCTTCTGCCAAGCAGTATGATAGGTTTTTTGAGAAGAGGTAGGAGGGCTTGGGAGTCCGCTGAACGTGTGTTGTTTAAGGCTAGAAGCTTTGTGAACAACGAGTACGGCGAAGGATATGCTTTCAAGCTTTCCGACGTAAGGCTATACGCTCCAATACCACGGCCTGGTAAGATAATCCACACTGCTGGAAACTTCAGAGAACATGCGCAGGAGGCTGAGAAAGCCAAATGGGAGTTCCCAATACCCCAGTGGATATCTTTCCTCAAAAGCCCCTCAGCAGTTATAGGTCCTTACGACAACATAGTCTACCCCAAGTTTACTAAAGAGCTGGACTACGAGCTTGAGATGGCTGTGGTAATAGGGAGACGTGGCAAATACATCCCTAGGGAGAGGGCTTTTGAACACGTCGCCGGCTTTATGGTCTTCAACGACGTGACAGCAAGGGACATCCAGCGGCAGGAGATGAAAAACGGCCTTCTCAACTTCGGTAAAAACCTTGACACGTTCGCGCCGATGGGGCCCTGTCTGGTTACAAAGGATGAGATTCACGACCCACACAATCTGAGGATGGAGCTACGGGTCAACGGCGAGGTCAGGCAGTCAGGAAACACCAACCGACTGTCTGTTACGCTCCAAGAGATAATAGAGCATTATTCATGGGTTATGCTCGAGCCGGGCGACATAGTTACCACGGGAACGATATCTGGGGTGGCTGCTTTCAGAGAAAACCCTGAAAGATACTATCTGAAGCCAGGCGACGTCGTGGAGTCTGAGATAGAAAACATTGGAGTGATGAGGAATAAGGTTGTGGCGGAGTGAACAGCTTGTCCCAAGAGCCTTGGAGAAGCGATAAACACTGGGTAAGTCCCTACAACTTCTCGGATAAAGTCGCCCGCCATCTCAGGTTCCCTGATAAGATCGAGATACATGATGTAACACTACGAGACGGCGAGCAAACACCCGGCGTGGTTTTGAAGGCAGATGAAAAGCTGGATATTGCGAAGGCTTTGGACGAGCTTGGCGTCCACAGGATAGAGGCAGGCATGCCTGTTGTCTCGAAAGAGGATTTCATCGCCGTCAAGCAGATAGCGAACGAGGGGTTGAGGGCCAAGGTTTTCGGGTTTGCGCGTCTGGTGAAGGAAGACATAGACGCGGCCGTTGAAGCAGATGTAGCGGGTATTGTGACGGAAGGGCCTGTTGGTGTTCCCAAGCTGATGCAGTTCGGCTGGAAAGCTGAGGACGTTGTCACAAAAGCGTTGGAGCATGTCGACTACGCCAAAGACCATGGCCTGTACACGGTTTTCTTCGGGGTTGACGGCACAAGGGCTGACCTCAGCTTCCTTAAGCATGTTTACAGAAAGGTTGTCGAAGAGGCTAAAGCCGACGCCGTGGCTGTTGTCGACACGTTTGGATGCGCAACGCCCGAGGGGTTCAGGTATCTCGTGGGCGAAATCGTCGAAAGTGTGTCTGTTCCCGTGGAGGTCCACTGCCACAACGATTTCGGAATGGGTACGGCAGTCAGCATAGCAGGCCTCTCAGCGGGGGCTAGCGTCGTCCACGTATCCGTCAACGGAATAGGGGAGAGAGCAGGCAACGCAAGCCTCGAAGAAGTAGCCCTCAGCCTCGAGCTTCTCTACGGCAGAAAGCTTGGGCTGAAATACGAGAAGCTTGTTGAAGTCTCTAAGCTTGTCGAGAGGATGACCCGCTTCAGCCTTGCTGCCAACAAGCCTGTCGTCGGAGAAAGAGTCTTCACAAGGGAGTCGGGCATATCTGTCGCAGGCTGGATAAAATATCATCTCGGGTCTGAAGCCTTTCTACCCGAGCTGGTGGGCAACAGACACGACGTTCTAGTGGGTAAGAAAAGCGGCCGCCATTCCGTGGAGTGGAAGCTCAGCCGCCTTGGCGTCGAAGCTAAACCGGAGGAAATCCAGCTCCTGCTTGAGAAAATCAAGCAAAAATCTCTGGAGAAGAAGGGGCCTTTAACCGACGAGGAGCTACTTGAATGTCTTCAAACGGTGAGGCAGGGATAGAGCTTTTACAGGTTTTAAGTCCTTCAGGCGAAATCGTAGGCGAGCCTGACCCGACGCTGACCAACGACGTTCTCTTAAGGATGATGAAAGACATGGTGAAGGCTCGTCTCTTCGACGAATGGATGCTCAAAATACATCCGCTTGGAAAAGCTTCGAGGTACGCGCCCTGCGAAGGACAGGAGGCATCTATGGTGGGAAGCGCATACAGCGTCCGCGAAAACGACTGGCTTTTCCCAACCTACCGCGAGTACCCGGTTGCTTTGGCGCGGGGCGTGCCGTTGACAGACATAATGCATAGAATGTTCGCTGACAGCAAAGACCTGTTGAAAGGCCATGAGATAACGCTGTACGGCGACCGAAGGTATAGAATTGTTGTGGGGGCTGGAGCTGTTTCACTTATGGCTCCTGTAGCGGTGGGAATGGCGATGGCCGCCGGCATAAGGCATGAGAAAGACGTTTTCATGGTCTACATGGGCGAAGGAGCGACATCCAAGGCCGACTTCCACGAAGCAATAAACTGGGCTGGTGTTTTCAAAACGCCGGTTGTCTTCTTCTGCCAAAACAACCAGTGGGCCATTTCAACCCCTTTCAACAAGCAGACAGCAGCCCCTAACGTGGCTGTCAAAGCAAAAGCGTATGGAATACCTGGCGTAAGGGTTGACGGCAACGACATCATGGCCGTCTACACAGTATGCAGGGACGCTGTGGAGAGAGCACGAGCGGGTAAAGGCCCTACGTTAATCGAGGCTGTGACTTACAGGATAGGGCCGCATACAACAGCTGACGACCCTTCAAGATACAGGTCTGAAACAGAGGTGGAGAAGTGGCGTGAGCTGGACCCGTTAAAAAGGTTGAGAAAATACATGACTAAAAACCGTCTCTGGAGCGATGAGAAGGAGAAAACCTTAGTTGAAGAATTCCGAGCCGAGCTTAGAAAAGCAACTGAGGAAGCCCTCCAAACCCCGCCGCTAACGCCTTCGGTTATATTTGAAGACGTTTACGCGACACCGCCATGGCATCTCGAAGAGGAGATGGATGAACTGGGTTGAGCCTAAAGCCTTGGACAGTTACCCTAGCCGAAGTTGCCTGGCTAAAACCACATGAACAATCAATCCCCTCGCTGATTAACAGACTGGCTGGAGAAATCAAAAGCGTCGGCAGAATAAACCATCCCGTAATCGTTGACGCTGAAACAGGCCTAATCGTTGACGGAACACACAGAGTTGAGGCAGCCTCAAAGCTAAGCCTCAGGCACATACCCGCCTACACGGTCGACTACGCATCTGACAGAGTGGTTTTGGAAAGCTGGGGGAGAGTTGTAAAAAAACAGTTAGAGAGACAGAAACTGCTCCAAAAAGCTAGGAGGATTGGTTTCAATATCTCAACCGCCAGCCTAGACATGAAATATTTTGTAATACAGCTGATTTGGCGAGACGGCGCAGTAACCAATCTGACGCTAGAGGAGGAGAACACGCAGAAGGTTTATGAAGCTGTTTCAAAGTTCGAGGCCGCCTTACGTGGGTCTGAGATATCATACGTCGCTGAAAACGAAGTTTTGCCTGCGTTGGCTACTGGACAGTACTCACTGGGCTATCTTGTCAGAAAACTGCGGAAACACGAGGTTTTATCAATGGTCAAAGCAGGGGTGAAGCTTCCGCCAAAGTCAACACGACACATAGTTGACCGAAGACCCATGTATGTTCTCTGCCCACTAAGCGTTCTTTACAGCGAAAACGCCTCAAACCTGTTTGACGAATGGATCAAGGCGGGAAGATGGGTTGAGCTACCGCAGGGAATAGAGCTTGACAGAAAATACGAAGAAAGGGTCGTCGTCTACTTTAGGGACGACCTTCAAAACCTTTATCCAGAAAAACTTTTGGATTTGTTGAAGGCTGTCAAGGCTTGAGTGTTTCGATGATTTTCCGGGCCAGAAGTATTCCAGCGGCTTGCTGGGCTTCGCGTGTTTGAGCTCCTATGTGCGGTGTGACAACTACGTTGTTCAGCTCAAGCAGCTTGCTCCCGAAAGGCGGCTCTCTCTCAAAAACATCCAACCCCGCTCCGGCAAGCCTTCCAGTAGACAGAGCTTGGTAAAGAGCTTCCTCGTCAACAACCTCCCCCCTAGAAGCGTTGACCAGTATTGCAGAAGGCTTCATCATCGAGATCTTCTCAGCATCTATTAGATGCCGTGTCTCAGGGGTTAGAGGAACGTGCAGCGTGATAAAGTCCGACGACCTCAACACTTCTTCAAGCGTTGTAAGCCTGGTGCTTGTCTTGGCCAAAACCTCTTCAGGTATGGGGATGACGTCGTATGCAAGGATTTTCATACCTATGGCGTAAGCTATTTCAGCAACCCTTCTGCCTATTCTCCCATAACCTATCACGCCCAAAGTTTTGCCTGCAAGCTCGACACCCATGGCTTCATGCTTAGGCCATATGCCAGATCTCATGACCTTATCACACCAAGCTATTTTACGTGCAACAGCTATCATCAAGCCTATCACGAGCTCGGCTACGCTGTTAGTCGGCGCCTCAGGGGTGTTCAGAACCTTCACACCATGCTTGGCTGCAGCCTCTACGTCAACGTTGTCCAGCCCAACGCCAGCCCTGCCAACAACCTTCAAAGCAGGCACGCCTTTTTCAATAACCTTCGCCGTCACCTTGGTGCGGCCTCTGACTATCAACACGTTGTAGCCGGATATCATCTCTTCAAGCTCCGCAGCCGAGATGTCGGGCTTCAAGTCAACAGCGAAGCCAGCCCCCCTCAGCATTTTAACAGACGTTTGGTCGATTGGGTCTGCTACAAGAACGCGTAATCTCATAGAACAAGTCCCGCCAAGACATATATAAATCAGAGAACCTGTGGGAAACAAGTTTTAATAAGGCGCTGCACGCTGTTATCCGGCATGCCTTTCAAGAGGAAAAGCAGGGGTAGGGCGAAGGGGGCTAAGGGTAAGGAGCCGACTGTTCAGTGCGACAACTGCGGCGCCTACGTGCCACGCAGCAAAGTGCAGAGAGTTACTAGACGTGTTTCGCTGGTCAGGGGAGACCTAGCTAGGGAGCTTAAGCAAGCGGGAGCATACTTGGCTGAGAACATAGTAGTCAAAAATCTTTGCATCAGCTGCGCCATACACTACGGCGTCCTCAAGGTGAGAGCCAGAGAAGAGAGAAAACCGGAGCAGTTCATCTAAAATCATCTTATTTTGGGAATAGTTTATTAGAAAGAGGAGTCTGTTGGGTTTAGGTGACGGCTTTGTACACACCTTATGAAAGAGCTAGAATGTCTCTAGTCAAGCTGCGGATAGCTATGCTGGGAACATGGGCTCTGATAACAGCATTAGCCTCGCTGCTTTTCATCGCCGTCCTATCCCTGCTGAGAGTTCCGCTACTCAACCTCTACACAATAATAGGGTTTGTCGTCTTCTTCCACGTCTTCCAATGGCTGATAGGACCGTACATTATAGGGGCTGTCTACCGTGTTAGGCCCGCGGCCGAGGCTGGGTTGGCGTGGGTTGAGGAAACGGTCAACAGGCTCAGCTCAGCCGCTGGAATGGAAAGACCGCCGAAAGCTTACGTCGCTGAAATCGATATACCTAACGCATTTGCATACGGAAGCCCGTTGACGGGGCCGATGGTAGCTGTCACACGAAGGCTTGTGGAAAGCCTTCCAAAAGAAGAGATTGAAGCCGTCATAGGACACGAGCTTGGACACATCAAACACCGAGACGTGGTCTTCATGATGGCTGTAAGCATAATCCCGGCAATAGTATACTATCTTGGCTACACTTTGTTCGTTTCCGGCGCCTACGGGGGAAGAAGGGAGGGAACAGCCTACGCAGCGCTAATAGGAATTGTTCTGATGGTTTTCAGCTTCATCTTCAACCTTTTCGTCTTCTACATGAGCCGTCTCAGAGAATACTATGCTGACTACTTCGCCGCCAGAAACGTCCGAGACGGGGCCAGAAACCTTCAGAGAGCTTTGGTCAGGATAATGATGCTATCAGGAAGGCTGAGACGACATGAAGCTACACAGTATGAGCAGTTCAAAGCCTTCTTCATAGCAGACCCTGAAGTGGGTATTCAAGCCTACGGCGACGTAGACATGCTTGTGGAACGCGTGAAAAACTCAAAACCGAACACTGTGGCGGAGCTTTTCAGCACGCATCCAGACCCTGCGAAGAGGATTAGGGCCCTCGACAACTACGTTTTTAGTATGCCCTAGCGTAGTAGACTACTTCCTGAGCGGGCTGTTGGCAGACTATGCACGCTCCAGAGGGCACCTCTACTTCGTCGAACCTGCTGCCTCTCAACTCTCCCCCAGCCTCTTCCTTCAGCTGCATAGCGCACTCAGTCCTGCCGCACCACTCCACCCTCGCAATCCTTCTCTCCGAAATTATCTTCTTGACTTCTTCGATGGATGATGCGTCGGAGACCATCTGTCTCATAATCCGCCAGCTCCTCTCTGAAAGATTTCGGTCGATGTCTTCCAGAAGCTTAACCACATAGGCTTCAAGCCCCTCAACATCTACACTACGCTTCTCAAGCGTATCTCGTCTAAAGACCGTGACCTTGTTCTCAGCAACTTCACGGGGGCCGGCCTCAAGCCTAACAGGCACTCCCAGCTTCTCCCAGTAGTAGAACTTCTCTCCAGGCGTGACGTCATCCCTGTCATCAACCCTAACACTCAACCCCTTCAACCTCTCAGCCAAAGCCCTGCAGTAGCTGAGTATCGCCTCCTCCTGCCCTTTGAACACTATAGGCACTACTATAACTTGGATGGAAGCCACAGATGAAGGAAGAACCAGGCCCCTGTCGTCGCCGTGCTGGCTTATTATAGCCGCCAACACCCTGCTGTATCCGAAACCATAACACAGCTGGTAGGGGTTCTCCCTCCTACCATCTCTCGTCTCAAACTCTATCTCAAAAACCTTCGAAAAATTCTTCCCAAGGTTATGAACTGTACCTACTTGGTTTACCCTTCCGTCAGGATTCCATGCGTCAAACGCTATCGAATATTTTGCTCCGGCAAACTTGTCGAAGTCAGGCCTTTTCAAGATGAGATAAGCTATGCCAAGCCTGTCCAACACTTTTTTGTAGATTTCAACGGCTTTCCTAACCTGCTGTTCAGCATCGGCCGCTGTTTCATGCACCGTGTGAGCCTCGTTCCAAGGTATCTCCCTCACCCTAAGCAAAGGCCTTGTCGCCTTCGTCTCATGCCTGTAAACCATGTTGCTTTGATGAACCATGAGCGGCAGGTCGGCGTGGCTTCTAATCCACAGCTTGAACATGGGATACATTATTGTCTCGGAAGTGGGGCGGACGATCAGCTTGACGTCCAAGGGCTTGCCTCCAGCGGATTCTATCACAAACACCTCGGGGCTGAAGCCTTTTATGTGCTGTGCTTCACGGCCGAAAAGCTCCTCCGTCGTGACAAGCGGGAAAACCATCTCCTTATGACCTGTGTCATTAAGCTCCTTCTCAAGCATCTCCCTAATCCTACGGATGATGAAAGCCCCGTTCTCCAAATAGACCGAAAAACCCTTCACAGGAAACCTGTCGTCAACTATCTTTGCCTCAAGCAAAAGGCTGTCGAACCACTCGCTAAAATTCCTGTACTTGTTGATCGCGGTAGCCGAGGACATCCCTCCAAACGCAGACGTTAAACAATATTTAATTGTTTATGTTTCTCTTCTTCCTAAGCCTTTGTTGCATTAGGGGCACCTGTCTCTGTTAATGTTGGCCAAGCAGTGTCTTCACGGTGAATCAGCCTCTTCTGTGTCAAATAACAAACTTGTTTACAATAAATATGGATATAAACTAGCGTGTTTAGTTAATGATGACTTGGGAATAAGTGGAATAAACAAATCGCAGCAAGCTGCCATGAAAGCTTGGGAAACCATACGTGCTAGACGGATTGCAGAAATGGTCGCAAAAAACCAGTCGTTGACCAGTTTCTTTGTCAAGGAAAAAAAGGTAAGGTTCGGTAGCTATGTCGTAAACCTGCCTCTAATAAAGCCGTCAAAGCTGACGAGGAAGGACGGTGTTGGTAAAGAATTGTCCGACGGCTGGGCGGTGAACTTCGCTGTTGGCTGTCTGTTCGGCTGCCGTTTCTGCTACGTTGACGCGATTCATAAACTCTATTCATCGGCGAGGGTTGGTGAAATTGTTCAAGCCGACTGGGGGTACTATTTTGCTGTGCCGTCTAATCTTGAAGAGGCTATAGAAGCCACTCCATGGCATAAATGGCGTGGCGAGGAGGTGTTGATGTCATCTACTCATGACCCATATCTTCCACCGCTTAAGACATATACCAGAAAAATACTGGAGAGAATGCTTAACAACGGCGTAAGAGTATGCATACAGACTAGGTCTCCGCTTGTTCTCGAAGACCTTGACCTGCTCAAAGCTTATCGTGAGCAGGTTCGTCTGCAGGTATCTGTCGCAACCCTGAACACAGAACTTGCTAAAATCATAGAGCCCCGAGTGGTAGCTCCTCACAGACGTCTCGAGATTCTCACAGAAGCCAAGAAAAACGGCATTAAAACAGGAATAATAGTTGCTCCGATACTCCCACCCTGCAGATTAAGACCTTCTGTAGAAGAAGATTTGAGGCAAATTTTCGAGAAACTGGCGGAGACGAGGCCTGACCATGTTTATGGCGAAAGCCTGCATGTGCGAGGAGTTAACATGACGTATCTGTCTGAGGCGTTGGGAGAAAGACTGACAGTAGACCCGTTGTTCGACAGATGGGTCGCAAAACTCTTCACAAAACTACTTCACAGATACAACCTGAAAGGCCGATACTGGGCAGGTCGATGAAGTTAATCAAGAGAGGCTTGTTCACCTGCAAACTGCTTTAAAATAGTTTCGAAAGTCTCCCTCTTTGTATCTTCAACCCTATCTTTCAATTTGTTCAATGCGTTCAACCATGGGTTATCTCCTTTTGTGGGCCTGACAGCAAAAATAATTTTATACCCAAAGCCTCCCAAACCTTTTACTGAGATGTCAAAAGTTTTTCGATTCAATCTTCTTATGTTTTCCAGATAGAGACCATATAACACTTCGGAATCGTCAACGTCGTAAACGTCCTTACCAAAAAAGGCGCTCAGTTTTTCACGGTTTTTTTCTTTATCGCCGAAAACACGTTTGACACCGCTGTCCATGTAGTTTATTATCAAATCACAAGGCAGGGCCGCTAAAACTTGAATTGTTGAAAAATTAGGCTCTAAACCATAAGGGTCGATAAAAATCAGTGAATGTTTACAATCTTTTAAAAGCCGCTCATATTGGAGTTTGTTCATATCATCACAAATCGCTTCATACGAACTTTTAAGAATATGACCACGTTTTGATAATTGTTCTAACAAACTTTTTAGCACATTTATTTTATCTGGATCTGCATCGATCAGGATGAACCTATCAAATCTCTTGTCCCCTTTTGGTATTAAGATGCTTAGCAAAGCAGAGCCTAAAAAATACTGCGGCTTGTCTTTCCCCACCTTTATCAATCCGCAGCCTGCAAAGGTATCTACATAGGCAACCGGTGAAAACCATTTTTTAATGATGTTTGTGTAAATTGGCAAATAATAAGCGTGTATAGCAAGCTTAAAAAGCGTCCAATAACCCCATTCTCCATCTCTGTCAACAACATTTTTAAGGCTGTTTGGAAGACCGGTATAAAGTTGCTCTGCAGTAACTTTCTTATTGCCTTTAAGCGACTCAAACCTTTTCAGCCACCACTCTCTTAGGTCGGACCTTCGGCCTGTCATAATTTTTACCCCAATGGTTTAAGTTTTTAAACTTTCAGCTGAAGCTTAATGGAGGGCTCGGTAAATGTATTTTTAGCGAACTAGATGTGCAAATTTGTGTTAGCGGGACCACAAGTTTGCTGTCGGTAAGCATGGAGGAAAGTCTTCCTGCCTGTAACAGATCTCCTCACTCTGTGACGTTTTAAAAGATAAAGGCTGAGAATCGTGTTCTTTTGTATGAATACCGAAAAAGGAAACCTACACTTATGTTAACCGGTGCGGTAGAAACTCATACGGATGACGTCAGGAAGCAAAATTCTCTAACATCCTCTCTTAACAGCTAATAACAGATCTCCAACGGCATGTTATACTCAACAGACCTTAGAAGACCGCTGACCAACAAACA
>JAWBRA010000030.1:0-16927 GCA_038844785.1 Candidatus Caldarchaeum sp.
TTCTACAACAACATAAACTCAAAGACAGTAAAGAGTGTTGAGGAGATAGCAGCAGCAATAGCCCTAACACACAACACACTCATAAAAACCAAGACAGAAGGAGGCGTATTACTTGGTTGACAGTACCACGCGGCGTCCCAAGATATTTAATAAGACCATACGGGCTTTAGCTTTGAAATGTTCGTAGAGGATGTTCGGCTGAGTAAAGACGTGTCAGCAGTTCAGCTGATTGGGATGATGAGAAGGATGGGTGGGTTCATGGGGATGCATCTCGGCCAAGCCTTCGAAATCCTGAAAGAAGCCGTCGAAGATAAGACGTGTCTCAAGGCCATTTCTTTCACGGGCAACCTTATTGCAACCGGTCTCAGAGGTGTTTTCGTAGAACTTTTTAAGAGAAAGATGTTCGACGTTGTAGTCACCACGTGCGGAGCTTTAGACCATGACATCGCACGGACCCGTTCAGCCTATCGGATAGGTAGCTTCGACGCCGACGACTGGCAGCTGGCTGAGAAAAACGTACACAGGCTTGGAAGCGTATTCATAGAACAGCAGAGCTATGGGCTTGCCATAGAAAGGGAGGCTACACAGTTGTTGGAGAAGATTGATCAAAACACTGAGATCGCCGTGCATAGGCTTTGCTGGATTATTGGGCAGCAGCTTAACTCTGAGCATTCATTTCTTTACTGGTGCTGGAGAAACAAAATTCCAGTCTTCGTCCCAGGTTTTGTCGACGGGGCTTTAGGATATCAGATCTGGCTACAGGGAAAAAGGAAGGGTGTGAAGCTTGACTTGAACGCCGACATGGACCTCATCAACGAAATCATGTGGAAAGCAGGTAGAAAAGCAGGCCTTGTGGTTGGAGGAGGAATCTCAAAACACCATATGCTTTGGTGGTCGCAGTTTGGGGGCGAAGGATTAGACATAGCCGTTTACATATCCACCGCCGACGAGTACGACGGCAGCCTCAGCGGTGCGAGGCCGCGTGAGGCGGTGACATGGCATAAGGTCTCCCCTAGGTCCAAGCACATATTCGTTAAGGCTGACGCAACTGTAGTGCTTCCTTTATTGGCCTTAGCCCTCATCCAATCGTTTGACGGCTAGGTATGCGTGTAGCTTTCAAGGCTTTCTCTAATCATTTTTACTGCCTTCTCCACATCTTTCGTGGAGACAAATACTCTTATCGATGAGCTTATGGTGAGTATTCCGAATACGTTGATGGCCTGTGCTGCCAGCGGCTGCAAGACTTTGTGAACAACGCCGGGCACGGTTTCAAGCATGGAGCCATAGATGCGTATCAGGCTTAGGTATGGAAAATGGCTGACGGCCTTGCCTAAACGATTTCCAACAAAATAATCGTGAAGCTTTTCAACGACCTCGCCGTCCCCATCCAAATAAAGTATGAGGGATTCTTCCTCCACCGATGCAGCTATCACTTTAGCTCCCGCTGCCTGCAGCGCAGAGACAGCTGAAACCAGTTTAGACGGCTCCCCCATCGACTTGCCCAGAATAGTAACCATGGTTACGTTTGTGTTGTCGATGCTTATCTCTAGCTTAGGTATCCCAGTCCCCAAAATTACCGTTCCGCCTGCCTCAAGGCTGTCCAAAGCACCTATCCTTATCCTCCCTTTCGGATGGAGAAACGTCAAAGCCTTTGAATGGATTATTTTCGCACCCCCTACGCTGAGTTTGAAAACTTCATCCGCGGTCAAAACGTCTAAAACGCCTGCTGCGGAGACGTTTTTAGGATCTGATGTATGGACTCCAGCAACATCCTTCACAAGTATTACCTCATCAGCGTCGAGGCAGTTGGCCAGCACGACTGCTGTTGTGTCGCTGCCGCCTCTCCCCATGGTGGTTATCTCACCGTTTCGCGAGACCGCAACATACCCGCATACCACTGGAACAACACCTTCCTCGAGAAGTTTTCCAACACCCTGCTTGGCACGAGGCCTGCATTCTTCAAGGATAGGTGTCGCGTCCAGATGTTTGTCGTCGGTTATGATAGGCCATATGTCGGAGCTTGGGTCAACTACCGCTGCTTCAACACCGTATCTCTTTAACGCCAGCGCGAACAGTCGGGCGCTGGTTCTCTCACCCATGGCTAAGAGCTCGTCGAGAAGGTTGGGTGGGGCGTTAGGGTTAAGCCTTTGAGCATTCCTGAGCAGCTCGTCAGTAACACCCTTCAAAGCGGAGACGACCACAACAACCTTGTAACCTTTGCTGCGCAAGAGTCCAACATATTCCGCTGCCTTCTCCACTCCTTTCTCGTCTGAAAGAACGGACCCGCCAAATTTGACGACAACCACAGGCATGGAAAACACCTCTGAAACAAACCTACCCCAGCTTTCAATAATACGTGGACTGGCCAGACCCGGTGAACGCTTCCACCGCTCGGATTTCCATTTCTAGGTAAGCCGACACGAATAAAACAGTATTTAAGCCTTCGCCCTGCTCTTTATCAACCAATAAACCTTCTCCGGCGTCATAGGTAAGAATAGAGGTCTTACTCCAACAGCGTCGTATACTGCGTTTGCGATAGCAGGCGCAACAGAAATTATTCCTATCTCGCCGACCCCCTTGGCGCCGAAGGGCCCTTGGTCTTCATACTCCTCCACGGGGATAGCCTCTATTTCTGGCATGTCTTTTATGCTTGGGATGAGGTATGTGGAGAGGTTTGTAGCCCTTACGTATCCGTTCTCTATTTTTGGTTCTTCAAGCAAAGCATATCCTATGCCCTGTGCTGCTGCACCCTCCAGCTGTCCTGTCAAAGTCTGAGGGTTGACAACCCTTCCAACATCAGCTATGCTCACCAAGTTTTTAACCGTAACAGTTCCTGTCAAAACATTTACCTCAACTGATGCTAGGGTAACGCCAAACATATAGAATAGATGGGGTATCTCAAGGGAGCCTGGGATAGGGTCTACGCGGGGCACCTCAAAAACTCCCTCAACCTCCCTTCCAAGTCCGCATTCTTCAAGCAGTCTGGCAACTTCTTTGAAAGGAATTTTCCTACCGGCCCTGGTTACTAGACATCCATTTTCTATGGACGGCTCGTCACACTGTTCTCCGTAATAATCCGCTACACACTTCTTCATCTTCTCAAGCAGTTTATTTACAGCATCCTTCAACGCGTTGCCTGCTAGAAACAGCTGACGGGAGGCTGAGGTAACGCTTGTGTCAGGTGTTTTATCGGTGTCGGCGAAAACTACTTCGATGTTATCTAATTTCGTCTTGAGCAATTCGGCTGCTAGCTGTGCAATAGCTTGGATAACTCCCTGACCTATCTCGGTAAAGCTTCCCCTGACGTTGAACCGGCCGTCGAGCCGTAGCTCAAGCCCGACGACTCCCTTGTCAGGCAAGGCTCCCAGCGTGTAGCCCTTTACAGCTGCTGCCACGCCTACACCTCTTCTAAGCCATGGAAGGCTTGTCCCTCTTTTGTAGCTGTCTCTGTTTCGCCAGATTGGATGGTTTTTTGCAGTCTCGAGACATTTTGAGATGCCTACGCTTCCAACTAGCTTGTTCCTGAAAACTCCAACATCACCCTTTCTCAACGCATTCGCCAGCCTTAACTCTATCGGGTCCATGTCCAGTTCCTCTGCAAGCTGGTCTATTTGCTGCTCTATCGCGAACATGACTTGAGGAGCGCCGAAACCTCGGAATGCAGATGCCACCATGTTGTTTGTGTAGACAAGCCACGCCTTGATATCTATGTTCGGTATCTTATACGGTCCGTTACAGTTCTCTATAGCCACGTCAAGCACAGCCGGGCCCAAAGCCGCGTAAGCTCCAGTATCGTAAATTATTTCGACGTAGTTGGCTTGGAGTTTTCCGTCTGCTGAGGCTCCTGTTTTCATCTTGATTATGGCTGCGTGTCTTTTTGTGCCGGCGATGGTTGATTCTTCCCTGCTCCAAACAAGCCTTGCAGGCCTGCCTGTTTTCCAAGTGACGAGGGCTAGGTGTATCTGAACCGATATGTCATCTTTTCCGCCGAAAGCGCCACCCACATGCGGGATGATAACCCTTACCTTCTCAGGAGGCAGGTTCAGTGTGGAAACTATTTCATGGCGGTCGCGGTAAGGTGACTGGCCACCTGCAACCACAGTGATTCTGCCTTTCTCATCAACGTATGAAAAACCCGCCTCCGTCTCGAGATATGCATGTATTTGGGGAGATGTTCTGTACGTGTTTTCGACTACTGCTTTAGATTTTCTGAACCCCTCATCAACGTCTCCGAAGGTTATGCGAGTGCTTCTGCACACGTTTCCGCTGTCGTATATCTTCGGGGAGGAAGGGTCCATGGCTTGGATAGGGTCGGTGACCGGTGGAAGAGGCTCGTAATCAACTATGATTTCGTCGAGGGCTGCTTCAGCTTCCTCGCGCGACTCGGCTGCTACGAGGGCTACGGGGTCGCCTATATATCTGACGCGGTCGTCGCAGAGAACAGGCCTGTCTTTTACGAAAACGCCGTACCTGTTGTTGGGGACATCTTTGTGCGTGAAGACAGCCACGACACCGGGCATGCCAACGGCTTTCGAGACGTCTATCCTACGTATTTTGGCATGGGGATACTTGCTTCTCAGGACTAAAACCCACAGGAGATCGTCTGGGAGTATGTCAGAAGCGAATTTTGTAACGCCTGAGGCCTTCTCGAAAGCATCCTTCCTAACAACTTCCCTGCCCACCCATCCAGCTTCGGATGTCACGTCTCCACACCTCTGCTGAGCATCCATAGCGTCATGTAGACATAGTTGACGCACATCTCTCGACGGTACGCCGCCGTCCCTCTGACATCATCTATGGGTGAAATAGACTCCACCACTGCCTCAGCAGCCTTCCACATCGTTTCTTCGTCAAGCCTCTTTCCCTCAAGCATTTTCTCACATGTTAAAGCTCTGACGACCGTTGGTGCGACCGCGCCTAATGCAACTCTCGCATCAGTGACGGTTTTTGTCTCCCTGTCCCAGCCTAGCATCACAGCCCCGTTTACAACAGATATTGCGTCCCCCTGTCTGGGGCCGTGTTTGAAAAACCGTCCGCTGTAGTTTTCCGGAACGGGTTTAAAGGAAACTTCGACAAGCAGCTCTTCGGGCTTCATGTCAAGCTTCTTATAACCTTTGTAAAACTCCATGATGGAAACGGTTCTAGAAGTTCTGCGGCTTCGGAGAGTGAGGCTAGCCTCCAAAACATATAACGGAGGCAGGGAATCCGCCGCCGGCGAAGCGTTAACGATGTTGCCTCCTAGAGAGGCTTTGTTCATTATCTGTATCGAGCCGACAGAGAGGGCTGCTTCGGCGAGTACGGGAGCTGTCTTCCTTATCAAGGGTGAGCTGTAGATTGTTGCGAAATCGGTTAAAGCGCCAATCTTCACACGACCGTCCTCAAACTTCACATACCTCAGCTCGTCTAAACGATAAATGTTCAGCAGGTCGGTTTTAGGAATTAGCCTGTTCCGCATTTGAACTACTAGGTCTGTTCCACCGGCCACAACCCTTATTTTGCCTGCCTTCTCCTCCAAGACCTCAAGGGCTTCCTCGAGCGACGACGGCGTGATAACATCTATGTCAGCTAACGAGATCATCGCCTAACACTCGCCGCTGTTTTGACTGCTCTGATTATTTTTACGTAGCCTGTGCATCTGCAAAGGTTTCCTCTTAATGCTTCCCTGATATCTTCGTCTGAGGGTTTCTGATAGCTTCTTAAAAGCGCTGCGGTAGCAACCACCATTCCTGGCGTGCAGTAGCCGCATTGTACAGCCCCCTCGAGAGCATAGGCCTGCGGTATGGAGGGGTCGATGCCTTCGACTGTCACTATCTCCCTGCCGTCCACCTGAGCCATAAGCGTGAGACAGGAGTGGACAGCTTTTCCACCCATCAGAACCGTGCATGCGCCGCAGTCTCCGCCGCTGCATCCGTCTTTTGTCCCAGTAAGACCCAGTATGTAGCGTAAAGTATCCAGCAGCGTGTACGCTGGCGGGGCGTTGACCTTTACTTCTCTCCCGTTAAGCTTGAACGAAAACTCCCTGAGGATGCGGGAAGAAGCCATGCCGTTTTTCCGCCGACGTTATTTATAGGTCTATTTCCCAGACGCATGAAGGATGTTCCAGACCATGTAAGGCGTGAGAGGAGTTTTTTCAACAGGTCTTCCTAATGCGTCTTCAACCGCGTTCACAACCGCTTGAGCAAGCCCTATGGTTGATGCCTCCCCAACGCCTTTGGCGCCCAGCGGGTTAGGCGCAGGCGTCACAGTTCTGTCGGTTAGCATGTCAGGCACTTCCGCGGCTGTGGGTATGAGGTAGTCTGCTAGGCTGGCTGTAAGGAGCATGCCGTTGGCGTCGTATTCAAGGCCTTCGAACAAGGCTTGGCCTATTGCTTGAGCTGCTCCGCCGACAACCTGCCCATCCACCAGCATGGGGTTTACAACCTGCCCGCAGTCGTTAACCATCACGATCTTCCTGAGGTAAACCTTTCCTGTTTCCGCGTCAACTTCCACAACGGCCAAATGTGCGCCGAAAGGAAACGTAAGCTGGGGAACGTAATGTGCAACCGCCTCTAGCCCAGGCTCGATGTTTTCCGGCAGGCTTTCTGCGTCATAGGCAGCCTCGGCTATCTTTTCGACGGATATCTTGCGGCTTGGGTCGTCCTTTACCACGAACGCGCCGTCGATAAATTCTAGGTCTTCAGCATGGCATTCTAGCAGGTGTGAGGCGATTGTAGCCATTTTCTCTCGTATTTTCCTGCATGCTGCCAGAACGGCGTTTCCGCCTGAGGCGAGGGTCCAGCTGCCTGCTGTTCCATTTCCAGGTGGGCCGAGGGAAGTATCGCTGTGCGTTACTGTGATTTTTTCGATGGGAACTCCCAGTGTGTCTGACGCTATTTGGGCGAAGGCTGTTTCATCGCCTTGGCCGTGGGGCGAGGTTCCGCTGTAGATGAAAAGGGAGCCGTCTTTTTCAACTCGGACGTATGCCGGCTGGGGCATAAAGTTGCTCACTTCAACGTAGGTTGACAGCCCAACACCTATCAATACTCCTTTTCCACGCAGTTCTCTCTGCATTTCACGAAGACCCTTATAGTTGGAAATTTCCAGCAGCCTGTCCAGAGCCCTGCCGTAGTCACCTGTGTCGTAAACCATTCCAAGCCCGTTATCGTATGGAAATTCATGGGGCTCGATGAAGTTTATGCGGCGAATTTCTACAGGGTCGATTCCCAACGTCGCAGCCGCCCTCTCAACAGCTCTTTCGATAAAGTATGAAGCCTCAGGCCGTCCAGCACCTCTGTAGGGAGCTATCGGCGTTTTGTTGGTGAAGACTCCCACAGCTTTGACGAATACGTTCTTTATCTTGTAGCAGCCGTTTATCATTCTCGAGGCGGTTAAAGGCATGCCTCTGGCGAAGCCATAGGGATAGGCGCCTATGTCAGCCGTTATCTCAGCCTTCAAGCCTAATATCCTACCCTGCCTCGACAATGCCAGCTCGACAAAGGCGTGCATGTCCCTGCCATGGGTTGTTGCGTGGAAATTCTCCATCCTGTTTTCAAACCAGGCAACTGGTCTCCGCAGCTTTTTCGACAAGATTGGAGCAAGTATGTCTTCCGGGTATATGCTTAGCTTTGATCCGAATCCTCCTCCAACATCGGGTGCGATAACTCTTACAGCGTTTTCAGAAACTCCCAGCTTTTTTGCAACGAAGCTTCGGAGCCTGTAAGGATTCTGTGTTGAAGCGTATAGTGTGAAAGAGTTGTTCGAGGGATTGTAGCTGGCGACCACGCATCTGGGCTCAATAGCTGCCGGCGCGATTCTCTGCACGGAAAGTTTTGTGGCAACAACTTCCTCGGCTTTCTTAAAGATGTCTTCGACATCACCTACATGTTTGGACCAGGTGAAGTAAACGTTTGTTCCCAGCTCTTCGTGAACCAAAGGAGAGCCGGGCGCCATGGCTTTAAACGGGTCTAAAACAGGTGGTAACGGGTCATAAACCACGTCAACCTGCTCTGCGGCGTCAACACCGTTCGCGAAAGAGTCTGAAACCACCACGGCTACAGGCTCTCCTACGTAACGTGTTTTTTCAGACGCCAGAATCGTTTGGTACACAGGTCTCACTCCTTCGACATCCTCTTCAACATCAATTTCAACAGCATCAACGTCTTTGTAAGTGTAAACCGCTCGGGCCCCGTTCTTGTAGGCCTTGCTCACGTCTATGTTCTTTATTCTTGCACGTGCATAACGGCTTCTCACCACATGCATGTAAAGCATGCCAGGAAGCTTTATGTCAGCAACATACTGTGCAAGTCCCTGTAGAAATTTCCTGTCGTTTATCCGTTTGACAGACCTTCCCACAAGCATAAAGTTGTTTTTCAACCGGATGCTTAAAAATCTGTTTCCGGAACAGATGTTATCTCAGAGTCATTGTTTGGCACAAAGCTTTTTAAAACAACTAGCATCCTATAGCTGTTGAAGATTGAGTTTTTCGGGCCCTTAAGGTCATTAGTCGGTAAAAAGGAGTTGGAAATCCATTTGGAGGGGAAAAAGAAGCTTAGGGAAGTCCTTGAAAATCTAGATGAGCAGATAAGACGCCATGTGATGGATGACGTTGGAAACCCGCAGCCCGGCATGTTAATCCTCGTGAACGGGGCGGACGTAAGGTATTCGTCATGGCTTGACACAGAGGTTGGAGACGAAGATACATTGTCGCTGATCCCCTCGATACATGGTGGTTAAAATGAGGGTTGTAAAGGTTGGGGATTTTTGTTTCGCCATAGGCGCGTTAATGCTGGAAAACATCGACCACACAACTCTTGTTGAAAAGGTTGTCAAATCCGTTGACGGAGTACAATTCATAGACCCGGAAAAGATTTTCGACTGGGATATCTTCGACGCAGCCTTGGTTAACGCAGTGTTTGTGTATGGGACACATAAACAGAAGGCCCGGAGTCTGGCTAACGAGGTTTTGCTAAGGCTTTCAGCCACAACGCAGCTTGAGCATGCGATAGAAAGGGTTGGTCTGAGGGAGGGGGTTAAAAAGGCCATATTCTTCACCGTTGGCTCAACTGAGGAGGAGGCTCTGGAGCTGGCTGGAAAAATAGTCCACATCTCCGGGTGTCGTGAGCTGGAGCTCCCTGACACAAGAGTTGAGCACAAGATTGACGAGGTTGTCAGGTTTTATGGCTTGGATGATAGGCAGATAAATGCCGTTCAGGCCGAGTCTAGACATAAAGCGGTAAAAATGCTAGTTATGCAGAAGATTGCTTCAACAATCCTTTAGCCATACAGCCTGCTGCGTATCTGCCTTTCCGACAAAACACCCTCTCTAACAATGGCTAATCCACCTTCCGTAAGCCTGACAACCGTTGAAGGCTTTTCGAACAGAGTTCTGCCGCCATCTATGACCATGTCGACGTTTCTGGCCACTTTTTCATCGACCTGCTCTGCGGTTACGGCCGGCTCCATCCCTGATATGTTTGCGCTAGTCCCCAGCAAGGGCAGGCCTGCTTTTTGCATCACGGCTAGAGCTATTGCGTTGGCAGGCATCCTCACGCCAACCGTCAGCTGCCCTGCGGTAACCTCTCGGGGAAGGTTTGGCTTTTTCTCCATGACTATCGTCACGGGGCCGGGCCATAGTTTCAAAGCCGCTTCGATTTCTATGATGTGAGGGGTTGCGACCATGTTTAACTGGTCCAAGTCGGATATGAGGACGGGTGATGGCTTGTTCTCCCGGCGTTTGATCTCCATGACTCGCTGAACGGCCTTGACGTCAAACGGATTGCATCCAATTCCGTAGACTGTGTCCGTCGGGTAAACTATCACACCTCCTCTTTTCACGATTCTAGCGGCTTCCTCGATTTTTTGAAGCAGGTTTGAAGGCTTGTTAAAGCTTTTCAAGCTTTTGTCTCTACAACCTCTATCTTAGAGAGATGGTTCATGTGGCATGGCGGGCCGTCTTCGAACCAGTTGTAGTAAGGTGCTATGCATTGGCCGGAGGGTCCTTGGTGAAGGCATTTTACGCGTACACCCTTGGTCATGCGAGAGTATGACTTTACGCCGCAGTAAGGGCATCCAGCCTCGTCCGACTTGAGATAAACATGTTTCTCTTTTTCGTTGCTGCAGTAAACCCACACGCCCAGCTCATGTCCCTTCGGACACCTAGGCGTATCCATCCTCAGCAGAACGTAGGGGACAGACTCGCCGCATACGCGGCATGTAACCATGGAAATCCTTCTACCTCTTACCGTATACTGGGGTGAGCCAGCGTCCGTACGCCGGCTCAAGCCCCCTAACCACTTTATGGTATTTCTCGGTCAACTCCTTCGTGACCGGGCCGGGGGTTCCGTCGCCCACTTTTCTTCCATCAACCTCCAGTATCGGCAGTATCTCTACCGCGGTACCTGTGAAGAATATCTCGTCAGCTGTATACAGCTCAGTTCTCGTTACATCCCTCTCCACCACTCTATAGCCCATGTCTGTTGCAAGGGTTATTATCGAATCTCTGGTTATACCTTCAAGGATTGCTGAGCCGGTGGAAGGCGTGGTTATCACACCATTCTTAACTAAGAAAATGTTTTCACCAGCTCCTTCGCTCACCATGCCGCGCTGGTCGAGGAGTATGGCCTCATCATAGCCGGCCATCCTCGCCTCAGTAGATGCTAAAATTGAGTTCAGATAGTTGGCGGTTGCCTTAGCCCTTGGAGGCATGGATGTGTCGGGCAGACGTCTCCAAGCCGAAACGCATACCCTCAAACCCGGCTTTGTGAAGAACTTGTCAAAAGGAAACACGATGACCAATGCATGAACAGGTAGGTCCATGGCGTTGAGCGACATCAGGTTCTCACCAGCGTAAATGAGAGGTCTGATGTAAACATTCGAGGTGAACTTGTTTTCCTTGATGGTTCTCACGACAGCCTCCTCCAAATCTTCAACTGTGTAGGGGTTTTTGAGCATCAATATCTTTGCGGAGTCAACCAGCCTCTTAAGGTGCTCCCTGAGCCTGAACACGTAAAGCTCGTTGTCGTGGTAATATCCTCTTATCCCTTCAAAGACAGCTGAGCCGTAGTGTAGGGCGTTGACTGTTACATGTACCTTAGCGTTCTCCCAGGGAACTAGCTCGCCATCCATCCAGACCGTGTTCAAGCCAGTCGTTTTCTTCAGAAGCCTATTTTTAACGGTTTTGGGCTAAAGAGCCATCAACACATGCTCGAGAAAATGTTGCTCGGGAAGAGCTCCCTCAAACATTATTTTATCGTTTATCACCACTTTAGGCACGGCCATCACGTCATACTTGTTGGCTAGGTGGGGAAACTCTATGGCTTCAACCATGTCGGCTGTGACACGCTCGTTTTCTATGGCCATCTGATGCGCTGTCCTAACTGCCCTGGGACAGTAAGGGCATGTTGGCGTTACGAAAACCTGTATGTGAACCGGCTTGTCTATCTCTCTAACCTTCTCTCTGACCGCTGGAGACAGCCTCGAGTAACCCCTGCTGACATCTATCAAATCATCTAGCAAAGCCATGAACTCGTATCCGGCTGGAAGGCCGAAAAACCTCACGTGGTACTCCTTTTCCCCGTGAATCAGTAGAGCTGGTATCTTGTCAACCCTCCACTTAGCAGCCAGTTGAGCGTCTTTTTCGAAGTCGTAAACATTTACTTTTATTTTTCCATCAGCAAGCTCAGCCAGCTCCTCGGTTAACTCTCTCATCTCCCGGCAGTACTGGCATTCAAACTCTTGCGTGAACACGTTCATGGTTACCTTTTTTTCCAGCTTACCCTCCAACCTGCTTCGAACCGCCCTCCTATCATGCTCGTGTAAGATTGGCACAAGACATCTTCCGCTGAGCTTTTAGATAAAGCTTTACATCATGCTTTTTGCTGAACACATTAATGCAAAGGTAATATCAGGCCTGGAACGGACGGTCATCTATGCTTAGAGCGAGGCTTGTAGCAGCAGGTGTGGCTGTTGTTTGGCAGCAGTCATAGCTGCCGCTCTATTACTAGCAGCTCCCTGACCGGCCACCTAAACGCAGACAACCATGACAATAACTGCTCAGACCCAGACACGATCAAACATAGTGTCCCTTAAACGATTATGGTTACAACGCGTTCTTATGGAGGGCCGAAAAATAACCGTTTACGTAGGCGACCTTGTGAGAATCAGGCTTGTGGGAAACGGTTCAGGACACGTAGTGCACGACTTATGAGAAAAGCCCACCACCCTACAATGTAAAGTCCGATAGGCTGAGAAAAGGGCAGGAACAGTTAATCGAGTTCGTAGCCAACGTTCCAGGGGTTTACGAGTATTACTGCAGCGTTACTTCTTTCGCAAGGACAAGCCATAGAGACAAGGGGCAGAAGGGCTTAATCGAGATTATTCCGAGAGGATAGGTTTGAGGAATCCGGCAACCTCGGGCGCACTACCGCTATCCATCTTGTTTTCAGCCGTGCTGTTGTTTACTGATGCTGAGCTCTAGGCCTCTGCACCACATCACGGGTATGTTTTGGCAGGGTTCACCGTAGCAGACGCATTGTTTTTAGCTTTGTTGCAGAAAGGGAAGATGCATAGGGCAAACAAGCACGGTTTGGTGTGGGGTTTGGCGAAGTTTGCGGTTTTCCTAGGCGATATGTTGACCGCTCCCGAGTTCGGAATAAGCTACGAGGAGTTTGCATCCTATCTTTTCGGCATATGGGCCTACGTCGGCTTATATCTCAGCTAGGCATAGCGGCTGGCTCATACCTAGACATGCTATGGGTTGGAAAACGATGAATCTTTTCCCGCTATCTCTGAGACAAACGTTTCAACGCCGTCGTTGAGGCTCAAGCCGACGCTTTTGAAGGAATCTCTCAAGGCTGCGAGTGTGGGCACGATATACCTTGTGCTGGCCGTCACACACATATGGCCTATCCTCAATATTTTTCCATGTAGGGCTGCAATGCCGCCGCCTATCATTATCCTATGTTTTTTCAGCATCGTCTGGGCTATTTTTCCAGAATCCTTCCAAACGGCTGCGGGCAGCTGTATGGCTGTGACCGTCGGAGAAGCCACAGAATCTGAAGTCAGGGTTTCAAGACCCATAAACCTTACGGCTTTCCTGAATGCAGCCGCTACACGCAGGTGTCTCTGATACCTGTTCTCCAACCCCTCCTCAATCGCGGCCTGCGCCGCTGCCTTGAAGCACAGAACTGAGTGGGGGCTTATGGTAGTTGGATACGGGTGTCCGATGCTTTTCCACTCATCTATGTAATAGCGCCAAACATTAAGGTTTGTGAAGAAAGATGCTGGTTTTGTCTTTCTCTTGCGGACAACCTCCCAGGCTCTGTCGCTCACCGCGACAGGCACGGTTCCAGGAATGCTTCCGAGACATTTGTTTGCATATCCTACACAGTAGTCGATTCCCCATCCGTCGAAATCCAGCTCAACACCACCGTAGGATGATATGGCGTCCAAAATAAACAAGACCCCTCTCTCGTTGCATATTTTCACGTACTCTCTGACCGGGTTAAGCACGCCTGTCGACGTCTCGTTTTGAACAGCGAGCACAGCTTTTGTGTCCGGGTTCCTTTTCAACACATCGTCCAAGCTTTCGGGAGAAACTACCTCGCCTTCCTTGGCGTTGACTCTGACTACTTTAGCTCCAACATGGTCTCCTATCTCCGCCAGCCTCTCGCTGAAAAATCCGTTGACAACCGCTACCGCTTTTTCACCGGGCTCCAGCAAGCTTATCACGCCTGCCTCCAATGCAACGGTGCCAGGCGTCGGCATCATAAACACCTCATTGTTCGTCTTGAAAATAGATGCAGCCAGCTTCAAAGCCTCTTCGTAAACCGGCAGCCACTCAGGCCCGTAGTGCGCCACAATAGGTGTTGAAAGAACCCTTTGAACAGCTGGATGCAGCTCCGTAGGGCCGGGAATCATCAGAACAACACGCTCGCCGAAAAAGTTTGTGTTCAACTCCATAGTTATGCCTGCTTACGCTAGGTAAAAAACTGTTTTGCCGAACCTATGCCTTTTATAGCTGGAGCACGCTGTACTGTTGGGATGATAGAAAGGCTGTCTACAGGTGTCGAAGGAATAGACAGCCTGCTGCAGGGCGGTATCCCACGGGGTTTCTTCGTCGCTGTGACGGGCGAGCCGGGGTGTGGAAAAACAATTGTCTCGATACATTTCATTTCAAAAGGCATCGATGAAGGCGACAAATGTGTGTATGTCACGACCGAGGAATCCAAGAACTCGATTATCACACAGGCGGAATTGCTTGGAATGGACTTGAAAAAACCTGTCGAGGAAAACAAACTGATTATCATAGATGCGTTGATGGGTACAGATGAACGCTGGTCGTTGAACGCGCTAGATGTAGAGCAGCTGTTGGAGAAGGTTATCGCAGCTAAGAGGGAGCTGGGTTTCGGCAGAGCCAGGCTGGTTGTTGACTCCATGTCAGCTTTCTGGCTCGACAGGCCGGTGATGGCTAGACGACTAAGCTACACAGTCAAAAAAGTTTTGGCAAAGTGGGACTTCACAACGCTTGCGGTCAGTCAATACGCGATAACTACGTCGGAAGCCTTTGGATGGGGTATAGAGCATGTGGCCGACGGAATTATACGGTTTAGAAGAATAATCCGAAACGGCGTCCTGCAGAGATTCGTTCTAGTCGAAAAAATGAGACAGACCAACCACAGCACAGTGATGCACACTATCGAAATAATTCCGGGAAAAGGCCTAGTTGTCAAAAGCCCTGCATACATAGGCCGTGAAGACGTGGCGCTCCCGTCACAGGTAACGAGAAAAATAATATCTGCGAAAAAGAAGAAAGAGGAAGAAGTTCCTTAACCATGGACGCCGACGAGCTTCTGCTTAAACATTATTCGAGCGAAGAGGTTTTGGAGGAGATAGCAAGGTTCTCGACGGGCAGATGGGTTGCGGTCTTCAGCCGGGACGGCATGCATAGATACCATGTGAAAAAGAGGCAGCACCTGAGGATAGACACACCCTACGATGTCATTGAAATACTCCAAGAGCTAAAACCCCGCTCTTTCTACGCAACCATACACACGTACCTGTGGCGGGATAGCAGGCCTGTGAAAATTATCTCCTCAATGGCTTCCTGGGATGTAGACCTTCTGCCGTCATCAAGCTGGGTGAATGCGATGGAGGCGGCCGGCGAAATAATCTCAGTACTGGACAAGCTGGGCATATGTAAGTCAACCATCGTCAAATGGAGCGGTGAAGGCGTTCACGTTCATGTAAACGACAGGGCATTCAGCGGTGATTTGCTCGCAAAAATACCGCCGCTGGATGCAGCATATGCTTTGACCGAATATGTGTTAAGACGGATGAGTATGAGAAAGCATGTGTTGGTGGAAAACAAGGTAGACCCCGCCAGAGTTTTCACCGCCCCGCTCTCCCTTCACAGAGCGCTGGACAGGGTATGCGTGTGCATAGATCCCGGCAAACTAGATTCCTTCAGCATCGAACATACATTCTTAGGCCGTTACAAGCATTTTAAAGACTGGAACAGATACGAAGTCGGTGAGGCTGACGATGCTGTTGAAAAAGCCTTCCAAGCCGTCGGCCCTTACAGAACCTGGCGTAAAAAGAAGCGTAAACCGTCAGTGGAGGATATAGTCAGAAGGTTTCACGCAAAGTTTGGAGATGAGGATGCAGCTATACGTTAAGCTTGAGATTTATGAAATCCGCTAGAACATGATTTCTGACTTCGATGATGACCTTCTTCACGCCTTCGCATCGGCTTGCAAGCGTTTTGGCCGCCTCGGCATATGTTATTACGTTTGGTGAATGCGGGTCTCTGCAAACGTAGATTATGTGAACAACTCCGTTTCCGACATCTCTGACGTCTATCACAGAGTCGAGAAACAAGGCAGGCGCTCCTGAGACCGGGTCCCTCAGCATCCTCAAAGCATTTCTGACTTTTTCAGCCAGGTCAGACATCTAAGTGGGAAAACCCTGCCGGGAATTAAGGTTATTATGAGCTTTCCGAAAGATTTCTCATGGCCTCCAAGGTGGAGCAGGTCGTCGAGCGTTTAAGAAAGATCGAGGAGAAGCTGGATGAACTGTATGAGCTGACAAACGTTTACAGGAAGGAAATCGTCGACATGGCTTCGAAGGAGGCGGAGAAGCTGAAGGCTAGGATCTCGGAACAGGCCAAAGCAAGGGAGGATAGGTTGTTTTCCGAGGAAGTTTCAAGGGCAGAGGAAGCCGCTAAAGAGATACTGGCTAAGGGGAAGTGGGAGGCCAGCATAGTACGTAAAAAAGCAGATGAAAAGCGTCAAGAGGCGGAAAGACTGGTTTTAGAAGCGGTTCTTAAAGGAAAAATAACGTTGTAGAGGGAGGTTTTTCCTTTGTTTACCAGTTCTCTAAGCAAGTTAACTACAACCGCCCCCGACTTTGAGTCGAGGTTGCCCGTCGGCTCGAACCCATAGAAAAAGTCCCACCAAGACATATATAAATCAATCAGAGAACCGGTACTGTCAACTAGGTATTACGCCTCCTTCTCTTGTTTGGGTTCTGAGGAGTAGGTTATGTATTGGGGCTATTCCTGCTGCTATCTCCTCTATACTCTTTACTGTCTTGGAGTTTATGTTGTTGTAGAATCTTCTGGTCCTGTCCTTCAGCTCCCTAAACCACCTCTCTATCCTATTCCTATTCCCAAAGGTCTCGTGGAAGTACTCTATGCCCAGCCCCTTCAATACCCATGGATACCATGGACCCCTATCCACTACTACCACCGGCTTACCCTCGCATGCCCTTAGGACCATCCTAAGGAAAGTCAATGCATTAAGCATAGACCTACCTCTGGAAGCATATACAGCTATTATCTCGCCTGCATCGACGTCTACTGCAGACCATACGTAGACCCACTCTCCCAGCCTCTTCTCAACAGTCTCATCGACGGCTACAAGCCTCCTGGGCTTACGCATGGAATTGAAGA
>JAWBRA010000031.1:0-16749 GCA_038844785.1 Candidatus Caldarchaeum sp.
TTGGCGAAAAACTTTCACAAAAGTATTTCTGATAAAAACATGCAGTGCCATTAACCTTTGTCTAACACGCCATCACGTTAACGGTTTATCATACATTCTACTTGTTTCCACGGGTTGGGGGAGATTATGTGTTAAGCGTTCAACGCCTCTGTATCCTGCCCAGGATCAGCTTGACCCCGTTTTCTCCACATCATACCTCAACCTTTCCGCAGCTATTCTGGAGCAACATCCGCCGATACCATCGTCAAGAAGGGTTTTATACCGTATTTTGACGATAAGACCTCAACGCTGTCAAGCGGTTTGGTTTTCCCCGCCTATGAAAATATTATCATCGCAGAACACGTCTATGTCCAATACCTCGCCGTCCTTCTTAGCCAATCCCTTTAGCACTGGGGGTATCCAAGCTCTTCGAGGAGAACCTGTATTTAGGCTGCTGCGTGCATCTCGTAACTCCTAAAGCAGACCAGCTTCGGCAAAACCTTCGAAACCTTCTGTCAAACAGCTCACAGGACTTGAGTATGCCTTTTTTGCCGGCCAAAGCGTACCTGAACTCCTCTTCTTCCTCCAGAATCCTCAGAAACTATCGTTTAAGGTTGGCAGCCAACCCCATCCAATAACCATGACTGGAAAGTCTGGCTTATGGCTCCCGTCTTTTATAACAGGTTTTTCGGCTCTCTTCTAGGCGTTTTCAACCCGTCCAAGTGTTTGTCGAAGGAGACTATTGACTCCGCATTACTCGACAGCGCTGCTGAGTATTGTATTGCATTGTCCATGTCCAGCCCTTGTGTCAAAGCGATTTCGACCGCTGTAAGCTCATCAGCAAGCGATGTGCGATGTATTTTGAGTCCTTTATAGGCGGTCAGGCTTGTCAGAAACGTCTTCAACGCGTCAAGCCTCTTAAAACCATCCATCAAAACAATTATGGAGTGGATCGTGAAGTCGGTTACCAACGCCTCTATTTTTCCATCCCTTACAAGCCTGAGCAGCTGTTTACATTCTTCGCTTCCTCCCCTGCCCAGCAGTACTTCAAGAAATATGTTAGTGTCGATTAGATTCATCCCTGAGCACCTTAAGCCTCCACATCTCCACCGCCCGGTGCTGCAGCTCTACAGCATCCACGTCAACATCTGATAGAAGCCCTGAAACCGCGTCGACCGGGTCGCCGACGAACTCTATTTCCATGGATGCGTGGGTTTGCTGGAGCCAATTAGTGATTGCTTCTGAAGCGGCTTTGCTGAGCGCGCCTTTGCCGTACCCAAACCTTCTCATGGCAAACTCCCGGAACCGTCTTTCCAGCCCCTCCCCAAGAATTATCCTTATAGACATTTCACCACATATAACTAATATAAAAGTTTTAGAACGTCCACCCGAGCGCTTTTGGCTATCTGAACCTCGCTTTCGGCTTCAAACCCCAGCCCATTACCTATCGCTACAAGCTTCTCGACAATCTCGTCATGGTCAAAATCATAGTCCTCTTCCTCCTCAACAGCAACCTCTCCCCCAGTCTTAGTAGCTACGTAGTACAGAAATAGGTCCACGTCGAGCAGATTTAGGTCAGCTCTATTTGGATAAACTAGTTTGAAGAGGGATTTCAATACTTCATTTAACTTCTCATACTCTGAACCGCTTATCTTGTACTTCCTAGTCGGCAAGACTCCTCTAAGACCCAATGTCTCAAGGGCCTTTCTACTCTTGTCGTTCCAAATGCTATAGCTTGAGGGGTTGACGAAGGCGAGGATCTCGGTAACACCGGCAGGCCCAACACCCTTCACTACTTTCTCAAAAAACATGTCGTAGCGCTTTGCTAGCGGTGCATCGCCATAGAGCAGGTTTTTAAGCTCAGACTTGAAAGCGTCTAGGCCTGGGTTTTCGATAACCTGTTCTGCAGCAGCCTCCTTATTGTACCACCACCTGTATGCCCATAGTGAACCCATAATCCTCCTCACTTCAAGCTCGGAAAGCTGGTCTATAGTCTTCTCGTCGAGAAGCTTTCTAAACTCATCCACCCTAACTTCCATCTCGCTAGAAAGAGTCTTAGCCTCGTCACTGTTCAACCACCGTCGGAAACCAGGTAGAAATCCATCGACCTTTGCCCTAACATGTTCATCAAGTTCTAGCATTGCTATTCCTCTGTGGTTCAAATGTTTTAAATCTTTTTTAAACGTCGCCTTTGATATTGTCAAGTTAAGGGCGAGCCTACTCCCTCAAATATGAATTTGGATAGGAGTAGACCCGTTTGATTAGTGATAGAGATGTCTTTCCCAGCTGTAGGTTTCTTGTCAAGGCTTTATTCTGAGGTTTTCTGAGCTGTGGTATGTCGGCCATCGGAGTACGCCGAACAGTTCATCATAATTAAGCGAATTCCCATAGAAGGGTGAAATTCTGTAAACGCCTGCTGCCCACAACAAACATGGTGTCCATGGCTTCCACCAAGACTGCTGTTTTCTGATGTCTGAAGGAAGTTTCGCTGATGCGCGGAGGTTTTGGAAAAGACAAAGGCAGTAGGTCGCCAATATGCTGCGGTCAATAAGCTTCCTTTTTTCTATACCTTATTACTGTCAACACAAACCTAGCAGTCTTTTCCGTCTTTTGATAATGTGGTTCTAGGTTAGATGCGTTTTTTAACGTGTAGAAAGGACTTAGTTATGGTTTAAGATTAGTCGAATGTTGTTATCTCGGTTATGGACCCGCCCTTCTCTATGATTTCTGTATCGACTGTTAATAACTTGCATCCGATTCTTTTGGCTAGGTACATGTATGCTGCATCATATATCGTTAGCTTCGTTGACTCGGCTATTCTTAGTATCTCGCTTAGATCGTCCCAGTCGATGTTATCTACGATTAGGCCGATGGCGCCCATGGCTTGAAGAGCTTTTTCACCATCCTCCAAGCTCATTTTCCCAGCCCTTATCGCCTTATTTATAACGGAGGCTAGCTCGTACAGGATTAATGATGGGCCATGTGCCTCGACCCGTCTATAAGCTATATCTTCGGCCAGGGCTCTCGCATTTTTCTCCCATTTTTCTCCTGGGATAATCCATTTGGCCGCGACACTCGCATCTACGACGATCTTCAGCTTCTCTCTCTGTCCTCCCTTATCCATTTAACCAGCTCCTCCGTCGGTATCTCCTGAACTCTCATCCGTATCTCATCTAGACTGTTAAGCGCCCTCTTACCCAGCTCGGTACCCAACTTGATTTGTATGACCTCCCTTAGATACTCACTCCAGTTAACGTCAACCATCCTCATGAGATCCCTCAGCTCTTTTGGGACTTTTATGGAGACGTTCACAAGCCTACCCATAGGGACCACCAATAGGTAATCTATTATGAGACTACTATTTATACTTAGGGCTCTGAAACGTTGGTACTGTCAACTTTTACTTTTCGGATAGGCCTATGGCTTGAGATGTTCTCATCTGGTTATGCGTGTCAGAGTCCTCGTGGGAAGGCTTACGCTTCTCTTTTATTCTTGGCTGGCCTTAGGCTTAGGGATGTGTCTGAGAGGTATGGCTTCACAGATGCTTCTGGGGATGGTGTTAGGGGGTGGGTTCGTAGGCTGGGGAGAGCCTTCAACCCTATACGTAAGGCTGGTCGCGGTGGATGAGGCTGTCGAGAAGAGGCTTGGCGAAAGGGTCTATCTATGGTCAGCGGTAGACGTATACGCCTCTAAAGGCAGGCCCATTCTTAATGCCCTGGCGTTGCTGAGGATGCATGTGAGGGCATAGTCGTGGATAGGGGTCCATGGCATCCACTGGCATAGAATACTTCCACGAGACCTCTGGGAATAGGAACAAGACAGGACCAGAAGACTCCACAACAACACAAACTCCAAGACAGTAAAGAGTATAGAGGAGATAGCAGCAGCAATAGCCCTAATACATAACCTACTCCTCAGAACCCAAACAAGAGAAGGAGGCGTAATACCTAGCTGACAGTACCATTAAAATTGAGGCACCACGCCTTCAAATGATTATTCCTCAACATATCTACGGTATCAGTAGCCCCAAAAGAGATAACTTACCGCTACCCTACTATGGTTTTCGCTGTGCTTTGCCAGGAAGGAAAAGGGTAGCTTTAAAAACCCCCATCTGAGATTAAAAACATGAACGTTCTGCAAAACTTCATCGGCAACGAATTTGTCGCCTCAAAGTCTGTTGAGACGATTCCAGTGTATAATCCTGCTTTCGACTCGGTAATTTCAAAAGTACCCATAAGCATGGAGGATGAGGTGGACAGCGCTGTGGAGGCAGGTGTCAGGGCTTTTGAAAAATTCCGCAAAACAACACCGTCGGAAAGAGTTGAATATTTGCTGAAGATCAGGACTTTGATCGAACGGGATACAGATCTGATTGCACGTGTTCTCGTCGACAACCACGGCAGGACATACTCAGAAGCCGTAGGCGAAGTTAGACGAAGTCTAGAAAACGTGGAGGCTGCCGCTGCTCTGGCTTACACACTGGCGAAAGGCGAAAACATGACCAACGTTTCGCCTGATATAGATCAAGAACTTATCCGAGAGCCTCTAGGCTGTTTCGCCATCATCACGCCTTTCAACATCCCGCTACACGCATGGTCATCATACGTGCCTTACGCAATTGCTTTAGGTGCTACGGTGGTTCTGAAACCGAGCGAGGTAACGCCGATGGTGGTCAACGAGATAGCTAGGATTGTGAAGGAGGCAGGCGTTCCGCCCGGTGTTATGAATGTTGTTCACGGCGACGGCCGTGTAGCTGAGAAGCTAGTGCAACACCCAGACATTCAAGGGGTTGGGTTCATAGGGTCTACGAGGACAGGAAAACTACTGTATGAAGCCGCCGCCAAGATGGGGAAACGTGCTTCGATCAACGCGGGGGCGAAGAACCACCTCGTCGTACTGCCTGACGCCAATATGGAGAAAACGGCCGAAGCCGTTGTTTCGTCGTTCTTCGGAATGTCGGGGCAGAGATGCTTAGCCGGCTCCAACCTTGTTGTCGTCAAAAACGGGGAGAAGATCGTTGAGCTGGTCAAGTCAAGGTCTTGGCTCCGCCTAGGCTACGGCATGGACAAGGAAACCGAAATGGGCCCCATGGCTTCGAAAACAGGTTTGGAAAGAGTTATGAAATTCATTGAAAGCAGTGAAACGGTTGGGAAGCTTCTGGTGGACGGTAGGTTGAACAAGCCCGTCAAACCGTTGAAAGGCTATTTCGTCGGGCCCACGGTTTTCGAAAACGTTTTGCCGAACAGCACGTTGGCGAAGGAGGAGATTTTCGGCCCCGTAGCCTCAATAATTTATGCAGAAAACCTTGACGAGGCAATAGATTTGATAAATAAAAACACGCCTTACGGCAACGCCGCAGCGATCTTCACATCAAACCCACGGAAGGCCCGTGAATTTGTTCTGAATGTTAACGTCGGTAACGTCGGCGTCAACATAGGTGTACCACAGCCCATGGCTTATTTCCCGCTCGGCGGGAGAAGAATGTCTTTCTTCGGAGTAGCTCATAGCAGGGTTGATACCTTAAGATTCTTTACCGACCATAAGATCGTGACAACGAGGTGGTGGTGAAGTTGGAGGCGGCGCCTGGAGTTGTTATCCGTAAAGTCGTGGTCTTCGCCGACGAAACGCTTATTGAAAACGGTAGACGTCTTGACAAACCTGTCAGGAAAAGCGTCGCAGCCGCCGTAATCAAGAATCCATACGCTGGAAGATATGTTGAAGATCTTCAACTGTTGATTGACGCAGGAGATTTTCTCGGTGGTTTCCTAGGCAGGAAAGCTCGTGAAACACTCGGCATCCCGCCTGCAGCTGTTGAAAGCTATGGAAAAGCAGCCATAGTAGGCGTAGCCGGCGAGCTTGAACACGGCCATGCAATTCTTCATCCAAAGTTCGGCAGAGGATTGCGTGAAGAATGCGGTGGCCAAGATGTATGCAAAGCCATAATTCCCTCGGCTGCGAAAGTCGGCGGGCCTGGAACACCGATAGACGTCCCGCTCCACTACAAGCGGGCGGCGTTTGTAAGAAGCCATTACGACGCGGTAGAAATAAGGGTTTCCGACGCCCCAATGGCAGATGAGATCGTGGTCATAGCGGCGGTGACCGATTCTGGAAGACCTTTGCCGAGAATCGGCGGCTTGAAGAAAGAGGAGGTCAGGGGGGAAGATGGGCTACGTTAAAATAACCATTTGACCAGTCTTCTTTTTACGAAATCGACTATTCCGTTTCGGAAAAACGCAAGAAGGAACAGAAGTGTCAAACCATAAAGGATCTGCGTTAGAGGTCCGAGAAATTTCAAGGTCTCGTTTACGATAGAGATTATGGCTGAGCCTATGTAAGGACCGAGTAGGGTGGTTCTTCCGCCGAGGATGACGATAAGCTGGACAGGAATATCGATTGATGAAAAAGCAAAATATGAGGGCGCGATGAGCTGGGAAAACAGCCCGTAAAGAGCGCCTGCCAACCCAAGAAGCGCTGATGAAAACAGGGCTGTTAGACTTTTTACCCTAGAAACGTTTATGCCGACGAGTTCGGCGCTGTTTTCATCATCTATGATACAACGGTAAGCGTATCCTGTTTTTGTGTGGAAAAGCAGGTAGTAGGAAGCCATGGTAACTGTCAGCACTAAGGCCGCGGCAAGATAGTAGAAACGGAGGTTGTATGGTAGCGCGTCAAGAGGGCCGAGGCTTATCCCACGTATTCTAAAACCTGTCTCACCGCCGGTTATGCCTGAAAGACCTATGACAAGGTTGTTGAAGACAAGCGTAATGGCTAGAGTGAATATTCCTGTGAAGATAACGACAAGCCTGCGGCGGATAGATAAGACGCTGACAACCCATCCGACGAAGGCAACCGCCAGCATGGAAACCAGCATGGCTTCAACAGGCCCCATCAAACCTTCTCTGAGAGATATTCCCGTAATATACGCACCCATCCCTATGAAAGCTCCTATACACAGGAAAAGCTGCCGCGTAAACCCGAAAAGAAAGTTAAACCCATAGGCGAAAACCGTGAAGAAAACCATCTGCACCAATATGAAAATGACGTAAGGTGTGTTGATGAATAGAAGCGGTAACACTGTGTAAATGAGTATTAGCACTATGACAGCATTAAGCCTTGTTCTTTCTCTCACCATTTCTCACCCACGATGCCATAGGGACGAAACAGTATGATAGCCATGATAAGAATTAGAAGAGCTACGTAGGCGAGGTAAGTACCTATGAAGAGGACGAGAAAAGTATAGGCTATTCCTATGACGAGGCCGGCTATTATTGTTCCATACACGCTGCGAATCCCGCCCACTACGCAGACAAGTAATCCGAGGATTGTGAACTCTATTCCGCTTTCCGGCGCAACCGTGGCTATGATGCTACGGATTATCCCAGCAAGGCCGACGAGAAGTGCTCCCAGCATGAAAACCAGCAGACGATACTTCTTGACGCCTACTCCAACCATCAACGCACCTGTTTCGTTCTGGGTGAGGGAACGTATCGCCATACCGCTCCATGTTTTTCTGAGGAAAAAGTAAACTGCAACTAGGATGGTTGCTGAACCTATGCCGGTTACCAGCTGAGCTAGCCGAACCGTCAACCCCATGAAGTTTATGGATGTTATGGGCAGGTTGATTGTAAGGAATGCGAGGGGGAAAGTTGTTATGATAGAGCTGTGGAGGAAAATTGAGAACGCGAGCGTCATGTAAAGGCCTAGAAGAACTCTTTCCTCACCTTCAAGCTTGTAAACAGGCTGCAGAACGATTTTGTCGAGAAAGGCAGCTGCAGCAACTGCAACAGCTAGACCAGCTACTAAAGCTAAAGGCAGTGGAAAACCCAACGTCTGCATCAAGACAGCCGAGGTTACTGTGCATACAACCAACAACTCGCCGTGAGCAAGGTTAAGCACACCAGCCAGACCATATATCAAAGTCAAGCCAGAAGCGATAAGCGAAAGAATCAAGCCGAAAACCACTCCATCTAGAAGAAACAACAGCAAACCAGAATCCATCGTTACATCCCCAAATATTTTCTTACGAAAGCCTGTTTCGACAACCCTTCACGTATATCGCCGTCAAACACTATACGGCCGTTCGTAATTATGTACCCTCTGTCGCAGAGTTCAGCCGCTTGAGCAGTCCGTTGCTCGACTAGAAGTATAGACAGATCTTTCTTGTTTTCCATTATTTTCCGCAAGCCTGTAAAAATGCTTTTGACAAGTAGCGGAGCCAGCCCTGTGGAAGGCTCGTCGAGAAGCAGAAGCTTTGCATCTGTCATCAAAGCTCTTCCGATGGCCAGCATTTGCTGTTCGCCACCGCTCATCGTCCCAGCTTTTTGAAACTCTCTTTCCCTGAGTTTGGGGAAGATGCTGTAGACAAGTTCGAGGTTTTCCAAGGCTTTCTTCCTCGCCCTTGCGTTGAAGGCCCCTAGCAGCAGGTTTTCCTTTACAGTCATCTGTGGGAAAAGTTCTTTTTCAGCGAGTGCGAGGGCCACGCCCTCTCCGACAACTTTCTCAGGAGGCATGCCGTCGATTCGTTTCCCATCGAAGACTATTGAACCTTTTTTAGGTTTTACCAAGCCCGCGATAGTTTTAAGAAGGGTTGTTTTGCCAGCACCGTTGGGACCTAAAACGGCGACCACTTCTCCACGGTCTATGTTTATTGAAACATCCCAGAGAATTTGAATGTCGCCGTATCCAGCTGCAAGGTTATCCACTTTTAGAAGGCTGGACAATTCTCTCACCCAAGTATGCTTCAATTACTTCTTCGTCGGCGACTATTTCTTCAGGCTTTCCCTCAGCTATCTTCACGCCTTGGTTTAGGACCGATACCTTGTCGGCTAGTGATGATACTGCGCTGATCACGTGCTCAACCCAAACGATTGTAAGGTTGTAGGTTTTTCTCAGTTCTTTGAAGAGCTCTATGGCGTCTTCTATTTCGGCGGTGTTGAGGCCGCTCATGTACTCATCCACCATCAAAACCTTTGGTTTAGATGCTAGGGCTCTTGCGAGCTCCACTTTTTTCCTCTCCTGAAGGTTCAAAACAGCTGCTTTAAGGTTAGCTTTACTTGACAATCCAAACCTGTCCAAGAGTGTTGAAACATGTTTTTCCAGCTCTTCCATCGACATACGGCCGCTAAACAGCCCACCAGCCAAGACATTTTCCCAAACCGTCAAATCCTTAAACGGTCTAGGGATCTGAAGAGTTCTTCCAATACCGAGCCTAAAAACCTCGTAGGCAGGTTTTCCAGTTATGTCAACACCGTCGAGCAGAATCTTGCCTGATGAAGGCTTGTAGACGCCGTTTATCACGTTAAACAGCGTTGTTTTACCTGCTCCGTTAGGGCCGATGACGGCTCTGATCTCACCATCCTCAACCTCGATGTTAACGTTTCTCAGAGCCGGTAATCCGCCGAAAAACTTCGTCACATCAATGCACTTTAATATTATCTTTCCCAAACCATTCTCAACCATCTTCTCGTCGGAAAAAAGAAAGATAAAAAGATGTTATTTAGGTGGAACGTATGGTTCAACCGGCGGCGATGTGTAAAGGGTTTCAAGCACCCAGTTTGCTCCCGGGTTAACTTGACCCGGGTCTCCTCTTTTAATCACAGCAAGCCGCATCGCCGGCTTCTTGATCTCGCCCCACTCGGTGTAGGACAACGGCCATGCGAATATGGGATGGTTGAATTCATGTGTGCGGATATGGTTGGCAACAACAGCGGGGTCTGTTGACCTTGTTTTTTCGACGGCGTCCGCGATCAACATCACGGTGACGTATCCAGATACCGCGTTATGGTCGAAGTATTTACCGTATTTCTGGTAAAATTTCACCGCTAGGTCACGGTATTGAGGCGTTTCTATGTTCACGCATGTGGTTGTAACAAGCTTGTTGAGGCCTATATCTCCGACCCCTCTAAGCATGAGCTCAGGCGGCTGGACTGACGCTATGTAATAGGCTGATTGGAAACCGAGTTCTATGGCTTGCTTGGTGATGACGGGGAACCCAGGCGGATGGCCGGTCAGTATCATGATCTCTGGCTGGAGGGATTGAAGCTTCCGAAGAACAGTTGTGAAGTCGGTTTCACCCAGAGGTGCTTCCTCAATCTGGAACTGCACTCCCGGAATTTCCCTCAGCCTTTTCTCCAAAACCTCCTTGATGGCAAAACCCCATTCATAGCTGGCTATAACCACGCCGACTTTTTTATAGCCCTTGTCGCGGACAAAGTTGGCGAGAAGCTCGCCGTTAGTAGGAGCGGGCGGCAAACAGGTTCTAAACGTGTAGCGGGAATCCTTGGTTAAGATTGTGTGTGAGCCGGCTGCTATGAGGAAAAGCGGAACCTTCGCCTGCTCCGCTTCAGCCGTCAAAACGGCGCCTATTCCGCTCGAAATAGTCCCCACCACAGCGGTTACATGGTCAATCTCCGCCATCCTTTTAAATATCGCCACAGCCTCCTTCGCGTCGTTTTTTTCGTCAGCCTCGATGAGAACGAGCTTCGCCCCCAGAATGCCTCCTTTGGCGTTTATTTCGTCGACAGCAAACCGCATACCATTAAGTGTGTAGTCACCGTAGATAGCGAAAGGGCCTGTCAAAGGAACAAGGGCCCCTATCTTCACTTCAGATACTTCAAGTCTTTGCTGTGAAAGAAACAGGAAGACACCAGATGCCGCGACAGCTACTATGACTACGGAAATAATAGCAACAAATACTGATTTTTTCATGGTTTTTCTACCATTAGTGGTTGCTTTTAAATTTTTGCGTTGTAAATACGTGAATAAAGATCTTGCGTGATTCTAAGAAGCTGTGTCTTTTCAAACGTCACTGGGTTAAGAACTATCCAGTCAACACCCTCAAGAGACATGATGCGTTTCTTAATTTTTTCCGCAACCTCGTCAACGGTGCCGTAGAGGTAATAGTTTTTCCAATACTCAAGATTCATACCTGAGTATAGAGAGAAGCGTTTTACGGCTTCGTTGTCATCCTCCCCAGGACTACGGATGTAGACAAAGTTTGAATATATCTTTGTTATTCTATAGGGGTCGCGCCCCAGCTCCGCTGCATATTTCTTCAGTTTCTCCCAATCCTGCGCCGCCATCTCTGGCGTTACGCTTGAATGCGGAATCCATCCATCCGCAAACTTGGCTATGCGTAAAAGAACCTTGTCAACTCCCTTTGCAGCAGTGCCGTAAAGAATTTCGTGCGGCTGGCTTCCGCCGCCAATCCAGACGGGAGGATGTGGTTTCTGGACTGGTTTAGGCTCAAGAACAAGATCTTTCACGTTAAAATATCTGCCCTCAAAAGTTGTTCTATATTCTGTCCAAAGCTTTTTGAGAAGAGCAAGGTATTCATCCATTATCGCGCCCCGTTTTTCCAGCGGGGTGTTGAGCAGTTTGAATTCGTCGACGTTCCAGCCCACACCCGCTCCAAGAACAAATCTCCCGCCAGAATAAACGTCCAGAGACGCTGTCTGTTTTGCGACGAGATAGGGATTCCTAAGAGGTAGCACCATCACCATAGGGCCTACAACGGCGTTCTTTGTCGCTGCCGCGACGAAAGAGAGGGCAATTAACGGGTCGTGCCAGCTCGTTGAATACGCGGGCCGCGATGTAAGCAGATGGTCGATGACGAAGAATCCCTGAACACCGAGTTGTTCGGCCTCAGCGACGTAGTTTCTTAAGACCTCTCCCGATGAAAAATCACCAGGCCGTGTATATGTTGGAAGACGGAGACCGAGCTTCATTCTAATGACCTCCCTCGGGAATCCGAGCCGCTCCTTCGGTCTTTATCTGCCTCGTTGGAGGAGGTGTCATTCGACTGCGGCCTACACGTGGAATACCGTCAACCATCACCATCGCGATGCCAGGAATGTCGCCGACTGAAAACGCTTCGAGAGCATCCTTGCCGACCGAGCCGTAGGGCGCATCAACGACTAAAAGGTCTGCAGGTCTCTCAGGTTCGAGAATGCCTTCATTCAGTCCAAAGGCTTTGGCTGTGTTGCCTGTCGCGGCGCAAACGACTTTCTCAGCCTCGACGCTGGTGTTGGATGCGATAAAGGAAATAGTCCTTATTATTCCTAAGGGAATAACACCGGTTCCTGAGGGGGCATCGTTTCCAATTATCAATCTGTTCAGCTGGTTACGTGACTGGAGTATTCTGACTGTTTCTATCATGGATTTGAAGTTACCACATTGGACAACTTCGATGGCTGAATCTGTGTCTTCGATTATTTTCCGGATGTCTGTTAGGGATGGTGATGTGGGTCCTCCATTAATGTGTGACACGACGTTTGGCTTTACCTTCATGACTACTTCGGCGTTGATTATTGTACTGCCTGGTATTGAAGCTCCGCCTGTGTGGATTACTACTTTCATACCGTGTTTCTGGGCTATTCTCACTAAAGCAGCGGCTTCATCTGGGTCTTGAACGCTTCCAAGACCAACTTCACCAACCAGCCAGACACCGGCCTTCACCACCTCTTCAAAATCAGCTTCAACCAACCCCTTCTCAAGTAACAAAGCACCGGCGTGAATCTTCGCCCCAAGAGGCCGGAGGTTTTTAAAGGTTTTGTGGGCTAAGATTGCAAGGGCCTTCGCTGCTTCCTTATCACCACGTGGCCTACCCGGCAGATGCACTTCACCCGCTGAGATGAATGTCGTCACACCTCCGTTGACCGAAGATTCTATAAAGCCGAGAGTGTTTTGCCTTGGTGTGAAATCTCCGAAAACCGGGTGAACATGGGAATCAAACAGTCCGGGAATCACCGTCATGTTGTTGACGTCAAAGACCCCGTCGGCTTGGCGTGAAATGTTCCAACCGATTTCCTCTATGACTCCATTGCTGATGTATATGCTGTCGCCGCTGACTACAGGCTTGTCGATGTTTCCCGAAACTATTTTTCCAATGTTTTTAATCAGAATGGTTTTCATTCGTCATCCATTTGTTCTCAACTTATTTTTATTGTTTTTCATGCTTTCCCAAAGTTGTTGAGATGAGATGTGCGACCGGTTTATTCGGATTTTTAAAGCATCCTCAACAGCATTGGCTATTGCAGCTGCAACAGGTATCAACGGACCTTCACCCATACCTTTAGACCCAAGTTCAGAAAACAAAGACGGAGTCTCCAGATGGTCGACTAAAATCTCCGGGGTCTCAACAGATGTGGGCAAAAGATAATCGACGAAAGACGATGTCAAAATCTGTCCATTCACATCGTAAACAATTCTTTCATAAAGGGTTGCGCCAATCCCCTGCACTATCCCGCCCACTATTTGGCCGTCGACGATTTGTTTGTTCAAGATTTTGCCGCAGTCATGGACTGCGACGTACCGTAGTATTGTCGGTTTGAATGTTTCGGGATCAATTTGCACTATTGCGATATGCGTGGAGATACCGTAAGTGGCTGACATGTTGATTTCGCCTGCAACACCTGTGTTGAATGTTGGGAAGTCAAAGAAATGTTCAGCCTGAAGTGAGGTGTGGTTACGTGTTTTGACGTTGTCGCGGTATGCTTTTGCGGCAAGCTGTTCTAACGAGATGGAGGAGTCCGACCCTTTTACATAAATTGTTCCGCCGCGGATTTCCAGATCGTTTGCAGAGGTTTCGAGAAGTTCGGAAGCTATTGATAGGATACTGCGTTTTAGTTTCTCGGCGGCTTTTTTCACAGCAGCCGTCGTCATCACGCTGAACCTACTTGCCCAAGTTCCTCCGTAGGGGCTTGGGTAAACTACGTCGGAATCGCCGAAAACAATTTTAACATGCTCAGGCTTTACGTTCAGGGTTTCGCAGACTATTTGTGTGAGGACGGTTTCATGGCCTTGACCCTGTGGAATCGATGCCGCGTAAACAGTTATGGTTCCCGATTCTTCGAGGCGAACTATCGCTCCTTCCCCTGAGCCAGACGTTTCAAGATGGGGGAAGAGAAGTTTGTTCCGTGCAAGGTTCGTTACCGCAGGTTCTACAACACACGCTATTCCTATCCCCACGTTTTGTTTACCCGCGAATTTTTCGGGCTCGGCAAGTTTCCACGCTCTTTCTAACACTGCTTTATAGTCACCGCCATCATACAAACTGCCGAAAACTGTTCGGTACGGCTGTTGACTTTTGTCGACCATGTTTCGGAAACGGATTTCAAGAGGAGATAATCCGACCTGCTTCGCCACAATATCCATCATTCTTTCCAAGACAAAGTATGCCTGCTGACATCCATAGCCACGGACAGGGCCCGTAGGACATTTGTTAGTAAATACCACTTTCAACTCGACGTCAACATTACGAATGTCGTAGCAGCCGAGATAAGTCATCAACGAACGCACCACCCCTCCTGGGTCTGGAAGACGAGCGTAGGCCCCCACATCCTCAATGAACCTCGTCCTGTACGCAGTAATTTTCCCATCACGTTTAACCGCCATTTCAGCATGAGCTATTCGGTTAGAGTTATGAGCCATGGCTGCAATATGTTCTGAACGTGTTTCGAACCATTTCACGGGTAGTCCAGTATGCATGGCTGCGAAAGCTACAAGAAAGACAATCGGATAGAGCATTATTTTGACGCCGAAACCTCCACCGATGTCTCGTTGAATCAGCCTGATTCGCTCCGGCTTAATTCCGAGAGAGCGTGCGACAATACTACGAAACAGAAGAGGAGTTTGCTGATTATCGTATATGTTCAGCTTCCCATCCTTCTCCGGTTTTACTACTACCCCACATGTTTCAATTGGACATGCTGCATACCGTTCGAAAATGAATTTTTCAGAAACAATTTCATCAGCTTCGTCAAACATCTTTTCAACATCGCCAAACTTGAAACGTTGGCTTACGGCGATGTTTGTCCCAAGGTTTTCATGTATAAATGTGGACGAGCTAAGCGATTCTTCTGGGTCTACAACAGGGGGGAGAGGCTCGTAATCGACGTATACTTTTTCGGCAGCGTCCAAGGCATCTTCCAACGATTTAGCGAGCACCATGGCTACGGGCTCGCCGTAGAACCTAACTTTATCAACCGCTATCCCATAGTAAGCAACATCTTTGATGAGTGTATAGAGAGGCTTTGTCTTAAAAGCTATAGTTTTTCCGTCAAAAACAGCGTCGGCGGTTTTTAAGGCTTCGGAAAAATCGGTTGAGAGAATTCGTGCGTGAGGGTAGGGACTTCTTACAAAAACCAAGTGAAGCATCTTTGGGAAAGAAATGTCGTCGACATATACCGCCTGACCGCGTAGAAATCTTGGATCCTCGACTCTTCTGCTTAATTTCAACCTTTTTAAGGTTTCCAAGCGAATTTTTTACCCTTTCCAACACGAGTCGTGGGAGACGTTGTTACCTGTTATCATAGCCTGTGTCACCTCAACCATTGTGGCAGCCAACACACGAAGACCTGTAGCATTCTCATCAACCTGTAGCGTCTAGCCCAGTCAAGCACACATTCAATAGCAGAGCCTGAAGCGGGAGCTCTCCCCCTCAACGCAGTGGATAACACCACAATCCACAAAAACAACCTCAACAACCCTCGACTCACCCACATAGCTCTTCATAACTCAGACATCTGAGACAAGACCACCTCCTCGAGGTTGGAAAGGGTGAGCCGGCGATCGGACGGCCAATAAGGTTTGGGGTTGAATTTACGAAGCCGCTCAAACTTCTCTTGCTCTGAGCCCAGCTCTTGCCACAGCCTGAGCTTGGCGAACGATGCAATGCATACAGACCTTGGGTTTACTCCAAGCCTTTTGAGCTCATATGAAAGCTGTTCCAATCTTTCTACCTCAGCAACCAGCTTCTCACCTTTGTAAGCTCGATATGTTTGAGATGAGGGGGATGCTCTAAACGGTCCAAAAGCTACTTAAGATCTTCCTCAACAGGTCTTGAAAGAGCACCTCTTCTAGACCCATAACGCTCCTTGACCACCCGACGAAGCCTCTTGAGCGTCTCCTAGGAGAGGGAGACGGTCAGCTTAACCACGGTGTGCTAATACGTAAACAAATTCATCCCTAGTTGTTGATGCTTTTCCCTCACACTGCCGGCTGTATTATCCGTTTTCCAACCTTATTTCCAAGCCAAGGCCATCCAATTTTTTGAACTCCTTGTCTGAAGTAGCCAGCGTCAGGTTTTTTGCTTTAGCGGATGCTGCTATAAGCAGGTCGGCTTCTGGAACTTTCAAACCCCGGCCCCTTAAAGCATCGTATATGTCGCAGTACTCCATTATGACCTCGTTGTCCAACGGTATGATTTCGTATACCTTTTCTAGACTTGTTTTCACTTGATTACGTTTCTCCGCCGCTACTCCTCTCAAAACCTCTACCAACGTAATGACGCTGATACATCCTTCTATAAGCTTGCCTTTCTGCAGCGATTTTATCAGAATGCTCGTATCTAACAACATCATCGCAACGTGAACTCCTTTCTGAAAGCCTTAGACTCCTCGAGTATTCTTTCAAGCTCTTCTTTAGACAAGGTTTTCCTGAGCCTTTCGAACGCCTCCAGCTTTCGCCTTCTTCTAGCTTCCGAATACAGCTGTAGCAGGTATTCTCCCCAATCGCTGTCTCCCTTGTTTCTTTTAAGGATTTCCTTTACTCGCTTCGGAACAGAAATAGTTGAATAATTATTCAATTATGTCACCAATAACTACATTGCACTGGCTTGATATAAGCGTTATGCTTACCCACAAGGGCTCTGTTAACTTAAGCCATCTTCATCACCCCTTTTATGCTGTTTATCAGGTGTAGCGTCTCTGGCTGGGTGATTATGTGGATTAGGTTCAGCCATTTCCATACATGCTCTAGAATGCATGGTTT
>JAWBRA010000032.1:0-16248 GCA_038844785.1 Candidatus Caldarchaeum sp.
GAAATGGCCGTAAGATGAAGATCTACCGTGGAATGGCCAGCCTCTACGCCATGCTAGCCAAAAACAGCAGGGCTGGGGAGGATGACATACTGCAGGACGCATCCGACTACAGCTACATGGCTGAAGGTGTTGAAGCATACGTTCCATACAAGGGCTCGGCGTCCGACGTGATAAGACAGCTGACCGCAGGCCTCAGGTCTGGGCTGAGCTACCTCGGCGCCCGCAGCATCGAGGAGCTTCAGCAGCACGCCGTTTTCATCAGGATTACTGAGGCAGGGCTGAAGGAAAGCCATCCGCATGACGTCGAACCCGTATGAGCAAGGCCGACATAATAATAGGTTTGCAGTGGGGAGATGAGGGGAAGGGCAAGATATCCTACGTTCTGTCGCACGATGCCGAGGCTGTCGTAAGGTTTCAGGGAGGGGCCAACGCCGGGCATACAGTCATGGTCGAAGGACAGCGTTACAAGTTCAACATGCTTCCAGCCGGATGTTTGGCGGGGCCCAAGCCTGTGATAGCCGCTGGATGCCTCCTCGACGTCGAAGCCTTCGAGAGAGAAACCAGCCTGCTAAAAAAGCTCAGACATCCACATCAGCCGTTGGTGAGCAGGTCAGCCCAGCTCATACTGCCGTTTCACCGCGAGCTGGACGGCCGCCTGGAAGAGCTGAGGGCAGGCTCAGCCATAGGGACGACGAGACGTGGCATAGGCCCCGCATACAGTGACAAGATGCTGAGGGTGGGCGTAAGAGCTGGGGAGATAGAAAACACGGCGGTTGCTGTGGAGAAGATAAACTTTCTCAAAAAGCTTCACGGCGTAGAGTCCGAAGCCGATTTAGACAGAATCAAAACAACGTTAGCACCGTATTTGGGAGATGTCGAGCTTTTTCTGAACGAGCTGCTTGACTCAGGCGGCCGAGTAGTTTTGGAAGGAGCTCAGGGAGTTTTGCTCGACATAGACCATGGAACATATCCGTACGTCACTTCGTCCAACACGGTTGCCGCAGCCGGCTGCGTAAGCACGGGAATTCCCATCTCAAAGGTCGGCGAAATTGTCGGGGTGATGAAAGCTTACACGACACGTGTTGGAGCAGGGCCCTTCCCCACAGAGGTCAACGGCAGTTTAGCTGAGAGGATAAGGGAGGCGGGCGGAGAGTATGGAACGACGACCGGAAGGCCACGTAGGGTTGGATGGCTTGACATCCCAGCCCTCAAATACGCATGCATGCTTAACGGCGTCAACAGCATCGCCGTGACAAAGCTCGACGTCCTCGACGGAATCTCATCGGTGAAAGTCTGCGTAAGATACGTGGTAGACGGGGAGGAGATGGAAAGCTTCGCTCATGCAAGACACAATCTCGACGCCGCAAAGCCTGTTTACGTTGAGTTTAAAGGCTGGAACATGGGTCGTGAGGGCTGGCTCAAAGCTGTTAGAAAAGGATGGGAGGAACTGCCGTCAGCAGTCAGAGAATACCTTGGATGGCTTGAGAAAACCCTCAAGGTGGAGATAGGGCTCGTCTCCGTGGGGGAGGACGCCAGCATGGTTGTGAAAAAAGCATGACCTCCGACGACACGTTAAACCGTTTGGAGGCCATAACCCCCGTCGACGGACGCTACAGAGAGAGTTTACGGGAGTGCAGCCGCTACTTCAGCGAACACGCCCTCATAAGATACAGGCTATTTGTTGAGGTGAGGTTTCTCCATGCTTTTCTCGAAGCCATAGGCTGGAGGGGAGACCTGTTGAAGCTCGAAGCGCTTGCAAGAGATGTTTTGGAGATGCCCGTTAGCGATGCAGAGGAGGTTAAACAGCTTGAGAAAAAGCTCGGCCATGACGTCGCTGCAGCGACATCCTACCTTGAGAAAAGGCTCGACCAGCTCAGCCTCTCCGAGTTAAAACCCTTCATACATTTTGGACTAACCTCGGAAGACGTGAACAACATAGCATACTCTCTCATGGCAAAGAGCTTCATAAACGAAACATACATCCCAGAGATGCTGAAGCTAGTGGAAACGCTTACAGACTTGGCGGAGAAACATAGTTCAACAGCTTTCCTTGCACGCACTCACGGCCAGCCCGCAGTCCCAACAACTTTCGGAAGCTATATCGCCAACTACGCCTACAGGCTTGCATCACTTGTTTCGAAGCTCAAAAACATCAAGCTACAGGCAAAGCTTGGCGGAGCCGTGGGAGACCTCTCCTCGCTCAAAACAACTTATCCCGAGGTCGACTGGCTTGCTTTCGCCGAGAGGTTCGTGAACTCGTTCGGGCTTGAACACACCCCGGCTTCAACACAGATACTGCCGCATGAACGTATGTCTGAACTCCTCAACACTATCGCCTCGGCAAACACGTTGATCGCAAACCTTTGCAGAGACATGTGGATTCTCGGAAGCCTAGGACTTGTAGCGTTCAGCAAACACGCTGCAGAAGTGCATTCATCAACAATGCCTCAGAAAAGAAACCCACTACTGTTTGAGAACGCGGAAGGAGCCCTCGACCTCTCAACATCCATGCTCAGCTACATGTCCACAAGACTGATCTCGTCACGCCTTCACAGAGACCTCTCAGACTCGATCATCAAACGCTTCTACGGTACAGCATTAGCGTTAAGCCTTCTCGGCGTAAAAAACACATACAGAGCTCTAGGAGAACTTTATGCCAACACAGAAGCGATGCGTAAAGAGGTTGAAACACACAAACATGCGATAATGCTGGAAGCTGTGCAGCTGATGCTCCGCAAGCACGGAGTTGAGGATGGCTACAGGATTGCAGCCGAAGCAGCTGAAAAAGGATTTGAATGGCTCGAACAACAGCTGAAAAAACTCGGAAAAGACCCCACAACAATCATCAAAACAACAGACCACTACATACAAGCCGCCGCCGAAAAAACCACATTCCTACTGAACAGAACCAGAAACATTTTAAGTTACCTAGGTAACCAGTTACCTAGGTAACTTGCTTTTCGACATAAGACCCAAGGAAAGGCTGGAAGACCTCTTCGGCAGACGCGAGCATTTCGAGGAGCTTTCGCGTTATGTGAAGCGTGGCTTATGGGTTGCTGTTTTAGGGAAAAGGATGACGGGCAAGACATCGCTGGTGAAGACTTTCGCAAACAAGGTGAACGGAATTTACGTCAACTTGATGGGTGTAAAAGGAATAAATGGTTTGGTTGAAAAACTCGCCTCCGCCTCCGGTCTTAAGCTTGAGGAGTTAAGACTCAGCCTTCAGGTTGCAGAGCTGAAGAGGTCGAGGATTACTGAGAACGTGTTCGCCGCATACAAGGACAAAGTGATAGTTTTAGACGAGGTTCAGGAAATCGCTTCACCACATTTCCTCAAGCTCCTCAAAAACCTCTGGGACACCTATCCGAAGCTTCGGCTTGTTTTCACAGGCTCTTACATGGGCGTCTTAAAAAAACTGTTGGAACCCGCGCCCACCTCACCGTTGTACGGAAGGCAGCCTGCAAAAATTGTTCTTGAACCATTTTTCAAGAGATATGTCTGTTGAGTTTCTTCGAAAAGGTTTCGAACAGCTGGATATTGTGCCGAAGGCTGCCGAGCTAGAAGAGGTTGTGGAGAAGCTGAATGGTTATGTTGGCTGGCTAACCTATTATGGAAACTTCCGATGCATGAGAAAACTACCCCACAGCAAGGCCTTAAACCAGACGTTTAAAGAAGGTGTGAAAATAATGATGCAAGAACTGGATCGTTTCTTGGAAAACAAAAAACCGGAAACATATCTGAAGGTTTTGAAGATGGCTGTTTTCGGCGTCCGATGGAGTGAGATGGCTGAAAACCTCGGAATCAACAGCAAAGTCTTATCAGACGTGGTAAGCAGACTTGTTGACGTTGGATTTTTGGAGAAAGACAGCGGCCTGTATCTTGTCTCCGACCCCCTTCTGAGAATGGCTGTGAAAAAGATACGGATTTAGAAGGCTGATTTTGTGAAGTTAATTTTTTCGACCAAGGCTGCGGGAGCGTATGTCGGAATCTCTACCTCCCACCATTTTACCCAGTATCTTTCGCTGCCCAAAGCTCTTACACCCCTTAGGATGTTGAGGATGTTGTCGCTGAGCCGTAGGCCTTTCAACGGCTTCTCGACGCTTCCGTTCTTTATCAGGAAGAGGCCGTCGCGAGGTATTGTGGAGAACTCGCCCGTCCTATAGTTTTGGTAGCGGAGATACCAGTCGTTCGTCACCCAGATGCCGTTGTCTATGGATGAGACGAGTTTTTCGAAGGGTTTGTCGCCTGTTTTGCAGACTAGGTTGAAGGGATGGGGAACTATGAGGCCTGCGTTGGCCGTGGTTTGGGTGTTGAATTTCTTCGCCGTGGTGCTGTTGTGCAGATAAGTTTTGAGAACCCCCTCCTCGAAGATGGTGTTACGTCTTGTCGGAACTCCCTCGCCGTCAAACGGCGCTGCCCCATAGCTGCCCACCAAAGTCGGGTCATCCCATAGGCTGAAAACATCCGAAGCCGCTTTCTGACCCAAAAGCCCCGTCAAAAACGACATCTCCCCATCCACGTAGAAAGCCGAAGCCCATGTCCCAACCTGCTCGAGTATGTGTGCAAAGGTCATAGGTCCCAGAAGCCCCTCGTAAACACCGGCATCTCCATCCACGGGGTTGAGCGCCATCTTCGCAATCTCACCAGCCTTCAAACCCGCTTCGTAGGGCTTGAATTCTTTAGTGTTTGCGGCGACTGAGACGAAGTGGCCTGTGGCGTCGTCTGCGGCGAAGGCTCTCACGGAAATCTCCAAACCAACAGTTGATGCGACCGCTTCAACGCCGCCGCTCGTCGTCAGCCTAACCCTTCCACGGCTGTAGACAAGGCTTCCCGCAACCCGTTTAGCACCGTTCTCCAGCCCGCCGTTCACAGCAGCCTCAACATACTCAACAAGCTTCTCCGGCTCCACAACCTCGACAACGGGTTTTAGAAGCCTTTTATCGTATTTGAAAGGCCCTTCAGGAAGCGGAGCGTAGACGTCTGCCTCAGGCGATGTCTTAGCCGTCGCAACAGCCTGTCTCACCATGTCTTCTAAAGATTTCTCCGACATCTCGGTGGTTGAACGTATGGCTCTCTTTCCCTTTATGCTCACATACACCTCCGCCGACTCAACCAAACCATGTTTCGAGACGGTTATCTCGTTGTTGGAAAAACGTATCATTTGACGCGTTGTTTCATACGTGGTTAAAGCCACGTCCGAAGCCCCAAGCCTCCGGGCAAGCCTAACAAGCCTTCTGTGAAGGTTTGCATCCAGCTTCAAACCAGCTTGAGAACGCAGAAGTCATAATTATATGTATCGGAGAGCGGTGGAAACACTTTTTCCAAGGCTTGTCGGTTTATGAAACGGTGTTGCTGCCGCGGGTTGACGCTATTCTGAAAGAGAAACACTTAGGCGAGGTTGAGGCTGCTTTCATCATCCCCGCTAGAAAAACACCCGAGCTTCACGTAATTCTCAAAAGGCTGAAACAAGGTGTTAAAGTTTCGCGGAGCAACGGCTTCAGGCTATATCTCATAGATTCTAAGGCGTTTGAGGAAGATGTTGTGAACATGGTTTACGCCGAGACGTTGGCCCACAAGCTTTTAATTCCATTCCAGCCGGTTCAAGGCGAGCATTTTCTACGCCGGCTTGAGAAAGAGTACAAGAAAGAGATTATCATCCAGCTGTTGAAAGACCTTGTCTCAGAGCATAAGCTCGCCGCCGCCAACCTCATGATAGACGTGCGATACTTTCTGTATGAAAAGGTGAGAAGGCTTGTAGAGGTTTTACCGTTGATGAGAACTGAGCTTGTTGAAGGGCTTGAGAATGATGTAGAGTCGGTCAAAGGGTTTGAGAGCGCCGCTGAAGAGCTTGTCCATGAAGGCCTGCTATTGAAGAGGAACGGATATTACACGCCCAGCCTAGATGCTGTGAAAAGCTTCGGGAAAATACCTGTTTTAAGCGGGTTGGAACAGCTGAGGAAAGTCAACATCCTTAAGCTGTCGAAGGCTTTCACGCTGCTTGTGTTCGACGTGGCCTCGCGTTTCACGGGTCCCGTAGCCCATTTGCCAGACCCAGACCAATACATTTTCCTCATCACATCCCGCGGCCTTCAGCCGTTGTCAAAACAGCTTGACATGCTGGATTTTGTGAAAGAATTTTACGGAGGCGAGGCGAGGGTTAAAAGAGTTGGCGGGCTTTTCAACTCGACTTATGTAATAGAGGTGGACTCTGTGAAGCTTTTCGCCAAACGTTATCTGAGCTGGACCGACGTCAAATGGGTTGCGGCAAGGGTTTGGACAGCCTGGGTTAAAGACTTCTCGATAAACCCTTCCACACGCATGGCTAAAGAGATCTACTTCCTTAACCATTTACGCAACCAAGGCTTCAACACGCCTGAAATACTGCACGTCAACTGGAACGGCAAAATCCTTTTCACATCATACGTCGAAGGCACAAACCTGATGGCTGCATGGCTGGAGAAAGAAGGGGGACGAAACGATTTTGCACGTCAGGTTGGCGAAACCCTAGCCCGCATACATGGAAAAGGAGTGCAGCTGGGCGACTGCAAGCCCGAGACCTTCATAAAATCAGCGGAAGGCCAGATGTACGTTACCGACGTTGAGCAGGCCTCGACGGAAGGAGACCCTGCATGGGATTTGATGGAGCTAGTCTTCTATCTAGGTCATTATCTCGACGCGGAGGAAGCTGCGTCGTTCGCGGCCGAGGTCGTTGAAGGCTATGCTAAGGCTGGGAGCCTAGAGACGGTTCGAAAAGCTCTCAAGCCAAGCTATGTCAGAACCATGGCTCTCTGGACTCCGCCATGGGTTCAGAAGGAAATCATCGACAGGGTTAAAGCGTTTTTAAAAGCTTGACATACTCTATGTTCGCTGTCTTGACGGAGCCGACGAGAAGGCTGTAGTACGTCACTCCTCTGACAAGGTCTTCAACCTTCTCAAGCTTGCCAACAGCTTCTACAAGATCCCCCTCCCTGAACAGGCTTGCGAAAGTAGTGTCGTAGCAGAGAAGGGTTTCAACCTCGCCAGCCATGTCCTCAACACGGTAAACTGCTGGCGTGAAAACCCCTTCAGAAGCATCCACAATACGTAGAGTTGTTTTCCTTACTCCAACAGTTTTATACAGCCTTGTCCCATACTCGGCTGTAATCTCTTCGGAAAGCCTGACCGCGTGCAAAGAGTAGAAAACGCCTTCGAAAACCCCGCGTGTCCAGCATCTGGCCGCCAGTTTTTCAGCGTCTTCAGCTGTGATGGGGTATTTTGTCATGTAGTTTTTGACGAGCATGTTTTGGGTCTGCTTTACATCCTGTGATGTCTGCGTTTGACGGGAGGTGTTTACGGCTTTCCTGAAGTTTTCACCGCCGTACACTATTAGGTCGATGTCGGCGGCTGGGTTGTGCAGCTGGAGCAGCAGCGAGCCTGAAACGCCGAAAAACATCCCGTCAACACCAGACCCAGCGGAGATTCTTTCCACAAGCTTTGCACAAAGTTCCTCGAGCTTGTTTGAAGGCTTGCGCAAAATCTTCTGAAGCCTTTCATCGCACCTGTAGTGTTTTCTTATGTTTTCGACCGGTATGTAGGTGAAGTCTTCGTCTGTAACGGGGTCGTGGTAGATGTACTGGGGCTTCAGCCGGCGTATCATTTCAAGGGCTTGAGCAAGCTCACGGGTCGTGTAAGCCGTTAAAATCCTTCGGTAGGTAACTCCTCCACGGGACCAAACACCTTCGCCGGGAACGTATTTCGGGTATGCGAGAACACGTCCAGGCGGATGCGTGTCGGAAACCACTCCGAAAAGCCATCCGTCAACTGTCTCGAGGAAGTCATGGTCCCTGTACCAGTGTTTTTCATCCCTCACTCTACTCAGGCAGGTCACCCAAAATGTAGTCGTCTCTGCCTACTCCTACGTTAAGCCTGAGATATGAACCTGTTTTCGTTAAAACTTTTTCGAGAAGACCCCTAACTCTAACCCTGAAGCCTTTTTCAGCCATTTCAGCGAACCTGCTTCTGAAATAGATTATCTCCCTACACTCCCTTCCTATCTCATCTCCTTCGACAACCCTGACCCCATACCTGCCCGGCGTGTAGAAAGCCGTGGAATCGTCTACGACCTCGACAACCGCTTCATAATTTTGGATTGGTTTACAGCGTGTGTCCTCCCATGTTTCCCAGAAGTTTTCGGGGACTATCTTCACGGTGTACAGGACGTTTTTGAAGACTCCTGTTAAGACTTTACGCTGTTCCGCTGCGGCCATTTCAACCGCTTTAGCGGTGTCTCTTCGGCTTTCGAGAAGGATGGTGAGGTTTTCAGCCGTCACAGGTTTTGTGAAGCCTTCCTTCCTCAGTTTGCTGAAGAGCTCGTAAGCTTTTCTTCCCTCTCCATACACAACGATGTCGATGTCGGATTTTTCGGTTGTGTAGCCTGTGAGAAGAGAGCCTGTGAAACCGAACTCAACCCTTGCCTCTGATAGATGTTGTGCAAGCTCTTCGGCGGCGGATACGAGTTTCGAAGGGCCCTGAGGAGTTTTGACGGGGTAAAGCCTGCGGAGTATCATGTTTTCGGGGATGGCTATGACAACCCTGCCTGTGTAAGGGTCGTCGAACAGATAGTCAGGCCTTTCCCTCAGCACATAATCTAACGCTTGGCTAAAGTCCTTAACCTTCACACCTTTCACAACCCTCGGCACTGCGTAAACCCTGCTGGGCGGATGGACTAAACCCTTGACGGCGTAAACGTCGCCGTGAAAGTCGACCAAGTAACAGCCTTCTACAAGCCGTTGCATCTACTTTCTAACTTGGTTATTAAAGAAAAAAATTTATATCCATGTTAAAAAACAGCATTACAACATGTTTCAAATGCTTCAGATAGAACCTCCTCCTCCGCCTGCGTGGACTGATCCTGTCGTTTTCCTTTCGGGGCTTGGCTGGGTTCTCCTCAGAACCTTCATAACGTTTGTGGTTGTCTTTCTGATAGGCATTGTCTCCGTAAGGGTTGTTGACTTGATCACACCGGGTATAAGCGAGATTTCAAAGATTCGTGGAAACCCGCTTGCAACAGGTGTTTTCGCCGCAGGCTTCTTTTTCTATCTCGCGGCTGGGATGATAGGTTCCATGACCTCGCCTCTTCCCATAGGGACGGAGCCTGGCGTAGTCACGCTCAGAATAAACCCACTGGTTCTCATCGGCTACAAGCTCGTAACACTCTTGGTAGCTGTGCTGTTGTCATATTTGTTCGCCGCCATCTACTACAGGATTTTGGCTAAGATAGAGCCTTTCGGACTAGACCTGGACGATGTCGACAAGGAACCCGTAAGCGTTGCTGTTTACCTCTTCGGCTACTTCATCTTTCTCGGCGCTGCTGTTTACACAGCTCTGATGCTGCCTGTGGTTTAAAATGTCATCCATTTGGCTGGAGTCTTTCACAACGTTCTTCAAGAGACATCCCATAAAGACGCCCACCGGCGAGGTTTATCAGGTCGGTGGAACGCCGTCGTTCGGAAAGCCGTGGATTGGAGCGGCTGTCTTAATCATCGTATTGGTATTGTTAAGTGTTTTTACGGCCAGCTTGGCTAGCTATTTTGTTTACGTTGGTGTTTCGCTTGTTCCCATGATAGCTCTGCTGGCATATGTTGTTCGGTCTGACAGGTATGAGCCTGAGCCGAAGGCACTGGTTTTCAGCATGGTTGGGGTAGGCGTGGTCTTGTCGGCATTTTCGAACGCGGTAAGCTTCCCCGGCGGGTTTTCCGGATACATGTTAAAGATGCTGCTCATCGAGTTTGTTTTCTTCATGGTTCTGTATCTCATGGATGCAAACAGGTTCACCGGCAGGGAGTTCAACGACCATTTGGACGGCAGTGTTTACGGGCTCAGCCTCGGAGCCGGCTACATAGCCTACCAAAACTTCTACCTTCTCAGCAGCGTCGAAATAATCAGGCCCGAGCTCGTTCTGTCGGCTGCTGTTGAAGGGTTTGTTCTAGGTGTTTTTCCAGCTCTGAGCGGCTGGTGGATAGGCTACGTCAAAGCAAAATACGTGTCGGTTAGGTTCTCAGACCTGTTTGCAGGGTTTGTGCCTGTAGCCGTTCTAAAAATGATATCGGTGCTTGTGTTAGCTGGCTTGGCTCTGCTGGGCATGTTTCCTAGACTGGTGGGCGTTGTTTTGCTGGCTTTACTTCTCGTGGCGGTTGTTGTCAGACGTGTTCGCTGGGCGTTGGAAGATGAGATTGTCTGGGGCTATGCTGCGGGGAGAGCCCCTGTCGAGAAAAGGTGAGTTGAAGTGAGTCATAAACGTCTTTTGCTTTCAGCGGCTGCCGTCTTTTTGCTGATGTTGGGGGCCGTCTCACCCACTCTAGCCCAAAACCCGCCGCCGTACATACAGCCCGGCCTAAAATTTGTTTACCAGCTTTTTAACGTGGAGAAAAGACAGCCTGAAAACGCTTTCCACAACTATATCATCGAGTCTGTAACGTCAAGGGGAGTAACCTTATCGATCCAGTCAGATGTTATAAAATCTGGTCGCGTGGAGGTTTCCCCAAACGGAGAGATTGAGCCTGGCATCAGAATAGACCTGTGGATACCGCCGGAAATACAGGAAGGTGCGCGTTTCAAAATATTCGGCTACGATGCCGTTGTAGTTAAGAAAGGGTATCAAGTGGAACAGATGAAACTTACCGTGGTAGCTTCGGCTCAACGTTTTCCCATGTGGTTTTATATCGAAGATGGGCCTCAGCCATATAACCAGCTTAAAGGTCTTCTGTCTGCCGTTGCAATTAACGAAAAAATGCTGTTGGGCCTTGTCAACATAGAGCAGGCGCAGACAATAACTACCCGCTCTACTTTCACCTCCACCTCTACTAGGACAACGGCTAGGACGGTTGAGACACAGGTTAGGACCGTGAGGGAGGGAACGACGGTCACGATGGTGCAGACGGTTGTCGAAACAGCCACCGTGACAGAGACATTAACTACAGTGGTCGGTAGGACGACAACGGTCTCTACCACACAGACGGTGACGCAGCAGGTTGAGGCTGGCGGACAGCCTGTTTTCTCGCTTCCACTAGCCGTGGGAGCTGCTGTAGGAATAATAGGGGGAGTGATGTTCTTGACAAGGTCGCGGAGAAAGCCTCTGCCCCCCACCTATCCATACAACCCCTACGCCCCGCCTCCGCCACCATATCCGCAGGCTCCGCAGGTTGTCGGAGCATGTCCAGCGTGCAGATACCCGCTTTACGCGGGAGATTTCGCATGTAGGAGGTGTGGCTACAGGTTTGCTTAGCCTTTCACGTTTGGTGACAGCGTCTCTGCTGGCTACACTAATTCTAGCAGCCGCCATACCTTTAAGCTACGCACAACAGCAAGAATTTGAATGGCATAAGCCGCGACCATTCCTTGGCGCTCAGCCAACCCTAGTGGTTATGGTTGATTTCTCCGACGTTAGGTTTAAGGTGTCCAAGAGTGCGGTTGAGCAGACGGTCAAAACAGTCGACGACTTCATACGCCGCTCCTCCTACGGAAAAACTTGGCTCGAATACTACATACATCCGAAAATCATAACACTTCCTAAACCGATGGCTTACTATGGGGCGCCAAATCAAGGAGCTCAAAGAGGCGATGACTACACCAAGATAACCGAGTATCATCTTACTATCATGAAGCTTGTCAAAGAGAGGGAGAGAATAGACATCACAAGGTTCAATCATCTTATAGTGGTTCATGCGGGTGGAGACGAAGCAGTAACCGACAACCCCAACGACATATGGAGCCATTGCAATTGCGTCGCGCCCACAATACTCCATGACCTGATAGAGAAGTCAGGTTTTGACACAGTTGAATCAGAGTTGAAAAAAGCGGGATATGATTGGGTTGTGGAGCTTTTCATGCATAGGAAATCCGACGGCTCCGGCCATCTTCTGGCGGGGATAGAAACTGTGTCTGAGGAGGATTTCCCAGCGGTGACTATGCATGAATTCACCCACAGCATGTGGATAAGTGACCACTACGTGTATGCCGAAGACGGCTACAGCGCTGGAAGCGAGGTGGGGGTCTGGACAAACATGGACTTAGGCCCGTTTCTAAACCCGCCAGTGGACATAGACGGCTGGTCTAAATACCTTCTAGGCTGGGTCAAGCCTGTAGAAGTCAAACAGTCAGGAGAATACACAATCCACACCTTGGACAAGCCCGACGAGCCTCACGCCCTCATAATCCCGATAAACGAAAAAGAATACTATTTCATACATGCTAGACGGCCCCAAGGCCAGGATAGAGCTCTCCCAGGCCCTGGAGTCCTGCTGTTCAGAATAAACAAATACGTCGAAAGGAACGTGGAGAACAAAGAGTATTTCATAAGATTGTTTGACGCAAACCCCGACACCCCGCCCGAATGCCCAAATTTACCCAAACGCCGTGTTAGAACTTGCGAAGGGTTGGACGCCCCCCTCCATTCACCAGGCTACAGAGGCACGTGGGAACACGAAAGACTAGGTAGATATGCCATAAACCTGCTCACATCCGAATACACCACGGACGAAGGCCATGTCATAAAAGTTGTAGCGTTCGACGAATCCCGGGGCATAGCCAGGATAAGCATTCAGCTGGGAGAGTCTTCACGCACCACCACAGAAACCGTTGAGACAACTAAAACCGTAACCAGAACAGTTACAGGCAGAGCCACCGCAACGGTTTACACGACATCCACAGTCATCGGAGTAACAACATCAACCGTCGTAGTAACAGTCACGGTAAAACCGCCTGCAAGAGAGGAGGGGACGCTGGACTACCTCAGCATAATAATCGTGGCGGCGGCTTTGGCCTTCGCCCTAGCAGCCCTCCTCAGACGCCGACGCCCAGCACCACCACCCCCACCACCGCCTCCACAATACTACCGTTAAACTACGGCAGAGGAGGACTCAGCAATCCTTTCACAGCAAGCTTTCTCAAAACATCGTTTACATGCGTCTTCGCTGAAAACCTTAGGTATAGGTATGTCGAGGTCATGGATATCGTGATAAGCAGGTGAAAGAGGAGGCCTAGCAGCAGCAGAGCCAGCAGCAAATCCCCGTCAGCCACAGCGAAAGTCATCCCGATGGGCGCGAAGATAAACGTGTAAATCTCAACCATCTCGTCGGCTAGGCTGTGTATTCCAGGAGGCTTCATCACACGGCTGGCCCTGTCGAATATTCGTATGCCAAGGTCCTCGAAAAGCCAGAGAACAGGGCCTACGTAGAGCGAGCCTGCGGCTATAGCCGCTATGGAGGCTAGGGCGGCTCCTGCAGTTGCTGCGAACGGGTCTCCGCCGAAGACCTTGATGTTGAGAAGGTCGAGAACGCTGGTGACGGTTGTCGTAACCCCGATGCCGAAAGCCATAGGATAGTATGAGCGTGAGACGACGTTCATGAGCGTTGTCTCCTCAGGCGACGGAGGTTCAACGGCAACAAGCTGTACGCTGCCGCCTACCCGCCGGGCAAGCAGGTAGAAAGCCAGCCTGTCGGCCAAAAAATGCCAGAAAACCCACGTAACCACAGCTGGGAGAAGATATCTTACGTAGAAGGCCTGAGATGTCATTATGGGTAGCAGAGGTGTGTAGAGGGCTAGGAGAACTATTATGTCCAGATTATCCTCATGAGGGTTGGGCAAGGGCTTGACGCCATGTTTGTAAGCACGCCTGTTAACCACTACCGCTGAAAGAACGCCTGAAGTCAGAAGCGAAGGTCCCACAGCCCACGTCAAGGAAAGCAGCACGGCGGACGCGATGTAAGACTCTACTGGGAGAAGGGCTGAAGCCGTGAAAGAGGAAGTGGAGACCAGTAGGCCCGCTGTGACGACATACAGATACCATTTTCTCATGGGATGCAATCCGCTTACAAGCCAGCCCAACCCAAACCCCATGGCGGCGGGCCCCACATCAAACTGCAGAACCCTAGCCAGCCATGCAAACCAGCCTGCAAGAACCATGAACCAACCTCTCAAAGCCCCAAACTCCATCAGAAAACCTGCCGCAGACAACAAGGCTCCGACCAAGAAGACTGCTGCACCGGTTTTCGGCGAAGGCTGAGCCAAGCCTACCACCTCAGCAAACCCGCCCTGTGAAGCAGGGCTGTGGCCAGCAGCACGCTCAAAAAAGCTAGGAAGCTTGGATGAATGTTAAAGAAGATCTCTGCAGCCGTGTTTCTCTGACGAGCAGCCGGCTCACGTTGGTAAGCTAGGTAGGTTGACAGAAGGTATACCCGCCACCATCTGTTTACGAATTCTTCAGACTTTATCACGCCTCTCTCCAACACAGGGAAAAACCCGTCCACGACAGCGACTTTACCGACTGCGAGTGAAACGACAGCTTTAAGCTCTGGTGTAAGACCCGAGGACCGTTCGAGGGTCAGCAGCAGCGTCGGAAACCTCAAGTCAGCCATCACAGGCCTCCTCCCACTCCTAATTTCATCCATCATGCTCTCAGCTGAAACAAGCGGGTCAAGCGGATAAACATCCAAAACATTCACGGGAAGCAAAAGAATTCTGCCGCCAGAACGCCACATAGCCGCAACAGCCTCAGCAAGCTTAACCGCCTGCTCAGCGGCTAGAGTCGAGTTTTGGAAACGCCTGTTCTCCGCCGCATAAGTCAAAGAAGTCATAGCGGCCAGAAGAGCTGGATAGTTCTCGGGAGACACCGAAATAGACTTCGAGCCATCGATTACATAGTTTACGTGAACGGCCCAGAGCGCCGTAAGCTCCGTCGGAGCTGTAAGACCAGCCCTTTCAACAGCATCCAGAAGCAGAGAGAGCTGGGAAAGCGACCCTGTTAGACCTTCGAAGCTCTTCGTGGAAAAACTAACTATGTCCATCATGTGGGTGGAAAACTCGTTCAACGCGTTTTCGATGTCTGCTGCTGTTGGTTGACTGCCGGAAATGAAAGCGACGCGTGTTGAGCGGACAAGGTAGGCGGCTTTGGACCAGGCCGGCGTCCAGCCCAGCCTCTGCTCTAGGCTGTCCGCAACCCTCAGCATGTTCTCCTTACTTCTCAAACTCTTGGTGAAACCATAATGCATGGCTAGAAAATCCGCTGTCAGAACATGCGTGATGAAATTTTCCAGTTCCTGCATTTTTTCCGAGTCAAACCCCAGGTCCAACCCATCCTCTGACTCAACCCTTTTGTTGACCTTCTCAGCAATCTTGTTAAGCAGAGCCAGCGACTCCGGGTCTCCCAAGCCAGCATGTATGCCTGCAACCATCGAGCCGACAAGCACCTGACCTCTCAAAGAACCTGAGGGGTCGAAGCCTGAAGACAGTTTTCCGTCATCGCTTAACAGGCTGCGGACATAATCCAAGTCTCTTCTCAAAGCTTCTCTAACAGTCTGAACGCTTATCTCTTGGGATTGAACCGAGGCTAGCAACAAGAAGACTAAAAAAAGGACGGCGAGCTTTGCAACCATTTTAATCAGGGACTGCAACGGTTTTTAAAAAGCGTTAAGTCAGCAGCGTGGAGATGGTTTTTCCTCCCACGTCGTGCTGTATGGCTTGCTGGTTATTACGCAGAGAAATTCTGCGTCCTCGCCGCCTGTGTTCCTGTAGCTGTGGACGGTCTTGGGAGGGATGAAAACAACATCGCCAGCCCTAACTCTGTGGACAACCCCGTCCAACACAACCTCATACTCTCCACGCAACACGTATTGAACATGCTCCATGTCGGGATGGCTGTGGGATGGAATCTCTCCCCCAGGTTTTATTGTGAATTTCCTGAGGTAAATGTTGCTGGAGCCGTCGCGAGAGTCGATGAGCCACTGGATGAAAGAATTCCTAGCCTTCTCAACCGTTTGAGCAGCCACATCCCTAACGTTCTTAACTACCGCCATAGCTTGGAAGTGGAGGCACGTGTTATTAATCGTTAAGGTATTACGGCTGAGACAACAATACATAAACCCGTAAAACAAGACATACAAAAAGGAAAAAACAAGGGGAGGGTTTGGCTGGAGGCAACCAACCAGAACAACATCAAGAAACCCATAAGAAAGGCCGGCTAATACGTTAAGGACCGTATCCTATAGGATACGGTTATTACCATGAGCACCGGCCTTTCCAGAGGGGTTTTTCCCTGCTGTTCAGGCCGGCGCCTCCAGCCTTTCGCGGGTCTCCCTAACAGTCTTCAGATTCTCCTTAGCAGTTGTTCTTCGTCCCTTGCTCTGTGGTATGCGTTTTTCAGAACTGCTGCTGTCAGCCTTACAAGCGCGTGTCGCGCCGGTTTGCTGTAGAATTTATTGACTCCCTTCTTGC
>JAWBRA010000033.1:0-15238 GCA_038844785.1 Candidatus Caldarchaeum sp.
ATGCTGAGAAGAGAATTCTGATGAAGTCCGTCAAGGCTGTTGAAGAATCTATGATGGAGATGGCTTCGTCGATAGTCTCTGAGACTGAGAAAAGGTACCCGCAGTTCAACAAGGTGGTGGAGGAGCTTGGAATAACCGGAGAAAACCATCTGCTTTCCAGAGAGTCGCTGGCAGAGATAATACCTTACGTCGAAAGAAGCAGGTCTTACAGACGTCTCAAAAAGTTCTTCGGCCTCTTCAAAGGCAGGAAGGGAGTCAATAAAATCTATAGCAAAACGGCGAGATGCGCGCTTTCAAGGCTGACAACAGCAGTTCTCAAAAACACATGCCACAGAGCCCGAGACGAAGAACAACTGCTAAACAGAATCTGGAAGACTGTTAAGGAGACCCGGGAAAGGCTGGAGGCGCCGGCCTAAACAGCAGGGAAAAACCCCTCTGGAAAGGCCGGCCCATGGTTTATTAACTGTATCCTTTAGGATACGGTCCTTAACGTATTAGCCGGCCTTTCTCATGGGTTTCTTGATGTTGTTCTGCTGGTTGCCTCCAGCCAACTCTCCCCTTGTTTTTTCCTTCCAGAAGATTAAATACTGCACTCGCAGATAGTTCTAATCCGTAGGATGAGATCTGTCTTACTTGACGTATTCTTTCAAACTCCCGTCCGGTCACAGCCGTGTTGTCGATGAAAGCCGTATCTTGCCCGAAGTCGCCGAACTCGACCTCCGTGGTAGTTGTAAAAGCGTCCAGGTTTACTGATATGCTATCGTGATAGGGGAGCCTGAGGCTCCAGTCTCTAAGCCCATGGTACTTAACCAATCCCTCCATGGTGTGCGCAACCGCCCTCGCCTTCAAACCATCCACCTACCTGAACTTTACCGTCTTAAATCGCAGGGCCAGGCTTCTGGCTTCAGCGGCTACGTTCTCCCCGTCCAAAGCCATTCTGCAAAGCCTCGCAATACGTGACATCTGTTTCACCCCCATTCCTCTTCTCGTAACCTCTGATGTTCCAACCCTAACCCCGATGTCAACGAGGATTCTTGATTTTTCAAGAAAGTCTCTGACTTTAACGCCTTCGCTTTCCTGATAGGGTAGGTAGACTTGATGCGATTTGGTGTATCCGAGCTTTGTCTTGAACGGTTTGAGCCCGTTGTTTTCAAGCGAACGCGCGAGCTCAGCTGAGTTTTCCACAACCTTCTCAGCGTACCTGTGTCCGTTCCGTCTCATCTCGTCAAGAGCCACCGCAAGAGCAGCAACCCTGTTGAAATGTATGTTGTCCACAAATTTGTGGAAGGCTGTCTCTTCGATTTTTTTGGCAATTTTCTCGTCGTTCGTGAGAATGATGCTTCCCTGTGGTCCGAAGAAGGATTTGTGGGTGGAGCCGATAAGGACGTCAGTTCCGTCCTGAAGCGGTTTCTGAAATATTCTGACCGCACCCACAAATCACAGAAGAAGGCTATAAACCATGGTCTCCGGCTGCTTCAAACATAATGAAAACCTGAGAAATTATACGCAAGACAAACTAACCACCACCTATCACTCAAAAAATTCAGCCGCTACAACAGCTCATGCAGCTAACCATACCTATTCAGGCTTGATTCATTCAGATGCTATGAGTGCGGGCATGTAGACGTGTATTTTGTAGAGTAGCTGGTTTTGTTTGCAGAGGTATCCGCGGTCCCTGATACGCTTTCACCCCGGCTACTAAACTCCCATTAAATCCACCTTTCCAGACTCGGAAGTTTTACCGCCGTAATCACTGGATATTATTGTTGTGTATGCTGGAGGGCATGTTGATAAGCATCCGTAAAGCATTGTTTTGCCAGATGGTTAGGATTAAGTCGATAGCGATTCAGGGCTTCAAGTCGTTCGGCAGTAAACGGACTGTGATAAAGTTTCCACTCGGGTTGACAGTCATAACCGGGCCCAACGGCGGCGGGAAATCCACTGTTTTGGACGCGATTAAGTTTGCTCTGGGAGAGCTCAGCGCCCACAACCTCAGGGCAGACCGTTTCTCCAAGCTTCTCCACGAATCCAGCAAGGGCCAGGACCAGTATGCCATGGTTTCTCTAACGCTCGACAACTCTGCACACACTTTACCCGTGGACTCCGACGAAGCAGTGCTGACTAGACGTCTTTTTTCAACAGGTGAAAGCGAATACCTTGTCAACGGCAAAACCGTTTCTCGAAACGAGATGCTCACCCTATTGTCCGCATCTAACATAAAACCCGACGGACTGAACCTCGTCACGCAAGGCTCAGTCGTAGGCATCGCCGAGATGACGAGCAGGGAGCTTAGACAGGTTTTGGAGGATGCCGCAGGCATTTCAGGCTATAAGAAAAGGCGGGACGAAGCTCTGAAAGAGCTTGAAACAGCTCAGAAAAACCTGGATGTGGCTAAAGCCGCTACGTCGGAGGTGAGAAACAGGGTGAAGCAGCTGGAGCTCGAGAGGAACCAGTACCTGCGCAAAACACTTGTTGATAGGGAGCTGGGCAGGCTTAAGTCTGTCTCCCTGGTCAACGAGGTTAAGAAAACACGGCTTGCACTGGCTCAGCTGGAGAGCCGGGCATCGGAGCTTGTGAACGGCCTCGCCGAAAAACAGAAACATATCGGGGAAACGGTTGAAAAGTCCTCCATAATACGTAAAGAGGTTGAGTCACTCCAGCATCTGGGAGAGCAGCTTAACACCCGGCTGAGAGCGATCGAACGTCAGAAGTATGACAAAGAGTCTGAGAAAAACAGGTTGAAGGCTGAGATAAACTCCTATGAAATAAGCCTTCAACAGGCCGCTGAACACCGTAAAACCCTGCTGGAGAATGTTCAAGAATGGAGGGAAAGGCTGGCTGCCTTGGAAGCTAGGCTCAGAGAAAAAGAGGCCGAAGCTGAGAAAGCCTACGAGAGCTATAGGAGCGCGGAGGAACAGCTCAACTCTCTTAGGGCTGAAGTTGAAAAGGTTAGAGCGAGCTTGGAAAATGTCGAGGATAACTACTCCTCAAAGCTCGACGAGCTCAAATACCTCAAGCTTACTGACGACGGCAGGTCGCTTCTGCTGGAAAGCTTGGAAAAACAGATAGCTTCCAAGAAAAGCGAGCAAGAAGAGCTTCTGAAACAGTTTGAATACCTGCGTAGCAAGAGGCTGGATTTGGAGGCTGAGCTTGAGAAATGCAAGAACGCTGTTGCCGAGCTCTCGTCAACTCTTGAAACGTTTGAGAAACAAGCCGAGGCCACTAAAGCCGCGTTAACTTCCGAAAGATCGAAACTGGATGAAGCTGAAAGGATGCTTGACGAGCTGAGGCTTCTCAAATCGTCTATAGCACAGCTGCTTGAGACACTACGGAAGGAAGACGACGGCAGAAAAGATGGAAGAACCGTGAAGACGTTGGGGGAGTTTTTCGGACAGAATCTCAACCCGGCTTTCAAAGCTGTACTGGGAGACTGGGTCAACGCAATACTTGTAGAGGACGTAGAAAACGCTTTCACGCTGGCCGCTAGGGCTGCCGAGCTAGGGCTTCCGCTAAAGATAGTGCCGGTGGACGATTCCAGCTTGGAGCCTGAAAAAATTATTGAACGTGTTACAGGCTCGCCGCCGCCGAGGCTCGTGGAGTCGGTGAAACAGCTCCATCCCACCGACAAAAACGTCGCAACATACGACGGCGTATACGTAAGCCAGAACCATACGGTCGTAGTGGTAGGTGATTCTGGCAAAACCCGTCTTTACACCCGTTTAGAAAACAGCCTGAATAAACTGGATACGCTGGAGGAAAGGCTTTCATCATCTAAATCGGTCATACAATCCAAGCTATCGTCGCTTGAAGAGTCTCTGAGACAGACAGCTCAAAAATCCGAGGAGGTTAAGAAAGAGCTGAACGAGAGACGGGTTGAACACGCAAGGGTTGAAGAAAGGCTGCGGGAAGTTGAGAAGACAACGGAGTCGCTGAAAAATAGGATAACTTCCTTGGAGAAGAGTTTGCAGAGTTTAGAGGATGAGAGGGAAAAGCTGAGGTCTACCGTTGCGGAGAAAAGCGACGAGCTGGCGTCTCTGACGGCTTTAAGGAAGGAGATGGAGAGGCTGAGGAGGGAGCTAAGGAAAGCTGAGGAGAAGCTGCGCAAACAATCTACAAACGCTTCAAACCTTTACAAAACATACTTAAACGTGGAAAAAGAGAAGGACTCTCTACAGCTTGAAATAAAAAACACCGTGGAACGCATCGAAAACGCTGGCAGGGAGCTGGCGGTTCTGTCAACCCGTGAAGAAAAGCTTGCCGCAATGCTGGAGTCAAAGAGGATCGAGCTGGCCAAGGTTGAGCAGGAGCTGGCTAGAATGTCGGAAGACGAGAAAACATTGGAGATGGAGCTGGGCTCTCTCAAGGAAAGGCTGAACGAGAAAAACAACGTGCTCAAACAGGTTGAGGAAGGTTTGCAAAGGCTTAGGGATGAGGCTGCCGCCCTAGAGAGAGAAAACAGCAGCCTCATGGTTGAGAGGGTTAGGCTGGAGACAAGCCTGCAGGCTTTGAACGAACGTTTACAAGCGCTTTCGACTACTGCAGACGAGGAGGTTACAAGGCTGCCTCACGATCTTCTGCCAAGCTTGGAGGAGGAGTCGGCGGAAATCTCAGTCGTCAACCAGCTGGCGGTCATGCAGTATGACAGCATAATCTCAAATTACAAACTGCGTTCAACAAGGATAAACGAGCTTGAGATGGAGCGAAAACGCATACTCGACCTCATCGAATCCATTAATAGGGAGGAGGTGGAGGCGTTTGAGAAGGCCTTGGAGAAGGTGTCGAATTCGTTTAACTTCTATTTCAACCAGCTGACGGGGGGCGAGGGTTTCCTAAGGCTTGAGAATCCGGAAGACCCTCTCAACTCAGGTGTTGAGATGATTGTAAGGTTTGTTGGGAAGCAGGCTAGAAGCACCTCATCAGTGAGCGGCGGAGAAAAATCTGTGTCGGCCGTAGCCCTAATCCTAGCGCTTCAAGACCTCACCCCAGCCCAGTTCTACGTCTTCGACGAGATAGACGCCCACCTCGACGTCGTATACGTCAAAAACCTCGTAAACCTGCTGAAGAAAATGTCGTCCAAAAAACAGATAATCATAATAACTTTGAAGGACATCATCGCCGAACAGGCCGACGCGCTTTTCGGCGTCTACATGGTGAACGAGACATCGCATGTGGTGAGGACAAGGCTGTCGGAGGTGGTTGAGGCTGGATAGCCAGCTTGCTGAGCAGGTTCTCTCCGCGCCGTGGCGGATATTGTTTGACGTCACACGTCTAGATAGGCTGAAGGTTTGGGAGATAAAGCTGAACGAGGTTTTAGCCGAGTTTTCCCAAGCACTCCGAACCTACGGATACATAGACCTAAACCTCTGCGGCATAGCTGTTCTCTCAGCCGCCACAATCCATCGGATTAAGACGGAGAAGCTTCTTCAAGGCGATGTCCCGCCGAAACCTAAGCCGAAGCCGGAGATAAACATCCTCCCACCAATAGAGCTGCCTTTCAAACCCGAGCTGATGACGGCCACCATTCAGGAGATAGTCACAGCCCTTCAGAAAGCGTTGTCGCAGTCGGCTAACAGAAAATCCGAAACAGCTCCTCCACAGGTTCAGGAAAACAGGATTGTTCTGGCGGAGTTTCTGGTCAAGATTGAGGAGGAGCTGGAGAGGTTTGTTGAAAAACTGTATCAGATATTTCAGCAAACTGACATGATTTCTTTCACGCAGCTTGTGAAGGACATGTCTAAGCTTGATGCGGCGAAAACATTCATCCTCCTGCTTTTCGCCGCTGCACGTAAATTTGTCGTGTTGATGCAGTTTGATGGAACAGACGACCTACAAATCTTAAAAGGTGAGGTTCTTGGAGCAGGCGCCTGACAGCAAAACGCTCGCTGAAGCGATACTCTTCGCGTCAGACAAGCCGGTTGGAATTAAAACGCTCCAGAGAGCGTTGCGTATGAGGTCGGACAAAAAGATACGGGAGATTCTCGAAGCTTTGAAGACGGAGTACCGGGGCAGGGCGGTGGAGATCGTCGAGCTTGAAGGCGAGCGTTTTTACATGAGGCTTAGGCCAGACCTCGCCAATTTTGCGAAAAAGTTTACACGGAGGAAAGCATTGCCCCACGGAGTCCTGAAAACTCTCTCAACGATAGCTTACTATCAGCCTCTTCCCATGTCCACTTTAGCCGCCATCAGAGGTAAGGATGCTTACAGACAGCTGAAGATACTCGTTGAAAGAGGTCTTGTTGAAACGGAGAAGTCTGGGCGGACTAGGCTGCTGAGGACAACCCAGCTTTTCGCCGACTTTTTTGGCGTGGAAAACAACCCCCAAGCCGTCCGCAGCTACATCAGCAAGATGCTTGAAGAAGTTGGGAAAAGGAACGGAATACATGAAACAGGTTTAAAGCATGCTTGCAATCCTCTTTTAAGGGATGGTTCAGTGGCATACGGACATCCATAAAAGGAAAAAGACAGGGGCGAAATCCCATCCAAGCCGAGGTAAGAGGAAGAGAGAGCGTGGAGGCGAAGTACATCTCGCAGTCGTCGGCGAGCAGAAAACCGTGGTCAGAAAAGCCCGCGGCGGCAACATTAAAACAGCTATCGTCGCAGCAACCCATGCAAACGTCGCAATAGGTCCTGTCGTCAAAAGACTCGAAATACTCAGGGTAGTGTCAAACCCCAGCAACAGAGACTATGACAGACGTAAAGTGATAACGAAAGGAGCGTTGATAGAGACGGCTGAAGGGCTGGCGAGGGTTACGTCCTCACCTGGGCAGGACGGCACGGTCAACGCCGTCATCGTCAAGCAGGTGCAGGCTTGATAAAAAAGGATGGTCTAATCATATGGCCTGCATACTTTGATGCAAGAAATTCACGCAGTGCAGGACGTCGCATCCCCATCCAGCTCGCAGCCCAAAGGCCTACTGTAGACGACCTTTTGAATGCCTGCAAAACCCTTGGATGGATGGCTGAAAAGGTTGAGGGAGCTTATCCAAGGACATGGTATTTGAAGACGGGATATTTGGTCGTCAACCCTGGTCGGAAGCTTCCGAAGAACGCTGTCGTGAGAAAGATTGCGGAGGCGCTGCAGAAGGTTGGCAAGAAGTAAACCCCCGTCATCCCGCAGGCTGTTGCTGTTGGGAGAAGCAGCTAGAGTAGGCGAGAGGACGATTGTTGTAAAGGCCCGTGTAGTACCTAGGCTTGCGGCCAGGGTCTTTGACAGCAGGGGGAGAGAAATAGGCTATGTCTCAAACGTTTTCGGGCCTGTGGCGAGCCCTTTAGTTTCCGTCAAACCTGTCGCTGAGAAGACGGTAAAAGAGGGTGAGCCGTTATACACGGAAAAACATTGAAAACCTGCACATCATGCGGCAGCACCGAGATACGGTACGACAGCCAAGTCGGGGAAACTGTCTGCGCCTCATGCGGCGCAGTCATAGAAGAACGCACCCCGTCAACAACCCCCTCCAAGAAGATGCTCTTCGACGCTAAAGAAGGCGTTGGACCGAGACTTACCCAACTACTCCACGACCGTGGAATAGGAACGATCAAGATAGGTAGGCTTTCACCCTCCGAGGAAAAGCTTTTGACACGTCTGCTGAGCGAGGTCGCCTGGATATCCGACAAGCTTGCGCTGACAAAGCTGGTGGCTGAGAAGGCGGGGGAGCTGAGCAGGAAGGCCGTGGCCCAGAAAGTTTTTAAAAGGGCCCGCAGAGCCTCCGCGGCAGCGGCCGTTTTCATAGCCTCAAACCACTCCGGTCTGGCTAAAACGTTGGAGGAAGTTGCGTTGGCATCCGACGTCCCCGTCAACATGCTCAGCCACGAGGTCTCGAGGATGGTTTTCGGCCTAAACATCAAGGTAAAGCCACCCGACTACGAGGCTTTGATAACACGTATCGGGAAAAACCTCGGGCTAGAGCCTTCAACGGTTGAGAAAGCCGTCAAACTATGCAACGACCTGTGTTTGGGGCGTTTGCTCATGGGCAGGAAACCCTCAGCCGTGTCAGCCGCAGCCCTCTACATAGCCTGCACAAACAACGGCTTAAAAATACCGTTTACCCGGCTGGCCTCTGCAGCAGGCGTCAGCGCTTTAACGCTCAGGAAAACAATCCAGCACATCCAAAGCATAAGCTTTAACAGGGGCTGTTGACGAACGGGCCTGCGTCGGAGTTACATATTTAAGTTATGCCTGCTAACCAATATGTTACGAGGACATTTTGCCGGCGAAGCTTTCCAAGCTTGAGGAAAAGGCTCTGATGCTCCTGATGCAGCATGAGGGGGGGATGCTGCAGTCGGAGCTGTGGCATAAGCTGGGGGTTACCAGCCGTGAAGGCTCTAGGATAGGGATTAAGCTGGAGAGGAAGGGCTATATCAAGAGGGTTAAAGCCTTCTCGCACGACCGTTGGACACGCCGTCTAGTCCCGTTGATAAAGCAGGTGGACATCTCCCCTCTTCTGGGAACCCCATGCCCCTCATGCGTCTACGACCCTGTCTGCGGCCCCCGGAGCGAGCCTCACTACAAACAGTGCGTACTGCTCGAGGAGTGGCTTAACTCAAAAAGTGAAAGCAAGTGACGAAGGAGCAGTGGCTTCAACGCCGCAGCGAAGACCCGTACTGGCGGATGGCCAAGGAGAGAGGGCTGCCTTCCAGAGCAGCTTTCAAGCTTGAGGAGATACAGAGACGGTGGCGTGTGATGCCGAAGGGTGGCAGGGTTCTAGACCTCGGCGCAGCTCCAGGGGGCATGACGGCGGTCGCCGCAGAGGCGGTTGGAGAAGAAGGGCTTGTGGTGGCTGTTGACGTCGAGCCTTTGAAGCTGGAAAGGCCAAACATAGTTTTCATAAAAGCCGACGTGTTCGAGCACAGGCTGGTGCGGGAGCTGGAAAACGTTCTGAAGGGCGGGTTTTTCGACACAGTCATCTCAGACCTTTCACCCCGTCACTCAGGAGACTACGACCTGCTGGTCCAACAGCAGTCAGACCTGCTAGCAAGAAGCAGGGAGCTAGCCTACAGGTTTCTGAGACGCGGCGGCAACATGGTTCTCAAAGCCTTCGAACACCCAACCCTAAGACCCTTCGAGAGAGAAACCGCAACAAGCTTCCGAAAACTCGAAAGATACGTGCCGAAGTCATCGAAGAAAGGCAGCTCTGAAATATTCCTAATATACCTCGGGTATAAGGGCGGTGTCCAGCAGGGTTTGCCGGTGAATATACAGAATACATGTCCAGAAAAGCTTACAGCAGTTAACACCGCAAGTACCTTTAGAGAGTAAAGCTTAAAGCATTTTAAAAGCGGTATAATAACATTGAACAACGAAAATGTAGATTGGTTTGAGTGGGCCATCAAACGGTCTTTAGCTAGTCAAAAGGAAACGGGCAATCTGATAAAACATTTGGATGAGATTGGAAGACAGAAAGAGTTTTTGTTCAAGGTTTTTAAAGAAACCCGTTTTGGCTGTCTATTTTCCGTTTCAAAGGGAGAAGTCGAGATAGCAAGGGGCTCTATACATCTTTCGGAAAAAGATCTGTTCCACACATCTGGCTAGGTTTACCCAATTCGACCACCCTTAGGTATTTTGAATCTTTCAACGGTGTGAAGCTTGTAATAATAGAGGACAGAAAATATCAGAACTACATAGCTCTGCAACTGAGGCCATCCGCTAAGCTTAGAAGGTATAGAGACGGTCTCTGCTTCAACGTTTACTGCGAATACGGACAGTATAAAATATCTGACGGAATAGACATCATTGTTGTAAAAAATATTAGTGAGGTTAGGGAATTTGCCATAAAATTATACGAAAAATTGTGCGAATTTGCTGAAAAATTATAAAGGCTGCAGAGGACCATCTGGTTCCGGTTCCTGCCGAAGCAGCCTGTACTGATCATTCGTTTCCTTACGTACAACATAATATTCTTCTACCACATCTAATTCTGTCCGTAATCTGTCTTCTAGTGAATTCATCCGAATGGCTTGACACATGTATTAAAACATCGAACTCAGGCATGTCCTTCCCTTCTTTAGTGAGAGGTGTAAATATCACCGCAGAATGTTTCTCTATTACTTCTTCAGTTCGGAGGGTTGGGTCGCCGCCATAAAAGTTTCAACAAGCATTTCATGGTTATCCCACAAAAGATTTTGCAAGCCGTAAAAGCTCATTCGGCGGCGCGTTTGTTTTAACGGCGGTTGGGTCAACATGAGTTGTCGAAGCGCTGTATCCCAATTCTCTCAAAGCTGAAACTAGGTTTAACGGCGAGGGCGGCTTGCCTCCCGCAACCCTCGCAAGCTGGTCGACGGGATAGAATCCAACAACGTCCACCTCCTCGACGATTTTACGGAGAGTTTTTAAAGCGTCAGGGTATTCGCCAGCCTGTTCAACCATTTTCTCAACTGTAGCAGTATCGTGGAGTGGTCCGAGCCATGCAGGCCCTATGACGCTTGCTTTTCCGCCGCACGTGGAACACGTTGCTCCGGGCGGCGATGTTATGGGGTGCTGGCTGATGTGCAGGTTGCTGCACGCCTGTATCCATCCAACGTTCTTCAACAGGCTGATGCATTTTGAACGCCCTCGCAAAACCTTGAAGAAAACTCTGACGAAGTGGCGGTGGTAGACGGAGAGGATGGGAGAGGGGGCTATGTTGAGCGAGCAGCCTCGGAGGATGACGTGTGATGCGAGAAGACGTAAAGCCGCTTCTTTGGCGAAGAAACTTTTTCCAGCCAAAACACCGTATTTTCTCAAGCATGTTTTGGGATGGTTGCCGACGAGCGAGGCGAGGTCTGTCGCCGAAACACCCAAGTAGCCTCCCGTCTCGCAGGCTCTGAGACTGTTTTCCACAAACCTTGCAGGCGGGCCCACAGGGTCCACGTCCACGTAGTAGAACCGTGTCCCCGGGTTGCTGTGGGCTGTGAGAAAGACGGCCGCATCCCCCTGATGGACCTCCACCCTGTCTAAAACGTTATTGTGCTCTGCGTTGAGCTTCATGACCTTGACGGCGTTCGGGTTTATGTCGTTCAACACAGCCTTCGACACGTTGGACGTCTCGAGAAGAAGCCTGATCGCCCTCACTCCAGAGCCTGCCAAAGGCTCGGCCACAACAGCCTCCCTGTCAAAAACCCTGGCGAGCAACACCGTCAAATCCCTTGAAAGGCTTGAGAAAGGGTTGTAGAAGACAGGCGACTTGGTTGGCGCCGTCGGCTCACCCTGCCCTGTCGTCGGAAAGACAGGCGCGACAAACCTAGCCCTTCCCTCAACATACCATCTCACCCGAAACCCAAGCTCGGCTGAAAGCGTCAGCTCCTCAGCCATTCTTTCATCACCCCGTAAACCAGCCCTGGAATCCTGTCCCTGTTCCCAAAATCCAAAACGTAAAGGTGTTCGCCGGCGGCCCGCCTGACCTCTTCGACGACGGGATGGCGTGCCGAGAAATGTATTGTTAGCAGCGATGGCTTCCCAGATTTGAGAAGCTCTCTAACGGCTTCGACAAATGGCTGGCAGAACAGCTCCATAGGCCCCACCTCATCAACAAACACAGCTTCAGACCTCTCCAACGCAGCCCTCAAGCTTCCCACACCCACCTCCAACATGTTCTCCAAGCTTACACGGTATTTTCCAACCTTGGGCCCCGACGCTATTTCGACGCTGGCGAGAACAGCTGTTTCGCCGGAGCCGATGTCGCATATCTCGAAACCATACCTCACGCCAGACCTCCGAATCTCCCGTGTGTAAAACCCTCCGACGGCGAAGCTGTCTTTCCTCAGCATTTCGACTACTTTTACCAAGGCGGTTGTTTTGCCCACGCCCGGCCTTCCTGTTAGGGCCGCTGTCCTAGAAGTCGTCAAGCCTGCTCTGCTTCAGCCTCTCCAAAGTCTTCCAGCCTTTCCTGACTTCTGCCGGCAGGTTGTTTTCGGAGAGCTTGTCCGCAAGCCATCTACGTGTCCTCGGGTCGGATGGATAGCCGGAGCCGAAGTCTCCGTAAAGCTCCCTCAGCCTTTTGACATGCCTGTCCCTCTCCACCTTAGCTATTATTGATGCCGCCGCAACCAAGACGTTTCTCCTATCACCCTTCACCATACAGCGTATTTCCGCACGGTGTTTGACGTAGCTGAGTATTTTCCTCCGTGCTTTGGCGACGTTTCTGTCAGGCGAGTCTACGAAGACTCTGTCGGGCTTGAGAGCGTCGACTAGCCGTGCAATCCACATGTATTCCAAAGTGTTAAGCCCCTCACCGCCGTTTACCCTAAGGCTTGAGTCAACAGACCAAGGCTCCAAAACCACCGTCTTAAAAACCAGCATTTCCGACAGCTTCTGATAAAGCTCAAACCTTCTGAGCGGGGTCAGAGTCTTCGAGTCGGCGACACCAAGGCTTCTCAAGCTTCTAGCTTGAGGCGGGGAGGCCAACACGGCTGAGATAACCAAAGGGCCTAGGACGGAGCCTCTGCCAGCCTCGTCCACGCCGCACAGCTTTATCTCAGCCATGGTAGACCGCCGCAACCATTACATGGTCTTTTTCATAGGGCTCCAGCTCAACTCTGTCAACAACTTCAAACCCTTTCTCGGCAAGGGTTTTAACCTCCCGCTTCACAATCACTTCAGGCTCTTCAACGCTGTCTATGCTCCTCGCCTTCACGGCAAGCAAAACCCCACCTCCTTTCTTCAACATCAACCTCGAGTTAGCTGCTACGATATGTGCTTGAGATGGCTGAGCCACGTCGGCGTAAACCACGTCGACAACCCCTACTATAAAAGAATAGTTCTCAGGCCTTGTTGCGTCGTCGAGAATAGGGACGACGTTCCTCCTCCTCTCAGCCACGTTCCTTAAGAACTGCTGCATGACCTTTGGCGAGAAGTCTACTGCGTAGACCCTGCCTTTCTCTCCCACTATGTCGGATACGTGGGATGCCGTGGTGCCCGTGGCGGAGCCGAGGTAGAGGACGCGGCTGCCAGGCCTGATGAATATCTCTCGGATTTCTTTTGTGATGGCTGCAGCCAGCTTGCTTCTGTAAGGGTTCCAAACCCTGTACTCGACGTTTTCAAACCTGACGAGCTGCTCGCCGTAGACGGAAAAGCCTTCCGCAAGATTACGTGTTGCAAGCCTCATGCCTTCAACGTCCTCAACCCAGTAAACCCCCTCAAAACTCTGATGCTTAACGACCGACAGCTTCATCGCCTAACCCTTCTCCTGCGGCCTGGCTTTTCAACCTCTTTTTTCGGAGGCGTAGCATACTTCTTTTTTATCTCCTCAACCCTCTGCTCCAGCAGGCTTCTAAGCTGACCGCTCCTATCCTCTTTGCTAAAGTAGTCTATTCTCGCCGCGATGCTGATTTTCGCCGCCAAAACCCTCGCTATCTTACCCCTCTGCCAGCGTGGAGCGCTGTGGACGAACGGATGCTGGAAAATAACGCCATGCTTGGGTGCGCCACGGCCTGTCTTGAAAAACCTAAACAACGCTTTCTCAGCCCCCAACACCTGTATAGTGCTAGCAGGCAGACGGGCGAGCTTCTCAAGACCGCCCGCCAAAGATATCAGCCTGCTGCCTAAAACAGGCCCTGCAACCGCAGAGAGGTTGGGAGCCTCAACAGCCATCAGCTCTTTAATGTATTCGCCTATTTTCTCAGCCAGACGGCTTATCTCAAGCCCCAGCGAGGCCAGCGACGCTATCCTAGCCATGTCTCTGTCGCCAACGCCGCCTCCGACAGATTTTTCAGCGGCTTCGGAGACACGTTTCAGGACATTCGCATCCAAAACCTTCGAAACCTTTTCCACATCAATTTTATCTCTCACGAGCGGTGTGGACACAAGCTTAAGATATGTGTCTGGGTCTTCAACTATGCTCGCCAGCTCTGGAAAATGGACTTCATACCACTCCCTAACCCTTGCAAACACCTGGTTCTTCATCCTCTCCAAGTCGTCGAAAGCTCTTACCGCGTGGACGATGTGAAGGTCTCTTCTCCCAGCCTCGGCGAGAATACGCTGCCTGGCCAGCTCAGCCGCCACATCCCTCACAAGTTTTCTATAGTTTTCAAGCTCAGCGTCTGACAGAGCTGTCTCTATGTCCAGCGGCCGTGCTTCGACAAGCTCCAGCCTCGCCCCCATCCTCTCAGCATGTTTCTGGAGAAGCTTTCCCACGTTTTCATCCCAGAAGAACAGGGTCTCGACTCCTTTTCCACGGAGGTTGTTGAGGAAATCTTCGACGTACTGTGTAGGCATCTCCCCGCCCTTCATCCGCGTCAGAACGCTGGCTATCTCGGCTGGTGCGGCGGCGAAAGGCTTGAAGCTTATCAAACCACCATTTTCGTCGAACGCCGCCAGCCCGACAGCAGTCATCAACACATAAGCCTGCGACATCTCGCCAACGATTCAGTGTATGGGCTGGCATTTAAAGGAGATACGTGGTGGGCGGGATATCATCACGGTGTAAGTGTTGCGGCAACATGTACGACACCAGCCTACCGCTAGCAAAATGCACAAAATGCGGACATGTCTGGAACACCACAAGTAAAATGAAGTGGATAACCTGCCAAACTGCCGCAGCAAAGCAGGCAGGCTGGTAACAGCCAAGAGAAGGTTTCCAGCCACCATCAAACCCCGTCAAGCCTCATCAAGTCCTAGTTCGGACGGATACTAGCCCTGGCCGGATTTGAACCGGTGTCTCAGGGTCCAGAGCCCTGCATCCTTAACCACCTAGACGACGGGGCTGTCAACCGTGTAGATTTTGATACGGTTTTTATACATACGGGTTCTGAAACCCATCTAACACACCGCCCCCATAAACAAAGAAAAAACAGCAAAACAATACATAAGCAAGACATACAAAAAGGAAAAAATGGAGGGGAGAGTTGGCTGGAGGCCGCCAGCAGAACAACACCTAAGAACACCCCCGGGAAAGGCCGGTAACATATCTCTGCCGTATCCTATAGGACACGGAAATCTAAATAGGCCGGCCTTTCCAGAGGGTTTTTCCCTGCTGTTCAGGCCGGTGCCTCCAGCCTTTCCCGGGTCTCCTTAACAGTCTTCCAGATTCTCTTTAGCAGTTGTTCTTCGTCCCTTGCTTTGTGGTGTGTGTTTTTCAGAACCGTTGTTGTCAGCCTTGAAAGCGCGTGTCTCGCCGGTTTGCTGTAGTTTTTGACCGTTCCCTTCTTGCCTTCGTAGAGGCCGAAGAACTTTTTGAGACGTTTGAAAGACTTGGTTCTTTCAACGTATGGTATTATCTCTGCTAAGGCCTCTTTTGCAATTAGATGGTTTTCTCCCGTTATTCCA
>JAWBRA010000034.1:0-14962 GCA_038844785.1 Candidatus Caldarchaeum sp.
GAGGCTCGGAATAGAATACATCCATGAGACGTTTGGAGATAGGAATAGGGTTGAGAGGTGGTTTAGGAAGCTTAAGGATAGGACCAAGAGATTCTACAACAACATAAACTCAAAGACAGTAAAGAGTATAGAGGAGATAGCAGCAGCAATAGCCCTAACACACAACACACTCATAAAAACCAAGACAGAAGGAGGCGTATTACTTGGTTGACAGTACCCCTCTGACCACTTGTCTCTGTCTCGGAAGTGTTCTCTGTCGCATATCCATAGAAAACAATTAATGGGATATTTTTGCATTAGCATCTTCACCTGTTCTAAAGAACGCAGACCTGTAGTTTTAGATGGGAGAGGCCCCCTCGGCCAAAAGAGATATTTTCTCCCTTGTTCTCCATCAATTTTTCTGCATAAGGCCTTAGTTAACCTGTGTTCTGTTTGTCCATCGCCCGTTATTAGTATGACGGCTTCACCATTCTGTATCTGGCTCGGGTCATTGACTAACTTCATGTCATTTATCTGAGTTCTAAAAGATATGCAAGCTTCCGCGGATCGTTTCCCGATTCCAACAACGTTCGTAGTTCGTCGAAGCTTAGTGTTTGGTGCATAAGGATGTCGTCAGGTGTTTTTCGCAGAGTTATGACCTGTGAATCTTCAATTCCCACCTCGGCAAATGTATACAGCACGTCTATGCTGTGGGTGGAGATCGCCACCTGCCAGTCCTTCTTTAAAAGCCATTTCAAAACATTTTCGAGGAGTGAAGGATGCATAGAGGATTCTATGTCGTCCCAGAGAACGATAGATGGTTTGGCGGCTTCAAACCATAGAAGAGGAATAATCGTTCTTTTCACACCGTCGCCTAGCTCACTCAACCTTATGTATGCTGACGTGCCGTCTGGAAACTCTCTCCTCGCCTGCAAAATCCAAACGTTTTGGTCTCTGAGATAGTGGGGGGTAACCTCTGTAAAATTATCCGAAATAGACGGATTTACCACATCTCTGACAACGTAGTTATGGGCTTTGGTTTTCTCCACCGTTTTCCAAACATGCTCACGAACCAGTTGTTCTTCTATATATCTATGAAGAGTAGGTGATTAGTAGCTCACATGCTTTGAATTAAAAATTAGGTGTGGAAAATCCGTTTGTATTTTTGGGATTAAAATGTTTCGTATCAGAATGCCTTTTGTATCTATTGTCCATTCTGCGCCTACCAAGTCACTGTGGTAGATTAGTGTCGCTGTGCCAGCATATCCGTATATTAGCGCGTCTCCTCTACTATGGTGTTGAATGGTAATTAGTTGTATACGTGGGACAGAGTGTAGAGGCGTTTGATAATCGGGACTGGGTAGTAGGGCCAGAGCCTCCAGCACCGTCGTTTTTCCAGAGTTGTTCCTACCTATCAGTATGTGTTAAACCGTTTTAGAGGTATTGTCTCCGAAGTCTCCCTAACCCCCCTGAACCATTTCAGCTCCAGCCCCGTTATCGATTAGGTCGTCTTAACTATAGCTGGGATGTATAAAACGTTGCCGCAGCCTATCTAGATGCCACAGACTCCCACCGACATGTAACAGTACTCGCACGCGGAAAGCGGTATCTCACCGTCATTCTATCAACCTTGTTGAGGAACGCTTCCGGAGTGGCTTCACGACGTTCCGACAATCTACTTATATGGGTGTAAACGACTTTGGTTAATGGTGGCTGTCGAGCTCGTCTTAGCCGCCGTGGCCGTGGCTTGGGTTGTCGCGTTTCTAGTCGACAGGTTTATCTGTCGAAAGACCTCTCAACCCGTCGAGGCTGGAGCGGCAGGCGTCCACCCCGGCAGGAGGTTTTCCATCAGCCTCTACCCCCTGCTACTGATAGTGAGAAGCAGGGACGTAGCCCGGCCGCTGGACAACATCGTGCAACGGCTACCGCGTTTCTGGGATGCCGTCTCCCGGGCCGCTGTGGGTACAGGGTTTGGGCTGATGGCCTTCGCCGTCTACATACTTACCACAAACCTCGCCACCTACCTCTTCAGGCCCGAGCAGGTCGGCGGACAGAACATAGTAATCCCGTTAATCGTAGGCGTCACGATACGTCTCGAAAACCTGCCATACCTATTCATCGCGTTCGCGATAGTTTTGATAACCCATGAAGGCCTTCACGGCATCATAGCTAGGAGGGAAGGGCTGCCCGTCAAATCCGCTGGAATTTTCCTGGTCTTCATCGTTCCAGGCGGGTTCGTCGAGCCTGACGAGCAGGCGTTCAAGTCCGCTGAGCCGGGTGTGAGGATGCGTGTGGCCGCCGTGGGCTCTTTCGCAAATTTGGCGGTCGGCCTGCTGACCGTGCTTGCGGTTTTCATGTTCTTTGTTCCTCAAGAGGCTGGGCTCATAGCTCTGCAGGTTGACGAAGACTCGCGAATAGCCGTGAACGAGGTTTTAGTCAGCGTAGACGACGTCCCCGTAAACAGCTACACCGTAAGGGCCTTCACGCTAACCATATCCGAGGTTTTAAAGGTCAAGACGCTCGAAAGAGAATACGTCTTTCAGACAAACCCCGAGGTAAGAGGCCGTGAAATACCGTTAGGCTCCGTAATAAGAGGCCTCGGCGTGTCCCAGGTTGATGCTTTTTTTAAACCACGTCTCGAAGGGCTTAACCCCTCATCCGCCTACACCTTCTACAAAACCCTCTACTGGCTTCAACTAGTCTCAATAGGCGTAGCAATCTTTAACATGCTTCCCATATACATGCTCGACGGCAGCATAGTCTTCAAAGCTGTTTTAGAAAGATATGTCAAAAACCCGCGGAAGATAGCTGGGCTCGTCAACGCAGCGGCCTTGCTCTGCATCGGCCTGCTGGTCTCAAACATAGCCATGACATACAGCTTCTTCGGCTTCTTCCAACTATGAGGCTTGTTATACCTCAACCCACCTGTCTACGAACCGTTTATACCATCCGTCATACTCGGCGGGCGTCACAATATGGAGCTGGAAAGGTGTCGCCTCCCCTATCTCCCTAACAATCTCCACCCTCAGGCCAAGTCTCCTATCTAGGTGAGCTGCCTCATCGGTTATGATCAAAACGTCTATGTCGCTGTCAGGCCGCATAGAGCCTTTGACGAAGCTTCCGAAAAGGAGCACTCTGGCTGAGGGGTCATGGCGTCTCACCACCTCTCTTATCAACCTAGCATACTCCCACACCTCTTCATAGCAACGCCGCTTCTCAGCCCTAATCTCCAGCAAAACATCAATCAGGTCTTTTCCAGCCATTCAAACATCTCCTTGAGCCGTGTGGAAAAACCAAGCACTCTCTCAGCTATATCCCTCCCATAGCTTCTAGGCAAGTACCTGGATGATATGTATGATTCCTCAAGCAGGACAAGCATCTCCATGTTACTTCGGTAGAACTCGGCTACAGCTGTCGAGTCATATGCTTTGGACAGCTGTTTAAACAGCTCCAGCGGCGAATGAGTTCTAGGGAAATCGCCTAACCTTCTGTAAAGCAAATGCTTGAGATAGAGCTGCATAAACTGCTCCACATGAAATAGCACGAGGTCATACTCCCCTCTCTCAAAGTCAGTTTGCGCGTCGGCCAAGAAGGCCAAAGCCCTTCTCTTAAGAAACTCTACCTCACCCAACCTTGCCATAACATCTTTAGGCAAGGCTGCTCTTAAGCTGTTGTTAGGGTTTGAATCAGCTCGCAGACCCTGCAGGTTTCACGGCTTGTAGGCTCTCCACAGTGTTTGCAGAAACGAAGGCTTTTCACGTTTTGGCTGGATACTCTTTCGAAGCTTTTTAGCGCTGCGAACAGCGAGCCTGGATGCTTCTCCTCGAACTCCGCCAAGAATCTTCTAATCGGGCTGCGCATAGTGTTTGAAGCATTTGGACAGACATGGGTTTGGAAGGGAATGCCTGTTGTATACGCGTAGAAGACAACCTCTCTTTCAGGAGTGAGGCGGAAAGGTGCTACACGCGGTATCGCAGGCCCTTCAGACCTTAGCCCAACCTCAGAGTTTCCCAGCTCGCCTCTCAAAGCTTTCAGCAAGTATGTCTGAACTATGTCGTCCAAGGTGTGTGCCGTTGCAACGACCGTGGCGCCGAAACGCTTGGCAGCAATGTTTATCGCTTTGCGTCTAAGAGGGCCGCACACGCTGCAGGCGGCTAGACCGCTCTGCTTAAACAAAGGGCTTGCAACAATCTTGGACAGCGTTACACCGTACACTTCTTCAAACGACGTTTTGACCAGCGGCACCCCAAGCTTGGCAGCTGTCTGGCTGACAAGCTCCAACGCTTCATCTCTGTAGCCTTCAATCCCTTCATCGACCGTTACGGCAAAAAGCTCGGCCTTCGGAAAGTTGGACTCTATCCTCTTCAAAACACGGAGGAGGGAGAGGCTGTCCTTACCGCCTGAAACAGCGACGGCTATCCGGTCGTCTTTCCTCAAAAGCCTGTAGCGGGCAATCGTCCGTGCGACTCGTTTCTCAAAAGTTTTGACAAAACATTTTCTACAAAGCCTCTCTCCAGAGTAAACCCTGTGATAGACTACCCTGCCTTCGCCGCAAACGTTGCACTCAGCTGATTGCTGGAGGGTCGTCAGCATCCCCTGCCGATACCGTTCTACGATTATTTTAAGCATCGCCCTCTGATTCAACGCCGAGAATAATCTTCCCCGGCTTCGCTTTGTATGCAGGCACTCCAACAGCCACCACTATAACGTTCTCTTTACCGCTTGCGTGAGGTGAGAAAAACTCTTTCACGTCATCGTCGTAGAACGTCAACCCTGTTGCACCGACTCCTACTGCGTAGGCTGCTAGGTAGGCTAGGCCTGCTCTGATCCCGCCTTCGAGCTGGACAACCCTGTATCCACGGTTGCCCAAGTGTTGGAGAACGTTCTCCAGAGGTGTCGTTATGAAAAGCACGGCCGCTGCGTCGCTTCCCAGCTCCTGCTCAAGACATAGATAGCCGCTGACCCTCCTAAACTCGCCAGCCTTCAACAGCTTCAGTCTCTCGCCGTCGAAGAAGTAGGCGCCAGGCTTCATCCCGTTGACGGCGTTGACTATGAGGTAAATGTTTGTCAATGGATTGTTAAAATCGGCGACAAACCTTGCTGAGGATGCTTTGAGGATTGTGGAGAGCTGTGGAAAGCTTATGGGCTGTCTGCTGAAACGTCTTGTCGAGCCGCGTCGTAGTATCACCTCCCAAAGCGGCGGCCCAACATCTTCGACAGGGTTGATGGACAGGCTATCTTCAGCTGGTTCGGCAGACGGTGGGGCTGAGACAGCCTTTTCCCTCCAGCCCTGCAGCTCCTCAACAGTAGTTATGGATGAGGCTTTATGGATCTCTTCAACAAGCTTATAGACAGTCTCTCTTTTTGACAAAGGCTTTACACGGGGGGTTAAAACAGCAACCTCATCCGTCTCAGGCGGTTTTTTCTGGGATAGACCCAGCGGAACTATTATTATCGCAGCCTCCTTAACCCCGTCAACAGCCACGAGGCTGTTGACCTTTTCGTCAACAAACCCTGTCACAACACGTGCCTGCAGACCGAAAGCCCTGCAAACAGCCAGCAGGTTTGCAACCATGGTCCCCGAGTCCCAGAACCAGTGTCTGTAAGACCTCTCACGATATTTCCAAGCATTCCGCCATCCGATAGAGGTGAAGACCAGCGAGGCTTGGCACATGCCTACATCCTCATGCGAATACTTGGCCAGAAAACTTCTGAAGTCGCCGCTTCTCAAAATAGTCAGATTGAAGCCGTATGGGCTGAAGTGGTAAACCCCTTCTGCAAGACCTCCAACATCGCCTGCGACAACGTAGACCTCGGTAGGGTAGAGAGCCCCAGTAGCTGGGGCTGCTCTAAAATAGTGAACACCGTCGACGTATCTGACGGCTCGAGTTATCCCTGCAGTGAAAAAAAGCAGAGATGAAAGTATGCCGATGTCCAAACTTCCATCACGGGCCCGGTCCAGCTCGTTCAAACACGTTATAGAGTGTAGCCCGGGTTTTGGGATTGTTCGTGGAAGAGCTATTGTTGGAAGCCCTTCATATATCTTAAAAGGATACGGCCTGTTCCCCCAATCCAGCCTGTGGAAAACCGTCCGCACGCTTACGTAGCTGTGTTTCGTGTTTTCGTGAAATTTCAACGCCTCCCGATAATCTTTAACGCTTGAACCCATACACCACACACAGCATAAACGCAGGTAATAAGCAGTTTCTATATGTTTGACGGTTTAGAGCTGGTTGGAGAACACTCTCACCGCATCCGACAGAATAGCCCTCCCCGCTTCAAGTCTGTAAGTATATGTTTCAAGGTTTTTGAGAGTTTGGTCAACAACGTTATCAAGCCCAAGCCTCGACCACTCATCTTCCACACGGTCGAAGCGGGCGGCTGTTACGGCATGTCTCGCTACTATCGAGCAGCAGTCTTTGTAGTTTTTCTGCACTACTTCACTTATTTCGAATTTGTTGGCCAGCTCTATTATGTCGTTTTTCCCTAGGCCTATAAGTGGTTGAAACACAGGTATTTCAGTTGTGGGTTTGACGGCGGCTATGTTTGCCAAGGTCTGTGAAGCTACTTGTGCAAGGCTGTCGCCTAACACTATCGCATCGTATCTTTCTGTCTTTGCCAATTGCTCGGCTGTTCTCAGCATGTATTTTCGGAAAAGGAGAAGCTCTAGACGGCTTGGCTTTTCGAGAACAGCTTTGTAGAAGGGTGTGAAGCTTGCCATGTACAGCTTCGTTCTCAAACCATACTGTGTTAGTTTTTCGACAACCTGAGCCATCTTCGTCTCTAAAGCTTCTTCAGAAGACCTGTAGCTGTGGAAGTGGAGGAAGTCTACCCTGCATCCCCTCCTCATCATCAGGATGGATGCTACGGCTGAATCCACGCCTCCTGAGAGAAGGCTGAGGACTTTTCCGCTGGTTCCGACAGGCAGGCCGTCGAAGCCTTTCAGCTTTTTTAAGTAAACGTAAGCGTTGTTTCTGGTTATCTCAACGTTCAGCTCAGCCTCCGATTTCCTGTCCGTTTTCACACCCAGCTGCTTTTCCACCAGCTGAGAAAGATGTATTCGGACGTCTTGAGATGTGAAGGGATGCTGTTTGTAAGATCTTTTGACGTCTATTGCTATGGTTGTTGCGTTGGATTCGGCTAAGGTTTTCAGGACTGTTTCACTAATCGCCTCTACCGATGGTTCGCATCTGAAGCCGGCTCCAACATGGCTTACGCCGAAGACCTTTCTAGCCCTGTTCATCAAATCGTCTAAAGGCTCGGGCGGGTTGTTTATCACCAAGCGGTTTTCATCTCTAACCAGTTTCAAATCCTTGCCCAACACATACCTGATGTTGTCCGCTAGCTTCTTCTCGAAGAAAGATCTTTTCTTTCTCTTCAACGCAATCTCCGAATGATGGATGACTAGAACCTTCTCCATCCCATGCACGGTGTGTGAAAACTTTCTAAAATTGTTTTACGGCTGACGGCGGCGATTTGGGGAAAAGGTTTACTTATTGCCAAGGGTTTTACGGCGGGATGCTGGCTTACGTGAAAAGCCGTGAGGTTCTCTGCTCTATCTTGCTTCAGCTCAGTCTAGCGGTTTTTCTAGCCCACGGCTATGATTTTCGCGTCAACTATGTGGCTGGCAGAAACGTTGTGTTAGGCAGGTCACCTTACGTGGGAGGGGTTGTTGAAGGCGTGCTTGCAGAAGGATACGGCAGCCATGTTCAGGGCTTGGGTGAGACACCTTTATGGGCTCTCTACACAGGCTTAGCGTACTCCCTGTCCTCAGGCAACCTGTTTTTCTTCAACACATTGTTAAAAACACCCATCATAGCGGCTAACATCTTTCTCAGCTACCTAATGATGAAAAGAGGTGGCGACCGATTCTTCTTCCTCTACAACCCCTACCTTCTTTTAGTGAGCTCTGTTTGGGGGAAACCTGACAACATAGCTGTTTTACTGGCGTTGACGGCTGTGGGCTGCGGCTGGGGCCCTCTGTCAGCGGCTGCTTCGTTGATGGTCAAGCCTCTGGCTTTAGCCATAGCACCCTCTTTCATAGCCCTATGGCGGAGGTCGGGGGACAGAATCCTCTACTGGCTTGCTTCATCAGCTGTAATGTTTTTCACTCCTTTCCTCCTGCTTGGATGGCCTTTGGAAAACGTTGTTTACGGAGTTTTCAACTGGTTTAAACCTGCGGGCGGAATATCGGTGTTTAACTTTGTTGAAGCTGTTTACGGTGTTTCGACGCTTCCCCAATGGCTTGAGCCGCTGTCATATCTTTCAGCCGCGTCCTTGGCTGTTGTGTTGTTATTGGCTGTTAAACATCCGCCTGCGGACGCTGACGGCGTTTTACGTTTAGGGCTTGTTTCAGCCTCGCTTTTCCTCAGCCTTCGACCGTGGGTTTCAGAGCAGAATCTCCTGATCATCCATTCCCTCTTTCTCCTTGTCTGCGGCAGGCTGCCATCCCGTCTGCTCTGGGTCGTTCCCCTCATCTTCGCAGCCGTAAACCTCGCCATACCCCAGCAGCTCTATCTACTAAGGCCCTTGATAGTCGAGGAGCTTACCATCCTCAACCATCCAGCCCGCTACTGGCTCAAGTTCGCCACGTCGATTGCATGGCTAACCGTTCTCTGGAATATTTTGATAAGAAAAAAGTTGTGGAAATGGTGGGTTTGAAAGCCTTAGTCATAGGTTTAGCTGCAACACATTTCCTATGGGGGCTATCACTCTTTCTGGAGCCCGGCAGATACGTGTTCAAGCCAGTAATTCCGTCTTTGTTCGCCTTAATCCATATGTTTGTCTCGCTTCTTCTGGCCGTAGGCTATGTGAGGGAGGGGGCTGTCGCAGGGTCAACACTCCTCGCCTACTACTGGTTTTTCGTCAAACCCATGGAGCCGATAGCCGAACCTCAGACCGTTGGCATACTGGCCATCACGCTTGCTTTGCTGTCGCGTCCGCTGTTAAAACCGTACGGCAACATGAGTAGCGGGGTGGAAGATGTTTTGATTCGGCTGGGGCTTGCTTATCCGTTCGTGGAATGGGGTTTAGACGCGTTAAGAAACCCCCTCCACTTCAAATCATACCTCTCGATAAACCCATTAACACGCAACCTCATACCCGCAGGCCTTTTAGACCACGCGGTCTTAAGCTTAGCAGCTGTCGAGCTTTCTCTCGCCTTTCTCGTCTTATCAGGATTGTTTAGACGCTGGACTTGCATGATGGTTGTCGCTGTACTTGTCGTGTTCTCTGTGGTTGCCGGATACCCGCTTGCGCTGCCGCAGAACATAGCCCTTGCTTCAGCGGCCTACTCAAGGCTCAGAGTAACGTTTACTAAGGGCTGAAACAGCTTTGCAGAGTAAGATGCGCAAACAGTTTATCGACGCCGCTCTTATTCTCACAGCTTTCACGTCGGTTTTTCTGCCGCCTGACATAGGGCAGCTACACATGGTGGTGGGCTTCTCTTTCATAGTCATATGCCTTGTGCATGTTTTCACATATCTCAACAGAGCGGTTGTGTATGCGGCTGCTTCTTTTGCAACCGGCCTTGTTTCAGAGCTGTACGGCGTTAATTACGGCATCCCTTTTGGCGCCAAATACCAGTATATCGGAGCTGCTTCAACACCGATGTTGTTTGGAGCCGTGCCCCTTAACATTCCTCTCCTTTGGCTGAGCCTCGGCTATCTTGCACTCCACCTAGGCCGTTCTTTTACATGTTCGTTCTCGTGGATTCCTCTCTCATCCCTTTTTCTTGTCTTCCTCGACGTCATGATCGACCCCGTTTTAAACGGTAGGCTTTGGATATGGTTGACGCCCGGCGAATTCTACGGCGTGCCGCTGCTGAACTTCGTGGGTTGGTTCGCGGTATCCGCGTTGTTTTACTCGGTATACCATGTCTTAGAGGGCCGGCCTAAGAGCTTGTCTCCAGCAGCCATTGTGGCTTTCGTGGTGATTGCGTTAAACATGGCTTTCGCAAACTTGGTTAACGGGATGTGGCTGGCTACTGCCGTTGGGCTGCCGCCCATTCTCATCGCATCCGCTATAGCTTTAGGGAGACAAGTGTTCCGTCGAAAAAGCGATTCTACAACTGTTCAGTAGTTCAAGCCATCTTCTTGAATTTGTGGTCGGTGTAGAGCTCCCATGGCTTGAGGAAGATGTAGAGCGGGCCAAGCTTTTTCCTCAGCCTAGCCTGCGTCACAGCCTTCCACATACCGTACTTTAGCTTGTCGATGCTGAAATCATGTTTGAAGAGGAGGCGGTGGTCATAGCCGTGAAGAGGTTTCTCCCACTCCTCCGCCAGCATCCTATCCTTCACCATTTCGTAAAGCTTCGTCCCCGGAAGAGGGTATGGAACGGTCATCGAAAAATAGTCCAACGGCAGGCTTGAGGCAAGCTTGATTGTTTTAAGCATTGTTTCGTTCGTCTCACCGGGGTATCCTAGTATGAAGAAGCCTCCGACCTTTATCCCCTGCTTGACAGCTGTGTAAACGGCTTTCTTAGACTGTGCAACCGTCAGCTGCTTGTTCATAAGCTTGAGAGTACGGTCGTCGCCTGCCTCGAGGCCGAAAATAACCTTGTGACATCCAGCGCGTTTCATCGCTTTAGCGACTTCGGCATCCATTAGGTCGGCTCTTGCGAGGCACTCCCATAAAACGTCAAGCCTCCGCTCCGTTATTTCCTGGCATAGCCGTATGACATGTTTCTTGTTGGCGATGAAAAGCTCGTCAGCGAACCAGATTCTCTCATAACCAAACCTATACCTGATTTCCTCCATTTCATCTACGATGTTTTCAGGGCTTCTGAACCTGTAGAAACGCCCATAGTCTGGCCTCCAGCAAAAATTGCATGAGAAAGGACAGCCACGTGAAGCTATCATCGAAGTCATCGTGTAACCATAGTTTCTTCGATAGTATTGCTTGTAGAGGTCGTTGTCGTAAAGGTCTCTGGCTGGGAAAGGTAGGTTGTCTAAGTTTTTTATCAGGGGCCTTTGCCCGGTGAATATGTGGCTGCCTCCGTTGACCTGAATTGTTAAAACAGTTTTTTTGAAGATGTGTTTTGACAGGTGTAAACCCTTTACCCGCTCAAGCTTCATGCCGTTGTCCAGTTCGTTCATCAGCTCCAGCACGGTTTCCTCGCCCTCGCCTTGAACAACAACGTCAAACACGTCGAGGAACTTCTGGGGGTATGCCGAAGGCATAGGCCCTCCTGCGACAAGAAGCTCAACCCTTTCCCTCAACGCAGAAGCTATCTCTAAAGCAGGCCCCACCATCGAGAGCATGCTGTATATTCCGACAACCCTCGACTGGCAGGCATCCCTCACAACGTCCTCCATCTTCTTGAAAGTGCAGTCGATAACCTTGACTTTGTAACCATGGTGTCGTAGGCATGCTGCGATGTAGCCTATTCCGAGCGGTGGAAACTTGAAAGACTTCGAGCGGCCGTCGTCAAAATATGGAAAGATGAGGGTTAAATCATTCAAGCTTCTTGAACACCACGCTGTAGCTGAGCTTGTTTTCTCCAGCTGGAACCTCGAGGCTGACGCCGGCCCAGTCAAGCCTTCTGCCCAAAACCTCCCTACCCACGTAAGCAGTGACATCGCTTCCTCTGTGGACGGACATCACAAGCTTTAGGGAAGGCGACACAAGCTCCACGACGCCCTCCCGTAACTTCATCCAAGGAGGTATGGGTTTTCTCACGCCGTCAACCCTCATGTGGGTGAAAAGCCGTCCCGAAAGCTCGTTGGCCACCAGCACACGCATTTTTCTAGGCGTGTTACGACGTACAGCTATTTCCACTCTACAACCGTTTATCAGATATTCTACGTCCACATGGCCGTATGTTTTGAGACGCAGGTAACGGCTTTTCACACCCGCCAGCGTCCTTCCAGCCATCAGCATGAAGTAGAAAGGCCTCAGCGGCCTGCTTTCTAGGTAGAGAGGAGCTAGAACCGTCCGCAGCTTTTTATAGAGAGGGTCAACGCACGCTGCTGAAAAATATTTCACGGACACGCCGTTGAGCAGTACTTTCCTAGAGGCTCTACTGCCGTCCACCTGCTTTGTTTCCGCGTGGAGAGGGAAGATGGCCCGTTTGCCTAAAATTCCTACAACCCCTCCCAAACCCATCCCCTCACCAACTAAAAATACGCCGTCTAAAACAGGGCCGAGACCGCGTACAACCCCGTCAATCTCGTGGAAAGGGTCTGAGGGGATGTTAAACGTGAAGGAAAGTCCTTCAAACGGTCTATTCATCAGCCGCAGCGTTTTGTGTTGGCAGATAATGTTTTGCCGAAATTTGGGCGGAGTTGTAGAAAGGTTTCACAGCGGTTAATATTAATTGAATCGTTGTTACATCACGGGGTTAAAAACCGCAAGATTTGGGGAAACTCTTTTCTCTTTTCCCGTCAGCCCGAAAAACAGCTATGACGTTCCTGCAGTCGGTAATCACCGTTGTCTTCCTGACAATATCAGCTGTCCTCCCCCTCTACCTCGCCGCATACGTTCAGCTTCTTATCGCATCACGACGCTACACACATCCCCTGCCGACGGCGCTGAAACAGTACCCGACCGTTTCCATCCACCTACCGATCTTCAACGAAAAACATGTTGTAGCGAGGTTGGTGAACGCCGTCTGCAGGCTTGACTATCCGTTCGACAAGCTTGAGATAGTGGTGGTCGACGACTCCATGGACGAAACATCGAGAATCTGTGAAGAGCTGGTGCGGAGACATAGGTCTCAAGGCGTTAACATAACCTACATCAAACGTGATAACAGGACGGGGTTCAAAGCTGGAGCACTACAACACGCGCTCCAAAACTCTAGAGGAGAATTCATAGCGGTTTTTGACGCAGACTTCATCCCTCAACCAGACTTCCTCAAGAAAATTCTCACCTACTTCTCAGACGAGAAAGTCGGAGTTGTACAGGCAAGATGGGGTCATCTCAACCGAGATTATTCTACGTTGACGTCGGCACAAGCCCTCAGCCTAGACCTCCATTTCATAGTGGAGCAGAAAGGACGCTTCGCTGGCGGATACTTTCTAAACTTCAACGGCACAGCCGGTGTTTGGAGAAGAAAATGCATAGAAGATGCTGGAGGCTGGAGAGACTCTCTCGCAGAAGACCTAGACCTAAGCTATAGAGCTCAGCTGAAAGGCTGGCGGGTTGTTTACGTGGATGATGTCGTCGTCCCAGCTGAGATACCGGTGCAGATGAAGGCTGTTCGAAGACAACAGTATAGATGGGCCTACGGAGCCGTGCAAACAACTCTCAGATACCTGTTTCAAATAATTGCTTCAAAGCTGTCGGCAGCCGTGAAGATACAAGCCATCATCCATTTAACGAGACATGTTCCCCAGCTTCTCCTCACAGCACAGGTTTTGATGGTTCCCTTTGTTGCATCCAGCATAAAGACGCGTTTTGACTTTATGGCTGGATGGATGGCTCTTTATCCGTTGCTTGTGACATTATCGCTGCTTCTGACCGCGAAAACTTTTCTCAAACAGCAGTACAACAGCCTGCCAAGGTTTGTCAAGGATGTGTTGATGATGTTTCTCTGGGGTTTGGGCATGTCCGTCAACAACTCCATGGCTGTCATCCATGCTTTTCTAAAGCGGGATTTAGTGTTTGAGAGAACGCCGAAGTTCGGAATAGTGGGTAGAAGAGGCAGCTGGAGGAAAAGCAGTTACTCTATACTGCATGAACCATATGTGGTATTTGACTTTGTAATCGGCGCATACAGCCTTTACGCTTCATTGTATTGTTTCTACACACGTGCCTACTCATTCCTTCCCCTGACAACTCTGTACACTCTCTCCCTCCTCTACACAGCGTTCACGTCGATTGCACAAAGGCCGCGTCAAAACAAACCAACACGCAGCAATACCCAAGCCTATGCTGTAACCCTAGCGTCAGCCATCGTGTTCACGGTGGCTGCAGTACAGTCTTTCGCATCCATAGTCCACCCCCTAGAAACATCAATCTCATCCATTGAGAGAGCTGTTTCCTCAGCTGACTATACAGAGGTCGTTGCACTTTTGGATGAAGCGGTTGAACTGCTGCCCGCTCAGGGCAATCCGGTCTGGATACTGCCGACAGCAAGAACAGACTACAGACTGATAAGACACGACCTACAGTCCATCAAGGAAAGGATGGAGAACATAAACAGAAACGACATCGAATCATATCATGCGGCTGCAGAGGATGCGCGATACGCTTTAAACGAGGTGGTTGAACAGCTTCGCCGCATCCAGCCCTACGCATGGCTCAGCGTCTCCAACCTTTCAGCATCCCTCATCATCGCATTATCTTTTCTCTACAGATTGGTGAGGGAAAGCCATGGGTAGGAAAACTTTTGCGTTAACACTTTATCTCTTTGCAGGTCTTGCGATAGCCGTTGCCGCATATGTTCAAGACATATATCCGCTGGAGCAGGCTGTCGGATATCTCAGCAGAGCTCAGTCCGCTGCATACGCTGAAGACATGGCCGCCTACGCCGCTCAAGCTCTGCGACTGCTGCCAAAAGAGGGGAACCCTGTCTGGATATTCCCAACAAAACGAACCGACTTCCAATTGATTAGAAACGACATGACCTCGATGATAGCTAGGCTTGAAGCCGTCGCAGCAACTCCACGGGAAAGCGGGGCTTACGCCCAAACTTTAAACGATTTAAGGGGAAAGATGGGGGTTGTTATAAACCAGATATACGAGGCGATGCCCTACATCATCTTTAAGCCAGCTAACGTTGCGGCTGCATCAGCCTACCTGCTGACCCCAATGATAACGCACAAAATTTTAAAGCATAAAAATAGCCGACGTGTATAAAGACCACCATAGATATGGTGACATTTTACTTGACAACCAGCTTGGCTTGCATACCCAGCTCATAATGGCTTATCGGAGCTGGGTAAGCTATAGTGCATAGGATATTGTAAACCCCCCTCTCTGTGAACATAATTTCCACTGTTGTTACATTTCGCGGATAAAGTATTGTTACAAGCTCCTTT
>JAWBRA010000035.1:0-11576 GCA_038844785.1 Candidatus Caldarchaeum sp.
AACGCATAGTCGGTCCGAGCGAACCGTCCTATGCGTGCAGGCGGTCAGTCCGAGCGAACCGTCCCAAGGCCCGACTCCAGCCAAACCCTCCCCCGCCACCCCACGATATCTCTGAATGGGGTGGCCGCCTTTTACGGCGGGTGTGGGTGAGGGTTTGTGGCTGTGTTTGGCGGCGGTTTTCCTACGCGTTTCGCGGGACGACCCTATGCTTTCACATCCCCTCCCCGCCTGGAGGGGATGGCCTCAGGGCTTTTAACCCCTCACGGGATGATCGTCCCGTTCATCATAGCAACATGCTACAAACATGGATTTAAGCGGATAGGTGGTGTTGCCTGTACTGTCCCGGCAACGCTTTAAACATCTTGGTTCCGGGCATTATGGGGGATTGAATCTAGTGGCAGCATAACCTGTCACGGCTTCTGGGTTTTGCTGAGGCTTCTAACGTTGCTGCCGCTGGCCGATGCTTAGACGTTTGACGTAAAGCGTCATTATTTTTACACCCCACCTCCGTGGAAAGGCGAAACTTCAAGGATTTAGGCCCACTTTCAAGGTGTCAAAAATTCTCCAAAACGTACTACCGTAACGCATGGAGAAAACCCTGTGTAGAAAGCCGAAGCTTACGTGAATCAGGCGCTGTTTCAGACCAACGACAGACGTCGAACACCAATTTGCCCAAAGCAGCAGAACCCATAATAACACACTAGGCTGTTAAAACACGTAGGAAACACCGTAGGTTGTTTTGGTGTTGATGACGATTTTTTGCCTCGACAGTTATCTAAAAATATGGAGCACTATTACAACAGTTGTCTAAAATTATATAAATGTCAAATGATTGACACCATCATGTTTGTCAGCATTTCAGGGCCGCTTTAACTAGCCTCCACAACACCTGATACCCCCGGGCCACTAATGAATACAACCCTGTTCACCATAAGTTTAGTACAGCCTCCCATCTATGTTGCTGCAGTGCGTGCACCAATCTATCAACAGGCCTGCCCATCAGGCTTGAAAGACCTGTTGGTTAAGCCGTTCACGTCAACCACCGTGAGCGTGAAGCCCGAAGCATCCTGAACACCTCGCCGTGGAGCTGACAGCTCTGAAGGAGTATAGGACGCTGGGATACCGCATGGGATGTCTGATAAGCTCGAGAAACTCTATACAGGATTACAGAAGGCCTCTCACCGAAGAGCTTGAAGAAGTCAACGAATGTCTCAAAATCCTCACACATCCGGGTCTTGACACGTTTGTCATGAACTTGGAGGAGGTAAACCCGCGCTGGAAGAAGACATAGAGACAAACCAAAGACGTCAAACATTAGCTACAGAAGCCTTCCATCAACCCTCATTCTTACATTAAGCATCTTCTCAAGCATGCGGAGTCTTTCCTCATGAGACAGAAGCGAGGACATGACAAACAGGTCAAAAACACCGACAAAGGTGTTCTCGGCAGCAGCCAATACAGCCCGCTTGTCATCTTGTCTGAAAAGGCTCCTCCACAGGTGTGTCAGACCGTTGCAGCGATGAGCTGTTCGTCGCACACAAGCTTCTAGCACCATCACCACAGGGAAGGCTGAAGCCCACCAAGCTAGGAAGAACGATACTCATGTAAAAGAATCTGGAAGCTTTGAGGAACTGGCTAAACTTACAGAACCCTCTCAGAGAGGATATTACTCTTCCGCCGCCATCAAAGAGATTTGCCGAACTGCTAAGGAGGAAGCGTTAAAGTCCGCTCTATCGTCAGGTAACCGGGAGAAGATATCAATGCTGCACATCCAACAGGCTTTGCTGAAGGTACCTCCCGATATCGCTACAGAGACAATCTTAAAGCATGAGCAGTGGGCTAGAATTCACGCAAGCTATTAACATTACATGATGTGTAAGGATATGGTCTTGTCAGAATCTTTGCTTAGACAATCTAAATGATGGCTTCAGAGTTCTAAATACACTTCATCACTAAACGGATACAGGCCCACCGATCAAAAGATACGGTAATTCCTTCTCGAATGTGCAGGGGATAAATCAACCGCCCAAAAGTTGCTTAGAATGCTACTCTCGATAATGTCAAGGTTAAGCCTCGTGTATGAGCTCGTGTGGAAGTTGGCCTAGGCTGTTTGATTGGGGAGATACTCGGTGACAGGAATGTACTTCTTGGGTTAAGGCTTTGGGCTGGTAGGCTCGATTCTGAGGGTTTTGAGGTTCTCTCCGAGCTTGGTTTCTGTGTAAGCCACAGGTCTGTTAGACTGTCGTTCCACAGGGCTGAGGAATACTATCAACTATACAAGAGTATATGAGGTTTATGGCGGCTGTAAGTGATGTATGCATAAACAAACCAACACCCTACACAGATAGGGCTGGATGGTATGGATGGACTACTAGAGGTGGGCGGAGTGCACTGACTATGCCTTCAGCCACAATACGTTAGGGGAGAATGATTATGTAGCGTATGCCGTGAAACATTCGGGAACAGAGATAGATGTCCCTACTGCAACAGAGTGTTGAGAAAGAAGCCGAGAAAAAAGAAAAACAACATCACATCAAAGAGTCTAATATACTAAGCGGTCGTTCTTCCACGCTGAACTACCGGCCCGCCGGGACAATGATTCCTCTTTTTTCCTAATATATATTTTCATACTTTCATGCCTACACATTATGGGTTAACCATAAAATCAGCAGAATTCATGGGCTGTGTATGGAGCGAAAAATAGGCCTTGGCCTCGGCTACGACCCTTCTATGACTGTTCGGGAGATGAGTGAGGTTGCAAAACGTGCTGAGGATAAAGGGTTTGACATTATTTTCTTCTCGGAGACTTTGCAAACTTTTCGCGACGCTGTTTCAACCATGGCTTGCTTTGCGCTCGCAGTTGAAAAGCCGTTGCTGGGTTACACGCAAATAGTTCGCCTCCGTTCCCCGCTGGTTTTGGCCCAAACGTTAGCAACTCTCGACGAGCTTTCGCATGGGAGAATGGTTCTAACTCTTGGGGCGTGCACAAAACAACATATGCAGAAACATGGTCTGGAATATGCAGACCCCGCTGAAACTCTGGTAGAATATATCTTGGTCGTCAAAAAACTGCTGACCGGTGAAAAGTTTTCGCATCAAGGCCGTCACATCAAGTTGGAGGACACAAGCCTCGGCTTTAAACCAGTCCGCAAAAACATCCCTATTTGGGTGGCGGCTACGAGCCGTACAGGGCTGCAGATAGCTGGCAGGTACGGCGATGGCGTTCTACTTAATGCTACAACCTCCGTAGAATATTGTAGAAATGCTGTGCAAATAGTTCGGAAGTCGGCTGCAGAGGTGGGACGAAACCCTGACGAAATAACTGTGGCTGGTTTGATTGTGGCGGCAGTCGACGGCTCGAAAAAAGCTGTGGACTACGTAAGAAGAGAGGTGGCGAGTAAATTCAGCCCCTTGATGGTTGATTTCGCGATGAAGCCGAGGCTCAAAGTTGGTGAGCCGTTCGTTGACCAACGGCTTATAGAACATTTGCTTCAATCATACAAGGCCGGCGGCTTTGAAAAACTGATGAACGACATCCCGGAGGATGTGTTAAAAGAATTGACTGCAATAGGTTCGGCAACAGATGTGAGAAATAAGCTAGAACAGTATAGAAGAGCAGGCGTAGAGCTGCCCATCGTCAGACCTGCTGCGCGTGAAATAATCAACGAAGTGATAGACGCCGTTGTTTAAAGTTTATTAACAGCAAACACCGAACGTCAGTTTGTGAATAGTTGCGCTGTTTCTGCAACGGTTTTAGCCGCATTGTTGATAATCGTTGTAGTCGCGGGCGTCGCTGTCTATTTTATCGTCCAACAGCTTTCGGCACCCACTGTGTCGGAGAAACCGTTGACGATAGGTTTCTCAATATCTATCTCCGGAGACTTCGCTGTTCCAGGACGTAAACAGCTTGAAGGCATCGAACTCTGGAAAGACTGGATAAACGCTAAAGGCGGAATATATGTCAAAGACCAGAACAAATACTACAAGGTCGAGTTGAAATATTATGACGACAAATCCAGTAAAGATGAGGTCATCAGGCTTTATGAAAAACTCATCAACGAAGACAAAGTCGACATACTGCTTTCACCATATTCGAGCACCCTTGCTTTGACGGCGGCTGGAATCAGCGAGAAATACAGCAGGTTAATGGTTGTTGTAGGAGCCAACTCGGACACGATTTTCAAACAGGGCTATAGATACATCGTCGGCACATACACGCCTGCAAGTAAGATGCTGACACAGGCTATTGACGTATTGTTGCAGCATATTCAGAGCCCCTCTATAGCCGTTATCTACAAAGACGATGCTTTCGCGAAATCTGTTGCTGAAGGGGCTAAAGCGTACGCCGAGCAAAAGGGCGTGAAGGTTTTAGCGTTCGAAATGTATCCGCGTGATGCGAAAGACCTTTCACCTATTCTGACCAAGGTCAAGGGTTTGAACGTTGACGCAATACTTGGCGGTGGACATTATGAAGATGAGGTCTTGCTCGTTAGGCAGGCGAAGGAGCTGGGCATAAACGTGAAGCTGATGAGTTTGCTCGTCAGCCCATCGCTGCCAGCATTCTACGACGCACTCAAAGAAACCTCGGAAGGAATTCTTGCACCCTCTCACTGGGAGCCTCAAACGAAACCAGCCATAAACTACGGTCCATCCATCGACGAATTCATGACCAAGTTCCGTCAAAAATGGAACAGTGAACCATCATATCACTCCGCGGCAGCGTTCGCCGCCGGCCTGTACATCACCGTAGCCATTGAAAAAGCTGGGACGATAAACAATGAAAAACTCCGTCAAGCATTTAACGACATAGACATCGTGACGTTCTACGGAAGGCTGAAAATAGACCCGGTGACCGGCAACCAAGTCGGCCATGAGCTCGTTCTCCTGCAGTGGCAGAAAGGCGTGAAACAGGTCGTCTGGCCTAAGGAAGTTGCGACGGCTACGCTCATCTACCCCAAACCAGCCTGGTAAATGTTAAACCCACAAATATTTTTTCAAACATTAGTCAACGGTTTATTGATGGGGACTGTTTACGGGATAGCCGCCGTTGGACTGTCCCTAATATGGGGGGTTCTGAAAATCGTGAACCTTGCCCACGGTGCTTTCATCATTTTAGCGGCATACATAACATATTGGTTGTTTGTTTACACTGGCCTTCCACCTCTCGTTATGACGCCTGTCAGCATCGTTATCGGTTTTCTGGTTGGATATCTTCTTTACCGTGGTGTTGGGAAGAACGTTGTCACCCTAGATCCGTCAACATCCGTGCTGTTCTTTTTTGGAATGTCGTTGCTTCTCAGCAACATTATTCTAAACCTTTGGGGCCCCGATGTTAGAGGAATCCCATGGCTTGTTGAAAGCGTTGAAATAACTGGAATCCGACTGGCTTTATCCCGGCTGCTTGCACTCGTATCCACAGTAGCCTGCTTCACCATACTCTACCTTGTCCTGCAACGTACCTATTATGGCAAAGCGATCAGAGCTGTGGTGATAAACAGGGTTGGTGCGGCATCGGTGGGAATAGATGTTAACAGCGTTTTCGCAGTAAGCATGGGTCTTGGAATAGGCATAACCTTTTTTTCGGGAACGATGATTGCATTGGTCAACCCGTTCACACCAGCGTCCGGCGACGGTTATTTGATGTATTCCTTCGCCTCAGTAGTTTTGGGAGGTGTTGGCAACGTTGTCGGAACATTGTTTGCCGGAATGTTGATGGGAGTGATTGAAAGCTTCGTCGGCGTGTATTTGACGCAGAGCCTCAGCCCCGCGGCAGCATTCATAACCCTCGTGCTGGTCATCGTGGTGAAATACCGTGGCGCAAGATAAACAGCCGTTCAAAATCGGGCTTATCGGATACATCCTTATCATTACATTATCATTCATTCCGCTTTTAACAGGAAACACTGCTACGATAGCGTTTGCATGGTCTTTCCTTCAACTCCTAGCCTTAGTAATGAGCCTGAACTTCATCACGGGTTTCACAGGATACGTCAACTTCGGGCACATCGCCTACTACGGCATAGGTGCCTACGTCGTGGCGTACCTGACCACGGTAACACGCTTAGACCCCTATACGTTTGTTCTAGCCGCCGCAGCAGTCTCAGCCATAGTGGCCTACGTGATCGGACTTCCCGTCCTCAGAATCCGCGGCCCCTACTTTGCGATAACCACGCTCGGCCTAGGAGAGGCAACACGTATCATAATTGTCAACATCCCCGCCTTTAACTTCAGCGAAGGCCTACCAATAGCAGCCTACTTCACATATAACGTCAGCAACTCATACATCGCGATGCTGTTAACCGTGGCCGCCTTATTCCTAGTCACGTTGTTCTTAAAGAAGACAAGGTTTGGAGCAATGCTGGAAGCCATCCGAGAGGACGAAGACTTGGCTGAATCGATGGGCATCAACACAGGTAGGGCGAAGCTTGCTGCATATGTCTTGAGCGCGGCCAGCGCAGGGGTTATCGGCGGACTAACCGCGATAACGCATGTCTACGCTCACCCGGGATTTTTCTCTATCACGCTGAACGTTTCAGTGCTGGCGTCGCTGTTGATAGGAGGGGGTGGAACGTTGTTAGGGCCTCTTGCAGGCTCAGCCATTTTCTATTTTATCGCCGACGCGTTGTTGCTCAGGTTTCCATATCTCCATCTCGTAATCTTCGGCGTAGTTGTGATGGTTATAACCGTTGCCTTGCCCCGAGGGCTTGCCCATCTCTTCTACCGGTATCCTAAAATCTCAAAATATCTCGCAGATGCATAGCTATTCGAACAAAAATTCACCACGTCTTATAAACTCTACAGTTCCTTCTGCTTTTATTCGACCCAGCTCGACGTAGTAAACATAATCTGCGATTTCCAAAACTTTATCAATATATTGGTCGACGACAAGCATTCCGATGTTTTTCCCCGCCAGTTTTTTCAACTCATCGTAGACTTGGTCTGCCATCATGGGTGAAAGCCCGACGGTCGGCTCGTCGATGAGTAGAAACTTCGGTTCGTTCATCATGGCTTTAGCCAGCTCGAGGAACTTCTGCTCTCCGCCGCTCATTTTACCCGCCTTGGTCAGCAGCCTTTCACGCAACCGTGGAAACTGTTCCAAAACCATTTCGATACGCTCTTTCACCTTCGCCCTGTCATTTCTGAAGACCCAGGCCGAAAGCTCCAGATTTTCTTTGACTGTCATAGAAGTGAAAATCCCACTTTCCTGCGGAATATAGAAGACGCCCATCCTAATCCTTTGATGAGGCTCTGCACAAGTGATGTCACTGTTGTCGAGGAAGATTTTTCCATGCCGGGGTTTCAAAAGCCCAAACAATGTCTTGAGCAGTGTGCTTTTGCCTGCGCCGTTAGGTCCTATTACTGCAAAGACTTTTCCAGGCTCAACTTTTACGCTTACGCCGTCGAGGACCGTAATGTCGCCCACGTAGGCTACTGACAGGTTTTCAGCCCGCAGCACTTCTCTTCACCCCGAGATACAGCTTTACAACCTCTTGGTTGCGCAGCACCTCGTCTGGCGGGCCCTCCAACAGCTTGGAGCCGGCGGTCATGAAGACAACACGTTGGCAGAGTCGTCTGATTTCGGTTATGTCGTGGCTGACGACGAGGATGGATAAACCCTGCGCGTTCACTTTTTCAAGGGCGTTGATTAGCCAGTTTTTCAAGACGGGGTTGACGCCTGCGAACGGTTCGTCGAGAAGCAGCAGCTTGGGTTTCAGCATCATGGCTCTCGCAAATTCGAGGAGCTTTCTTTCTCCGCCGCTTAGCTGGGAGGCGAGGAGGTTTGCTTTTTCATTCAGTTTTACAAGAGAGAGCATCTCCAACGCCCTTTCCCTCAGCTCGTCTATGGAGACTTTCATCCACGAAGAGGATGAAATTAGGTTATCAAGAACCGTGATGTTTCCGAAGACTTTCGGGATTTGGTAGGTTTTGATGACGCCGAGACGGGCTAGCTCGTAGGCTTTTTTGCCCACGATGTTTTCATCGTAAAAGTAGATGGAGCCGGCTTCAGGCTTTAGCAGCCCGCACACAACGTTGATGAAGGTGGTTTTGCCGGCGCCGTTGGGACCTATCAAACCCAGAATTTCTCCTTCAAACATCTCCAGAGAAAAACCGTTCAAAGCCTTCAAACCATCATAATACTTGACAACGTTGACAGCCTTCAAAACAAACTTAGAACCGCTGTCGTAAACCATTAACGGCGAGAAAACTTCCGCCAAAAATTTAAATCTATACAAAAACCGTCTACACCTTGCATAGACGATACACGTTTTCACCAGCCATCTGAAAATTACGCTTTTATACAAACAACAGCGTTGAATGTGTGGGGCCGGGGTGGCCGAGAAGTTAGGCGGCGGCCTGCAGAGCCGCTTCACAGGGGTGCAAATCCCCTCCCCGGCTTAGGCTAGTTTATGGTGTTGTCTCAAAAATATCGCAGTTCTCCGGCAGAAAGAATTTTTGAAACATGGGCTTGGGGATGCGATGTTTCTGGGCAGACTTGCCGTCGTAGCTGGGTAGGATAGAAGCTTCGCCCTTGCTCCAGCATCAACTGTATAAGCTACTCGTATTTCAAGGCTTTAACGGCATCCATTCTGCTGGCTCTCCACGCCGGATATATGCCTGCGGCGACGCTGATGAATGCTGCGAAGAAATAGGCTGAGGCGACGTTTTCAGGAGCTATTACCGGCGTCAGGGAAAATGAAACTCCACCAGCTGTCGAGGCGGTGGGCGGGCCGAACATCTGTGGACCACGTGGTTGTCCAAACGCACCTCCAGCTGGGAATAAGGATATGAAGTTTGGAATGCTAAATGCTCCGACCACTCCTAGGGCCACGCCGACCAGACCACCCACAAGCCCTATCATCAGAGATTCCAGCAGGAAGATGTTGAGTATCTCTCTACCGCTGTATCCAATGGCCTTCATAACGCCTATCTCTTTGGTCCTCTCGATTACGGAGATGAGCATTATGTTGGCTATTCCGAGCCCGGCTACAGTCAACGAGATAGCCGCCACCGAGCCTAAAAGAATGCCAAAAGACTGGATAACCGACCCCACCGTCTGCGAAAGTGTTTGCAGTGCTAGGATACGTGTTCTATCGCCGTACAGGGCTGTGAGCTGGTCGACGACTAGCTGGACGTTTTCCACGCTGTCAGCTCTAACGAGTATGAGGTTGTAGTTTCTCATGTTGGTTATGCTACGCAACGCTCCGATGGAGACGAAGATGGAGTTATCTATCGAGATGAACGCCGATGCACCGTATCTCTCGAGTATTCCAGTCACTATAACCGGAACTCTGCGGACTGAAGTTTGAAATCTTTGTTCTACATACAATGGTTGAGCGAGCATGACTGCTTGAGCGCCGCCGAGCGTAGATGGATAAGCAACCTCAAACCCAGCTACTCCAATTGGAGCGATGGTGTTGGGGTATATCTGCCCCTCCTTCAGCCTCAGCTCTCCTAGAAGGGTGGGTAGTAGCGAGGGGTCCACGCCGACCATGGTTAGCTCGACGTCTTGTCCAGACCGCTGGACATACACTCTTGCCGACATCATCGGCACAACCGATTCAACGTTCGGTAGTGATGAAATGACAGCTACGTCGGCATCTGTTAGCTGGGTTCTTCCAAGCGGCGTTACCACTATCGAGGTTGGGCCAAGGGCCTGCAGCTGGTTCACTATCATCCTCTGGGCTCCTGCTGTCTGGGCTACCAAAGCGATAATGCTCGCCACACCTATAGCTATGGCCAGCACTAGGAGAGAAACTCTAACTTTTCTTTCACGCCAAGGCTTGATGCTGAGTATTACGGCGTCCCTTAGCTTCAACGTTTCCTCCTCCCTAAGACGAGTCCGACAACCAGGCCGGCTGCTAAAGCCCCGGCTACCATGACTGGGGTTTGAAGGAAGGCTGGCTGCTGTGCTGCCGTAGTCTGGACGGCGCCACCCCTAGAGACTCCCTGTGCTGGCTGGCCCACCACTACCGGGATTGTCAAGCTCTCTGTGAAGGATTCGCCCAGCTGGTTCCTGTAAGTTATTACCAATGGTATCAGGCTAAGGCCTGGCCGTGTCGTGTTGAGTACTGTCATGGAGATTGTGACTGAGCTGGGTGTGTTTACCGCAACGTCGCCGAGGAAGGTGCGGGTCTGACCGAAGGGCCTGAATCCCTGTACCTCACCAGGCCTTATCGAAACCGACATAGCGGTTGACGTTCCAACGTTGACAACCACAGCTGTGATGGAGAAAACCTGGCCTGGAGAAGGCCTCTCCGGCAGAACAGAGTAGTCAACCACCTCGAACTTGACAAGTCCTTTGACGAGAACCCCTATCTGCCTCTCCTCCTGCTTGGGAACGTTGTCCTGCATGAAGTAAGTCACTCTTAAGGTGAGGGGCAAGGAGGTGGGGGCTCCTTGCGTAATGTAGAGACGTGTTTTAAACTCATGTTCTTCACCGGGCCTGAGAGATTCTAGCGTCAGCGGGCTGTCCTGAATCCATGTAGCCTGGGATGTTGTTTGAGGTGTTTCTACTGTGATTGCCTTAAGAGTTGTTGTTCCTGTGTTCTGCAGGTAGACGGTCACGTTGTTTATGGTTCCAGAATACAACAACGTAGGGCTAAGCCTGATTACTATCGGAGAGAGCAGCTCCTTCGAGACAGCTGAGACAAAGAACATGAGGGTTCTCGACTCCGACCTAATTTGGTTGGAGTCATCAACATAGGTGAGGGATGTTACCGCCTGCACGGATGGTGCGGTGGTCTCGCTTACATAGAAGCTGACTGGTATGTTTACAGTCTCTCCTGCCGCTATCGAGTCTACGTGGAACCTTCCGTCGCTGCCTATGAGGATGAGAGGAGGTGATACGGAAAGGGTGAGGGTCAGGTCGCGGATAGGGGAGGTGCCTACGTTGCTGACAACAAGCCCTAGAGAGTTTACCTGGAGCATTGTGAGGGTGTTGGACGTGGCTCCCACTATCATGTTCGGCGTCCCCGGAAGACCGACGACGTAGCCCAGCTCGAAGCTCTGCATCCGACTGTTGAGGTATGCGTCGAGATAGCTGACGCTAAAGCTTAGCGTGAGAGGTAACCCGCCTAGCGAGGGCGCTATGTAAAGGCTGAGCGGTATGCTGACGCTCTCGCCGGAACCTATTTCTCCAAACTCATACGTCTGCTTGAAAAGGCTGACCTGCGAAGGAGCCGCCACCCTAAGCTGAACATTCTTAGCCGCCCCAGACCCCTCGTTCTTCAGAACCACTGAGATGGAGTTGCTCATCCCGGCAACCAGCCTTGTCTCAACCCTCTCCATTACAAGCCTAACCTCACCTTTGATCGGTAGCTTGACAGCGGAGCTCGTTGAGAAAACAGTACCGTCGGCAAGGTAGCCTGTGAAGCGTAGCGAAGCATCGTAGACACCAAGCTTGACGTCTTCAGCCACGTTGACTCTGAAGGTTACGGTTGCCGTCTGCCCTCTCTGTAAGGAGGATATGTAAGCTTGTACATAGTTTGAGCCGTCTAGGCCTGTTAAGCCTTTAGGCAACACGAGCAGCAGGCTTGCATAGCTCAGAGCCTCCTCTCGCATGTATAGTATTTTTA
>JAWBRA010000035.1:11676-14073 GCA_038844785.1 Candidatus Caldarchaeum sp.
CCTCTCTGTAAGGAGGATATGTAAGCTTGTACATAGTTTGAGCCGTCTAGGCCTGTTAAGCCTTTAGGCAACACGAGCAGCAGGCTTGCATAGCTCAGAGCCTCCTCTCGCATGTATAGTATTTTTATAGAGAGTGGTACGTTGAGGCTTCCGGGTCCAACCTCAACCGGCTGTCCTGGCTCGCCCCAAACAACCTCCGCCACGGCATAGCTGCCGGTTTCTTGAGCCAGCCCTGTACCTAAGGATGGGGAAAAGTATGTGAAAAAGAACGCTATAAACGCAAGAGCCCAATAATTTTTTCCACTCAATTCAAAATCTCCTCCCGCTCTATCCTTCCATCACGTAGATGGATAATCCTATCAGCATATCTCGCAACCTCTAGGTTGTGGGTCACCAACACCACGGTCTTTCCGTATGTTTTGCTCAGCTCTTGGAGCAGTGAAGCCACCATGGCAGCGTTCTTGGAGTCTAGGTTGCCTGTGGGTTCGTCGGCGAGGATGATGCTTGGGTCGTTGGCTAAAGCTCTTGCAATGGCTACCCGCTGCTGCTCACCACTGCTGAGTTCAGCTGGCCTTTTCCCAGCCTTGTCGGCGACCCCCAAGCGTTCAAGCAAGCCCATAGCCCTCTCCCTCCTCCGGCTAGGCTCTATTCCAACAGGTATCATCGGCAGCTCTACGTTCTCCAGCACATTCAGGTATGAGACTAAGTTGAACGTTTGGAAAACGAAGCCTATTTTCCTGCGTCGTATTTCCGTGAGCGCCGAGGGTGTGAGAGACCTGTAGCTGACGCGGTCGAGAACTATGTCGCCTTTCGTTGGAACGTCCAAAGCTCCCAAAAGGTTTAGAAGGGAAGTTTTACCCGAGCCGGATGGGCCGATGACGGATACAAACTCGGCACGTCCAATCTCTGTGCTTATCCCTTTTAAGGCAGGATATTCTATAGCGCCTGTTTTATAGATTTTCCATACGTCCACGAGCTTCATCACATTGCGTTTCTCATTGAACTATGAAATGAATGTTGCTCATGAATCGTTCAATAACTAAGCAGGTGACGGGCGACTGTAACCTTTTTATTGTTGTGTTTTCTCCCCGCTGTGTCCGATGCGGTTTTTAAGGCTCCTGCTTTGGATAAGCTGCTTTCTCGGCTTTTTGCTCGTTTACATGGCTTGGAGTGTTGTCCCGCCGTGGCTGCTGGGGGCTTTGCTCTCGGGCTTAGCTGGCTTTGTTGCGGCGACGGCTCTTGCCTATCGCGGGAAGGCGGTGGGCTACTGGCTAGGCTTCATTCTTGCCCTAGTTGTTTTAGCTGTCTCCATTCCAGCCCCAGCCCACATACAATTCCTTCTCCACGGAATGTTTTTGCAGTCAACGGTCTTCGTAGCTGGAAACATACTGCAAATCCTTTACGTAGCCTTCTTCGTCAAACATATAACTTTTTAAAAGCTCTGTGTTCTTTCAATTCTCTTGAACAGCTTGTCTCTCAGATGAAGCCTTCCATATTAGTGGAGAAGGTTTTCAGCCACCACTAAGCCCTGTCCAGCTTCATGGAAGTCCTAGTAGTTTGGACGGATGTTAGCCCCGGCCGGATTTGAACCGGCGTCTCAGGGTCCAGAGCCCTGCATCCTTGACCACCTAGACGACAGGGCTGTCCACCATGTTGATTTTGGTATAGTTTATTTAAACATACGGTTTTCATATTGTTGTCGCTCTAGTACCCGTTCCCCTAAGCAAGAATGAGCATTAGTTCTGAAACCCATCAAACACAGCACTCCCATTAACAAAGAAAAAACAGCAACAACAATACATAAACCCGTAAAACAAAACATACGAAAAGGAAAAAATAAGGGGAGAGTTTGGCTGGAGGCCGCCAGCAGAACAACATCAAGGAAATCCATAAGAAAGGCCGGCTAATATGTTTGGGACCGTATCCTATAGGATACGGTTATTCTCTAAGCGCCGGCCTTTCCAGAGGGGTTTTTCCCTGCTGTTCAGGCCGGCGCCTCCAGCTTTTCGCGGGTCTCCCTAACAGTCTTCCAGATTCTCTTTAGCAGTTGTTCTTCGTCTCTGGCTTTATGTGCTGGACTATTGACCGCTGTAGTTAGACGCGTTAGGGCAAATCTTGCCGTTTTACTATAGAATTTATTGACTCCCTTCCTGCCTTCGAAGAGGCCGAAGAACTTTTTGCGACGTTTGAAAGACTTGGTTCTTACTACGTAAGGCATTATTTCAGCCAAGGCCTCCCTCGCAAACAGATGGTTGTCACCAGTTATACCGAGCTCCTCCACCACCTTGTTGAACTGCGGGTACCTTTTCTCAGTCTCAGAGACTATCGACGAAGCCATCTCCATCATAGATTCTTCAACAGCCTTGACGGACTTCATCAGAATTCTCTTCTCAGCAT
>JAWBRA010000036.1:0-13747 GCA_038844785.1 Candidatus Caldarchaeum sp.
GCAAATTCTACGTCAGGGTTGTTGACTGCTCCAGCCAGCAGCCTGTAGCGGGGGCCTCAGTCAACCTAGATAACCCGGGTCACAGAGCATCTTCAGTTACGAACATGACGGGCTACGCTGAGATAGAGGGTTACGCATGGTTCTACACCTACTACATTACTGCAAGCGGCTACAGGTTTACCTATGGTGAGAGAAGGTTCTCGATAGGGGAGGTTTTCACAACATGCTTGTTCAGGGAGACTGGTGGGTTTTGGAGGGTTGTCTCAGACCTTCTCAGCTGGCAGGGAGACATACATGCCGGAGGAGCTGGATGGGGATTGGTGAGGCTGAAGAACTTCGAGTCAGGAGTATTCAACATAACTAACATAGAGCTTATGGTTTCAGGATATGACAGGCCTGTAGGGTTCTGGACATCTAATAGAGGAAAGATTCTCCCCAAGCTCCTCGACACATACTTCAACCTAACAGTCAAACCTCCTCAAGACTCTCCGGTCGGCAGGCTTAAGGCCGAGCTGAGAATAAAAGCAGTCATAATAGGCGATGATGGGAGCAGGATAGGGCCTCTAACCCTCTTCACAGACCTAGACTACATCCTGATAAGAGAGTTCAGAAGCTTCAACATAACAGTCCTAGACTACTGGGGTTTCAACCGCGTTCCCAATGCCTCAGCCACGCTTGTCAGCCAGCTTACAGGAGCATCCTACCAGCTGTCGGGAAATGCTGAAGGCGTTGTTTCAGGCAGAAAGATTCCCGACGGAGTATATAGGATGCAGGTGAGATACACGTCGCCTTATGATAGGGAAACATACGTTGTTTACGACAGGTTTCCCATGCTCGCAGACTTGGCCAGAGAGGGGTATGTCAAGACAGACCTGCACGAGGCTCATATAAAGCCCAGAGACCTTTCAGGCAGGCCTCTCAACGCCAGTGTTGCGCTTGGCAGGGTAATGGCTGTCGCCAAAACTGTCTCTAGGCCTTGGGGTGAGGAGGTAGCCGCAGTCTTCGTAAACGTTCCAGAAGGAGTTTATCCCGTGAGGGCTTTCTGGAAAGGTGTGGAAGTCTACAAGGGTGAGGTGAGGGTTGATGAGCCTTTAGCCAGACCTGACCCGGGCGGCCTTCTCGAACCCGTCCTCGACGTGGGAGACATAGTAATCATCCTCAAGGATGCTGTGGGAAGAGGTTTGAAAACAAATGTAACAGTCAGCCTTAACGGCATGAACCAAACCGGCTTGAAGCAGGTGGTTTACACCCGTCTCCCAAGGGGCGAGCATACATTCACCGTTTCAACCTTCAACAGGCTGCTGGGAAGAGAGGTGAACGTTGGTACATTTACTTTCAGGATACCTGAGCACCATGGAGTCCATGAGGTAAGGCTGGGCATATTCGACGCCGTAATCAGGCTTCAGACAGCAGACGGAAGGCCTGCCCCAATAGAGTCTCTCCAAGTTGAGGGACGTGACTTCAAGGTGGTTAACGGAGAAGCTTCGGTCTCCGACATTACCGTAGGAAGATACAGTATGAAGGCCGTGTATATGGGTGTGACTGTTCTCGACGACATGGTGGAGATAAACAACAGCGATGTAGTTGTCAGGACAAGCATTCACAGCCTCAGGGCCAGCGTCCAAACAGTTGACGGAGAGCCTTTGGAGAAAGGGTTGTTTACAGTAGATGTCCGTGGTGAAAAGGTCACTGCCCAGATTGCAGGAGGAGCAGCATACATACCGTTCCTACCTGCTGGAAAGTTCCCGTTGAAAATATCTGTGGGCGGCCAAACCGTTTACGACGGTCTATTACAGGTTGACGGGTTGGACAAGGTGATAATCGCTAACGCTGGAAGGCCTGTAGTTTACGTGGTTGACCAGAAAAGTATTCCCGTGGAATCCGCTGAGGTGGAAGTTGTAGATGTTGGAAAGGCCGTGACAGGTGTAAACGGCTCGGCGAAGCTAGGGCAGACACCTGTGAGAGAGCTTCCATACAGGGTTTTCTACAAGGGGCTTGAGATGTCTTCAGGGATGCTTAAACCCGGAACGCCTGTGAAAACAGTCGTCAAGCTTGTCAATATAGCGGTCAGGGTTGTCAACGAGTTGGGTTCTCCAACAGACTCCGACGTAGACCTTGTGAGAGGAGGAAGAACTATCGCAAGAGCTTCAGGCTCCGAGGTAAGGTTTGACGGAGTGCCTTCAGGAGGCTACAGCCTGAGTCACTCATGGACCTAAGCAGGTGGAGACGCAGGTAAGAGCTGAGCAGGAGGACACAAAAGTAACAGTCACATTACCCATAGCCGCCATAGTGCCGGGTTTAAACCAGCCACTCAGCCTCTCAGAAATATACATGATAGCAACGCCCGTGATTATCGCGGCCATAGTCGTAGCATCCCTCTTCACACTCTCGAAATTGAGGGGTAAACTCTCGGTGAAAGTTTGAGAGAAGAAGATTGTCCCGAACCCTTTGGCAAACTCTTCTCTCAACCCCTCATAGGTATTCTACGAACGGTGGCCCTAATCATGGTCGCCATAATCCTAAACGAACTCTCAATCCCTCATAGGTATTCTACGAACTGTAGTAGAGCAGGTCGCCGATGGCGTTTTTAGGATGCTCTCAATCCCTCATAGGTATTCTACGAACGCTTTACAAAATACTGTTATATGGTTTGTTTTAAATGTTTTGCACAGTTCATCGTCGTCGATGTTTAATCCTGTTTCCATGTCTACGGTTCGACGGTTAGAGGAATATATCGGGCGAGCCTTTAATTTTGCGTAGATATTTTGTTGTCCATAGCATGTTTAATCACCTCTATCATTCCGAATCCTTGGGAGTTTTTGCTGCCGATTCCCGCTTCGTAGTCCATTGCGATGAGTTCTGGACTGCCCTGTATCTCGTAGGTTCCTGACCAGCTCTTTATGACCGTGCCTTTAAAGACGTGGATGTGTTCCCGCGGCCTAGACCCCTGATGGGGTTTTATGCTGACATATCCTTTTAGCTCTTTGCCTGTGAGGGCCTGGATTTTTTCACCAGGTTTTTGCTAATCATGTCGCTGAACTCATCCTCAAAAGGCGAGTAATAATATGTCTTCTTTCCTCCATCTCCCGTCATAAGGGTGGAGTAGACCGTGATGGGGGAGAGACTTCTGCACAGGATTTTATCATTGATTTGTGGTCGTTCTGGGAGCTCCAGCGCGGTCACCCTCAGCTCTTCACCATAGAGGTATACTTTGCCGTTGCTCAAAAAACCGTTTACAGCTTCCATGACAAACCTCTCCACCGGCGAGCTTATGCATAGCTTGATAGGCGGCTTGAAAACTATTTCAGCACCATTCAAAACATACCTTCCGAGAAGACGGGAGAAAGTGAAGAGTTTGAAGCTTCTTTTACCCACCGTGAAACCCGCCTCATGTAAAAACTTGCTGAAATCAGGTGAAAGCATCCTATAAATCAGCGATTGCACAGCATGGTTGTAGTCATGAGGAAGTTTTAAGGGCTCCGATGACGTGAACGATAACCAGAACCGCATAGAAAAACTTTCATGACTGTATGCTATTAAATATTTCCGACACTAGGCGCACTCTTTAACAACACCTCTCGGATAGTGTCTGTATAAGACAGGGTAAGTCACCTACTTCTTTTGTTGTTTGGTGATATGACGTGGAAGCCAGTGATAGTAGTAGACAGGGGTCCATGGTACACATGGGCGTTAAACAGGCTGGGAATAGAATACTTCCATGAAACGTTTGGGGAGAGGGGCAGGATAGAGAGGTGGTTCAGGGAGCTGAAGGAGAGGACAAGGAGGTTCTACAACAACATAAACTCCAAGAAGGTAAAGAGCATAGAAGAGATAGCATCAGCCATAGCCCTAATACACAACACACTACTCAACACCCAAAGGGAAGGAGGTGTAATACTTGGTTGACAGTACCATTGCTGAAAACCGTTTACCCTGCTGGTCAGCAGGACCATGGGTTAGAGGTTTCCGCCACAGCTGTCTGATAAAAGACGGTCGGCTTTAGTGAGTTCTTTAACCCTTCGGTAGTACCATTCCGCCTCTTTTTCGTCCACCAGATGTATATTTCGAAGGGATGGTAGAGCGGCAGGCCAGCCTCCTCCTCTATCCTAAGCTTCACCTTCGCTCTTTCGAGGTTGCTCGCAGGAGTATGCTGGGAGACTGCCAAGATGTCGACATCGCTTCCGCCGACAGCCTCGCCCTTCACCACGCTGCCGAAAACATAGACCTTCGCGTCAGGCAAAACCTTGGAAACAGCCCTAGCAATCTCTCTGACGTATTTCCTCCACTCGTCTAACCATACGGGCCCTCTGGAGGAGCTCGTCAAAGTACCATTCCAAACTGAAGCACCTCCTTAGCAGCGTTGACCAACAGCCTTGCATCCTCCGTCAAACGGATAATATCCGACCTCTTCCGTGTGCAGCACGTTGTAACAGTGTTCTTTTCCAATTTAAGCCTATGAAATCATCCATACGGATATTTTTCCGTCTGTTTTTGCGTATATTTTTAGAGGCTCTGTCTTAGCGCCTCCCATTCCGGGCGAGCCGGCGGGCATTCCCGGGACGGCTATCCCGTCTAAAGTTGGTTTTTCTGAAAGGAGCTTTGCGATTGCTTCGACTGGTACATGGCCTTCGACAAAGTAGGAACCTGCTTGAGCTGTGTGGCAGCTGTAAAGCTCCTTTGGAACACCCAGCTTCTTTCTCATGTTCTCCAGACCTGTGGCGTCGACTGTAACGGTGCGGAAGACAGCACCCCTGCTCCTGAGATAGGCTTCGTAGTCTTTGCAGCAGGGGCATTCCTCGGTTCTGTAGATTGTTAGCTCTACGCCAGAACCTGTGGTGGGTGTGTTTCCAGCCGTTGTCCAGGTCTGCAGCAGATATGTTGTTGAGACGACCGCTATGGCCAGCAGCGCCAGCGGAACAATCTTTCTCATCATCCCACCATCCGTTACTGTGGCTTCCACGTCAGCGCGAGTATTCCGCCTACCAGCGCTAGGAGAGCACCTATGATGAAGCCTCCCATCCCGAAGATGCTGATTATCGAGAAGGCTAGTATGAGCGCTCCCCATGTGTGGGCTTGGCTTGGACGGCTTTGAAGCATCAAGGCGCTGGCTATGACGACTATTCCCGAGGCAAGACCTGTGAGCGAGAGGGCTGACCATGCCCAGGGCATCCACCATCCCATCATCATCCCAGGGCCCATCATACCGCCCCAGTAGGCCATGCCACCCCACATCATCCACGCGGTCAGGCCAAACAACCCTCCAGCCAGTATGAGCACGCCCCCGACCAAGGATAGGATGAAGGCTGCCGTCGGTTTTTCCGCCGCCTTCAACCACTACTCCTCCATCTCTATCTCCTGTATGAATTGGCCGTGCCAGCTGTGGTACCAGACTTGGCCCGTGAAACCGTTTACGCTGAGCATCCCGTGAGTTCTTCCGCCGAGCTTGTAGTCCATGGTGTAGTAGCCGTAGAAAGTCATCGGATGCTCTACTTCAACGTTTCCGCCGAACCGGTTGGACAGATAGTTTAACGCAATCTCCTTGGCTTGTTCAGGGCTTACCGGCATGTTGGCCGTGGGAGTGTTATACCATCCCATCATAGCGTAATGCATGCCGTACTTTGTGTTCCACATCATGTTAGGGCCTGGCTCTGGGTATACGTAGCCTGTGTATGTGTTGACTAGGAGCTCGAAAGCCCCTACGCCTGTGTCACGCTCGACAACTACGGCGTAGAAGTTGTACTGAAACTCCATGACCTCATGCAGCCTATAGTTTCCGCCAAGGCCTGCGACATACCTTTGCAAAACATCGACCGCCTGCTGTATTGTGAGCCTCCGGCCCGTGGGTGCTGCCACCCCTCCAAACCAGCCGAAGCACGGACACTGCCCCATCATCCCGCCGTCCATCATGTTAGGATACCAGCCGTTGAACGGTGTTTGCCGAGGCATCGCACGATACTGCTGTGCACCCCACCATGGCGGCAGCGCATAGGCAGCCAGCAGACCCGCAGCCAGGACAGCCGTAGCCAACGCAGCCAACAAAAGAACCTGTTTGTTAACCATTTCTGATCAGATACAAATCTCCTTGGAGCCGCTATAGGGTTTTCTTGAAACGGTCGTGAAACGGTCGAGCCCGCTCAACAAGGTATAAAAGCGGGAATACGGCGGCGAGTAAACCCTTAAAACCGGCTCATCGCCTAAGTTTGTAGATTGTTTTCTGGCCGTCCCGCGAAGTTTCTGATGGTTTTTTCGCTGGCGGCTGGAGCCGCGTTGCTGGCAACAGCAGCTCTCAGCGTTTGGCAGCACGACGTCGTCATGGGCGGGATGATGAGGCAGATGATGGGCGGCGTTTTCCCCGGCATGATGCTATGGATGGTAACCCCGCTCATCATAGCTGCGGCGGTGCTTATGATACTTCCCGTAGCATTCTACATACTACTCGGAAGCCAAACAACAAGCATAACCGGGCTTACCGAAGAGGAGAAAGCAGTGGTTGACTACCTAACCCGTAACGGCGGAAGCTCCGAACAGAGGGCGATAGCTAAAACCTTAGGGTTTTCACGTCTAAAAACACATCGTCTAATAGCGTCGCTGCGCCGCAGAAACGTTGTGGAAGTCGAGCCCCGCGGAAGAACAAACATAGTTAAACTTAAGAATTTTCAGAAAACCAGCGCTGAGAATCTTGTTTAAATCGGTTTAAGAGTGTTTTTGATGATACGGAAATATTTTTCCGCAGCTTCTTTCCCTACCACGTGGAACTCGAACGGCTCTTCAAAACCAGCTCGCCAAAGCTGTGCAATAACCTCCGCAGGATTTAGGTCGGTGACGATCAGAACATCTACATCGCTGATCATAGAATGTCCCCCACGCGCAGCCGAGCCGAACAGATAGAGCTTCGAGTTCTCGTCCAGCTTAAGCATAAAACTCTTCAACCCACATAGATGTTTGTCAAGGTTTCTGAAGATCTCCTTTCTCCGTTTCGCTCTTTCAACCAGTATGCTGTCTGACAAAGCCTACGACCTCTTCATAAAACCTTATGTGACTGTTGGCCTCCTCCTTGGTGAATTCACGTGGAAAACACCGCGATGTGATGTAAGCATCCTCGAGGGAAGAAAACTCAACAACCCGTTCTTCTGCAAACTTTTCGAAAACGCCCCTTTTGTCCAAGCATTCGCCCAACAGGATGAAGAGCCCTCTTAACGTATGGGTTTTGGGGAACTCAACACCGTTTTCGAGCAGCTTCGCCTTCAAAAACAGCTTCAGCGACTGCTCCGAGCTGAAAACAACCATGTCGTAATCTGCTCGGGACATGTGGAAATCAGCCGCCGCTCTAAACTTTTCAGACCTCCTTAGGAGGGTGAGAATTTCATCTTTTCGCAAGTTTTCTAGACAGAACGTCGTTGCAACAGCTATTATGTTTTTCACGGTTTACGACGTCAGCAGCATGACTATCCTCAGCCAATCGTCCTCCGTCAAAGTTCCAAACCTTTTTTCGTAGAGGATTTCACCCGAGGACGATATTCCGAAAATCGTCTCCTGCGTTATGACTCTTAAGGCTACTAGGAATTCGAGGTTTGGATGCGTCACTATCCAGTCGCCGCTGGCGTTATGCTGGTCGAGGAACCTCTGGATTTTCACGGCCGTGTCGCCGGGGTCGAAGCTTGTGAGGAAGACAGTGACTTTATGCTGAAAACGTTTGTAAGCGTTGCTGAGGCTGGTGACGTTTTTGCTGCACGTGGGACACCATGTGGCGAAGAAAACCAGCAGGACAGGTTTTCCCCGTGAAAGAACTTCTGAGACCGTTATTTCCCGTCCGTCAAGAGTCTTTAGCTTGATTTTGAAAGCGTCTGCAGCACTCTCCCTGCCGTGAGCCTCATGACCATTGTTTGGGGCTTCGAGAAAATTCTCAACCACTGCGTCCCATCCTACAACATCGCCGCCGTGCTTCCTAGCGAACTCAACGGCCGATGTAAACGATTTGAATGCAATCAAGCCGTGACGCATGGGTGTGATGATGTCGGAGCCTTTGACGTACCAGGCTGAAGAAGCTTCAACGGCCCCTGCGCCGTCGAAGCTGTAAACCATTATCTTGTCGATTTTTGAGACGGGCCAGACTCCTTGAACAGGTTTTATTACGCCCTTGAAGCTTAGGTAGTGTATTAGCATGCAGCCGACGTCATTGTAGACAAGCCTTCTGCCGTCGACGACCATCTCAGCCGCAAACTCCAGCCTCCTGACCTCCAGACCGCAGTAGCTACATTTTTCCCCAAGGACCATGCTGTCTGCGTTTGATACAAATCGTCTGAACAGAAAATATGCTGCTGTCCCAGCCGCTGCGAAGCCTACAGAAAATAGAAAAGCCCTCCGTCTCATTCTACGGCCGGCCGACGACCTCAACCTTCCCCGTCATCCATGGATGCAGCGTGCACATGTATTCGTAGACGCCCGGAGAGGTGAACGTGTAGCGGACTGTCTGTCCAGGTTGTAGGATGTAGTCAAAGAGCCTTGCAGCGCTTGTAACAGTATGTGGTACCGTGTCTTCGTTCACCCATGTCACCGTGTTATTCACCCCTATGACCAGCCTGACGTACTGAGGGCTAAAAGTCATGCTGGTGTTTCTGCTGGAGCCCAAGGGGTTCGACACAATCACTTCAGCGGCTGGAGCAGTCTGCGTAAGTGTTGTTGTCACAGTGGGTTTTGCCGGCGTAGTGGTAGTCTGTGTAGGTGTTGTTTGTAGGGTGGGCTGCTGCCTGGGTATGAAAAACAGCATGACGGCGGATAGCACGCCTATGCCCGCTAACAGTGCAAGAACATGGGCTTTTTTCAACGCTATTCCTCAATTATTATCAGCCCTATCATGCCGGCGTCGGCGTGGCTTACTACATGGCAGTGGAAGAGATACACGCCCGGCCTGTTGTAGACTAGGATGACTGTGTCAGCTGCTCCGGGGACTAGCGGGACGATCTGCGCTGGCCAGCTTCTTCCGCCGAGAACGTACTGGGAGCGGTGGTCGCCTACGTGGGCGTGGAAGCTGTGGTAAAGGTCTCCTATGTTGATTATGTGGAACCTCAGCCGTTCGCCGAGCTTAGCCTTGAAGACGGGCATGGATTTGTTGAAGAGCTGAGCCACACCCTCTAAGCCTTTAAGCTGTGGGTAGATTGTGCTTTTTCCCGCGTAAACTTTCTCGAGCTCGGGCTCTCCGCCTGGAACACCCATCCCGTTCATGATATAGAAAGGCCTCTGCCCAGTTCCCACGATGGCTCCTCTGACGGCCGGCGTCTCAGCCATGAAGACGACGAAATTCCTCGACGGAGGCTCGTCTATCTCATCCACTATTATGGCTCCATACAGCCCCATCAGCATGTGGTCTACTATCCTAAGCCCGCCGTCAGCTGAGTGGCAGTGGTAGTACCATATCCCAGGCTTTGAGGCCGGCCATTCATAGACCCATTCTCCCCCCGGCGGAATCATCGAGCCCTTGCCTACTCCCGTGATTATGTTGACTTGGCTGCCGTCATGTTTCAAGTCGTAGTAGGGTAGGTGCGGGTGGAGGCTGTGGGTTAGGTTGAGCTTGTTGACGGCTCTAATCCTTATGATGTCTCCGACCTTGACGTGAATTGTTGGGCCGGGAACTGTGCCGTTATAGGTCCATGCATTCCAGACAACGCCTGGAGCTATCTGTATCTGCGCTGGCTCTATGAAGATTGTGTACTCGCGTATGTTTGACGGCTGGGCGGCTGCTTTGAAAAGGTTTGGAAAATACGTGGGCGCCCAGAAAATCGCCGTAGCATAGCCTAGAAGGAATCCGCCAGCTATCAGCCCTGCCAATATGTAGGCGGTTTTCATGTTGCTCCTGCTGGGCGGCGGAAATTTTAGGTTGACGGGCTGCCAGGTCAAATACTTTAGGAAGCCCTTACATATTAGGCTCCGGTAACCATGCTCGAGCTTTCTCTGAAGGTTCAGCTTTCATGTCCTTGGATGAGCGAATTGAGGAAGCATGTCTCTAACTTCCGCATCGTCAGCTGCAGGCCTGTTTACCGCGGAGGCGGAGCCAGCGCCGTCGTAGCCTTCCGGAGCGGCTTGGACCCTGCAGAGCTGCAGGCATTTCTGCAGAAGCTGCCGTATGTTACTAAGGCTGAGTTTAAGAAGACAGGGAAAAACAACGGCGTAGGAATTGTAAGCTCGTTGCTGTGTCCATGCAGTAAACTGGGCATACCGTATGAGCATGTTTTGAAGATTGTTGCCGAAGAAGGATGGGTGAACTTCCATATCTTGTTGTCCGGCGAACAAGAGCTGAAGGAGTTTATGGAGAACATCAGGTCAACCGGGCTGAAGCACAAGCTGGAAAAAGTGAGAATCTTCAAACCCAGCGTCTTCCTCACACCAAGGCAGGAGCAGGTTCTTGCCCACGCATATGTCAAAGGCTACTTCAGTTATCCAAGACAGCTGACCGTAAGCCAGTTGGCGAAGGATTTCGGAGTCTCAACCCCCACGTATACCGAGCTTCTTAGAAGAGCCTTGTCTAAGCTGGTGCTGAAATGGTTTTAGCAGCTGGACAGCCTTGTTTTTCAACCTTTAAATTGGGCTTATCCTGCTATAATTTTGCGATAAGTGGGAGGCCATGGTCAAACACATACTCGTCACATTGTCCGACGAACAGTACAGGTGCGTGTCATTCCTGCGGAACAAGATGGGGTCGAGCGACGCTGAGGTGCTTAGGAACATCTTCCTCTCATGGCTTGCTGAAAAAGCGATGATAGGGTGTTGGGAGACAGACAGAGCCGTGGAGGAATTCCAGAAACGCTGGATAGAGAAGAAAGAATCAAAAACAACCGTCTAGAATGGATAATAAACACATGAGTCCAAGCAGCGCCGCTGTCAGCAGCGTAAAAGGAAAGGGGGTAGCTGAGCTAATAGGATGGACGCCGCTGATCCGTTTAAAACCCTTCGAGAAACCCGGCGTAAAGATTTTCGCAAAATGCGAGATGTTCAACCCCGGCGGGTCTGTCAAGGACAGGCCAGCCCTCTACATAATCCTCGATGCTGTGCGGCGCGGTAGGCTGGCTTCCGGCAAAACCCTCCTCGACGCCACGTCGGGGAACACAGGCGTTGCCTACGCTATGCTGGCCGCTTCGATGGGTTACACGGTGAAGATGGTGGCGCCGTCCAACATCTCGAAGACGAAGCTGGCTAAGATGAGGCTTTTCGGAGCCGAGGTAGTGTTGACCGACGCTTTAGAGGGCATGGACGGAGCCATAAAGAAAGCAAGGGAAATTTGCGAGACGGAGCCCGACAAATACTTTTACGCAGACCAGTACAGCAACCCCGCCAACCCCCAGGCCCATTACCAGACCACAGGTCCCGAGATCTGGTCGCAGACCGCTGGGAAAATCACCCATTTTGTCGCAGGAGTAGGTACTTCAGGCACGCTGCAGGGGACAGCCCTCTTCCTCAAAGAAAGAAACCCGAGGATTAAGGTTGTTGAGGTGCAGCCTGAGAACGAGTTCCACGGCATAGAGGGGCTTAAATACATGGCCGCAGCGCTGCGCCCACCCCTTTACAGGGAGGACATAGCCGACGCCCGCTACTTCATAAAAACCGAGGAAGCCGTTGAAACGACTAAAAAGCTTCGTATGTTGGGAGGTGTTCCGGCAGGCGTCTCCGGCGGAGCTGCTTTAGCCGCAGCCCTAAAGCTTGCGGAAGAAATCGACGAGGGAGTTGTTGTCGTAATCTTGCCCGACGGCATCGCCAACCATCTGGAGGAAAGGATGGTCAGCCCATGAAACTCGTCATCAAACGCGAGGTTTTAGACACCATTTTGGCGAGATGCGTTGAAGGATATCCGTACGAGACAGCGGGCCTCATGCTCGGCTACGGCGGCAGCAGAAAAGTGGTCGACTCCCTTCCCACGGCCAACGTCCATGAAGGCGACAGGAGAGTCAGGTACAGGATAGACCCGATGGAGTATTACAGGGCTGAAAAAACAGCGGAAGAACACGGTCTTCAGGTCGTCGGCGTCTACCACTCCCATCCAGACGTTGCAGCCCGTCCATCCACTTACGACCTTGAATACGCCCTCCCCGGCTGGTCATACCTGATTGTATCGGTCACGAAAGGCAAGGTCTTAGACTACGCCAGCTGGCATGTCGTCGACAAAAAAGGCTTTAAAGAGTATGTTAGGGAAGAATTAACAATAGTTGATTCTGATAAACCCGAATAAATGTGTTTAGCGGCTGAACACACGTATAAATATAACGCCTTAAATATTTTTGGGAGCGTATGCCTGTAAAGGTCTATCTTCCTACACCGTTGCGCCAGTACGCCGACGGCCGTGACATGGTTGAGGTTGAAGGCTTGACTGTTGGGGAGGTGTTAAACAAGCTGGTCCAGCGGTTCACGGCCCTACAGAAGCATCTATTCACCGAAACAGGATCTGTTAGAAGCTTTGTCAACGTGTTCCTGAACGACGAGGATATCCGCTATCTTGATGGGATGCAGACGAAAATAAAGGACGGCGACGTCATATACATCATCCCCTCTATTGCCGGCGGCCTGAGCATAGCCCAGCCCTCTTCGGTTACCCGGAGGCTTGGCAGGACTATGAAAGAACACGGCCGCATCACCGTGCCCGTAAAGCTTTTAAAAAAGGCTAAGAAGAAAGAGGTTGCGCTCATAATAGATGACGTGAAATATGTCTTCGAGCCCGACAAGTATGGGAGAATCTACATCCCTCCCACGCTCCGCGATAAGCTGGCCAACATGTCGGCCTTCGAATTCTCCCTCGTAGACGGCGAGCTGCTGCTGAAGTTCAGAAGGTTTTAAAACAACTTATACACTGCCTCACCATGCCGAAGTACGTAATTACTCTGAATGCTGATGACGTGGAGGTTTCATACGAGGCTGCGTCGAAGGATGAGGCTTTAGCCCATTTTGACGAATTGATGGAGCTGTACAGGACTGTTTTGGACAGAATTAGAACTGAGCCGCGGATGAAAGTCTCTAAGCGAAGGGGAAGGTCTGAGGCTGTTGAGGTCTTGAAAATCCTAGAGGAAAAGCTGATCCCCTCTTCTTTCTTCAGCCAGCCAAGGTCAACGGCAGAGGTGAGGGAAAAGATAGCCGAGCTTGAAGGTATCAGGTTCCAGAGCAGGAAGGTCAGCCAAGCCCTTGGAATACTCTTCAAGAAGAACGTTCTCTCCCGCATTGGTTTAAAAGGAGATTATAAATATTATAAGTAAAGCCGCACACAACATACCCATAGAAACTAGGATAGAAGAGGCGTATTACTTGGCTGACAGTACTAGGGGCTGGCGGTTCGATGGGCTAACACTTCCCCTAGACGCTTGGCTAGATAGTCTCTATCCCTAAAGGCTCAACCCAGCAAAAAGACCATACCTGAACAACCTACTCATGCAGTCAACTAAATAATCGAAGACATACACAAACCGTCAAACCATTCCTAAACTACAGACCCAACAAACACACCTAAACTGAAGGTGAAGGTAAGGAAAAATAGGGGAGGTTTGGCTGGAGGCCGCCAACAGGAACAACGTCAAGGAAACCCATGAGAAAGGCCGACTGATATTATCTGGGCCGTATCAAATAGATACGGCTGTTTATAATCGGGCCGGCCTTTCTATAGGGTTTTTCCCTGCTGTTCAGGCCGGCGCCTCCAGCCTTTCCTGGGTTTCCCTAACAGTCTTCCAGATTCTCTTTAGCAGTTGTTCTTCGTCCCTTGCCCGATGTTTCGGAT
>JAWBRA010000037.1:0-13246 GCA_038844785.1 Candidatus Caldarchaeum sp.
TATGGAAAGGCCGGCCCAGCTGTAAACAGACCGTATCAAATAGATACGGTCCAAGGCTTATCAGGCGGCCTTTCCCAAGGGGTTCTTAGATGTTGTTCTGGTTGGCGGCCTCCAGCCAAACCCTCCCCTTATTTTTTCCTTTTCGTATGTCTTGTTTTACGGGTTTACGTGTTGTTGTCGCTGTTTTTTCCTTGTTGAAGGAGTGCGTGCTTTTCCACTCCTTGAACAACAGAAGATAGAACCATAGACTCAGAATCGCTGTCCAATACCTAGCCATAAGCTACTACAGGTAAAGCCGTCCTCCGCCTAACGAACATGACTAAACAACCGCAGCCCTAGGCCAAAAGGCCTTAAGCTAACAGAGCCGTCCGAGAGGTAAGCAAGCTTTTTATTTACAGCTTTAGGTGTTTATGGCAACGGGTTGCAGACCGAGGACGCTGAGGTGAAGAAGCTGGCCGAGCTCAAGACGTTCTTGGAGCATAGGATGGCAGATCTCGAGCATGAGCTGGACAGTTTGAGGACGTTGCTGGAGATTGTCGACAGGGAGCTTGCGGCGAAGAGCTTCAAGAAAGCTCAGCCCCCCGAGGCAGCTGAGAAGGAGGTTGCGGCTTTACGCATGATAAGGAGCAGGTCGGGCAGCCTTCTCGCAACAATGGCTTTGAAGGAGAAGGAGGCACGGATAGTCTTCAACCCCGAGATACGTGTGACGCAGGACATGAGGCCCTTCTCTTCCTTCTTGCTGCGCAAGGTTCTGGACTCGATGCGTGAAGCCGACCTTCAGAGGGTTAGTGAGGGGAAGCTCGACCAGTCAGATGTCCTTAGCTATGAGGTGGTTTACGACGGGGACACAGCCCGAGAGCTCATAGTTAAAAACTACAGGGATGAGCAGAGGCTTAGAGAAATAGTTAACTCGGTTAAATGGACGCTGGACACCATCGCATCATCCTACAAGTAAGACTTGGAAAAGCTTGAGAACACTCGAAACACTACAGCATATATTTGGGCATTAAAAGGTTCAAACCATGGGCTTCTGCTCTAAAGCAAAGGCCGCCCTGCTCACCGTCGCCATCTTAGCATCGTTTCTCACCATTCTAACCAACATCCCTCAAGCAGGGGCCCAGACAGCAAACGTAACATTCACCATCATGACATTGGATGGAACACAGCCCATAAGATGGGCTATTGTAAGGATTAATGGAACGAACTCAGACCCCACCAACGCCACAGGCATGGTGACTATCAGCAACATCAACCCTGAAGCAATCCAGAACTCATTCCAAGTCGTCTTCAGAGGAGTTACAGTTGCCAACATACCGGGTTTTAAAGTCACAGACTATGACTCAACGCCTCCATACCAAGTAACCTTGAGGGTCAACGTCACCACGATGCGGATAAACGCACGAACCGTGTTAGGCAACCCAGTTTCCAACGTCAGGCTCACCTTATCCTACGGGTCACACACTAACACCACGACCACGGGCGGTGACGGATCAGCGTCAATACCGCTTATGCCCAACACAACATACACAGTATCCGCCTCCTACCGAGGCTATGATGTCGGCGTTTTCACAGCTCCGTACGGCGGCTCACCCCTAACCCTCACGTTAAACCTGTTCAGCATACATGTAACGGTTCAAGACATGGAGGGCAACCCTGTTCCCTCGGCTACAGTGAGGGTCTGGTACGGCGTGCGGCAGTCTGGAAACACAACGGGTTTTGCGTCGGCGGAAACAGACGGTTCTGGAGTAGCGGTCGTAGATAGGCTTCCCTCTGGAAACTATCCACTGAACGTAGAATACCGCGGCGAGACAGTCTACCAATCACCTGCAGCGATAGCTGTGTCCAGCGGTAGCATCAACCATGTTGCGAGAACTGATCTTGTCAGATACAAGGTGAGGGTCTTAGACGCTGACGGCGTCGACTTGATCACGGGGATAAGCTTGGAGGGAAGGCTTTACAGAGACGACACACAGTACGGCAACCCCGCCACCACCTCGTCTGGAGAGCTCTCCTTCGGCCTAGTAAGGTCAAGGCCGTACATTCTAGTGGTTAGGATGGGTGATGTGGAGGTGTTTAGAGGAGAGGTTAACGCCCCGTTGGATGCGAGCGTGAGAGGGAAGTTTTACGACGCGGTCGTAAGAGTTGACGCGTCTGGAACGCCCAGCGAAGGACTTGTATCCACGGTCACGGTCAAGCTCAGCATATCGAATTACAACGTCGAGAAGACAACCTCAAACGGCGTTGCCAGGTTCGACAACCTGCCTGTCGGAAGATACAGCTACGAGATAACTCGTGGAACATACACTATTGGAACAGGAAACATAGAGATCAGCATGGATGAGGCGAGGCCAACAATAAGGCCGACCCTCTACACGCTCAGGCTGAAGCTAACAAACGACGTGGGCGAGGGAATCGCCGCCTCAGCCCAGTTAAGAACGTATGACGACATTGTGTTGGGGGTTTTCCAAGCGGGAGAGAACGGCGAAGCCACTGTGAGCGGGCTTATACCCATCCTGTACAGAGGTGTCGTAACCTACCGTAACGTCAGGGTTCACGATGGGTTCGAGTTTCTGATGGACCAAAACAATAAGGAGGTGGTTGTTCAGACAAAGGTTTACAACATTGTCTTCAGGCTGATGGACTTTGACGGCGAGGTTGCTGTCGCCAACGCAGAGCTGTCTGTAGCTGCTGAAGGGATAACGGAATCCGCTACAACAAACTCTACTGGAAAAGCTGCCGTCAAAAACCTGCCCGTCGGAAGCTACACAGTCAGAGCCAGCTACCTAAACATCCCAATCCACGAGGAAACAGTTAGGGTTGAGGCGAGCAGAGAGTTGACTTTGAAGGCTCGTGGAATAATAGATGTCGGGGTTGAGGTTGTCGACGACGATTCTGTCCCGCTGGAGGATGGAAGCGTCATGATAACGTTGGGTGCTGCAAAGTTCTCAGGCGATATATCTGGGGGGAAGATAAGGTTCGCGAACATCCCAGCAGGAACATACAGGCTCTCCGTCCAATACAAGGGCTTCACAGTCTACGACCGTCAAGCATCGTTTTCAACAGACGAGGACAGCGTAAGAATCCCTGCAGCGGTCTACTATCTTAGAATGACGGTGGTAAAATCCGACGGAACACCTCTTGCAGCAGCTTCAGTAGCCGCTGTCTCCTCAGCGAAAACTGTAGCCAGCGTCTTCACAGACCAGTCTGGAAGGGCTGAGCTCAAACTACCCCGGGGAGACTTCTCGATCGACGTCCTCTACCAAGACACCGCCGTCCATTCTCAAACCCTCTCTGTCACGCAGTCGATGATTCTCAACATAAAGGCCAAGGTTTACAGGGTTGACGTAAGGATTATTACCCCTGACGGGCTGCCAGTCCAAGGAGCTGAGGTCTCGGTGAGCAGGGGAAACAAGCTTGTGGAGAAAGACGTCACAGACGACGAGGGGAGGGCACGGCTTTACATAGCTGAGGGCGACTACTCATGGACGATGAGAATAGGAGGCTACACCTACACCTCATCCTATTCCTCGAGGCTGGATAAAGAGTTAGCCATAGTCCACGTTGAAGAGAAGCCACAGTGGCAGGGCGTTGTTCTAGCGGCGACAGCTGCTGTCTCGTTCTCATCGGTCGCCGGGCTCATCCGCTGGGGTAGGACAAGGCCCGCTGGAAGACAGAGGCCGAGAAGACCGACCGCAGAGCCTGAGAGAATGCCTGCAACACTTAAGAAAACCCGTCCACCACGTGTTTGATGAAAATGGCGTCATCGAAGAAAAACATAGCCTATGGAGTTGTCTTGGGAGCCGCTGGCCTACTCGTTGTCTTGTCAATGCTTCACACCGCCCTCGGCATAACCTTCCCGCTTCTGGTTGTTAAAAGCGGAAGCATGAGGCCGGTAATACAGGTTGGAGACATAATCATCGTCACGCCGGTAAACCCCAGACAGATAAAAGCAGACCCAGTCAACGGAGACGTGATAGTTTTCTACAGGCCTGGCGAAAAAGGGTCAGCAGGCTCGATAATAGTCCATAGGGCTATCGCGATAGTCTCCGGAGGAATCATAACTAAGGGTGACGCCAACGCGGTCGCTGACTACTGGGGGCCTGTGCCTTTCGACCATGTCATAGGTAGGTGGACAGGTTTAAGCATACCGTCATGGACAGGCATAGGCTTTCTAAGCCTCTTCCTAAGAGGTGAGATCTTCTATCCAGCAGGCCCGGTAATCGTGCTGGTTCTCATACTGGCCAACGTTTTCCTATTAGTAAGGGATGCTGTTAGAAGCAGGTCGCGTAAAGCTGAGGAAAGAGATTCCTCTCCCACGTCATGAGCCATCCAGCCTAACGGCCTGCAAAGCCTCTTAAACGTCAAAAAAGGCTTGGCAAAAGCGGCGTAAGAGGTTTTTTCTCCTGCGAAATCCCAGCAGAAAAGCAGCCGTCGCAGAAGCCGCTGCAAACCATGCCGCCGCCAAAACTCCGGTCAAAAACAGACCAGCCGCCGCAGCCGCAGAAACCACAGCCGTGTAAAACACAGGTCTCGCCGCCTTCTTAGCCTCAGCCAAGTAATCCGAATGTTTCTCAACAAGATGCTTTGGAAACGGGACCAAAGGAACGCAGACCGTCAAACACGCGTACAGCCCGGCCTGCCTCTCAGCCCAGCTGACAGGCTCGCCGCACAGAGGACACGCTGTATGGTTCTTCAACCTTTCCAAGGGACAGTAGCGGTTCACCGACGTTATAAACATGGTGTGTTGTATAAGTTGTGTCTTAGACGTATCGGCAGCCAGGCCTAGTATACCGTTTCAAACATGTTATAACGATCTTCACCCGTCCCCCGCATCCCTCAACGCCGTTTTGGAATATCTCTCGACAACGGTTTAAATGCGTCTCAGTAGCTACTTCTGTATGCTTCTTCTGGGTGCGCATGTCTCCATCTCCGGCTCCATACACATGGCTGTAGACAGGGCTGTGGAGCTTGGATGCACAACCTTCCAGATATTCACACGCAACCCACGCGGCTGGACTTACACAAAGCTGAAGCAAGAGGATGTTGAAGAGTTCAGGAAAAAGTTTGTCCGGTCGGGTTTCACGGTTGCGATGGCCCACATGCCGTATCTCCCCAACATAGCGTCGCCGAAAAAACTGGTTTACGAGAGGTCGGTCAAGTCTCTCACGGCAGAGCTGGAGAGATGCGGCCTCCTAGGCATAGGACTTCTCGTGACGCATGTCGGAAGCCATCTCGGGGCGGGTATAGACAAGGGTATTGAGTCGGTCGCCCAAGCCGTCAACCGCTCATTGAAAACCGTTGAAAACAACGTTCTGCTGCTTCTGGAGAATATGGCTGGGCAGAAAAACTCATGCGGCTCGCGTTTCGAGGACATAGCGAACATTTTGGCTAAGGTTGAGCAGCCTGAGAGAGTCGGCGTATGTCTCGACACATGCCATCTGCTGGCGGCGGGATACGACATAAAAAGCGAGGAAGCTGTAGAGAAAACGTTGTCGGAGTTCGACAGAATAGTCGGGCTTGATAAGCTGAAGGCTGTTCATCTCAACGACTCGAAAGGCGGGTTGGGGAGCGGGCTTGACAGACACGAGCACATCGGTATGGGCTACGTGGGCGAAAGAGGTTTCAAAGCCTTCATCAACCATCCAGCGGTACGGGATAAGCCCATGGTCATAGAAACGCCTGAAGACAAGCGTGGAAACTATGCGACAGACCTTGAGAAGCTGCGGAAACTCTACTTACACAAGTAGGTAACTACATAAATGCAGGTCCACGGTGCGTTATTAGGGCATGGGCCTGTGGAGAACGCTGGCCGTGAAGGGAGTAACGTTAGCTGTCGTGCTGCTTAGCGTGCTGGTGATGGTTGTTGTCGTGCTGGGGCTCACAGGCGTCTCAGACAGGATATTATCAGCATACGTTAACGAGGAGCTGAGGACTGTCAGGCAGACCCTCTCGCAGAGAATAAGAGACCCTGCGGAGCTTGAGAAAGCATTAGAACAGTACAGAAGGGAGCTTGAAGAATCCTACGGGCTGAACAGGCCGTGGTACGAACGTATCCCAGCCATGGTTGCCCGCGTCCTAACCCTAGACCTGGGATACTCGAGGACTATAACGTCTTTCGCAGGCAGCAGGAAGGTGGCTGACATCATAGCTGAACGTGTTCCCTACACGGTTCTACTTGTCACTACAGCTGTGGCGATAAGCGCAGCCGCTGGGATTAACCTAGGGATGAGGGCGGCCTACAGGCGCGGCAGCTTGTTCGACAGAGCCATAGCCTACCTAGCTGCAGCATCTTACGCTTTACCATCATGGTGGACAGGGTTGATGATGATCTTCATCTTCTACTATTATCTGCGGGCTTTTCCGGCTGGAGGGTTGTTCAGCGCACCCCCTCCCGCCGATGTGTTTGGGAGGGTGTTGGACCTACTTTGGCATGCTTTCCTGCCTGTGTTGACGCTTGTTGTTGTCGTCGTCGGCGGATGGGCGTACATCTCGAGGACAATAGTGCTCAACATAGCTCAGGAAGACTTTGTCCAGGTCGCGAAGGCTAAGGGCCTTCCCGACAGCCTGATAAGACGCCGCTACATCATGAGGCCCGCAGCACCGCCGATAGCTACGAACGTGGTCTTCGCCATAGCCGGCTCGATAGGCGGCGCGATACTGACGGAGACTGTTTTCAACTGGCCTGGGATGGGCCGGCTCTACTACGAAGCCATATCTGCCTTCGACGAAGGCCTCGTAGTTGCTTTAACCTTCATGTACACGCTCATCTACATAGCGGCACGGTTTGTGGTGGAGGTTTTGATCGTAGCTCTCGACCCGAGGGTGAGGCTTTAGGACACAAACCGTTATAAGCAAGGTGCAGCAGCTTATCCCACGCATGAAGATAGTTCTCGTAACTGCGGTTGCCGTGGCATTGTTTGTGGGCGTTGTCGCCGGAGCTTCATACTATACGTACGTCTTGGGCGAGAGTGAGGCGAGGTATCAAAGAATTGTTGACGGTCTGAGGGCTGAAAACCTGCGTCTACAAAACCTTCTAACAGAAGCGACGAACCAGATCAGCAGACTGCAGTCTGACGTTAGAAGCCTTCAGACAGCTGTTGAAAACGCTGAGCAGAACGCTAGGAGGCTGAGCGAAAACGCGGAATCTTTGGAAAGACGGCTGGACCAGCTATCCTCGCAGCTCAGCTCAGCAACCCAAGACCTCAACAACCTACGCTCCAAAATAACCCGTGTCAACGAAATTCTACCGCTTCTCGAGAACGACCGCGTCCTCGTCAGCTGGATTAGGACAGACCCGCCGGGGGAGAGGGAGCCCGCCCGCCGGTACTGGAACGAGACCCGTGCGCTGGCTTTGAAAAGCGACCCCAACCTCGCCATCACAGTTGACAAGATACTGGCCAGCTTGGACCTTTACTTCGACTGGGTTGAGAAATTTCCGCCGCTGAGAGGGACTTCGAGGCAGGAGATTTTAGCATGGTGTCCGCTTTACATAGACTGGCTTCTCAGCGCTCCGCCAGGGGTAGAAGAGTACAATAACGCCATAAACCAGTTTAGGCAGGAGGTTTTCCTCGTAGTCATCGGCCACATAGACTCGTTGTCCAAGGCTTTGGAGAGCTAGCGTCTGCGTAGGATGAAGATCGCTGCGGCGACTGCTATTACGCCAGCGACAGCTATCAACAACCCAAGAGGAAGCTGAGGCTGCTCCACAGCAGGCGTCTGCGTCACAGTAGTTTGGACTGTGGGGGTCTTGGTCTCGGTGACAGCCGCCCGCCTGACCTCTATGCGCTCTGTTACGCTGAAGGTCTGCGCCACATCCTCGCTGTACACGACTGCCGTAAGCTCTATGAAGCCTGGGGCCAGCTGGGACGTCTTCGAGGCAGGCAGCGTTATCTCGAAAGCGCCTCCAGCAGCCTGACCAGCTCCCGAGCCGAGGAAAGCGCCAGTCGCCGGGTCCTTCAAAATGTATGCAACCTTCACAACGCCCTTCCCAGCTGTCGTCAAAACTATCTTCGAATCGCTGCCTATCGTCACCGAGCCTTCCACACGCTGCAGCCTAGGCCTGTCAACTGTTCCGAAAAACCATTTTCCCGGCTTGAACGGGTAGGAAGGGTCTCTGAAAGCCCTCAGCTCAGCAAACTGTGACGCGGGGTCGAAGACCGCTAGGATGTAAGGGCCGTTGCTCACTACGGCGAGGTTGTAGGTGTTTATCCAGTTTAGCAGGGCGCGGTATCTCGCCTGTGCGTTGGCCGCTGTTTCATAGGTTTTTCCTGCGACGGTGAAGATGTTGGATGGGAAGAATGATTTTGAGACAAACTCGTTCAAAGCAAGCCTGACCAAGCTGACATGCTCCCGCAGCACCAGGTTCAGCTGGTCAACCCTAAACCTTGCCGCAGCCGTGTCGCTGTAGGTTACCAGCCTCCGGGTGAACACCAGGTCGTCGGACGCTGCGAGGAGCTCCCACGGCATTCCGCCTCCGAAAACCTCCGCATACTCGGCTATGTAGTCGGGCTCGAAGTTCCAGTAGTCGACGTAGACTTCGATCCTGCTGCTGTCGATGATTCTGAAGCCTTTGAAGGTTTCGAGAACCGGCCGAGATGTGAAGGCTATCGCGAACTCGATCTTCGATTTCACGTCGTCGTAGGCGAGGTCGTAGGTCTGGTATATTCTGTAGAGTATGTCGGCCATGGTTATCGGAATGCCGTGATGCCATTTCGAAGAGGTGTACTGCGAGTAGTCGAACACGACTTTGCTGACTGCGCGTGTTCCAGGGGCTACGTTTTTCCAAGACTTTGTCTGAGCATCCCACGTGAACGCGTCGGCGGGAACCTGCATCGTCCCAGTGGGGCCAGCTGTTTCAACTCTGTAGCTGGCTCTGAAGGGGATGGGCAGGCCTGTGAACGGGTGGCGGGCTATGGCCGGGTCTGAAACAGCTCTCCACAGGTCTGCGCTGTAAACGTCGCCGAAGCCTCCTACAGGGTTCCAGACTGTTCTAGGCGTCCAGACCCATAGATGGCCGATGTTCAGAACCTCCTTGCCGGGGATGAAAACTTCTCTCAGCGTCCAGAGGCCTCGGGCTCCTGCTGCAAGGTCTTCCGTCAGTCCTTCAACCTTTTTCGACAGCGGCGTGCTCTGGAGAACGACTGCAACCCAAACCCTGACAGACTCCGACATACATTCTTTCAAGGCTTGGAGGTACAGTCTGTCTCTCTCCTCACGGCTTGTATACTGTCCTTTGAAGATTTTCTGGCCTGTTTCGTCGAGGAGCTTGTTTGAGTACTGCCAGAAGCCGAACTCCTGCCATCCCGGCATGTTTCCCAGCCATGGTGCGCAGAACTGGTTGACCGAGCCCGTGTCAAACTTCTCCAAGGCTCCACGCCCCCAGCCCTCGGTGTACAGATGCCACTGGAACTCCTGCGGGTCTGTCGTGTAAACTCTTGCTATGGCCTGGGCGAAGGGCAGGTAGATTCTCTCCACCGTGAAGCCTGTCTTCTCAAGCTCTGAAGCGACGAGGTCTCCCAGCTCCCTTCTCTCATCCTCGGTTCTGATGACAAACCTGAGCGTTATCGGCCTGTCGGCGTAGTACCATTTTCCGTCGCGTTTAGCTGCTCCAGCCGACGTGAGGGCGTTGGAGATTATTCTGTTGGCGTATTCGGGGTCGTATCTTATCCCCGCCTCGAGTATCTGCTGGAAGAAGACGGCGTAGTCGTAGTCGTAGGGTGTTAGATGCGATGTCATGGATGCTGCTAGCCCTCGGTAGAGCTCTCTCACAACGTAGTCGCGGTTGACCAGATACTGGAAGGCCTGCCTGACCTCCTTGATGCTGAACGGGTTGAGACCACGCGGGTCGGGTGCGGGGTTGAGAATTAACGACAGCAGAAGCGACGGAGCCCTAACCATTTTAACGTTGGGGTCTCTCTCAAGCTGCAGTATGCGTGAAACCCTCATGCTGTAGAGGTAAAGGTCGATGTCGCCTCGTTCGAGAGCTTGAGGAGCAACCTCTTCAGCGTAAGCCTTAACCCTTATAGTTTCGGTTGCCGGGCCAGGTTTGTCATGTGGTGGTCTGTACTGCTGGGCGTACGCAGTAAAAAACATTAACAGGATGAGAAGAGAGGCTAGGAAGACATAATGTCTGTTCATCAGCCCCGACGCCTCACCCTGTTTGACATGATGATGCTGGCGGCGGCCGCTGCTACCGCCACCACAGCAACTCCCAAGGCTATCTCAGCCATTTGGTTTGAAGTGTTTTGACGAAGCTCTGGTTTTAAACGCGCAGCTATGGCGTCGGCCAGTTTTTCGATGTCCATGTCCTGTGGCATGGCTTTGAGGATTTCCTCAAGCTTCTTAGCAGTTTCCTCACCTGTACGTCTTAGCTGTTCGTTGATGTTGTTGAAGCCGAAGCTTGTGTAGTATGTTGCTTCAGCCACGTTGCCGAGAACATCTATAGCCCTTATCAGATGCGCCCCCTCGCCCGACACGGGGATGAAGATGGTTGCGGTAAACCTGCCTGCACCGTCTGTCGGGAACGATGAGATGACTACTCCGTCAACTTCGATGAACACCTCCCTCTGCCTCGCAGCAAACCCGTCGCCGACTATCGTGATTACCTGCCCTGCAGGTCCTTGGGGCGGGCTGATGAAAATGCTCGGCGGCCTAACAGGCCTTAGCCTTGCAAACCCTATGTCTTGGTTGGGAGCGCCTCTAAATCCGGCTCTCGAGTCCGTCCAAACCATGTAGACATCGCCGTCAGTTGCAGCGATTCCCCAGTAGTCGCCGACGAAGCTAGCGATTCCGTAGGCAGGGTTGGAAGGATAGTCTGTAACTCTCGCGTTCTCCATAAACGTATCGCCTCGGTCGCCTGAGCGGGTGTAGTAGATGTGGTAGCGGTAGTTGTCGGGGTCGTCACGCATGTCCCCCCATATAACATGTATCGTCCCGTTAGAAGAGACCGCCATAGTCGGGAAGAACTGGTTCCTTATCGTCAGGTCGTCGTTAACCCTCTTGGGACGAGACCATGTAAGGCCTCCGTCAGTAGATTTTGCGAAATATACGTCGGATAAGTCGCCCGGCTCTCTGCCAACGGCTCCGAAGACTATGTAAACCTCGTTGCTGTTTTCAGGGTTTGTGCCTAGCACGGGGAACATCGAAGACCAGGACCTGAAGTATGTCGGGCTGAGGAAGAAAGGCTGCTCCCACGTCCCGCCTGGAACAACCATAGAGGGTTTAGACCACGTTCTCCCCCCGTCTCTCGACACCGTTACCATCGGCGTGAACAAGCCTTTGAACGGTCCGTCGTCAAGCGAGTCGTAGTAAGCTACGTAGACCGTTCCGTCACGCGCTACATGCACATAGCTGCCTTGGACGAGCCGTGCATCCTCGTCTCCAGCCAGACCGCTGAAGGTTGGGCTAACCGCTGCAGGGCTTGTCCATGTCACCCCGCCGTCTGCCGATTTAACGAGTTTTATCGAAACCTCCACAGTCGGCTCGGCCACAAACGGGTAGTAGTCGAGGAACGGGTAAATCATCCTGAACTCTGTGTAGGTGACGTAGATGGTGTCTTTCTCAGGGTTCTGTCGGTCGGGTCCGACGGCCATCCAAGGCTTGTCGATGAAAACTATTGCAGCCCTGTCGGCTGAGGGAACTACATGTCCCCGTGAAGCCACGAAGGGCCTGCTCCAAGTCACACCTCCATCCTTTGAGACCGAGACAGTAGCACTTGCGACATCCGCTTCGAAAAGCAGCCTCCCTACTCTGAGGGGTCGGGTTCCGATAGACAGGAGCGAGTAGTAGACTGTGCCGTCTCTTCCGAAGGCTACTACGGGGTCGCTGCAGAAACTGTCTTCAACCGCTGGTGACGTCATGCTAGGCCCACGCCATGTCTCGCCTCCGTCAAAGCTAACGTAAGAAACTGCACAGGACACGTCAAAGTCGTGCGAGACGACGACGACATGGTCGGGGTTGTTGGGGTTGACTGCTATGTGGGGCTCGTTCTGGTAAGGCCTGTTGCCTATATCATAGGTCACTATGACGTTCCGGCTGAACTTGGCTGTCGGCGAACGGTATGGGATTGTCACCAAAGGCCCTTGAGGCCTGAACGCTGATATTGTCTCCAACGAAAAGCCTTCAAACTCACGTCCACCATCTAAAACACCCATCCTAGCCAGCACTCCACCAGAAATGCGGTTGCCCAAAAACTCTCGGACAGCGAAAACCTTAGCGTCAAGCTTTACCTCTTCTCCTCCCCTTTCCGCCGCGTAAGCAGCCACCATGCTCAGCAGTAGTAAGACCGCGAACATAGCCGAGAAGTACTTCATGTTCGATACGTCGTCGGACCGCTAAAATAAATACATTAATGTTATGATGGTAGGTTTGTATTTCTTTCTCCTTGGTTTTTCCTTAATGTTCTGTTGCAGTAGGGACATCCTATCTATGTTCTCGTATGTTTTACGGCATACGCTACAGAATGACTGTCCCCTGTCATACTGTGGCTGAACACCTGACGGTATAAGGAGATTCATCATATTCTTTGTAGGTGAACCTCGGTATTCCATCCTAACCCATAGGTCTATCCTAACCTCTCTCCCATCATTAGCCTCTAAATAGAACAGCTGTCAAAGCAGCCCTACAGGCTGACAAACATGATGGTGTCAATCATTTGACATTTATATAGTTTTAGACGACTGTTGTAGTATGGTCTCCGTTTTTAGATAATTGTCGGGGCAAAAGGTTGGTGCTAGTGGATTCATCTCCATGGCGGAGCTCTACTCGCCATTATCTTCAATCATGTTAAAGCCTGTATCCGGCTACTTTCAGGACATCTCCGGCGCTTCAGAACCCCCGACATGCCTAGAACCAAGCTTAGGATGTTTAAAGCGTTTTCGGGACGGTACAGACAACACCACCTATCCGCTTAAATCCATGCTTGTTGTATGCTTTTGTAATGACCGGGACGATGGTCCCGTGAAGGGGTTGAATTCCTGAGGCCATCCCCTCCAGGCGTGAGGGGGTGTGAAAACATAGAGTCGTCCCCGCGAAATGCATAGGAAAACTCCGCCAAACACAAACCCTCACCCAACCCGCCGTAGAAGGCGGCCACCCCTTTCTAAATGCTGTGGGGTGGCTGGGAGGGTTTGGCTGGAAACTGGGCCTTGGCGCGGCCACTGGGTTGGCGGACGTGCGGTAGGGAGACAGACGACGTATGAAGGCTGTCTGGACAATGCTGGACGACGTTCTCCACATCCATTCCACT
>JAWBRA010000038.1:0-11885 GCA_038844785.1 Candidatus Caldarchaeum sp.
ATATCCGTTCTGACGCTTCACAGCTTGTATCCGATTTTTCTGAGGAAGTGTTTTCTCTCCTCGATGTGTTTCTCGTCCTCTATGCCTTTGGGTTTGAAGCCGTCTATAACGCCTAAAACTCCTCTGCCCTGCTCAGTCTCCCCGACTATTATTTGGATGGGGTTGGCTGTGGCGGCCAGTATGGTGCATACCTCGGGGACGTCTTTAAGCCTCTGCATGATGTTGATGGGGTAGAAGCCTTTTATGAAGAGGAGGAAGGTGTGGCCGCATCCTATCCTCAACATAGTCTCAGCAGCCTGCTTCCTCAGCTCTGGGTCTGTACCCTCATGCCTGACGAGGCAGTCGCCGCTCGCCTCCATGAAAGCAAGCCCAAACTTGGCTCCGGGAACGGTGTTCACAACAGCCTCGTAAACATCCTCCACCGTCTTTATGAAGTGGGAGATGCCGAAGACGACGTTGCAGCCTTCTGGAACCTTGACGTCCACAACCTCAAGCTTTACCCCTGACATATGTAAACAATTGAAAAAGTCCCGCATAAGTGTTTCTACAATGTCCTCTCAACCAAGAAGCTGGCCAGCTTTTCCAGCTTTTTCTTAGCCTCGGAGGATGGGAGAACCTTGCTGGCCTTTATCCAAGCTTCTTCAACGATTTTTCTCGAGACTGCTCTGGCGTATTCTCCGGCTCCCGACTCTTTTATCAGCCCTATGGCTTCAGCTATTTTGTCAGGCTCGGATGTATGGCTTGCGAGGATTTCACGGAGCCGGCTGCTTTTATCTGCGGGAAGATGTCTCAGGGCGTAGACGGTCATCAGCGTGTATTTTCCCTCGGTTATGTCCCCGCCAATCTCCTTTCTGTACTTCTCCTGCTCCCCGAAGATGTTCAGGTAGTCGTCCTGTATCTGGAAAGCCGTGCCGACAGCCTCTCCGAAACCCCCGAGCTCATCCAGTAAATCATACCTGCCAGCGTAGATGCAGGCTATCTCTACAGCAAACCTTGCGAGAGAGCCGGTTTTGTAGGAAGCCATCTGGAGATAGTCTTCCTCGGTCACCCCATCCACAAGCCCTTTGTGCCACACTATGTCAAGAGTCTGGCCGAGGCTGAGCTTAACCATCATCTCGACATATCTTCTCAGAAGCTGGGCCTGTTTTTCCTCATCAGTATTTTTGGTGAGCAGGTATACAGGTAGGTAGTATAGGGCGTTTCCCGTGTTTACCGCTATGTCAACCCCGTAGATGAGATGGATGCAAGGCTTACCCCTTCTCAGGAGGCTTGAGTCCTCCACGTCGTCGACCATAAGCGTTGCGTTGTGGATTATCTCGGGAACTGCTGCCGCCAAAGCTATCTGCTCAAGCCTTCCGCCCAAAGCCTCGTAGGTCAAAACGGTCAACGCAGGCCTCCATCTCTTACCACCTCGGCTGAAAAGCTCCCAGAAAGGTTTCGACAAACCCTCTGTTAAAGACTCAGGGCTGTAGCGGAAACGTGGTTCTCCGAACTCTCTAACGAGAAAGTCGTGGCTGAAGGACTTGGGTATGAGCTTCTCCACAGCGGCTTCGACAGATGAAACATACTCGGCAAGGAAGGTCATCACCTCCGATTCCAAGCTCATCACATACAATAGCTTAGCAGAGGGATTTAAGGCATCAACCCAGCCAGCACCGTGGTTTAAACCTTCACGCCTCGTTTCCTAAGGTATGCCGAGAGCTGTTCATACGACTGTCTAATCTCCTTCGTCACCTTCATCCTTTCAGCCAGGTATTCAGCATAGCTTCCTCCGAAGCCTGCGTACTTCATCAGATATCCCTCGGACGCCAGCGTCTTCTCCACGGTTACTAGATATTCCTTTACGTCGGCGTGTGAAACAGGTTTGTAGGAGTCTATGTGCAGGATGTTTTTGATGCCCCACCTTGGCCTGGGAGGCGGGTTTTCATCCTTCTCTCCTATGAGAAGGACTACTAACGGGATAACGCCATGGGGTAGTTTAAACAGTTCCACGAATCTTTCACACTCCATAACTCCACAGTCGAGAAGGAGGGAGCCGTATCCAAGGGCTTCGCAGGCGATTATCATGTTTTCGACAACCAACCCCGTTTCAAAAACGCTAAGGAGAACCTCGGCGGGGTAGGTGTCTAGCTTCAGGAAATTATCTGGGACCACGGACTGCAGAAAAGCAGCCAGCCTGTTTAAATCCAGGCAAACCAGCAAAACCGCTGAGGCTTGGCGAACGTTCTCCGACTCGCATATGCTGGCAGTCTCTTCAACAAGCTTTTCATCCCTAACCCATATGATGGAATACGCCTGCAGATAAGCTGGAGCAGACTGTCCAGCCTCGACGATCATAGATAATACGTCCTCACCCATAGCTGTTTTACGGAATCTTCTGATAGACCTGCGGGACAGAAGAAGACCTAGAGTACTCTGCTCCACTCTTCGTTTCAACAACAATAAAAGAAAAAGAGGGGGATATTTGTTTAGTGGTAGGATGCTACGGGCTTGATGCCTAGTTGTTCGAGGATTTTGTCAACGTCCTCGCTTGACTCTTCGGAGGCATGTTGGTCGACGATCGTGGGCGTTATATCGTTGATCTCAACAACCTGTTCAGCGGATGAAAGGCCTGTCAAGATGAGCGAGACCTGCATCGTCGAGCTGTAAGAGTCGTCTATCCTAGCACCCCATATCACAAGCCCATCCTCGCCCATAAGCTCCGAGATTATCTCAGCAGGCCTAGCGGCTTCAGCCAGCTGCATCTCCTCACCGCCGCAGACATGTACGATGGCTCCGGAAAGGCCTTCGTAGGATGCGTCGAGGAGCGGGGACTGCAGGGCGCTGAAAGTCGCCTCCTCAGCTCTGTTAGGCGAGGAAGACCTTCCTATGCCAAGCGACGCAAGCTTTCCCCTTGAAACAACAGTCTTAAAGTCCTCGTAGTCTATGTTGATCAAACCTGGTTTAGCGATTGACTCTGTTATGCTTTGTATCATATTGCTTATCACTTCGTCGGCGAGGCTGAAGGCTCGGCGGAGGCCGTGCTGCGGGTAAAGCTCCAGTAGCTTGTTGTTGTCTATCACGACGGATGTGTTTGTATGGTTTTTCAGCTCATCAAGCCCCTGCAAAGCTATCCTCTTCCGCACCCGACCCTCGAAAGCGAAGGGAAGCGAGACTACCCCGACAACCGTGGCCCCCTCCTCCCTCGCAATCCTCGCTATCACAGGAGCTCCTCCAGTTCCCGTTCCTCCACCGAGCCCGGCGGCTATGAAGACTATATCCGAGCCCTCGAGCGCCCTGCGTATCTCTTCCTCAGATTCTTCAGCAGCTCTCCTACCCCTTACCGGGTCTCCGCCTGCTCCGCGTAATCGTGTTATCGTCTTGCCTAGGAGAAGCTTCCTGTCAGCCCTCACCATGTCGAGGTGCTGCAGGTCGGTGTTGGCTGCCACAGTGTAGACCCCGGTCAACCCAGAGGCTACCAGCCTGTTTACGGTGTTGCAGCCAGCTCCTCCGACGCCTATCAGCTTTATACGTATGTCTTCAGGGTTCTGGATGAATTCGAAATCGTTACTCACTTATCTGTACCTCCGTTCTGATGAAGTCTCGGAGTGCCATTCGGATCGCTTCAGCTCTGTTGGGATACAGCTTACGGCGTACGAGCTCGTCTATAGCCTGCAGGTATGGTTCAGGCAGATGCACCGTTACCACTTTCAACTTTTCCACCACCTCTTTCTTTGGGCCCGCACAACTGCGTAGATGGTTATAACTATAGGTAATACGGATGTATTCTTTTGCAGGGCTTCTGGCTTGGATTTTCACCGTCCACACATTTTTTGAATGAGCAAAGAGATTCAGCAAAATCTATAATTTCATCAACTAATGATTATGCGGACAGTCGGCGGTGGCCTACCGTGGATGATGAGGTTTACGAGAGAGTTAAAAAAATTTTTGACCAGCTCGCCGCAGAATCAGAAGAAGATGTAGCAGTTCTTGTGGAAGGCGTAAGAGATGAGCAGGTTTTGAGAATGATTGGATTCACCGGCAGAGTTCTTCTCGCAAGCCGTTTACGCAACGAGATGGGGAAAATGCCTAAGAGAGTGATTCTCCTCCTCGACTTTGACCGAGAAGGCTTGAAAAACATGAAGAAGCTGGCGAAGACGCTGGCTGCCACAGGCGTTAAGGTTGACGAAAGCTATTACAGAAGACTTAGAATACTGAAAAGGTTCGGCATAACCACTGTCGAGGCTTTCCGAAACTTGCTATCCTCTTTTTAGCAACGCGGCGAAGATTGAGTTAAGCTCCTGGGCCGCGAACACATCACCCTTGATCTTGATACGGCCTGAGAAGAATGCTTTGACGGCGTCCAGCTCCCCCTTCAAAATCGACACGAGGTCTTGGTGTGTTGACTCGATGGATGCGGAGGGGTTGGGGTGGAGGCCTTCTGTGACTGCCAGCCCTCCGGCGGTTGAGTGTATGTAGAAGGCTTTCCCATCGCTTGGCTTGAACTGGACGACCTTGTTCCATCCAGCAGCCTTTTTAGAGGCTTCTGGATGTGTTTTCGCAGCCTCGACAAGCCTCTGTGCATGCATCAACGCTTCATCGGCAGCCATCGTCTAATCACTCGAAGGATAGCTAATAAACCTGTCGCATCAAAACCATCGGCATCAAACATGTTTATACATCCTATCATCCTGTAATTCTTCAGGCATGCGTCAGTATCCTGAAGTGCTCGATCATGGTTCGACATGGCGGATCCCGAAGCTTTTTAACGCAGGCTCGGCTGTCTTGCAGAACGAAGGCTCCTCGACAGCCATCATCAACGTAGATGAAGAGGGTTCGGTCTCAGTCTACTCCTTCAACGACATGCTGCGGTTTTCCAGCATGGTTGCAAATGGTTTGAGGGAGAACGGTGTTGGCCGAGGCGACAGAGTTGTTTTACATCTTCTCCAAGGATATGAGTTCGTCGGCTGTCTGCTGGCTGTTTACAGGCTTGGAGCTATTGCTGTGACAGTGCCTGCTCTGCTGGGAAGCGAAGCCGTTGAATACCGTGTGAAGGACAGCGGCGCAAAAGCCGTGATAGTTGACCAAGCCCTCCAACACAAGCTTTCAAACATCAACACAGAGCAAACCAAGATTTTTGTAGCCAACGGCGGGGGTGGAGAAAAGACGCAGGGCCTTGGAGAGCTCATAGGCGGCTCAGCCTCGTTCAGCGACGTTGAAACATCCTCCGATGAAGCAGCACATATCTTCTACACATCCGGCACCGAGGGGCCTCCGAAAGGCGCTGTCCACGCCAACCGCTGGATACTAACCCACATACCTTGCTTTAAGCTGGCGTACGACAACGGGCCAAGAGATGATGATGTTTTCTGGACTCCGGCTGACTGGGCTTGGATAGGCGGGTGTGGAAACCTGCTTCTCACAGCACTCCTCTTCGGCAGGCCCGTCGTTGCCGTCAGGAGGCTGGGCAGGTTCGACCCAGCCAAGGCCTACGAGGTTATGGAGCAGTTCAAAATCACATGCAGCTTCATCCCACCCACGGCTTTACGGATGATGAGACGCTTCAACCACGAGCCGTTGAAGCATTACGGTCTCTCGCTAAGGGCTGTGCTGAGCGGCGGGGAGCCTGTCACGGCAGAGGTCGTCGAATGGGGGCGGAAAGAGCTCAACGCATCCATTAACGAAACCTACGGCCAGACAGAGGCAAACCTGTTGACGGCGAACTCGGCTGCAGCGGGAATACTGAAACCCGGCTCCGTCGGAAAACCCGTCCCAGGCCACGTCATACAAATCCTCGACGAGACTCTTAGGCCTTTGCCTGCAGGTGTTCTGGGCCACATAGCTCTCAAGCTCCCCGACCCAACAGCTTTCCTCGGCTACTGGAGAAACCCCGAAGCCACAGCCATGAAGATGAGAGGAGGCTATCTGCTTACGGGCGATTTGGGTTGGATGGATGAAGATGGGTTTATCTGGTTCAAGTCGAGGGCCGACGACCTGATAAAAACCTCGGGCTACAGGCTTTCACCCTGGGAGGTGGAGCAGGCTATCAACAGGCATCCAGCTGTTGAAGAATCCGCCGTCATAGGCGTCCCCGACCCCGAAAGATACCAAGCGGTTAAAGCCTTCATAGTCCTCAAGCAAGGGTTTGAGCCATCCACGCAGCTCGTCGAAGAGCTCCGCGAAAACGTTAGAAAAGCTGTCGGACCCCACGCCGTCCCCAAAGAGGTCGAGTTCGTCGATGAAGTTCCGAAAACAGCCACGCTGAAGCTTAGGAGGTCGGAGCTGCGGAGAAAGCAGGGGTAAACTTTTTTATAAAGTAATGACCTCATTACCTAAGTAATGACCCCATTACCTGCAGACCTTTTCTCAACAGCCCCAAAAACCAGCCTCCAAGCCTTCTACAACAGGGAGAGGGAGCTTTCGCAGCTGCGGCGGGCCTTGACCGACGGGAGCAGGCTCGTTTTGGTGTTGGGCGTGAGACGCATAGGGAAAACGTCGCTCATCAAAGTTGCTTTAAACGAGCTTGACACGCCCTACGTCTTCATAGACCTGAGGGCTTTGGAATCCTATGAGGACAGGTCTCTGTACAGGCTGCTGTCAGACGAGCTCAACAGAATCGTTCCCCTGTCTAAGAAAATTCTTCAGTATTTGAAGCGTGTGCGGGGCGTTTCGGTAGGGGATGGGATGGTCTCCATCGCAATCGGCGGGGAGAAGCCAAACCTCATCAGCATACTGAGGACATTGGACGCTTGGGCTGCTGACGAAGGGTTTACGCTGCCGATAGTCTTGGACGAGGCCCAGGAGCTGCGGTTCTTCAGAGGCGGCAAACGGCGTATGGATTCCCGAAAGATACTAGGCTACTGTTACGACAACCTCGAGAGAACGGTGTTCATACTTTCAGGCTCCGAAGTGGGTCTTCTCTACAGCTTCATCGGAGTCGACGACCCAGGCTCACCTTTGTACGGCCGACACCATACAACAATCCAGCTGGACAGGCTCAGCAGGGAGAAATCAATCGAATTCCTGACGAAAGGGTTTGAATTCCATGGGATAAGGCCGTCTGAAAAGCTCTTGGAAACAGCCTTTGAAATGTTTGACGGGATAATTGGATGGCTGACTTTTTTCGGGGCGGAGGCTGTGAGGCTTTACAGGGATGGTGTCAGCCCGAACCTTGAGGAGCTGGCGAGGGCTGTGAAGGTGAAGGCTGTTGGGCTGTGCGCCAGCGAGCTCGAGAAGCTCTTAGCACGCTCGCCCCTCTACATCGGACTGCTGGCTGACATCGGTCGTGAAGGATGCACATGGTCTGAGCTGAGGCTTGCTATGGAAAAGAGGTTCAGGAGAACGGTGAGCAACCCGCAGCTAGCCACACTCCTCCAAAACCTCGAAAACCTCAGCTACGTCAAAAAAGACGGCGGCCGTTACAAGGTTTTAGACCCTGTCACCGTCGAGGCGGCGAAACTACTGCTTGAAAGAAAACGAGCCATAAGCTAATATCGGAAGCAGGTTGGTGGTTTTACGTGGTTGTAAGTAGAAGGGGCAGAAGCTTTTTCGAAAAGGTTGTGACGCCTGTTGTCAGCGTTTTTGCCCGCGCTGGTTTTACCCCCAACATGCTTACTTTTTTGGGGCTTGTGGCTACGGCTGCATCTCTTCTCTTCTACATGCTTGCAAAAGCCAACAGCATTTACTTTCTGTTTGCAGCGTTGTTTCTGTCTGTGGGCAGTCTTTTGGACGGTTTGGACGGGTTTTTAGCCCGCCAGACCGGGAGACAGTCGAACGCAGGGGCTTTCCTCGACTCTTTCATCGACAGAGTCTCCGACACACTCATCGTTGTTGGCTTCATGCTGACAGGTTTTGTTGACGGGTTTCTCGCGGTAGCTATGCTGGCTTCAAGCATGTTGGTCAGCTACGCAAGAGCGAGGGGTGAGTCGTTGAACGTCAGTTTGAGGGAAGTAGGGTTTGGCGAAAGGGCTGTGAGGCTTTTCGCAGCGATAGCGGGAACGTTGCTGGCCGTCGTCCATCCGCTGGCCCTTCAAGCTTCAGCAATCTTCATCACCGTTGTTTCGACTGTTACGGTCGTCCAAAGAGTCTGGGCAACGATGTCCATTCTCTCGGGGAGGAGATAGCCGTGGAAAAGATTGTGCTCAAGCCGATAGGCTACGTGTCTCAGGGCATGCCCGTCGACAAAACCGTGAAATGGAACCGCTGGACAGACCCCTCAACCATCATAATCAACGAAGAATACCGGCCCGGGCTCGAAGGCCTCGAAGAATACAGCCACGTGTTCATCATATACTTCATGCACGTAAGCCATCCAGCCGAGCTGAAGATAAGGCCGAGGAGCAGAGCCGACATGCCTGAGGTAGGTGTTTTCGCCTCAAGGGCTCCCAGCAGACCCAACCCGATAGGCTTGACCGTCTGCAAGCTCCTCGAGGTTGGTGAGGGTTTCCTGAAGGTTGTCGGCTTGGACGCTTACACTGGAACACCGGTCCTAGACATAAAGCCATACGACTACTACGACGTCATCAAGCAGCCCAAAGTCCCCTCATGGTTTGAGAAAATCTGGGCGGAGAGGGTCAACAACCTGTCAACAGAAAATCCCTGACGGAGCCGTCGTTTATATTTCAGATGCCTAATTTGTAAGGTATATGCCCCAAACATCTAAATAAATCAAGGACATATTTTTTAGCGAAGACTATATGTTGGCAGGGCAAAACGTTTCCCTTCTAATGCCCGTAAGTGCTTTCGGAGTTTATCTTCACGCGTTCTTCGTAAGCCTGACCTTGGGCTTGCCTTTAATCATCTCATCCCTGCTTTTCAGTTGGTGGAGGACGGGTGACGAGGACTACTACAAGGCTGCGAGAATCACTACGGGTGTTTTAGCGGTCAACTTCGCCCTCGGAGCCATCATGGGAACGCTTGTCGAGTTCGGTCTTGTCCAAGCCTGGCCCGGCTCTATATACGCCGTCGCCACCGTTGCCTTCGCACCCCTCGCCTCCGAGCTGGTCGCATTCATTGGCGAGATCGTCTTTCTGGTGGCCTTCATCGTCACGCTGCGTTGGGTTAAGCCTTGGATGAGCATAGGTTTGATGGCGGGATACTTTGCTTTCGCAGGTTTTTCAGGCGTTCTGATTACTTTGGTCAACAGCTGGCTCAACGTCCCGTGGGGCACGGGCCCGCTCGCGTCAGTTCTCTATCCATACCTGCCGAGCTACGGTCCCACAGCCTTCGACATACCGGTCCTCGTAGCTGTTAAACTTGCTCTCGTAGACAGCCTCCTTACAGCAGGCACCGCCTCGCAGATTCTGCAGAACCCCGAAACAGCCAAAGCCATCGGCATAAGCCTGAACGACCTCTTCGTAGCCTTCAACTCTCCCTACGGGCTTGCAAGCGTGGCCCACAACCTATCAGCCGCGATAATCATAGGCATGGCCTTTGCCGCAGCAGCCTTCGCTTACAAACATCTCCGAACAGGAGACACAAAATACGTCAAACTCATCAGACCGTTCCTCCCCATCCTGCTGATACTGCTCATTCTCCAGCCGATTGTTTTCGGACACAACATGGGCAGCGCTGTCGCAGCATACATGCCGACAAAATTCGCCATGATGGAGGGAGTTTACACAACAAAGCAAAACCCGCTGATCTCGTTCCTCGCATACGGAGACCCGTCAAAACCCATATTGGGATTCGATGAATTTGTCAAAAAATGTGAGACGCATGGAGATATAACGGTTGGAAATGTTGCGGCACAGGTTTTACCCAATTACATCCCGGGCCCCTCCAGCAACATCAAGTTGAAAGACCTATGCCTGATGGATTTGGCCGAAGCACAAAACCGTGTTGCAGTCATTAACGCAGCATTCTACGTCAAGATAGGTGCTGGCGTGGTTGCCTTGACCGCTGTCATAGGCCTTGTCTCAGCAACGTTCAACATCGGCTTGCTCAGCCGTATCGTCTCAACCTTCTCCAACAGGTTTGGAAAAAGACAACTAGTTTTCCTTTTCGCATTGCTTGTGGTGATAGGCTCTGTTCTGCCAGCTGTTCTGGGCTGGTACGTTAGGGAAGCAGGTAGGAAGCCGTGGACTGTTTACGGGCTGCTGACCCCAGCCGAGCTCGTTACACCTGTTTCAGTCCAACCGGTGACAATAGCCATTTTCACAGCAGTCTTCACGGCCATGGCCTTCGGAGGGGTTTATGGCATGTATCTTGTGGCCACCAAGCCTCTATTGTTCGTCAAGCTTCTGAGGAAAGGGGCGGGTGAGGAAGAGTGAACGGGACGGAGCTTTTCGTCTTCAGCCTCCTCGGAATAGCGGTCATAATCCACATCATATTCGTAAACATCACTATGGGGACGGGATTCATCTCGGCCATGGCCCGTTTCCTGGCATGGCGTCGAAACGACCCCAGCCTTGAAATCATGTCGCGACGTGTCTTCAAGATTCTCGTGGTTCACGAGTTGTTTAGCGGTGTTTGGGGAACGGTCATCACCGTGGTTTTGGCCGCTTTTTTGCCCACGCTTCTCGCCATAGCTGTTGACGTGATGTTCTTCCCGCTGCTCATTGCATTATCGGCCATCATAATAAGAATTCCGACAATTGCGCTTTTCTGGTATACGTGGGGCAAAATCGAGCCGCGCATCCACTCCATCATAGGCTTTGTGATGGCGTTGTCAGGCTTCGCTGTCCCCATGGGTTTCAGATACATCTTCGCCGAGATAACCTACCCGCACGGCGTTGGTTTGGCGCTTCAAAACCTGAGAGATGCCGCAAGGATTGAGGTGTTCGCCAACCCGCTCTACCCGCCGCTGATTCTCCACACGTGGGCTGGTGCTCTGTTAGTCGGCGGGTTCATAACCGCGTCCTTCTTCGCGATCAAAGGCAATGTCTCGCCGAAATTTCTGTGGATAGGGCTTTGGCACGGTATCATCTTCCTCGCAGTGCAACCCTTCATCGGCCTCTGGTACCTAACATCTCTAAACACTTACGCGCCAATACTGTACAGTAACATTTTAGGAACGGCGACGTTCAACCTTCTGCCGATGTTCGGGCTTAAGGCCGTGGTTTTCGCCAGCCTAGCCGCTGTTTCGGCGTTTGTCTGGAAGAAAGTGAAGAGAGGGGAAGGCAGTGTTCCGCGATATGCGATTGCTCTTGGTCCTTTAGCGGTTTTGGCGGTGCTTGCCGGCGAATTCATCAACGACGCCGGGAGATACCCATTCCTCGTTTTAGTCAAGGACGCTGGCTTGCCCCCTTCTGTTTTCTCAAACCTTTACATCCAGATTCCGTATCAGCTGGTTTTTGCCATACTCGGCGTGCTCGTCATCTTTCTGGGAGGGTTCATACTGACAGTGTACTACGCTCTCAACAAACGATTTCTGGTGGACATGCCTGAAGTTTAACCATTTATTTTTTACCCGATTCCCTCAGGTCTTTTGAAGTTTATCGAGCCGTTGTTGAAGGTGATTTCGTAAACCTCGTTAACCTCGAGCTTGACGTTAAGCATGTCATATTCCTGCTCGGTGATGTAGAGTATTATTTTCGGGAAGATGTTTTCGCGGGTTACAGGCATCAGGCCCATCGACTGAAGCTGCAGCATGGCTGTTTGAAGCATCCTCTGCACCATCAGCGACTCCTCGCCCAATCCCGCAGGCTGGAAACCGCCGCTTCTCCTAACCTCGACAAGCTCGATAACCTTCCCCGGCCTCATCGTCTCCGGGTCCGTGTAGCTCGTGATTCTCTGAACTTTGACCAACACCAAGCCGGTTCCCTTCGGAAAGCTCTGCTGCAAATAAACTCACTAACATCAATATAAAGGCTTAGCTCAAGCCCTGAAACACATCATACACCACAACACCTTCAGCGGCAACGGTCTTCAACCATCTACCATCTCTCATCGACTCATACTTTTTT
>JAWBRA010000039.1:0-11641 GCA_038844785.1 Candidatus Caldarchaeum sp.
CTTTCTTATCCAAGAAGATCGGCACATATTGCAACATCGTTTGCATGCCTCGAAATCAAGCCACCTCTTCCCTAACCCAAGCAACAGGTTTTAGACTTCTATCTTGGTTTCTGTATTGAAAAGCTAGTCAGACCAATTCTGAAGCAAAAGATAAAAACAAATAGTCCACATGAAACCATGAATGCGGACATACATCATACAAGTCATAGGCCCAACCCACTACATGGACACTGAGTTCCTCATCGACGGAAAGAGACGCAGGGCAAAACTCGCCTGCGAAGCCGTAAGACAACATCTTGAAGAACAAGGTAACAGCCCCAAGGTAATCCTCCTCGCACCCGAAAGCTTAGTCACCTTCGTCGCGGAAGACGCTGAAACAGCAGCTACCCTCCTCAGAGACTGGCGAAAACTCGCGTCATCGATTTCAAAGGAATGCACACAGAGGGGATGGGTTGAAGACGGTGCAACAGTATCCGTCATACAATCAACGGGACAGCAGAAACACAACAACTATATACTCAGCATAGACAACCATGTCGACAACATAATCACACACCTCACTCTCGAGTTAATCAACACAATCCCAGCAGACTCAAAGATCTTCTACATCACCACGACAGGCCTAAACATCTACGTCATAGCGGCGCTAGAAGCCATCCGCCAATGCCAACTATACCACAAACTGGCGACACTCATCGAAGAAAAAACCACAGAGACCGAGCTCCTCTTCCACCCACAAGTATACCCAGATACCGAAACACCCATCCAAACAACAGAATACAGCACAAGAGTCTTCTTCGAATTCAAGAAAGCGTCCGCCAACGAACTTTTTAATTCTCCACAGATAAGAAGACAGCTACATGAAACACTACAAGACATTAACCGTGAAGTCAATACCGTCGAACTCTGCTTCAACGCCGTCAAATACTGCATACCCTTAGCCATACAGCATCTCGTATCAAACCAGATCCACACCCAGACAATACTGGATAAGCTAAAACAAGTACTTGAGATAGCTGAGCAGCAGAGAAACATAACTGTAGAGAACAAACACGTTCACGTAAAACGTCACCGCGTAGTCAAAAACATCGCCATCAACATTCTCGTTGCAGCAGCCCTGGCCCATCCACTTGGGCGAATCAAAGAAATAACAGATAAGACGGAGGGAAAACTCGAAGAACTCGCTAAAACATTTAAAACAATATACGATAAGCTTCAAATGGGAATAAACCAAAGATTCCTCGAACGGGAGGTTGAAGCAATACTGGAGAAGGCAAAAATCCAAGTCGGCGAGGAAAAGCTCCTAGAAGAACTTTCGGAAGGGCGCGGAAGCAAAGACAAGAAGAGAAATTTCTTCGCCCACGCCGGCTTTCTAAAAGAATACACCCTGATCAAGAACACTGGAGAAGGGATAACCGCTCGATATGATCCAAGCAGGCTTGACGAGATAAGAAACTGGCTTCTCAACCCATAAACGTTCGACAAAACCAAACAAAAAACGAACATCATTCCGTAACAACCAGCAGGAATACGAAGGCCTTCGCCCAGAGCTTAATACCATGCGTGCCCCCCATCTACCATGCCACCTTCGGAAAAGGCTATAAACAATGAAGACAAAGAAAAAGGGCGAGTTAAAATGGCTGGAACACTTCATCAAGGAAACCAGCCAGACGAATCCATAATTTTGAACCACGCAGCAAAAATAGGCATACAAGCAAAGCTCGACGGGTTAGCAAAAAGCCAGATAGAACAAATCATAGCATCGCTTGAAAACATGGAAGACCCACGGCTAAGCCTCCTCGTCACAGCATCCTTCGCATACAGACAAGCCAACAGGCTTGGAAGAGGTCATAGAACAGCCAACCTCATCGGAGAAGCCATGCAAGACCTCTACACAAAAAACTACGGAAAAGAGCAGGCTAGAAAACTCCTCGGCCTCGCAAAATGGGTTTACGAAAGCGTCGAACGACAATCCGTAAGACCCGTCAACAGCTACACAGAATACCTAGTACAACTCGTCGGGCGAAGATAGATGTCAAGCAAACATCCGTACCTGGACTTCGACCAACTCAAATCAATAACAAAAATCACTGGAACACTCATCAACACCTCACCGCTACGAGTTGGCGTGGGAAGAGAACCGCCGCTAGGGTCAGCCGTTGACGCTGCGGTGCTAAGGCTTAAACAACCACAGGCGGACGTGCCCTACATTCCAGGCTCAAGCCTCAAAGGTATCTTCAGGACCTACATAGAACAGATAGCCATGTCTGTATCGAATAACGTTCATCCGCCATGGGCCCCGCCTGAAAGCGAGATAGATAAACGAAACCCATCTCCCTGCGACATCTGCGGAATATTCGGGAACACAAGGGTAGCAAGCCATGTACGCATATACGACTCCCTCCCATCAACAAACCCAAAAACACTCGTGAAAACAGGCGTAAGCATAGACAGGGATTTCGGCGGCCAGAAACCGGGACTCCTCTATACAGAGGAGTTTGTCCCACCCATGGTTGAATGGATCTTCAGAATGGACATCATCAACATAGAGTTCCCCGCCGACAGAACACCAGAGGACAGAAGGGTCGCCCTCCTGAACACACTCTTCCAAACCCTCAAACAAGAAGGGCTTCATGTAGGTGCCAGAAAAAGCGTCGGCGCAGGAATCATCAAACTCAAAGAAGCAACCTGGGTCAGATATAAGCCGGAAAACGGATTTCTAGAGAAAAAAGGAGAGGGAAGCCTGTGAGCACGCCAACATACTGGACCTCCTCAAAAATTTTCTTAAGAGAAACGATTTTCGAGGGCAAGCTGGTAAACCTAACACCGCTAAGAATAGGAGCTGGAAGAGAGCCGCCTCTCGGCGCCCTTGTCGACCTCGCAGTCCTGCGGATTAACATAGGCGGCAAAAATCTACCCTACATTCCAGGCTCAAGCTTGAAAGGGGTGTTCCGCTCTCACGCAGAAGCCATAGCTAGACTGAAAGACCCCAAAACATGTACAGGCCTGTCCAAAGAAACATGCGTCGAAACTAAAAATTACGTGGATCCATCGGTGGGGGAACAGGACCTAGGCGACTATATAGAAGAAAAGCTTAGACGCAACGAGCCGGAGAAAGCGATGGAAGCATTCTTCAAAACAGCTTGCCTGATGTGCAAGATTTTCGGAGCACCCTCGTATGTATCTAAGGCGGTTTTCTTCGACGCATACCCTGAAGGAGAGCCAGCATTAGGTGTAAGGGCTGGGGTGGCCATAAGCAGAAAGACTGGTGCTGTTGCATTCGGCCCCTACCAAGTCGAATACATCGAGCCTGGAGCCCGCTTCAACTTCACCCTAGCCCTCAGAAACCTCCCAAACTACGCACTCGGCCTTATCGCCTTCGTCATAAACATGATCAGAACGGGAGAAACAAGGATAGGCGGCTTCAAAACAAGAGGGTTCGGCCGAGTGACAATCGAAAACATCAGGTTCAGAAACAGAGAAATGGGAAACACGCCCCTTGTTTTGAAGAGCCTCGAGGAAGGAGTCGACCAAGAAATCGACATCTCCGACTTCGCAATCCAGGAAAACGGCTGGGCTGTAAGCGAAGGCGAAAAATGTATCAAGCTTATCGGGAGATTCATCGAGGTCTGGGAAAATGCCAAACTTACACGTAGTTAGAGATAAACCCAGAGACAGGCACACAGTCACCAATCTGTCGGGAGTACTAGATATCACAGTCAAAACCCTTTCATACCTGCATGTAGGCAGCGGAGCAGAGCAGGTAAAGATTGCTCAAAACATCGAATCCATAGCACGCGACATAAACAAACTAGGACTTAAAAAGCTGGCCCAATCAAGATGGAGCGACATCATTGGTGAAGGGGAGTTCATGGCGATGCCTGCCGTAGCAGGCGTGCCGGTAATCCCAGGGTCATCCGTCAAAGGTAACATAAGAGCGAGGATGGAGCTGAGCTTCGTACCGCGGAACGGCAGCGTCAGAAGCTGCTTCTCCGTAAACATGCGGCAGGCGACCAAAAGCTCTTGGCGACATTCGAGAATATGGGGCAAACGTGTGGAAGCCAATAGAGGAAGAGCCTGCACCTACAATGAAGAAGAACCCGCGATATGTCTTCTCTGCGACATATTCGGCACTCAAGGACTGGCTAGCTTAGTAATGTTTTCAGACTTCGTGGGAAATAGGGTTGCGTTAGAACGGATTAGCGGCGAATACGGCATGAAGCTGTTAGCGGCTCCACCGGGCTCGTCATTCCACGGCGAGATAAGCTTCAGAAACCTAGCCGAGAGTGAGCTCGGGCTGATACTTTTCGGCGGCATGGGGATAAGCAACAGCAACGCCGGCAGACCCGTTCTTCTAGGCAGGCTAAAATACAGAGGAAAACTAGCGGGAAAAGAATTCGGCAGAATCCAGTATGTGATAAACTCTCTCACACTCTCGAGGTTGTCAAAACCGCTACTAGGACTGGGTGCAGGTGAGCAAGCATCTGGAAACATGCTCCAAAACGTAATCAACACACTCATCTCATCTGCGGAAAGAGAGTACGGCGGAGAGCTTGAGACTGTCGACGAGGTGAAAGCCCTTGCATGAGCTAAAATACATTGAACCAGGGTACCCCGTCTACAGAACATACATAATACCACGTACCATAGACGGGCAAATCACACACGTCAGAAGATTGACGGAAGATGATGTGGAAAAATGGAAAAAGACCCTGGATAAACTCCGCGACTTCCTAACAAGAATAAAGCAATTCACGAAAACGTTTGAGCAAGAGATGTCTTCCGCTGAACATCTGGAGACCCTCGCCGACTGCATAATCCTCTTCTTCAAAATACCTTTGCTGAGAGAAGTTCTTCCTACAGTTGCCCCAAACCCTCTGAAAGCTTACCTATTCTACAGGCTTCTCTGGAGAGACATGTCCAAGCATCTGTCATACGGGCCAATTGAATTCGCTGAAACATGTTACGAGGAAAACGTGCGAAACTTCATCCAGAAGGTGGTGGCAGAAATCTTTAATGACGTCGAGCTTATTTCAACAGTTGAAGAGGCTTGGCTCAACTTTCCAGCTGACACGAGACCGGGCTACAACACATCAGCCCTCATACCACACATGTTCCTCACATCATCGATCGCTTGGGCCTTAGCCGTAGAATCCGGCATGAACAGGCTTGAAGCAGCGAAGGTAAGGCTTTCAGCAATCCTACATGATGTCGGAAAGCCGTTCGACTACAGGAGGCATTATATTACATCCCCGCAAATTGCCAAGTGTTTACTCTCAGACATATTGGGCGACCAAGAATTAAAAGAATTGGTGGCGTCCGTTGAAGACCATCATCGCGAAGGCTCTCCGGTAAGAGAGGCTGACAAAATTGCGGCACAGATCGATAGGCTTAATACCTATGTGGAGAAGGTCTTGCAGCAAGACATAAACACGACAGCCTCAATGTTCGGCTTAAATTCTAAAGTGGCGTATTGGTCGGGTGAAGAGGCGTGGAATTTCTGGGTAGAGCTCGAAAAAAAGAAACCCGGAATATTGAGAGAGCTTTCTCAGAAATTTGCAATTGACATATATGAGAATAAGGTGCGTCTGGAGTCAGATCAACGATCATTAGAACCGCTACTGTTGTTTCATTTCGACGTAGGTGGTATTCAGGAGTTCATCAAGAGAGCCAGCGAGCTTAGATGCGTAGTAGCGTCCAGCATTGTTATTGATGTGGTAACCGGTGCCTACATTCCGTTGATTGTTCAGAAAATCATCGAGGAAAAAGCAAATAAATGGTTCCCATTGGAGTCGTTCTTATACACCTCCGGCGGCGTAGTCACACTGCTGGCTCCAAAGAGCCTAAACGACGTAATGAGAACTGTTCATCAAAAGCTGAGGGAGCAATGCGGTAAGGACCATATAACGGTATACCTAGCCTCGACCGAGCTTAGCAACAATTATTTTGAGACCACTGGAAGGCTGTCGTCTAAGATGGGTTTAGCCAAGCTAGAGGACTCATTCACCTACATGCCGGTGGAGCTGGACGCCGACAATCTATGCGAGTTTTGCAGAATGCATAATCATGAAAAAACAATACAGACGACTAAGGAGAAAGTTTGCAGAACATGTTACAGTCTCTACCACATCGGGAACGAGCTATACTTCGCGCAACGCTGGAATGCGGAAATATATTTCGAATCCAAAGGATTTACGCTAAAAAATGTTTTCCAAACCCTAGAATGGGAAGATGTTTCAGCAGGAATATTGGAATTGATTTCAGGCCATACTGTAGACGACCTAGTGAAGCTTGGTCTCATAGCCACCAAACAATCAGTAAGTTTAGAAAACACGACAAAGCCAAGGATTCGGAACATAGGAATAATTAAGATGGACGGAAATCTGATGGGCGCTTTCTTCGCAAACTCCATCTCGGTCACTGACGCCCTAGAAAGAAGCGCTAGAGTCGATATCGCGCTTAAAAAAGCTCTAGAAGAAGCTATTCGTAACATAGCGGCAGCAGCCAACGATCCGGAAGAGGCTAGAAGAGTGGTTGCGTTGTTCAGCTTGGGAATACTATATGTCGGCGGCGACGACGCGATGTTGCTGTGTCCAAGCTGGGCCGCCATTCCGTTGGCATACCACGTAGCACAGGTGTTCCATCGGGAGATGGGTGGTGCTGCAAGCCTGAGCATCGGCGTCCTCGCCACACCTCCAAAACATGATGTCTGGGCATCAATCTCCGCAGTCTCAAAACTTCTTGACATTGCTAAGAGCAGGGGAAGAAAGACAAAGACAGGTGCGGTTTGCTACGACGTAATCGAGGGCGGTGTTGTCAGCGCGTCATCAATACAAGAAAGACATGAATCGTTGAAGGAAAGAAATCTAACCGGACAGCCGTTATGTGTAAGTAGTCAAGATAAGGGCTGGTACAGCCTAGAAGAAATTATACAGATAATAAGCGGACAGCCAGCTGGAAAAATAAACACGCTGGCCTACACTATTTCAAGAGAAATCGAGACCGAACAGAGTAAAACCCTGAAGAAGATTAGAACAGCAATCAGAAAATCCATTCAAGTGGGCGACACGTTGGGCATAGGGTCAGACTGGCAACCATACACCACTGTCTACGCCTTCAAAATGAGTAATGAAATAGAATACATAGCGGTAAGAGAGCTCGTCAAAAAGTGGTTCGAGCTTAATCAGAGTAAGCCACACGGGTCTGGGAGCATAGGAATGCCTCTCGCCGATGTTGACATCCTAATCAAAATGCTGGGAGGTGGAGTGCTATAAGAAAGATTGTCCTCAGCCTAAGGCCGGTGGGGCTGTTTTCTCTCGGCTCCACCCACCCAAGAGCCCTTGGGCCTGACGTACCTTTCGCAGCAAAGCCAGTTCACAAGGATGGTAAAATAGCCTACGTGCTTTATATTCCGGGGTCGAGTGTTAAGGGTGCGCTGAGGTCGGCGGCCAGCAGGATAGCGGGACACGACATCCAACCACAACAATCTCACACCACAGCTTTCAAATTCACTACATGCAACGAATCTTTAAGCAAATTTATGAGAGAATGCGATGTCTGCAACTTGTTCGGTAAACCTGGCGTTGTTTATCCAAAGGTTTTCTTCGGAGACTTTGAGTGCGAAAAACCTTCGAAACCCCACATTCTAACCAAAGTAGGCATAGATGATAAGAGCTTGACTGCTAGCGAGCACGCGCTTTACAGCGTGGAATACATAAGTCGTCAAACAATTTTCAAAGGTGAGATTTCTTACATAAGACTTACTGAGAAGGAGCTGGAGCTGCTTCTGCTGGCCATAGCAGAGCTAAGGCTTGACAGACTTGGCAGAGCTTCTGCAATCGATGCGAAGATCGAGCAGGTTGTCGACCCCGATGTCCCGCCGAAATTAAGGGAGATTATAGACGAACTGGGTGAATGGCTGTGGAGCTGAACGTGTATAAGCTTGTGCTGAAGCTTGAGTCGCCTGTGGCGTTGCCCACTAGGAGGGCCCGCCTCGGCTATCTTGGAGCACCTAACTACATACCTGCGACGACGCTGAGGGGAGCTTTAATCACCGCGCTTTACAGGGAAGGCATGGTAGATGAAAACGCGTTAAAATCCGAGGCCAGCTACCCAACTATGATAGTTTCACCCGCTTATCCATTGGCGGACGGAAAGGAGTCTAAACCAGCCCATCCATTCATCTACCAATGTAAGCAATGTGAGGATTCGAAGCCGTTCACGACGGAGTCCAAAGTCTTTCGCGGGATTCTCTCTTCAGAGGAAATCGAATTGCCTAGTGAGTGTCATCATGGGCACAGGGCTTTGAGAATGTTACATCCGTCTCCAGTCATCGATAACGGTGGCGGAGTGTTAGAGGAAGTCGGTGTAAAGGTCTTCCGCTACGTCGCCGTAAACATTAGCAGAAGGAGAGCAGCCGCCGTCAAAGGTGTGCTGTATTCTTATGAACTTATCGCGGGGCCGAATGAGTTCTGGGCGACCATAGCTTCCCGTCGAGAACTCGACCTGAACGGCCTGCTCTTGCTCGTAGGCAGGGGTGTTTCCCGAGGACTCGGTAGAGTAAAAGTGGAAAAAGCTCAGAAAATCGATTTATTTAGTGCGGCTCAAACCTTTGCGAATCCGACGGAAAGACCGTTTCTGCTACGTGCCATGTCCCCTTTGCTTGGCTGCCGTGGGGCTGGCTTGGAATGGATGAACTATCCTGAGACAATAGACCTCGGCGGCTTAGCTGGAGCTTTCAACATAAACGGTAGAGGGAGGATGACTTTGGAGAAAGTATATGGTAGGACGGTGACGTTTGACGCTGGCTGGGACATGTACAACACGAGGCTCAGGCCGAGATTCCAAGCTAAAGCGCCGGGAACAATCGTCCAGGCGTCTATGAAAGATGTGTCTGGAAACGTAGGTCTGCTAATGGCTGTGTTGAGATATTGGGGGGATATCATTCTATACGGCGGTAGCACACCCATAACGGGTGTTAACATGCTTGAGCCTGTGGAGGTGTAGGTGTTGAAGGCAAACACTTTCTTTCAGCATCTTGCTCCATTATCCATTAAGCTGATAGGTGATATAGAGTTCGTCGCCGAATCACACATACACATCGGCGACCATGAACCAGGGTCGTCGAGGCTGGGCGTCATGCGCCTGTCTGAGGACTTGTTCATCATACCTTCCTCGACTTGGAAAGGTTGTTTTAGAAGCATGGCTGAAAAGCTTCTGCCAAGCATGAAGCTCAAGGGGCTTGAGAGGCTGGCCGTCAAGGCATACGACGCAGGAGAGTACAGGATCGTCGAGGAAGATGAAGAGTTCAAAGGGTATCTGGAGGACTTCAGGATGGTTCTCCACGGAAATAGCCCTAGGGTCATAGAGCACGACAGGGAGTGGTTGATAAGATTCCTCAACGACGTGGGTCACTCTGAGGTTCTCGAGGCTGGAAGTGAAATGATTGACCGCAATCTACACAGCATGGCCGTTGACTACCTCTCGTGCTTCTGTCCGTTGGGAAGGCTTTTCGGCAACCACGTCGTCGCATCGAAGCTGCGTTTCCACGACACCATTCTATCGCTCGACGGGGGGAAGGTCGAGGTGAGGCCAGGCGTAGGGATAGACAGGTCTTCTGCAACAGCCATGGAAGACCATTTATTCTTCGTGGAGGCGCTGCCTGTGGGTACGAGGATAAGGAGTCGTTTCGTGGCGGATAACCTGCAGCTAGGTGCCTCGGATTCTAGACTGCTGGCGGGAGTGTTGGATTGGACCGACAAACTAGGAGTTCAGATAGGAGGGAGAAAAAGCGTGGGGCTCGGCTTGTTAAAACCGTCCGAGGCCAATTTTTACATAATATACCTCACAGGGGAAAACGCAGCAAAAGCACTAGCAAACCCCTGGAAACACAGCGAAAAAAGAACGCTAAATCAACTTCTTCAGTGGCTCAAGGGAGATGAAAAGGGCTAATTTACAGAACCATCTCATTAAGAAGTTCATTTATGCATTGAAAACAGACAGCGAACTAGAACTGATAAATTATAGGTCTAGGGATACCGATAAGAATAAATCACTATTTTTGGTTCTTTCAGACTTCGAAAATAGTGTAAACAATTTACTCACTAAAAAACGAGGGATGATTGCTGCTGTCGAAACGAGAATACCCCTAGAATTCGGTTCTACAGCCCCAACCCTTAACCCATCATCTCTGGCCAAAGACTACAACGCCGACCTGATTCAAGAAATATGGGGCAGCGTGGATGAGCTGACCAACTCACTCGAGGATAGCCTGAAATATTATTTTTCCCTCTACAGTGCGTATGACTGTCTAAACCAACTTCTAGATAGAGGTTTGTTAGAAATAGATGAGTCAAGTGTGGGAGACGTTTACATTTTAGAGTTGTTTGTCAACAAAAATTTGATTGGAGATATTCCAGCGACGAACCAAGATTTGGTGGACTTTATCTTAGATTTATGCGCCGCGGTTAACCGAATCACGAGTGTGAGTGACAAATGGAGACAAGAAATTCGTACAAGTGAGTGGAAAAAGATTTTTTTGCAACTGCTTCAAGGCGATAAAAAAATTAGTCAAAGGTACGGACGTAAGTTACCCGAATACTGGGACGAAGTCGTTAAAATATTCCAGGAAACAGTTAATCATCCCGGTATAGGACAGTTGGGAATCGACCACGTGATTGAAAAACTGTTTGAACAACATATTATTCTGGAAATTTTTTGCTTTAGGCGGTTAGCAGAAGCAGGATTGTCAATCATACCCAAAATCAGGATGAAGGGGGGTGAAATCGAAGCCGATTTACTAATAATCATCGACGAGAATGAAGCATGTGTCGTAGAGGTAACCTCTCGCGAACAAATTCCCGATGATAAATTGATTCAAATGGAGAAATCTTGCAACTACATCAAAAACATTGGGATTGAACGATTGGGGAATATCGTAATATGTAGTAAAGAGACAGAATTAAAGGCAAGGCTAGAGCGAATAAACTTCAATGAGCTGAACGACAAATGCAAGATATTGTCTAAGGTATATGGCGTGGTCAGCTCGTCTTAAACTGCAGCTCACTTCATTTCGAGGAAGACCTTAAAACCGAGCTGTTCTGGGTCAAATTGTAGGTGACTCTTGCTGGGATTAGCATAACCTCCCAGTCAATTCCGTCGAGCAGCTCATTCTTTTCAATTATCCGGCTGAGCTTAACGGTGATGCTATTCTGGAGACATGTAGAATTTAGTCTTTCCCATCTAAGGTTTGAGGTTTTTCAACGCCTACGTATGTGATTAATACCAGTGCTTAGCTCCTCCCGTCCTCCACCAGCTCTCAATTCCCTTGTTGGGATCAGAATCATAGAGTGGGCGAAGAGAGGTCTAGAGGAGAAAGTGGACTCTCAATTCCCTTGTTGGGATCAGCTGTCGGCGATGTATTTTTTGGTATCGCGGCATCCGGTTAGCTCTCAATTCCCTTGTTGGGATCAGTCCGACTGGCTTAAAAATACCACGGAAAACCCCGCTAGAGCTGTTTGGCGAACCCCACTCTCAATTCCCTTGTTGGGATCAGGCGAAACATCCACGGCCGAGGTTCGAGGGAGCCTCGGCGGAAGCTCCTCTCAATTCCCTTGTTGGGATCAGTATCGGCACTGATGGC
>JAWBRA010000040.1:0-11524 GCA_038844785.1 Candidatus Caldarchaeum sp.
AGGGTTTGTGCCTGTGTTTCGCGGATGTTTTCCCATGCGTGGTCGCGGGACGACCTATTCATCCAACCCCCTCCCCGCCTGGATGGGATGGCCTCAGGGCTTCAACCCATCACGGGACAATCGCCCCGGTCATCACAAAATCCTTCAACAAACATGGATATAAGCAGATAGATGATGTTTCCCATGCTGTCCCGACAACGCTTTAAATACCCTAGAATTGGCTTTAGGCACGCTAGGGGATTGTAGACAATGGTGCGAAAAGACCATTCACACATGGGTAAATCGTCTTCCTATGCGTAGAGGGTATTTAATGTCAAATATTTGACTCGACGTTTGACGAATAATTACTTTTTATTTCGATGAATGACTATATGCTTGTTGGCCCGCCAGAGCTGCTTTAATCAGCTGTTTTAGGGCTGTTTAAGATTGTCCTCCAACAAGCATTCTTGTAAAGCTTAAAGGGTTTACGGACAGGGTTTCCAGACTCAAGGCTACCAGAGCGTATGGAATGCTTGCCGGGCTGCTGTCTTTCAAAACACCCCAGCAAAACCCAAATAATCTCCTAGACATGATGACCCAGAGGCTTGAGCTGGGCAGCACTGCCGTTGAAAAAGCTGTTAGACAAACCTACGCAGTGAGGGTGAGGTCTGAAACGCTTGCGGCGGCATCAGTATACGCCGTATCTGGACATTGGCTGAAGTTCCTCCCCAAAGCATTTGACGATAATCCGCTCCCTCAAAAATACCATCAACCGGAGCAAATAAGATGTGATGGTAGGGTGGGAGTGGAAAGGTGCTGAGCCTTAATTTTCAGCCTCTCTTAAAGCCTTCTCCACAGGTTTTCTTTTTCGTAGCCTTAGCCTGCTTTGGCTTATATCTCCTCCTGTCTCCGCAATAGGCCTGAAGCGGTTAAACAGCATCCTAAACGATGTTTACATGGTACGCAGACGTTAGATGTTTCCTGACGGCGATGATCTGACTGATGACGCCTTCTACCCTTAAGGGGCTAAAATCATCATAGCCGAGGAAAAGCCGTCAGGTCTTTAAACACGGTCCTTATCAACACACAACTCAAATGGCTAAGAGAGCTTGTCCATTAAGCTGACTGTTATGTCTACCCCCTTTGCTTCAAACCTAAGCATAGCTGGCTTATGTCCCTCCTTGATGGGGAAGAAAATTACGTAATGATAGGTTCCCTCTGGTGGAATCCAAGCATCATATTTGCACTCCTCAGTCACTCCTATGACGTAGTAGCCCTCAGGTGGGCTTTTGGAATATACCCTTGTTACGTTACCGACATAATCAAGGACCAATCCTATGCAGTGACCTAGTCCCATGAATTCGAATCCTTTATCCGTTATCAGAGTTTTATCCCAAATATGCAGATATTTTCCCGTAAAGTCAGAGTTCTTGACAACGAACGGGATTATGACGGCAGAATATGAAGGCCTCACCTTATAGATAATCCACTCCTTCCTCCATGGATCTCCTTTCTCAACATAGCTGTCAACAATTCTGATATCACCTTTAACCATGATGGATATTTTGTTGAGTGTGATTTACTCGTTTAATTTAAAGAGCCTGCCTTGCGGCGTCATACGCTTATACTCCGTTGTAACCGTCATGGATTTAGTTTGTATCGGTGCGGTTAAATAACCCATTACAAATCCCAGGACTAACATGCCGATGAGGGCGGCTGCCAATTTGCCTCTTCCTCCCCTTTTGTCACCTACAAGCCTTTTAGAAGGCGGTGTAACCGGTGGGGGTTTAGTAATATCTCTTTTCACCATGGTGAATTTATGCCTGCGGTCCGTACCTTCACCCCTCGATATAAGCGAGCCACCCAAAGCTAGCAAAAGTATGCCTACTATAGGCATGACTAATAAGCCTAACAAAAAATTAGTTCTAGCAGACTCCAATTCCTTTAGTGTATGCGGATCATCTCTCCACGTAAAATACCAGTAAGGACCGCCGAGGAGTGCAGCTAAGCCTGCAACAATAAATCCAACAGCCAACAGCTTAACGATAGTATCCACCTTATAGTTCAGCTCCTGAGAAGCGTATGGTTCGCCTTTACTTACGCCGACACCCCTCTGGGCATGCGTTAGAGACATATACCTATGTCCACAGTCGAAACATTCATAAAATTCTCCTACCCTTATGTAGTAGGGACTTCCACATTTAGGACATCTCTGGGACATACTAATCCCATAACCACCTTCTTCTGCCCAGGATAACTGAACCGACCAATATATGCTTTTGAGTAAACCCTAAATGGAACGCACACTAGGCCTTTGAAGCTTTTCTTCAGACCGTATAGACGGACAGTTTCAAACGTTTTCCAGCCCATCAACGGATTGCATTGTTCCTCTGAATACACTCCTGGTTTAGACCTGATGTCACCGGTTGTTACAGTCGTGGTTGTAGTAGCGGTCGCTGGCGAATGCATAGTAACAGTTATCATTATTAGGGATGATTGACATGGAGCAGTGGTCGTAGCAGTAGATGTAACCGTTTTAGTTGCTGTCAGATAAACAGTCGTAGTTATTATTGTGGTAATAGTTGCGGGCTCGCCAGCCTTTGTTAGATTTCTTCCTTCCTAAAGCCGAATACCAGATAATATGCGAGGACAGAGGCTCTATGAGGCTTAGCTACCTAATGGCAGTCTTTATAGACTGTGTCAGGGGTGTGGTGTTTTAGGGGAGAGGTATAATGTTACGGCTGGGTGGAGGCTTAGAATACCCAATAATTTATAAAAACCTATTCCATTACCATTACAAGGCTAACGACGGAAGAGAGGTTAGAATAGCCCTATGGCTTGAAGATGCAACACCACATTTCAGCTCATTTCAGCTAATGGAACATGAGGAGCCTTTGTTTATTCCTTCAGGCCACCAGCCAAACTATGATAAGGGGGAATCGTATTGTAGTAAGTGTTGTCAGACGTTTATTAACAGGGATAAATGCCCTAACTGCAACAAAGTATTAAGGAAAAAACCAAGAAGAAAGAAAAAATAGCTTCTGAGAGTTTTTAACAAGCTACAGTTTTGAGGGGGCGGGGGCTTGCATGTTCAGAGGTGGAATGCAGGGCGTCGGACGACAGGAAATGCGTTTTCCAGCTTAAAACTGTCAGCTGTATTCTTCTAAGAAGACGACCCTCTCGAGATCTTTGACGGCTTCTTTCAGCTCTTTAGCCAACGCCTTCTTACTGACCTGCAGGCCTGGAATCAGGAGGGCTTCTTCAGGTATTTTTATCGTCAGCTCTGGGGGCGTTAGCTTTATCTCAAATTTTTCAACGGGCGCATCAGGTATCCTGCTGTGTATGAGGCTTTTCACCTTATCCATATCGTCGGTTAGAATGGATTTGACTTCGACGTTGCAGACGAGCGTTTTCCCAGCTAGGTAATGGTTGAAGTCAACCTGAACCCTGCCGGACCCAACAGACCTGACGACACCATCTCTACCCTCTATGTTGATGATGCTGCCAACCCTCAACGGTCCTTCAACATCCTTGAGCCTCCTCAACGGTATTGTCCTGACTTTCGCCGGGTCGCGTGTGCCGAAGGCTTTCTCAGGCGGTATCTCGAAAGTTTTTTTCTCAGACAGCTTCATTCCGAGAAGCTCGTCCTCGACAGCCTTTAGCATCATCCCCTTCCCCACAACGACGAGGCGAGGCTCGTATGTCTTAGAAGCGTCGTAAACCCCTGCTTTCCTAGCCTCCTCCTCGACTGTTGTGTCGACAAGCTCATCGGTGTCCTTAACCTTTATGGTATAGTCGATGAGAACATAGGAGTTCAGCTGAACCGCTGGCTGCTCGCTAACTGCCGACGTGTCTTCAGACATTCTTCCAATAAGTCAAACGGCCGCTTTTTATGGTTAATGGTCTGATGACAGTTTTTATTGTTGTCTTAGACGGCCGTCTAAACAAAAAAGCCTTTTATTTTGCCAGATGGTATTTTGACCTGCCTGTAAGGGGGCTGTTGGACCGTTAGGGTGTATGAGTTGCAGCCGTTCAGCAAGTCGAGGGTGTTGACAACTGGTACGACGACGGTGGGCTTAGTCGTGAAAGACGCCGTCGTTGTGGCTACTGACACTAGAGTTACGGCAGGTTTTTTTGTCGCCCACAGGAGAGGGAAGAAGGTTTTCCCGCTGGCTAAGCATGCAGCCATCACGATAGCGGGCCGTGTCGCCGACGCGCAAACACTCATCGACATCCTCAGGGCGAACATAAACTACTACCAGATAGTCCGTGACAGGCCTATGCCCATACAGGCTGTAGCAAGGCTGTCCTCCACCATAATGTTCAGCTCACGATACTTCCCCTACTACGCTCAGCTGATTCTGGCAGGCGTCGACAGCGAAGGACCGCATCTTTTCAACCTCGACCCCTTCGGATCCGTGACAGAGGAGAAGCTTATCGCAACAGGGTCTGGAAGCCCTGTGGCGTATGGAGTATTGGAGACAAACTACCGTGAGGATATGGATTTCACGTCGGCTTTGGAGCTTGCCTTCCAAGCGGTCTCAGCCGCCATCAGACGTGACGCCGGCAGCGGGGACAGCGTCGACGTGGCTTATGTTCTGAAGGACAAGGGTTATGGTGAGCTTTCCCTGGATGAGAAAGCCCCGCTGTACAGGAAATACTTCAACTACTTACCCATTCACACTTAACCGGTGAAGACTTGGTTGAATTCGGCTGAAAGGCTCAGGACAGAGCTACTGAAGTACTTCTCGTCGCTTGAGACAGCTGAGCCAGCCCTCTCCAGAATAGAGTATGAAGGGCCTAGGATAGCTGTTTACACGAGGAGCCGTGAGGTTTTCAGGGAGAGGGATAGGATAGCGAGGGAGCTTGTGACGCTGCTCAAGAAACGGGTCATCATAAGGCCTGACGTGGAGCTGCGCAGGCCTCAGGAGGAGGTTGAGGAGATAATCCGCCAGAGGCTGGATAACGGCTATAGGCTGATTTTCGACGAGCCTTTAGGCGAGGTTGTCATAGAATCCAGGGACCCGAGGATAACGAACATCGACGGGACTGAAACCTTAAACAACCTGGTCGAGGCGACTGGATGGGTTATTAGGATTCTCCGCGAGCCTTTGATGCCATCTAAAACAATCGACCGCATAAAACGCTACACTTTCTGGGACACTAAGGAAAAGCTTGAAACGCTGAAGGAGATCGGAGAACGTGTCTTCAGAACTCAGACTTTTGAATCGAGGGACGTGAGGATAACCATTCTGGGGGCTGGAAGGCAGGTTGGGCGTTCGTGCATCCTTCTGCAGACAAGCGAGAGCACCGTTCTCCTCGACTGCGGGCTATCGGCGGGCGCAACATCTCCGATAAACTTTTTCCCACGTCTCGACACAGTACCCGACCTCATAGAAAACCTAGACGCCGTAGTGATTTCCCACGCCCATCTAGACCACGTAGGTCTTGTTCCATATCTCTTCAAATACGGTTACAGGGGACCTGTTTACACCGTTGAACCCTCTATCCCGCTGATGGCTTTGGAGCAGCTGGACTATGTTTCTGTCGCCGGCAAGGAGGGGAGTTTCCCACCCTATGGAGAGACGGAAATACGGCTGGCTCTTCAAAGATGTTTTCCTCTCCGCTACGGGGTCGTCACAAACATAACCCCCGACGTCAGAATAATGTTCTACAACGCGGGGCACATACTCGGCAGCGCGGCAATACACATACACATAGGTGAGGGGTTGCACAACATAGTTTACACGGGAGACTTCAAGTACGAGAAGTCAACAGCCCTAGACCCTTGTGCGTCAAAGTTTCCAAGGGTAGAGACGTTGATTATGGAGAGCACTTACGGAGCCACGCCGGTTCCATACACGCTTGAGCAGAGCGAGACCATTCTGGCGGAGAAGATAACGTCAACAATCAACAGAGGGGGGAAGGTTATAATCCCCGTCCCAGCCATAGGAAGGGCTCAGGAAATTCTACTGGTTTTGAACAAGCTCTTCTCCGAGGGCAGGCTCGCTGAAACCCCTGTGTTCCTAGATGGGCTTGTTGTTGAAGCTACTGCAATCCACACCGCTTTCCCAGACTACTTCACAGCCGAGCTTCAGCAAAGGCTTAGAGAGGGGGAGAACGTTTTTCTGTCCGAATACTTCACACCGGTGAAGAGCGAGCCGCAACGTGAGGAGATAATCGAGATGAAAGGGCCTACTGTGATAGTCTCGACGTCAGGCATGCTCGAGGGCGGGCCTGTTCTCAAATACCTTAAGAATTTTGCAGCCGATGAAAACAACCTGCTTCTGTTTGTGAGTTACCAGGTTGAGGGGACGCTGGGTAGGACGATACTGAAGGGGGTGAGGGAGATAACGTTGAGGAATGAGGAGGGGAAGGCTGAGATGGTTAACGTCAAGATGCAGGTCGAGAAGGTTGACGGTTTTTCAGGCCACTCCAGCAGACAGCAGCTCCTCAACTACGTCAAAAGAATAAACCCGAAGCCGAGAAACATTGTTCTGGTGCACGGCGAGGAGGAAGCCGTCGAAAGCTTGGCTGAAGCCATCTCACGCACAACCCCCGCCACAATCTTCACACCCCGCAACCTTGAAACAATAGCGTTGGCCGCATCTTAAGAAGAGTTAATAAACATGGTTGAAACGTATAGTTGGGTTTGTCGGCCGACGTTTCCCTCAAAGTGTTGTCGAAATGCGTTGGCGAAAAGGTTTTAGTAAAGCTCAGGAACGGAAGGTCTCTCCGCGGCATTTTGAAGGGCTTCGACCAACACATGAACATAGTTTTGGAGGAGACGGACGAGCTTGTCGACGAAAACACCCACAACAGGCTCGGCACAATCGTAGTACGAGGAGACAGCATAGTCATGATATCACCGCCCTGACAGGCTTCAAAACATACCTTTAATTGTAGCTCGGAAGCTTTTCCGGATGAAAGGTAGATGGTTAAGGGAACGCCTTCGATGGGAAAGTTCAACAAACCCCAGCATATACGCTGTCGACGTTGCGGCCACCGCTCATTCCATAAATCCAAGAAGAGATGCGCTTACTGCGGCTTCCCATCCCCAAAATGGCGGAGCTACAACTGGATAAACCCAAAGAAACGCTGAACGCGGGGGTAGCCAAGCCTGGTCAAAGAGGCCTCGCCGGAGGCCGTGAAAGCGGCAGGCTTAAGATCGTGATGGGAGACCTGCTCCCGAAGGGGTTCGTGGGTTCGAATCCCACCCCCCGCACACACTTCCTGCAAGAACATGCAGACAGGGCGTGTTTGCCTGTTTCGAGATCCAGTCCAGTTCGGCGCTGAAGCGGCTCAACGAAAGGAGAGTTCCGCTTGTGCCAAAAATTCAAAACACCGATGACACAAATATATAAAGGAATGACGTATTTTTGATGAACTTACTTGAGGGGCACAGAGATAGAGGCTCTGAAGATCCTTACTACATCTTCGGCTAATGTAGAGCGGATAGCGTTACAGCTGAACATAAGCAGGAGACAGGCATACAGAGTGGTAAATTCACTGATGAAGAACGGCTTTGTAGAAAAAATCAACGATACTTATGCCATTAGAAGAGTACCCCTTGGAAATGCCTTAGTGCAAGTCTCGTTTCATTTCAACATCTCAAAAATCCTGCAGGGCCGGGCACCCGACATACTAGTGAACTTGCTCACTCCAAAAAATTTGAAGAACTTTTGAGCCTCACCGGACTGTCGCAGACGACAGTAGGAAGAGTTCTTAAAACGCTCATGGAGTCTGGAATAGTCCGTAGAAAGGGTTGGCATTATCAGATAGTGGAGGACGAAAATCTTCGACGCTTGATTGTTTTGTTGAAACAAGCAAGGTGGGAGCATGTCGTCGAACCGGAGGCCAGAGTTCTCTTTTCCAACAGCTACATCATTAAAGCCGTTCCACGAGGTCTTAAGGCTGAAGGCGTGCTGACAGCCTTTTCACGTTTCAAGGAATTCAACGTAGACTACATTCCGAATCGGGATTACTATGTTTACCCCTCCACGGAAATCGATGCAGAGACTGTTTTGGTTCATTCATTGATTGCCTCGGAAACAAGCATGGAAAGAAGCATGTGTGCTGTCTTTTTCCTCGTCAACAGAAAAACCATTGACATGGTGAAGGCCCGGAAAATAGCCAGAAAAACACCGGTCACCGTCTTGCTTTCCGACTTGGAAAACTATGTTTCGGGTCTTCCATGTTTGAACCCCGGCTTGTTTTTAGCATGGGATGAGTTTCAAGAACTCTGTCGGCTGTATGGGTTGCAGGTGACACCAGCTCCTAAAATGGACGACATAATCGCGGGTATCGTAGGATGGGCGAGGATGCTGGACCGCGGCATCACAGCCTACTTGCTCGGCGGCATAAACATGGTCATCCGAGGGTTGAAGCCGGCGACCAAAGATATCGACATTTTGGTCCAAAGTAAAGTGGATTATGAAACCGTTGAAAAAGCTCTTTTGGCGGCTGGTTATGAGAGGGCGGCGGAGTGGACTCCAGGGGACCGAAGAGCACAGCCCACTAACATCTTCGTACACCAATCAAAGCCTAGAATAGACCTCTTCACGGAAACAGTTTCGAGGGTTAAGATCTCAGAATCTATGACAGAGCGGGCCAACCTTGGATTAGGTTTGGGAAACCTAAAGGCGATACTTTTGCATACAGACGATGTTGCTCTGCTTAAGCTGTTGACAGCTAGAGAAAGAGACTTATCGGATGTCGCTGAAATAATACGTTTACATGGTGTCAACTGGAAAACTATCTTGGACGAGTTTATGAAGCTGCCTAAGGAGGTTTTGAGGGAAAAAGTATTTCTGATGTTTGAGAACATGGAAGACTTGCAGAGAATCTATGGTATTAAAGTGCCGAGGAGCGTGCTTGCAACAGTACGTAAAACCGCAGTTGACTCAGCCATCGAGCAACAACTGGAAAAGGGAGAGACGAATATTGCTAGAATCGCCGAGCTTGCGAAAACACATCCAGTTTACGTCAGAAAAAGAATCGCATATCTTAAACGCATGCTGGAGAAACCATGATTCTATCAAAATGTCTCTCGTGTAAAATTGTTGTGTTGTTTATCTGCTGTACACTTTATAAATTGTTATTGAGCGTGATGAACACACTAAGCTTTTGAGGCGTCGTTTTGGGATGCGGGCTAGTCTTTTGACAGGTGTTGAGTGGCTCGTGTTGAGGCTGTTTTGAGGAAAACCCTGAGAAGATGTCGTCGCTGTATGAGATGGAGAGGACTGGTGGAGAGCCTGCGCTAGTTGCTTATGATGAGTATTCAGGGCAGTTTGTCTTCATGGATTGTTCGGCTGAAAGCCCCTCGGGGCGTAGGGGTCTTTGCTACGACGGGGAGGCGATGAGTCTTCGTCTTAGGAAGGGTGTTCGTCGTAGGGGGAATGTTGTCGACATGGCTGCTGCGATGAGTGTCGAGGTTCTGACGGTGGGGCAGTATCGCTGGCTTCAGACGCTCGTAGCTCTTGACACACGTACGTCGAGCTGGCTCAAAACACCCGACAAGATAAGAAAGCTGGGAGGTGCGGTTTGTGGAGAGCGACGGTATGATACCGTTTTCATCGGCGCTAACAGCGCCCCGTCTTTCTACAGCAGCCGTGGCTTCCGGGCTTTGCTGAAGGTATAAACTACGAAGCTAGCGCTGTTTGAGTGTTTGGGTATGTGCTTGGCTGCGATGTATGCGTACACGCACACAGGTCCGAGCGTCGAGCCAGGGCCCGGCTATATTCCGCCGAAGATGGATGCAGCCGTGTTTCCCGCTGCGTAGAGGCCTGGGATGGGGTGTCCGTCCACATGAATTACTCGAGCGTTTTCATCTGTCAGCAGGCCGCCGCACATCCCCAACTCCCCGAGGTATATGGCTGTGGCGTAGAACGGTGGTTTGTCTAGCAGGCCGAGGTTGGGGTTGGGCTTAACACCCGGGTCGGAGTAAAACCTGTCGTAAGCGCTTTCACCTCTGCGGAAATCCTCATCCCTGACGCTCCGAGCCATCTCGTTGAAGCGCTCGACGGACCTAAGAAGACCTTTTCTCGTCAACTCCGATTTTTCCCGCAAACCCCTCAATCGTTCTCGCCCTGACGAGGTAACGTGGCCCGGTGGCTTTCTCAGGCGTGCGGCCCGGCATCAGCGTTCCGAACAGGTAGCGTGAGCGGTGCTTGTGGTCTATGATCAGCCACGAGGGGATTGCCTGAACTTTTCGATGATGTCTGTAGATGTTGTGCCGGAAGTCGACGTAGGACGCCGACTCGTTCATAAACCTCTCCCCGTTAGAGTCGACGACGATGCCGAAGGGTAGGACCTTTCAGCTAGTATGAAGGATTGTTTTCCGTCAGGAGTGATAGCTATGGGGCCTCCCCACACCTTGTCCATCAAAGCAAGCTTAGCGCCCAGTTTAGCAGCCGCTTGGATCGAGTCGCCTGTGTTGCCCACAGCGCCGACAGCCCAGTCCCTGCTTGTGGGGCTTGGCAGAAACTTTCCACGCATCTGCTGGTTATGCTCGAATCCTCCGCTGGCCAGCAAAACGCCTCGGCTGAGACCTTCACGGGTCTCCCCTCGCGGACCACCACAGCACCGGCCACATACCCTTCCTGCATGGTCAGTTCTTGGAGCGGAGATTCAATCCAAACTCGACTCCGTGCTTGAGGCAGAGGTAGAGGAGCTGGCCGACGAGGGAGCCGCCCATGGTTAGCGGTTCACATCCGGCGATGGTATAGCTGATCAGCCTTAGGCCGAGACGTATGAAGGCTGTCATCCCGGTCGTGCTTCTGGCTAGGTACAGCCGCCAAGCCTCATTCGTGTGGATGGGTATCGGAGGCGCTCCAGGATACCGGCTGAGCCTACCCCTCCACTCGCCTAGCTTCCCGCCGTCGAACACAGCTCCCTCTATGCACCTGCCTTTGACGGAGCCGCCGGAAACCTCGGGATAGTAGTCTGGATACCCGACCGAAGCCCTCCACTTGAAGCCCATGTCTTGGAGGAACTTAACCATCTCCGGCCCATGCTTCAAAAAGGCTCGGATTCTTTCGGGTGCTGTAGCCTCACCCTCCTCGGGAACTACGTTGCTGAGGTAGGTAGAAGCTTCTTCGAAAGAGTCGCTCAAACTCGCTTTCTTCGAGAAAGGGTTGTCGGATATCCACAGCCCGCCACCCTACATCTTGAACCTCTAACAAGCTCAGTCCTCTACAACCAAAGTCCGGAGACCTGCATGTCTTGCAGCGAGAGCGCCGACAAGCCCGGCAGCCCCGCTTCCAACAACCAAAACATCTACATTAATTTCAGACATGCTACGCACAGATAGATCCACATGGGCTAATTTAATCATGTCGTATCTTGGGCGTCGTCGTCATGCTTGCGGACTAAGGCTTATTAATTTAATTGTTAAAAACTATGACATGCTCTTATCTCTCTTTCTTCTTGGTTTTTTCCTTAATGTTCTGTTTCAATAGAGAATCTGTCTCTGTTCTCGTATGTTTTATGGCATACGCTGCAGAATGATTGTCTCCTGTCATACTGTGGCTGAACACCTGACGGT
>JAWBRA010000041.1:0-11465 GCA_038844785.1 Candidatus Caldarchaeum sp.
GTCGGGCTGTTGGGCAGGAAAAGCTTGTTGAACATCAGCCTGCTGAAGTCGTCGAACGTCTTCGCAACCTTTTCAGGAATAGCGTTGTCTACGAAGTCCTGTGGTCTCCCACATCTCTCCAGAAGCCGCCTCAAATCGCGTAGGATGTATTCGTTTTTGAGGAAGTTTTGCGGTAGTGGGACGAGCCTGCTGTCGTATTGAGCTTCGGCCACGGCTATCGCCGAAGCAACCCTGTAAACCATGCCTTCAGGGGTTTCTGCAAGACCTTTCTCGTCTCGTAGAAGGTATCTTGAAGCTAGAAGCCTTACAGCGTTGACTGAAAGGGATTTCTTCGTCCACCTGCTAGGCTCTGTTCCAAGAAGAAGAGCTTTTTTCTCAGTCCTTTCCTCCTCCCTACGCTTTCTATACGTGATGTAAGCCTTGGCGACGTCGTAAAGGCCGTGTCTCATAAGCGACAGCTCCACCAAGTCCTGTATATCTTCGACATGAGGTGTCTCGACGCCTTTCTCCGCCAGAATGCTGACGACCTCGTTTGTTATTTTCTTGGCTGCCTCTGTGTCCGGCCTGCCCAGCTCCCTCATAGCCCCTAGAACTGCGTTGTATATCCGTCTGTCATCAAAACCCTCTAGAGAACCGTCTCTCTTGATAACCCTCATAGCTGGATGTATGGCGGTCATGGCTTTAAGCTGATGGGGCCTGAACCCCGTCCACCCGCTGGGAAAAACTGCTTCGAAACGGGACATTGTTTAACGTCAATTTTATGACGAGACGCATTCTATGGCTATTCTCAGGGGGTCCACATGGTTTATGGGGAGGTCTACGACGGCGGCGAACTTTGTGGCGTGGACGAATTTCTTGGGGTAGGATGTTGCGGCAGGGTTGAAGAACGGGCTGTCGCGTACCTTGGCGAGAAGCGTCCCCCCATCCCGCGACGGCATGATGACGCCGATAATGGACTTGTCTGGATGTGCGTCTTCGATAAGAGCTATGCTGAGCGGTGTCTCGGTCACGGCTATGAAGCCGAGCGGGGTCTCGATGAAGCGGGTTTTTTTCGCCTGCTGGTATTCATCGAGTATCGCAAGGATGTTTTTCCCTACGGCCTTCATAACCTCGTGGAGGGGGTCTTGTGGTTTTATCGTGGTGTGGGACATGAAAACTTTGAGCAGGGCTTTCTCGGCTAGGCTTCTTCTAGCCTGTCCGACTGTGGCGGCGGCGTGTCTGTGCCCCATGCGGTCGGCAACATCCACGTATACGAAATCCGACGGAAGGTCTTCGAGAGATATTCCGTAAACGTCTCTGAGAACCAGAAAAAAGCTGGAGGGGATGTCTATGTCCTGATGGTGGTCGAAGAACCTTACTCCGTCGTATCTTCGCCCAATGTCCACGACTATTGTGTCCTCGTCAACTTCGTCGGCGGATAGTTCGGGAACACGCTCCACCACCGCTTGGGGATGTTTCAGCAGAAGAAGCGATACGGCGAGAAACTCGTCACAGTGGGCAGGTCCCGAATGTGTTAGAATCCTCCGAATCATGGATGGACTACACGGGTTTGATGGATTTAAGGAGGTGAGGCCTTGCGTGATGACTGAGCGGCGACATGAACTCCCACAGCTGTGGATAATGGTCTGTCCTCGAAACATATCTTTGTCACAAGCTTCAGCCTGCCGTCGCTGAGGCGGTAGACTTTGACGATGTCTCCCTCACGGCATGACCTCAGGCACTCCAAGTATTCGGCTAGATGTGTTCCGCAAAGGTATAGAGTGGTCTGGGTCTTCAGGTTGACCGCCTTGAACCTGTACCGCCTCCCACAGCGGTAACCGCACTCCATGGTCGAAACCCCTCAAGAGGTCTGACGCGGCTCCACCTGCTCGGAGAAAACCCTGTGAAAGCTGGTGAAAGTCTCCAGCATTGACTTGATTTCCAGCAGACAGTTGCCGCAGAGGTACCAGCCGTTGTAGTAGACGAGCATGCCGTAGGAGTGGCATAGGCTGCAGAATGGTTTTTTCACCCCACTCTGCACTATCTCGTTCCCAGTTTTATTCTGTTTTTCCCTGTTTTCAGCCCTCGGTGGAGAGGTTTTTATCTGCTCAACCTTTTGGAGAAGGGTGTTTGGGTCGATGACTGTATAGACGTATGTGTTGTCGTCTGTCAGCCTTTTTTCAACAATACCGTTCTCCGCAAACCTTTCAAGATAATGCCACGCCGTTTGTCTCGGAACTCCGACATCTCTGGCTATCTGGGAGAGTGTTGCGGGACCCTGTAAAAGCCTCTCGGCAACCCTGAACTTTGTTTTCACATAGCTGGCGGCAACTTCCACGGGTCTGTACTGGTGTCTGATGGATAAATTCGTATGATGTGGCCTTTTACGTATTTATATATGGCGGTAAACTCATCGCCTAATGAGCGTCGCAGGCCTTCTGTTAATGCTCGTGCTTACCCTGCCCCAGATACCTGTTGAGCCTCCTCTGCTGGCAATAGACGTGACATGGGTGAAGTTGCCTGTAATGGTTTATGCCGACTATCAAGGCTCCAAATGCTCTCCAGAGGAGAACAGGGCCATCCTAGACATAGTACCCATGGCTCTGGAGATACATTACCAGTCAAACATAAGATACATTGCGGAGTTCGTCAGAGAAAGCTACATCATAGAGGTAAAGCAGACCTCTAACCCGTCTCAGGCGCAGGTTACTCTCACCGCTGAGAAGCTCGACAGGTTTGCGGGCATAGCGACAGCCACTACGTGGGACCCCATAACCTCTACTTGGAAGGATGTAAGGATTAAGTTGGACTGCATGATGGCTAGGGCGATTCCGGAAGCCCGTATAACGGTTTTCCTGCATGAGCTGTATCACACGCTCGGCGTCGGACATCCCGACGAGGGAAACATGTATGAGCTTATGGGAGGCGCTGCATGGAATATGACGGTCTACCCCTCAACGCTGGATTTCTACGCCTTATACGCCGTCCGCAGGACAATGACCAAGACGTATGTAAGGCTTCCAAGCAACATACCGTACGTCATGCTTGAGCCCTACAACGTAACGTTGTCGAAGCTCGCTGGTAGGGTGGGGGAGCTTGAAACACGCCTCAACCAGACAACCCTTCAGCTGAGGCTTTCGGAGCAGGAGGTGGAAGCCCTTAGAAAAACACTTGAAAACGACGTAGCTGTACTTGACAGCAGGGTGGACGTCATCGAGGGCAGGCTGGAGAATGTGGAGGCCACGCTGTATAACGTGAGAGAGGACAACAGCATGTTCAAACAACAGTTTCAAACGGTTGATAAGGAGCTGAAATCTCAGGCCTCTAGGCTGGACTCCATAGCCGCCGAGGTGGGGGGTTTGAGGGGTTCTTACGAGCCGCTGTCTTCACGGGTCTCGGGAATAATCAACGCCATCGACGAGTTGAGGACACAGCTTGAAAGGCTGACGGAGGAGAACCGCAGGCTGACACTGCTGTCGATTACATCCTGTATGCTTGCGGCCTCTGCCGTGGTAGCCACAGCCGCGCTGGCAGCCAAAGCCGTAAGAAAGACCGGACATGCAGATGAAGCGTCGAAGACAACCGGCTGAAGGATGGACCCCATATTTAATGTCAAATATTTGACTCGACGACCGTCTAACCATAGTCATGAAATATACAACAATCGTCTAAAACTATATAAATGTCAAATGATTGACGGAAGGCTCCAAGGCTTGCTGATATTATCGTTTTAATCCATCTCCTTAACCATAGGATGTAGATTGGCCAACGACGGGGCTAAGCTTTATGTGAGAGTCTTCAGGGTGGCGAGGGGTAGACAAAAGAGCGTGTTCAACAAAACCTACACCATCTCCGAGTATGTTGATTATCTCAGGATGATGGGTGAGCTGAGGACGATGCTGTGGGGTGAGTATCTCAGAGGCAGGCATGTCAAACAAATGATGCTGCGGCCGTCGAAGTTGAAACCTGTTCCACGCCTTTTTTGACGAAGGCGTCATCAAGCTATAGCCATGCTTTCCATCTTCGTATGTCGGGGGATGAAGGAGGAAGTAGTGGTCAGGTTAAACCACAGACGCTCCTACGCCAACGGCTACAGATACTGTTCACATTGTCGGAGATTCCTGCTTGTAGAGGGGCTGCGGTGTCCTTTCTGCGGAAGGCAGATGAGGTGGCGTCCGAGAAAAAGTAAACATAAACAGGGCAGGGTTCACGTCGAGCTAAACCCTGAGGACTTGGGCGTTTAGAGTGTCGGTCGATGGCCTCATCCGCTTAAATCCATCATACATCGAAGATGATACCATGTTGCTGGTGCTGGTTCTGGCGATAGGTTTCACCGTTGCGTTGATGGTTAGCCCCAAGCTTAGGTTCGCCACAGCCCTAATCCTGAGGAGAGCTCTTTTCCTGAACGGCAGGAGAAACAACAGGCAGGCGAGCAACGTCTATGCAAGGGGATGAAGACGACTGTGGAGAGGGAGCTACATGGTGGAGGACTGTATGAGAGGGGCTTCAAATACTGTTCAAGATGCCGCAAATACTTCTTGACCGGGAGCCTGAGATGCCCCAGATGTGGAAGAAGAATGAGATACAGGCCGAGGCGCAAACACCCATACAGTAAACATAGTTATGGGTTTTTCTCCAGAAGCTCCTTAGCCCTTTTGGCAATCTCAACCTTTTTTGAAGTCTTGTCGCATATCTTAACTAGCTTGAAACGTGCTGGACGGCCAGCAACATAGTCTATGCTCTCTATAGCGGCAGCCAATAAAGCTGCCTCAGCAGGGCTCGCAGACATAGGAACAGTTAGAATATGTTTTTCACCGTTCCTGTCGAGGATGCATTTTCCAGCCTTCCCCTCCTTCTGAAGGTTCGACAGGCTGTATGACTCTATCACTTCTGTCTGGCCGTACAGGGCTCCGAAAACATCACGTATGGAAACACCATCAGCCTCAACTTCGAACACAAGCTCGAACTCGTGTCCGAACGGCTTTGACACAGACTTCATGGCTGCTGATACAACGCTGATGGATTTAAGCGGATGAGGCCTTCACACGGCCGTTCTATATCTCCAGCTCTTCTTCACCACTACCCTCGGTTTTTGGGTTAACTTTCTCTAAAGCATCCATCAGAGCGTCAAGCTTCTTGTTTGACAGGAGCTGTCTGAAAGCCTCAAGCTCACTCCTACTCCTCAGCATAAGCCCCCTCCTCTTGGTGGGTGCTCCATCCTCGCCTACGGGGTTTATCTCGACGATGAGCGACGCAGGCCTACCCCTATAGGCCGGTGCTTTAACAACAAACAGTCCGGGAGAGTCCTTGACGGGCGCTCTCTGCCAGTCTCTCCCCGCTTGCAGCAGCCTCCTCAACCCATCCTCCAAGGACATGCTACAACAACCTCTGCATAGGCTGAACAAATACTTTCAAGGCCGATGCTTAGACTGTCTTGGGAAAAGCGGTAGCTAGTGGCTTACGGCGGTATAAGCTCTCTGCGGGTGAGCTGTTTATGGATTGGTTTCCTTCGGTTTTGTCCGAGAATCAAGGCGATAATGGTTGCTGTGGTTGAGAGGATGATTGCGGAGATTATGATGGCTGCTCCTTTTTCACCTGCCAGCAGACGGAAGAAAATGAGCCCTACCAAGATGAAGAATACGATGAAGGGTAGGATTAGGGGTAGTATGGTGATTGTAGCCGTGATTAGAAGCGCTGTTACAACGGCTCTGGAGATTAGCTTAGCGATTTCTTTCAAGGTGTTTCACCTTCTACCGTTAGGCTGAGGTATTTTCTCTGTGACGATGAAGTTCACATGTATTTAAGCGGTTTTTCGCGGCACGCATCGCCTCATATCGGTAGCGTGGTGGCCTTAAACGGGTTACATCCTGTCTCTTCAGATGTCCCCACACCTCATGTAGGGCAGGCTTTATTCCAAAACATCATAGACTGTAGCTGGACAGTTTCTTGATACGGTTTAGCATGTACCATACCAGCCTCACACCCTCGATTCTTTTCCTAACCTCCTCTAGGGCTTTTCCGGCTGTGTTGCTGTCTTTTTTCATGAGGGTTTCAAGGGTTTTTACACGATGTTGTAAGACCTCTTTCATCGTGCAGTACTCCAGCTCAAGTTCCCCCCTCAACTGTTCCATCCCGTCTACATTGAACGGGTCTCTCAGCCTTTCCAAGGCTTGGTTATAGCAGACAACAGCTTTCTCGGTCATTATCAAGCGTATTTCCTTATCTGCTGTAGCCTGAAGATGCTGAGGTATGTCCGTCTCATGAACGGCTGGAGGAGCTGTCAAACGTTTGTCATCCATGTAGCTCCACACCTCCCACCAGTATGCTTACGTACGTTTTCTCCGACTCAGGTCTTCGGGCTAGGAGTGTTTTCACCTCTATGGGCTGTGAGCCCAGCACGTCTCTAAGCTGTTCCGGTAGGGCCTCCACGTGCTGCGGCGTCAGCTGACCTCTGCCAGCCTCCATCACAGCTAGGCACGATATTTTGTTTAATCCTTTGGCTATGGGTGACAGCATGCTGGAGTCGTGCTGGGAGAGGTTTTGTATTTCGGCGGGTGTTGGGAGAGTGTAGGTCATGGCTATTACGGGGGCTGGCTTGAGGATTCTTCTCAGGTCGCTGCTGTCTATGACTGTTATCGCTTTTGGGTTCGACATGGCTCTGAGAACCGTGTTGAGAGGTTTCACTATTCTTTCGTTGGCTGTGTTGAGGGCTTTGGTGAAATCGGTATCCATAAAGTCTCTTATCAGGTATGAGTTGCTGGCCGGTATGACTGGGGCGTGTTTACATGCCTGCTGGAGGGCTTTGACGGCTCTCCTCCGTGTCTCATCACCCTCCCAAGCAAACGGCAGGGTGAATATCCCAAGCACGCAGGAGTTTGGATACTTTTTCACGAGGTCTTCTAGGAGGGCTGGCCCTGCTCCGGAACCGCAGCCAAAACCCAGAGTAGCTATGACCGGTACGAGGTCTATCCTGTCGTAGCCTTTCTCCTCAGCTATTTTTTTAGGAAGCTCCAATATCTCCTGTCTGGAGGGGCTTTCCAGATAGTCTCTCCTGCCTTTCTCAGGGTTCATGCCGCTTCCTGTCCCATCCCCTATTACATACAGGCCTCTCTGCTGGTAGCCTTTGAGCTGCTCGATGTCCATCCTGCTGCTGCTTATGCATACCGCTTCAACGCCTGAAAGCCTCTGAGCAATCCACCTTCCTCCCGGCCCTCTTCCGTGGACTAGGGTTGCGGCGAGACGGCTTCCGCCGCTTCCAACCCCGTATACCACGGGTATCGTTATGGTTGGCTGGCCTGACATGTGTTCACCTCCTCCATAAGCTTGAGCAGTCTTACCTGCCAGTCTTCCCCAAGCATCTTCAAAGACAGGTTGACTATGCGTGAGAGTAAAATATGGCTGGCGAGAGGGTCTTCAGCGTCTTCGAAGAACCGTTTCAGCCTCGAAACTACCTCCTCAGGCGGAAGGGTGCTGTCCAAGCCCAGCATTTCAGGAAGCTTGACGTAAACTTTCTGAGCAGCCGAAACTAAGGCGTTGGACAGCGTCCACTCCTCCCAAGGTTTTGTGAGCATCTGCAAGCTGTGCGGCAGCTTATGGATTTAACCATATGGACATGTCTGAGCCGTTCCTGTGAGTTTTTCAGCGCTGTTAGCCGTTGACAGGAAGGCTTCACCCCCTCAAGCGTGGGAATCGTCAATTGTCTAAAGCCTTCAGAAAGACCTGATTCCCCGAAGTTTCGGCTTTCTGGACGGGGGTTTATCCGCATGCTACGGTAATACGTTTCGGAGAATTTTTGACACATTGAAAGTGGGCCTAAATCCCTGAAGTTTCGCCTCTCCACAGAGGTGGGGTGTAAAAATAATGACGCTTTACGTCAAACGTCTAAAGAAGGGTTGTGTGTCAATATGTTGAAGGGGTTGTCTCTTTGGCGGTTTCATGAGAACACGTCGTCCAAATCCTCAGGCTTAACTCCTAACCTTTCTCTGGGAACCGCCTTAGCATTTACATGTCTGTGTCTCGAGCTGACGTAGTAGGCTGTGGAGAGGGCGGCCGCAGCCAAGCCGGCAACACCTATCGTCGGCAGGTCTGGCTCGAGAACGTATACCGCCTCGACGGTCTTCGGCGAGTCTATTCTCAGCGTCAGCGGGCCTTTAACCGAGCATAGGTCGCCGCAGTCGCCTGAAAAACCCTTGAAGCTCCTCTTCACGAAGAGAAGGGCTTGAACCTCGTTCGGCACCCTCACCACAGCAGCGGAGCCCTCCTCATACCATCCAGCCCCAGAGCTGCCGGCGGGAGATTTAACATCGACACGGTACTCGGTCACGTAAACAGCCTTTACGTTCAAAGGCCTTTTCACAACGACGTTGAACGTGTTAGTATTGCTGCTCAGGTCTCCGCTCCAGCGTTTGAACGCCAGCCTCACTGAATCTGGCTTGATGTCGATGTAAGCTGGGGTGGAAATCTGTAGCAGTTCTCCTTCACGGAACCATCCGGCCAGCACAACTCCCTGAGGACCTGTTGCGTTCACGAGGAAATACCTGTCGTACACGGCCTTGATTACGTGAGGCGCTCTAACCTCAACAGCCGTGACGGGGCTGGGAGCGTTGTGTACAATGACGGGGCTTGCCCCTATCGAGACCCATTCCCTGAACACAAGCTTCTCACCCTCCGACAACCAAACCTCTTTAGGGGCGGAAATCACCGCAACCTCTCCCTCACGATACCAGCCTGTCCCGTTCACCACAGCGCCGGAGGAAACCACCTGCAACAATACCTCTTTCCTAAACCTCAGCTCTACGTAGAGAGGCTCTAACACGACTATGGTGTTGGTTGTGTTGAAAGGCGTCTCACCCCTACTCCACCTCTCGAAGACGTACCTGTAGCCTGCTTCAACGGTTTCGCGTTGGGCCTCCAGCAAAACCCTCTCACCCCTCACAGCCCAGAAGCTTCTCCTAAAACGTTCGTAGTTAGAGTCCACAACCACGAGAAGCTCCTCCGCATACACCGCCTCATACGTTCCGGGACGGTCTACTTTGATGCAGGGCTCCGTCCCCCCGCCCAGCCAGCCCCGGAAGACAAGCCTCTTTTCAGGCGTGACGTAATGCACCAGCTCTCGGACGCAGGCCGTCGAGCCTACTGAAACTGTTGCAGGTGTTTTCTCTACAACCTGTCCCTCAACAACCATGGGGAGGCCGTGCCTGTTCCACACGACGGCCTCGGCAGCCTCAACCGTACGAGTCAGGGAAAACAGGACCAAGAAAGCGGCTACTAGAAACAGTCCAGCCCTCAAAGCCCGACACCCCTCAGTATAGCCTGCCGGGAGATGGAGGAAAGACATGCCACCATCAGCAACGCATAGCATAGCTGAACAAGTCTACGGGTTCTCCCGTCAGACGTTTCGAGAGCTCTACAGCCTACAGCTGTAGCGGACGCTAGAAAGGTTGCTGCATACCTTCCCAAGGAGACGAGGCCTGTGTCGCCAGCCACCGCCATAGCAACGACGGAGAATGCGGAAGGCCAGAAGAGGCTGACATCCCTGCCGCCCGTGGGTAGGAGAAGCAGGATAAGCGTCAAGAATGCTAACGGTATAACGGCTGAGCCCATGTAGAGAAAGCCGAGAAACGGTATGGCTAGAACAACCTTTCCCTGAACCCTCTCCCAGCCAACATGCTCCACATACCCCGGCTGGGCGTCAGCAGTAACGAGCAAACCGTCAACCCCAACCTCCACAACCCTGTGCATCAGCTTATAACCCGAGCCGGCCATAGCGTACACCACAACATCCCCTTGGTAGAACCGTTCATCCCTGACGGCCACGACCAAAGAGCCTGCCGGAATGCTCGGCTCCATGCTTCCAGTAGCAACATAATGTATGGAGACCGTTCCCGTCGCGATAGCGTAAGCCGCCAGCAACACGGAGGCCGTCAGTATGGGGGTGGAAAGCCTCAAGGCTGGGTCACCCTAACCCTAACCTGAGCAGGATAGTCATAAGGACATGAAGGGTTTAATTGGATGGCGAGCTGTGTGGGTGCGCTGCTGAGAAAGGCTGATGTGGAGCCGTAGGAGCTGCACCCACCCACAGTTACGAAAACCTCCACAAGATACGTTCCAGACACGGAGCTGGAGACGGTTACGGTCGCAGAATTGATGGTGTTCGCCGCGACGCTCACCCTTAAAACCCTGACATCTACTTTCTTCACATCGACAATCCCTGAACCGCCCGCCTGAGAAACAGAACCCGTCGAAACTGCTAAAGAATAGACCGCCATGGAGACGGACGTTAAAAGCAAAACAACTATCAGAAGATTTTTACGTCCCATAACTATATACATGTTGGCATTTCCAGACAGTTGATGACGTGGAACACGCGAACTATGCAGGTCCGAACAGCAGCTACGCTGTCAGCAGGCACTGGAGTCGAAAAAGGAAGTGTCTCGGTATGTGTGCCGGAGCTCCGAAAACCGCAGACAGCTGTGCTTGCTGCAAGCAGGTTTCCGTTAGAATCGTACAACCCCGCCTGCCTCACGTAGGCTGACCCGGTTGTAACAATGAAGGTGACTCTCACGCGGTTTACATTCTGTCCCGTCAAAAGCAATTGAGCCGCGGTCATCCTGCTACCGGTTATAAAGTCTCTACCCAGCTCGTAAGTTGTGTCAGGCCTGTTCGGAAGGACGGACACTTGGCTAACTGTTAAAACTACTGACAGAGCCAGCGAGGAGACAAAAAATAAAAAGGTTGCTGCGACCAGCAGGCTAGTTCTCAACGATTACTACCTCAACCCTGTAGACATCCCTCGGGTCTACGTTCGGGTTTACGTCCACCACCGTGGTCACCTGACTGCTGCTGGCAGGCTGGTTTGCCGAGCCAGAGCTGATGACTGTGTTGGCGCTGTCGTAGAGCGTAACGTAGACCGTGTACGTTGCGCCAGTGGTCTTGGCCGTGGTCCACTGAACGTTGACACGGTCAACCCGGAATGGCGCTGTACCTGTGAGAGTCCATGAAACCTTTGAGACTTGACAAGGGTTGGCTGGACAGTTTACGTCAACCAGCCCTGTTCCACCAAGCTGTGCCACTTCGCTGCTGGTCAACGCTATGGCCACCGCATAGACCGTCGTCACCAGAAGAACGGGCAAGAGGCCTGCAACTAAAAGCAGCCTCATGTCGTTTGCTTATACGAAGATGTATTTATTCTGATAATATGTCTCAGGCCGCTCCTGTACGTACATGCACCTCGTCATTGTTTTGACGGTGGGGTTAGGACTGTCATTTTGATTCAAGTGATGGCCGCATCAGCTAATATACTTGGAAGATTAGGTGGTTTGTGGTGGACATGGAGCGTGGACAGCTTCTGTTCAGCGGCAGGGGTTTCAGGACGCTGGGACAGCTGATACTGGAGTGGATTGTAGGGCTTATAGCCGTCTTCTCGCTTTTTATGGCCGTTTTCAACCCGTTAATGCTGCTTGTGGCCCTAGCCTTCGGATACCTTC
>JAWBRA010000042.1:0-11411 GCA_038844785.1 Candidatus Caldarchaeum sp.
GAGAGTGGGTCTACGTATGGTCTGCAGTAGACGTCGATGCAGGCGAGATAATAGCTGTATACGCTTCTAGAGGTAGGTCTATGCTTAATGCATTGACTTTCCTTAGGATGGTCCTAAGGGCATGCGAAGGTAAGCCGGTGGTAGTGGTGGACAGGGGTCCATGGTATCCATGGGCTCTAAAACGTCTAGGCATAGAATACTTCCATGAAACGTTTGGGGAGAGGGGCAGGATAGAGAGGTGGTTTAGGGAGCTGAAGGAGAGGACAAGGAGGTTCTACAACAACATAAACTCCAAGAAGGTAAAGAGCATAGAAGAGATAGCATCAGCCATAGCCCTAATACACAACACACTACTCAACACCCAAAGGGAAGGAGGTGTAATACCTGGTTGACAGTACCATGTAAAACTATCCTCATAGTTTTATAGAAACATGGATGAGAAAACAACCAGCATCAAGATAGACCCGGAGATATGGTTGAAGGCTAAACTGCTTGCGGTTAAAAGAGGGGTTACGCTCAAGTCGGTTATAGAGGACCTTCTTCTGGGAGAGAGTAAGGCTGACGAGTTCTTAGGGGAAAAAGCCAAACTGACCGCTAAGGGATTGATTGAAGTTCTTGAAGAGAGAAGGGCGGCTGGCCAAACGCCTTTCATCATAATTTCCAAGAGAAGGGCTGTGGAGATTGTCAGAGAGCATAGAGGCAGGTAGCGGCCACTACGTTGACACCAGCGTGATAATAGCTCGGTATAAGCCGGACGACGAGCTTTACGAATATGCTGAGAAACTGCTGAGCCGAGATGATGTTAGATTCTATGCCTCGACCTTGACGCTTGTGGAGCTGTCAGCTGTCCTGTCTAGGCTTCTTGACGAGCTGATAATTCCGCAGGGCTATGAAAAAGATTTGAACACGCTGCTTGCGTTCATCGTTAAGGATTGCAAGCTTCACTTCACACCCCATCTTCACACGCTTTCCGTCGACTTTCACGCACGGAAGACTAGGATGCCGCTTGAATACTATCTAGCCATAGCACATGCGGAAAAGCTAAGCTGCGGGCTCTCGACCTCCTCCACATATGCCACGCTGCAATACTTGGGAGATTTCATAACATCGCGTCATTTATAACAGGCGACGAGGAGTTGATCGCCAGGTCAGACATGATCAACACGATGTTTGGACTGGATGTAAAGCATCCGCGTGATATTATTAGCTGAAGCTCGCCAAACTACTGCCCAAATCTCCTACGATTGAATGGACAGCTGAGGAGGAGTCTTTTCCAGACCGTCATGAAATGTGTTTAACAGTGCTTCGTAGGCTCTAAGGTCGTGCCAAGCCAAGTATGGGATTGAGGCTATTAGCCAAGCCATGAAAACCAGTGGGAACGTCTTGGCATTCATGTCATCCGCCTCCTGACACTGTCAAATTTGTTTTTCTTTTAGGTCTATGGCCTTAATGCATATCTTCTACTATCTGTTTGGCTGTATAAACAGGTTGTTCAGGCTCCATATTGAGAAAGTTTACGCTGCTCTACCGTTTGTCACCGGGCTGAGCCATGGGGATATGGGCTAGAGGTATTGTTTCACGAGTGTTGAGGTTTGGGTTCATAGGCTCAGGTAATTGTTTAAGCCTGGAGGGGTTATCAGGTGTATGGCTGTGGATGAGTCCTTTAATAAGATGTTGGGCTGAAGAATCTAGCCATGGTCGGCAATAGACATTGCTGGATTACGAATAAACCCTGTCGCCGAGTTTGACTGCAAGGTAGTCACCACCTTCTCATGTATAGTGACTTGGCCTTCCTCGCTGACCGCGGAGACCCAGATGCTCATTCCGATCCAAGGTAAAGTCTTACCCACAACCCCGGATGCCGGCGGTTCTATGGTCAATAACATGAACTATCTTTTGGCGCTGTTGGTTAACAAAAACGTAGGTGTCCATGACGTAGACGGCATGTTCGTTCAAGGGCATCACGTCGCAGCATACCCTAAACATCGCCGCCCTGCCAATCCTCTTGATCAAGCTTCATCACATACCCTGTCCGATGTTGTCTTGTTGCCTATTTTTGTTGTTTGATTGTTTGACTGGTTTAAAGCCTTCAGCTTTTCTGTAAACCCGGTATGCCCTCCTCTGCCTATCTCTTATCTTTCTAAGGCTCCCAGCAAAGTGTTCTAGGGCAGGCCTGATGTGCCGGTAGTCTTTGGGCACCCAGCCCTTTTTATGGGGTTCATGGGCTACTTCAGACGGTGACCTGTAGCTGTCGAAGAAACCCTCTTCAACCAGCAGAATAATCCTTCCATAGAGTTCCCTATCAGAGATCTTGACGTAGACAGGCTCTCTCGACAGTATTACCTTCGGAACATCAACCCTAACCTCTAGGAAACCTACATTTCTGAGAAGCGTATAAGAGGGGTGGACTATGAGAGGAGTGAGGAAAGGATAAGGGATGTTGTCTATCCAGCCAGCATGTTAAGGAAGGCGGTGAGGACGTTGGTTTGGGAGAGCTTGAAGTTTAAACTCCTGTCAAAGCTTTGGATGCTGACATAGCGTATGTTGTCGATTCTGATGGAGTTTCGAAAGGAAAGTTTCGTGGGCCACGGTTATGGAGCAAGCCAACAGTTCTGTTTAAGCAGACGTTGCTAAACCATGCTGTAGGCCGGTCAAGCTGTTTTCTGTCTACCGTTTGACGATATAGTGTTTTAGCATGTACACCATTACGCTTGTCGTCAAAGAGCTTATGATGTTGCCAAGTGGTTGAAACTGGCCGTAAGCCACGCCAAGCAGCAGGTACCATGTTATCAAAGGCCCTAGGTATATTGTTTCACCGAACTGAGCTAGCAGAAGTATAAACGTCGAAAGGCCGGCGAGCAACAGTGAGGCTCTGAGAATCCTTCTCCTGACGTAGGGTATCCAAGGCCATAGGACTAGGATCGGGGAGAGGAGGACAACGGTTCCAAACCTGTTGTAAAACAGCGAGGTAATGGCGGCGGCCGATAGGATGGCTATGGGAGGGAATGGTGTCGGCTGTTTTTCAAGCCGTGTTAGGAGAGCTGCAACTGCTGGCGGCGTGATGAAAAGGATGTAGGTTAACGGATTTGGCGTGTATAGATAGGGATGCCTCGGCGGAGGCGGGTAGGTATCGTACCTCGGTATAAGACCAGCTGAAGGCGACAGAGCCACCAGCAGAAAAGACACAGCGAACGCTGCAAAATAAGCCCCCAGCTCTAGAAAACCATACGTCAGTTCTCTCCTCCTCTCCAACAGCACAACCGCATGGATTAGGATGGGTGTTGTAAGAAGGGCTGGAGCAGCATAGGTTATCCAAGCGTGTAGGAAGCTGTCTCCGACCGTTAGGTAGTCGGCGCTGTAGGGCGGGATGCTGTCGGCCTCGCCAAGGCTTTTGACAAGCGTGGCGATGTAGCGGCCGTAGATGTCGAACGAATTTATCCTCATGTTTTCCATCCTATCATCTGTGGTATGGTAGACTTGTCTGGCAAGCGTCGGCGAATCTCCCTTGCTGGAGACCTCGACCGCCGGAATCATCTTAGCAATTACCGGGCCTTGGTCTGTGAAAGATATGTCAACCGCGCGGTAGACGTATTCCTCAAACCCGCTCGGGTCTACAACATCTACATTGAGATGCTTGCCCACGTCTCTGCAGAGCTTTCTAAGCCAGAGGGGAGAGTAGCCGGTGAACTGTCCCATAGACTCTAGATATATTGAAACTAGGTTGCCTACGGTCAGGTCTTCGACTACTACAACAGCTTTCAATAGCGGGCCTTCGTACCTCTCGACGAAGTGCTTGGCTCCCTGCATCCCCCACTCCTCCGAGTCAACAAACGCGAACACAACCCCGCGGTTGGTTGAGCTTTCTTTCATGGAGCGTGCTAGCTCGAGCAGAACCCCTACATGCCCCGCTGTGTCGCTGGCTGCTTGAAAGCTCATCGGAACCATGTCATAGTTGGCTAAAACAGCTATGGCCTCGGGTTTGTCTCCTGCAAGGACTGCGTACACGTTTCTTCCTATTCTACGCTTCTCTATCGTTACCTCAAACTCTTGGACAAACACTTGATAACCCATGCTGCTCAGCTCGCTCCGTATCCAGAGGAATGCCTGCAACGCTCCGTCGCTGCCGGTAGGTCTGTAGGGGAAAGATGTCGCCAGCTTGTACGCATACTCATAGGCTCTCGTGGCGTTAAACCTTATCTCGGAAGCGCTAACCCGTATTTCAGGGACCACGGGCTCCGCTGCTAAATGGAGTAGAAAGAAGGCAGCCAAGCAGGCGGCGTAAACAGCTAGGAGAAGTCTACTGTTTAGCCGCGGTAACCCCAACCCCTTCAAGCCTCCCAAGGAACGGGGTAGGGCTGATTACGGCTTCTGGCGGGTACACGCCTTTTTCATCCAATTCTCCCTTCAGAATTAAATACGCTCCCAACGCCGCCGGCGCCGCGGTAAGCTTTCTCATCCTGCCTACCGCGCAGTAGCTCACCCTTTCAACACCTTTCTCCACAACAACTTTAACCCCGCTGAGCTCCAGCCCACCCGCTCTGAACACGTCCTCAATCCTGTGGATGAACCTAGAGAGCCTCTCCAGTTTTTCCTTAGACGATGTCAAACCCATTTTGACGAACATCTTCCCCAAGCTGTTCTGCCATTGCGGCACCAAACATCCTCTCACAGCAACCCTCTCCAAAACCCTGAGGTGTCTCGGGATTGTTATAGGTTCGGGATGGCCTACGTAATAGAGTTTAAGCCGCCCCACCTTAGGGAATTCAAAAAACATGTGCGAGGTCCCGGCCTTGACCATCTCTGTTCTACCGTTAAGATAGATGGGAACATCGCCGGTTATTGTGTGGAACAGATGCATTACGACAGCTAGGCCTTTGGAGTCTGCGGCTGAGCCGAACCAGCCGATGTCAACCGCGTCCACTTCACCGCCCAGCATTTCGCAACATTTCTTAGCTAAGATGTTTGAAAGCCCGGGAGTCCATCCAAGCCCTGTCACAAACGTCACACCCTTGTCCAAAGCCTCTTGACATAAGCCGAGTATTTTCTCTGTAGCGTCATAGTCGTCGCATATGTCCACACCGTTCACGCCGGCTTTCACTAGCGCATCGGCAACCACGTAACCGAATCTGTAAAACGGCCCCACAGCGTTGACGACGACGTCGTATTTTTTCACAGCAGCCGTCAACTCTTCCCTAGACAGTACATCAACCTTGACAACACCCACCTCTGCTGCAGGCTTCAGCGACTGAGCTACGTTCTGGGCCCTTTCTTTATTGACGTCCCCTATGTCGGCTTCAACACCAAGGCTGACGAGCTCTTCGACAACGCCGCTGCCCATATCCCCTGCACCGCCTAAAACAAGCACACGGCCGACAGCCATCTCTCCGCTTAGGAGCTGTCAATTTTTTACTTAAGGCTTTCTCGGTTAGGTCTTTGGCCTAGGTTTTCCTCTTCAATTCATGCATGATGTTTAGGCTTTTCAGGTTCCATAACTGTATCCCTGCTGAGAAGGCGCATAGAGCTATATTGTTTATCGCTTGATTAAGCCTCAGAGATATATGTGGATTGGTCTCATAGGCTTCAAGCCTGAGCGTGGACATAAGCGGCTTGTGACTGTGGATGAAACCGTTGAGAAGACCTCATGACAAACAGTCTATCTATGGTCTGCAACAGACGTTGATACTGGAGGATAGCTGTATATGCTTATAGGGGGGAGGTTTATGATGAATGCATCGCCCTCCATGAGGAGGGTTCTAAACGTTTTAGGCCTGCTATAAAGAGTATGGAGGCATAAGCCTTATCGAAGGGGCTGTAGTTATGGAACCTGAAAAGCCTAGACATACAGATGACCTAACATACACAAACCCATCAACACAACTCTACCTCCCTGATCGTAATGGTTGCACTTCCCATATGGCAATGTTCTTCTCAGACAAATCCAATGCTTCTTAAAATTGAGAGCAAAGCAGGAACCACCTATAAGTCATACATATACTATGAGGAAGGATATCCAAATGCTTGGTATGGTAAAGATACCTGACGTATTCTGGTTAAATACGATTCTAAGCAGACTTTGCCGTCATCAACGTGGATGCACTGAGAGAAGTTGTTCTAAATGAGCATCCAGACAAATCGATGCCCATCTCGACACAAGACGTATTTCCAGATACGGTATGGAACGGATCCTCCTCCGCTCTGATAGTACAATGGCTGTGAGATTGAGGAAAAATAATATGGAGTGGTGATTGGGAGACTCATTACATCAGCTACAGGAATGGGACTATAATACACATAGATGGGATAGAACATAAGCCATTCAGAAAGCCTGTGACCATACCTCTAGAAGCTAACGTTTCACATCCCATGCAGGCGAACAATATATTCCAAGCCTAGAAAGATTTCTGACTTTAAGACCCTTTAGCGAAGACTTTCTCCAAGGATTCAACTATGGTTACGCTTACGTAGATGGAGTAAAAGTCATAGATCTAGGTTTACTGAGGGCCGACAGCGTCTAACATGCTTATTTAAACACTATCGAATACAAATGGAAATATAGATGTTAAAGGCCGTTATACAATCAGCCAACTAAGACTGTTTTAGGGTTGTTGGGTTGACGCCTAGGCGTCTACCCCTCCAGATGATGAACTCATACATCACTATGGTTATTGCTATAATTAATACAACAGCTCCGACAATCAGTGCTATGGCGGTTGGGAAGTTTATGGGAATGCCTAAAACAGTTGCGAATATGTCAAGCGTTATGATCACTGATTCATCACCCTTTTTAATGTTTTTGCTTGCTGTGAATGCTCCATAGCTGGCTTTGACGACATAATCTCCAGCCACAACTTTCTCAAACAGAACTGTTCCATCATATCCTGTAGAAGCAGTCATCATAACCACGCCATTTTTAACCAGCTCAACTGAAGCACCTTGTATAGGCTGGCCCGCCAAACCCTTAACCAACACTCTTACATCATGTATTCCAGCAATTATTGTCGCTGATGTTTCTGATGCTGTAAACCTGACACGGCCCTCTCCAACCAAGACATCCTGTTTGTAGACAGCTATACTGTATTCATGCTCAAGCGGCACCTGCCTCACAACAACTGTTCCATCAGGACCTGTTCGTCCAAAAACCTGCCCGGCGAATACAACCTCAGCCATTTGAACTGGCCTACCCATAAAGTCAACAACACTTAAAACCACATCGTCTACGGGCAGGGTTATAACGCCTCTCCTAAGAAGTGTTGACGGAGTTTCTCTGAGGATGGATTGGGCTACCGTGCCGTATGGGCTTTTCCACGTAACTATAAACTCATAAATGATCCCTTCAGGCATTCTGAGAAAGGTAAACGTCCCCTCAGGGCTTGACCTGTTGTCTCCCTTTCTAAGCAGGAACGGTGATATGTTTATCTTCGAGCCTGGAAGCTGTCTTCTATTCATATCTGTGACCATTATAGAAACATCACTCAATGCTAGTCTCATCTCCCCAGCGACGTTTCCCTCGCTCACGTCAAAAACCATCAACCCAACCTGAACGCCGTTTAAATCTGGCCAGTAAGCCTTGACGTTGTAAACCCCTCTAACCAACCTGGACATATTCAGCACAAAACCCCTACCAACAACTGGCGAAAGAGCATCCACAGCCGGCGGAGGATCCACTACATAGTATGGGTCTACAGGTACGTACTGTTCACCATAAACGAATACGATGATGAGGGGGACAATGAAAAACAGCGTTTTCGACCTCAACGCCTACATTACAAGTTCCACCGTCCAACATATATTTTTATAGCATGATCGATTGGTACAGTCAACTTAATCTTTTTTGGCTAAGCCTATGGCGTGGTTGTTCTTCTCTGTTTGTGTGTGTTTTGACCTTCTTGTTGATTATTTCTGTAAACTGTTTTTGTTTTTTGGAAAAGCCTATGTTGTTTACATCTGGTTTTAGATGCGAAAAGAGAAGAACAAATCAGAAGGTAACGGAAAGATGGTGACGTAAGCACGTGGGGTAGCATTAACTCGTTTTGAAGTGCTATATAATATTGTCTGGTAAACATCGAAAATACGCCAATGGCGGCTATGCGGTTTCAGAATATTTGGCTTTAATAACATTTTGTATATTGTCTGATGGTTGCTGATGCTTTGTGAGAGGCATGGCATTCATCCAAATATGCCCTACATCTCCTACAAATCCGAAGAATTAAAGCTTCAAACAGAAAAAATGAGGAAAAAGTCAGTAAATATCCGATAGGTGGTGGGTTAAATAAGCTGTGGACGTCTGAATTTCAAACCTAGGCGGCTGGATCAACTGAAAACATATCTTTCCGTATTGTATGTTATGGTCTATGGATGTTGTCTCCGAGTTGGAGGAGTTGAAGCATAGAGTTGAGGCTCTTGAACAAGCTGTAAGGACTCTTCTGAGGAGCCTAGGCTCTGTTGAGGTGAGGGTTGAGGTTCCCAAGGTGATTATAACAAGGGAGCCTGTGTATGTGAAGATATCCGAGAAAGAGCTTTATGGGCGGATTGTTCTCCTTGTTGAAAATGGTTTTTTCGACAATTATAGGTCACCGTCGGAAGTGGCTCATGAACTCCATAGAAGGGGATGGGCTCCAAAAGACTTCCAACACATAAGACCAGCCCTAGAACACCTCACAATATTAGGCATTCTAGAAAGGGTGAGGGACAAAAGTAGAAAGGCTTACTGGGTTTATAGAAGGGCTGAAGGCTTCAAACCAACAAGAGCTGAATAACTTGCCTAAACTCAACATGTTCATAATTTCTTGCAATGCTTCTTCAAGGCACTGAATATAATGTTAACGGGCGAAGGTTTAGGTTATTGAAAGTTAACAAACTTCGCTGTACAGAAACAGTTAAGCTCCTCCGAACCCATCTTTGAAAACATATTCAAACAGTCTGTCAAAAACGTTGTAACGCTTTATCTTCTATGATGAAGCCTACATGGAATCTTTCAAGAAAAGTAGTAATGCAACAGTAGCTGTGTTTAACGAAGATCCTGTTAATTGGTTTCTTTAGGAGTTCGTGGAGAGTCTTCGAATATACTTCAACTGGGTAAAATTCGTCTATATCGTCGCCGTGTTCCTATCCTGTAAAAACAAACTTTTTGAAAACTTGGCGATGGCGCTAAGTATCGTTAGAAAAGCTTTCATCAAGTTCTCCGGGTGCATAGAGGACAGTCTGCTTTGTGCTGATTTAAGTACGGCGGAGATCCTAGTTATATTTGGATATTCGAGACCTCAGTCCGCTGATTTCTAACGTCCAAAGTAATGGGGCAAGCCCGGCGGAGAATTTGCGAGCTATAATATGGCAACTCTTGAATGGCGAAAGAACGGTTATCATAGGACGGATGAAATGTTAAGCTCTTGGATGACTCTGTGAATTGGATTGGCTAACGTGAATACTTCGCTTCCTGCAAACAGAAGGCCAACCGCTCTACTTGCCTCATCTACGACGAGGCTACCTGAATCACCGCCTCTGCTGAAGCCACCCGGTTGGATAACGATTTGATCGTCAAAGGTCAAGGTCCCCAGGAGGCTATAGGTTACCTGGACGTAAGCACGTAATATCGTGATCATGCCGCGAGTTAAGCCAGTCGTCCTCCCGCTTTTCTTGACGAGCATCCCTAGAGCTGGGTTAGCTGTACCTTTGACGCGACCGATATCAAGAATATCTGGAATCACGTCTTGGGGATTACTCGGCGTGGCAAGCGCTGCGTCCACATAGTTCACTGTATTTACGTTTAAGGATCTCCAACGTGAGACTTTCGCAATCTCATGACGAGCAGTGCCTCCGTCATAGGGGCCTGGTTGATAAACCGGATCTAGCGGTCGCGCGTTATTTGAATTCGCAAGTACGTGATTATTGCTAAGGATATGAGTGCGGCCTTCCTTATCACGCACTAGACACCCCAATGTGCCAGCCGTGATGAGGTAGTGCCCTATGCTTACACCTCCCGGAGCTGGTCGCATTGGTCGTGTTCTAGAGACATTGAGAGTAAGTAGAGGTCGAATACTCTGAAACTCTCCGGCTACAATGGTTGTTATCGGAACCGGTTGCACTGATTGTGCAAGCGTCTGGACTACTGATTGTACATGGGGATTGTGTCTTCGAAGGAGTATCGCAATTTGTTGCTAAGTCACTCCTACACCATTCACGTAATTCCTTACAGTCTCTGTGCCAGCGAGGGCTTTGTAAATACGGGGTCCGAAGAAGCAGTCTATGCAGTATTTTCGAGCTTCTTCAATATTCAAGGAGGATCGGTCACTTCTAAGGGTTTGAACTCTCCGGTAACTTGAATCTTGCAGGGAATATCCTTTACGATGCTCGCTATCATGGCACGCGTATGTTCGCTGTCCTTCCGGAGCATAATGACCAGACAGGGTTTACCTTCCGCTTCTCCAACCCCCACGCCAACCACATCTTTGATATTGAAGAGCTGGGCGCGGAGCCCCTTCAAACGTGCTTCTATCTCATACGTTGAAGGCATGGGGGGAGACCGCCTCGGTTATTAACCTTCTCAAGTAGGTAAAGAACTTTTCCGCCAGGCTTAGCGGTAGTGTCCGGATAAGCAGTGTGTTTAAAGGCCGGTGCTTGGGCTTACTCCGCATGGATGCTGTGGCTATAATCTTGGGATGCTTCGAGCGTAGCAAAAAAGCCGTGAGGCTAAAGTCTTAGCGGTCCTAGAGTACATGTTCCATGATGTATGAGGGTTCTAGGGTTCTAAGCCTAGCGTCCGAGCCTATAAGCAAGTCCACGGTACACGAGCTTTCTAGAAAGTTCTCCTCAACAGTTAAGGTCTCTCCATATCATAAGTTTAGGAGGTGCATTGCTGTTGATTAGACGAAGCTTAAGGTCAAGGGGGCTATAGTATATGTATGGTCTGCTGTAGACGTGGGTTCAGGGGAGTTATTGGCTCTAGAGGCTTCTTACGGCAGAAGCTGCCTAAACGCCCTACTATTCGTTAAGGCCTTAAGACTCTGTTTAAACAAGCCTAGGATTATAGTTCCATGGTATGTATGGGCTATACAAAGACTGGGATTAGATTATGAGTGTCAGAGGTTTGGGATGAGGAATAGGGTTGAGAGGTTCTTCAGATACCTTAAGGAGAGGACGGCAGTATTCCATAACAAGCTTAGCGCAAGAGACTATATGCGGGGAATAACCAACCTAAACCTATTCCTCAAACTATTCACACTATACTATCAGGCCATGAAGGGTGGAGGTGGTTAACCATGCTTATCTGGACACTACCCTTGTGGGTGGCTCTGTTAACTTAAGGCCTTTGGCCTAGGGATGTGGTTGTTTTGTCATGTTTGTTAGGCGGAGGACGGCTTTACCTGCGGTCCTCTACGGTCTTTACCTCGTAGCCCTAGGCCTGAGCTTTAGAT
>JAWBRA010000043.1:0-11261 GCA_038844785.1 Candidatus Caldarchaeum sp.
CCGTATCGACCTCTTCGTGAGAAGGCTTAGAGTGTTTACACTTTCTCCTATCATGCTTAGGGGACAAGACTTCCGAAACATCTTCGACTTCCTAATTCTAACATACAACAATGTATGCAGCGGTGACCTCGTTCGCGACCTTCTGAGAAGCATAGCTGAAGACCAAAGGCGAGGGCTGTTGGATAGTTTATTGGCGAGGATTCGTAGAGCTGTTTTAATTCTTCTCCGAAACCATTATCAGAGTGATGACCTTTACCTGAGTCTTTTTGAGGGATACTGGTTTATGATGACGCATGCCTACCTTGTTCGTCTCTGGAGCTTTTGCAGGTTTAACAGAATGGCTTTACATACTATTGTTCGGTTCGGTGCTTTGGTGACCTCAGGCTGGTTTGGATGGTTAAATACATTAATCATTGGGATGATTCTGTCATCGGCTGTTTTTCTGTTGCTCAACCTGTTTGGGGTCGCGATACAAGGATTGTTGTTGACCGTGTTTGTGCTGGCGTCTGCAGGCTTTCTTATACTCGTTGCTCTTCCAAAGCTCATTGACCGGTTCAGAGACTTGAGCCGAATGTTGTTGCGACGCGTGTTTGGGAGATGATGCCGCGCAGTGTTTCGTGGCTATATTTAAGGCTGGTTCCTCGTAGGTAGCGATGGGCTTTAACTTTTCCGCCTAACAAGTTGATGAGGTAGACTAGTCCCCACCTAGCGGTTTTGTTAGGCGCTGTTCGACTCTTTGGGCTTTTGAGCAGGCTTTTACCGTAATGTCCTCGAGGACTGAATGGATCCGATAGCTACGCTGGCCGCCTTCATGGACATGCTGTACATAGTGATGCTGGCGCAGGCTGTTGTTATGCATGCAGTTGGCAGACATGAAAAATGTAAGAGAAACATGTTCGTTGTAGCGATGTTAGGCTCAATGGTTTTAATGACAGTAACGGCGAAGGCGGGCGGAGAGCTGGCGCTTGTTCTTCAACCATTGCAGACGATTTCGTTGTTGTCGATGGTTTTAGGCGGTTTATACGTTCTGGCGTCATTGTTGAAAACCGCTAACGATAGAGCAGTTCAGAACATTAAGGCGGAGACCGAGTCAACAGAAATCGAGAACAAGCACCCTGCCTCATCAGCACCTAGGTCAATAACTCAATTAGAGAGCACAGGGGAACAGATAAGCGCTCAAAGATACCAAGCCCTTTACACTGTTTCCCAAAAATCTTTAGCGGCGTCTTGGCGACCTGCGTCAGCGGCTGGACAGCTTGACTGCGGCTTGTATAAGGCAGGGCAATCAGCGGCAACGTCCGTATCATCTAAACGGCGGTTAGACAAGAAACCGGGCGGCGGTGGAGAGGTTGCACGGATAGAACAAGATTGTTCAAAGATTCTAACAATTCCTATGACCACTACAACGGGATCATGTTTGTCCGCTTCCGTCTCGACAAACACGCCACAAACGTCGGCAGCCGTGGAAAAGATGCATGTTGAACAACAGACCGGTCAGAAAGCACAGTTCAGCGACCAGAAGAGTTTTGAGAAGGTTATGAGGTGGTTGAGTAGACAACGGAGGCTGAAACAGTTTGGCAAGGGACGGCCATACATACGTAGGGTCCGCAACGTTGTCAGGGACAGGTATTACACGTTAGAGATATGCAGGCTTGTGGCAAGAATAATGAAACAAGGCTTCAAGCACGAGGGTAAGACATACCAGCACAACAGGTTCCACCTTTTAGCGTCAGACCTCGACATTGTCTGGCGTATCAGTAAAGACGCAGACCCTCCACCCATGACTGAGAGACAGAGGAGACGGCTGATGAAGATGAAGCTCATCGAGATGAGGACTGACCTTAAGACGGGGAAGATCAGGCCATTTCCCACCGAAAGATGTATGGCAGTCAAACAGGCGATCTACATCGCGGCCATGACGATAATCGAGAAGCAGCTCCAAAGACAGGGAAAAAGACAGCTAAACGAACATGAAGCAAATTAACGAGGTGAAAGAGAAGTGTAAAACATCGCCACAGGCTTTAGCATGGACTGGTGGTGACGGGACGGGGGTAGACGAGAAAAACAACACCAGACAAAACATGACAACAACCAGCCCAGCCCGACAACCAAACCACCCACCACTCTTTTTCCCATCGAACCGGGAAACCGCCCAACAACCATACAGCATGGGCGGATGTAAGGTGGGGGTGAAGGCTTGGGCAAGGCGGCCCCGTGCGGCCATGGCCGCTAGTGCCATCCGCCCGGGCCGCGTAGATGACCCTGCACACAGCCTGGCTGGCCATGGACAGCCGAGCATGTGCAGGCCCCATCAAACCGCTCCGCTCCCAGCCCCGGGACCTACTCCGGCATGGGGTCGGAGCCCCCCTCAACACAACATGGGGGGCCATGAGGTCCCCGGAGGTGATGGGAGAAAAATGGAGAAAGGTTCGGTGGGTGGCGGCGACATCGGTAAGGATTCGGACAAGACGGTGAGCGAGAAGGTGTTGAAAACGCTTCGCGAGCTGTTGGAGAAAAACATGGAACAGCTGATGGAGGCTGACAACGAGTTGAGGAAAAAGCTACCGCCGACAAAGCCAACGGGGAGACGACGCGTCACTTATCCACCGCCATACCTCGGAGCAGCGGCAACACTCTACAGCATGGGTTACAGCATCGCGCAGGTGTGCCAAGCCGTCAACACAGTGGTAGAGCCCCAGCACCAAATGGACGAGGAGACGCTGAGGAAAAGGCTCGCCGAAGCAGGGATAAAGATTAGAACACAATCCGAAGCCGTGCGCAGAGCAACACTAAGAGGCCAGAGAAAACCACCACGCGACACCACTCAAATGGCCATGGCGGCAGCACTGGTTCAGGCGGACGCAGCAATAAGAACCAAAGGCAAAACAATGCTAGAACTAATACTCAACACACCCTACGAAGCCTTCGCCAGAACAATAGCCCGACAACTCCAAGAACATGGAACAGTCTCGCTGGGAGCACGCAAATACACCGAAGACTACTACGAATGGCAGCTGATAGTAAGGCTAGACCTCAAAGACTGGGGATTCCTCATAGACTGCAAAAAATCTATGAAGGTTCCCGAGTTCGTCAAAACTGACGAAGAGCTAAGGGCTTATCTGGCGATGATGATGGCATGCGAAGGATACATAACATGGCAGGCCGTGAACACGCGAAGAACCGAGAATCCGTCGACAATGTTCACCGTTGTCGTTCTCACAAACACCAACGAGGAGCTTGTATGCAAAATAGAAGACACGTTGAGAAAACGCGGCTATCAACTTTCGAAGGTTCCGCACACAAAAGCAGGACACGAACACATGGATAGCTTCGGACGAAAATACACGGCGAGGCAGACAGGCTATAGACTGTCGATTAGCCGCAGAGACGATGTGCAGAGGTTCTTGGACTGGCTGGGGCCCATACCACACGCAATCAAAGAGGCATACAGGGCTTGGACATTAAGGCTGCTGAGACGAGCAAACGACATGCCAATCAGATGGCTTGACGTTAAGCCTTTGAAAGACTGGTTGGACAAACTAAGCGAGCTTTCAGCCACGATGGGTAGAAGACGTGCGCGGATTTTCTTTGAGAAAATTCAGGAGGAGATGAACAGCGGCAAACGCGTAGACAGAAGGCCGTTAAAGGCCCAGACCGCCCCTTCACCACCTGACACATCTCTCCTATCAGTTAAACCCGTATCCAAGGAGGTGATTGATCCAATGTCAAGCAGAAAACGGTAGATGGTGGTTAGATTGATTACCAGTTCGCGTACATACATCTTATCCGAGATTGTTGAGACATGTAAGAGGCTGAAAAAGTCGGGAGAAGACCTCTTGAGAAACTATTTCCATCTAGGTAGCCTTGTAGACACACTTCACAGCATGGGCTTGTCCTACAGGATGATTGAGAAAGAGCTTCGGGATAGAGAGTTTAATGAATGGATACCCAAGCATACAACCCTGTTCAACGCTCATAAGTTCTACCTCACTGTGAAAAAGAAGTTTGACGTCGACATCGAACGCTTCATGGCGGAAAACCCTGAACTGACATGGAGAGAGCTTTCGCACAGGCTTCTTCCAGAATCTAGGCGAAAAAGTTTGAACAGGACGAGGTGTTCGACGGTCGAACAGGATAAAGCTTATATTAAAGAGTCCAGTATGACCTGCCTTCCCAGCCCTACAAAGACAACTCACGACTATAAACCTGATGCTCGCCAGACCGCCTCAGAGGATGAGGATGTGGATGAATGGCTTCCGAAGAAGCCTGCCATGCTTTACGGACGTGCCCTGTATGAAATTCTCAGCGACAGGAATGTGTGGAAGGCTATACCATCGAAAAAGCTGTTAGGGCTGCTGTTTAAAGAATACATGTCTTCGAAGGAGGGTGGATCCTATTTAGTGGTCACCCTGAATCCGCCTTACGGCTATCTCAGAGTTTTCAGATGTCCGAACTGTTTAAATGTCATAAGAGCGGCGGCTGCAGGCGCTCCGGTGGCATGTCTTGAATGCGGCTTTCCAAACAAGATAGACATCGATTGCTAATTTTTTCCTGAGAGGTTCAGGAATAGGATTGAGGCAGTGTACGGCATATCTTTCGCTGAATGTGAGAGAGGGACGGGCCGTAAGCTTAAGGATGATTTGTACAAACTACCGCTGACCACAAAACTGCCATTTATACCTATGACATCGGTTGAAACGGTTGGGCTTCTGTGGTATGAAGAAATTAGCGACTAGATTCCAGAAACGAACCGGGCTGAAGCTCATCTTATGGATGCGGCAATTATAAATGCTTATGACGGCTGGCGTATTGTTCTAGGTTTAGCTGTTGTATTAGGGTTTCGCGTGATTTGAGCCAGTAGATTCTTTTTTCTTCTGCGTAGACGTAGATGAGTGGTGTTTTGAGTTTGTCGGCGATGGTGTAGTATGCTATGCCGGCGGGTCTTGTTCCCGACGTGCAGTCCAATATTGTGATGTAGTCTTTGGCTAGGCTTTGTATTCTGCTGGCCATTTTTTCTAGGACTGCTTCTATGCTGTTCATTTCCGTGATGTTTAGGATGACGAAGTCGAGCTTTGTCCTGAAGTCTGGGTTCATTGTAGGCATCCATTCATAGATGGCGTCTTCGGTTGTTGCGACCAATATTTTCTCGACATCTATTCCCTGCTGGTGTAGGAGGTCTACCGCTGTCTGTGTCTCGGGTTCGGTTGGCTGTGCTGGCGGTGGTTTTCCGAGAAGACCTACGTATGCGTAGGGTATGTTTTTGGCTTGTGCAAGGTAGCAGAGGGGTGTTTTGTAAACGAGCTCCGCAATCCCTGACTGGTATGTTACAAGCCCTTTGCTGGCTAGTGCTGCGAGCCTTCCGGTGAGCGTTGATTTGGCGGCTCCACTTTCTTTTTGGATGTCGCTCAGCTTTGCTCTTCCTCCGAGCTGTGCTATGACCCATAGTGTCTGGATGTGGGTTTTCTTGAGTGTGTGGAGGATTGCGGTGAAGTCTAGTATATCGCTGCTCACATGTTGGATGTTATCTGTGGTGTGTATATTCTTTTTGTGGTCCTGTTTCGTTTCTGGATCGTTTTAGGGCCGGTTGTGTTGGAGAGTAGGGTGCTTTGCATGTTTTACCGGGTTTTGGGTGTGGATGTTGCTGGCGTTGTGCTGTTTGGCGGTGTTCGGCTTTCTCCAGCCTGTCACGAACGATGTTCGGCCTCACGGCGCATGCTGTAATGTTTATATACCATGCCCGATTAACTATGTCCGCCGGAGATGCGGCTTGCCAAAACGGCTCAGAAAGCCGTAAAAACGCGAAACAAGCCGCACTGATCCCAACAAGGGAATTGAGAGCATGAGTTTTCTCCGTCGGGTTTTCGCCAAACAAAAAAACTGATCCCAACAAGGGAATTGAGAGCTTGGTTTTTGTTTACGTTTGCCTGCGTTGCGCGGCGATTACGTTCTGATCCCAACAAGGGAATTGAGAGTCCATGGTTTTGATACTGTGTCTGCCAATCCCTGATTAGTTTTTCCTGATCCCAACAAGGGAATTGAGAGTGCATCTTTGACATGCGAACGGTGTTGGATATACATTGTTGTGGCTGATCCCAACAAGGGAATTGAGAGCCCTATCACTCCCGTGGCGATTTTCCCGATTGAAGACAGTACGCCTGATCCCAACAAGGGAATTGAGAGTAGGCCTTCAGTATTCGCCTCAGTGTTACCAAGTAATCACCGACTGATCCCAACAAGGGAATTGAGAGCTGACCCAGTTTCAAGTCGGAACATATCAGAATATAGAACCAGCTGATCCCAACAAGGGAATTGAGAGACGAACGACATACCATAGCCCGGGAAGACCTTACCCGCTTTCTGATCCCAACTGATCCCAACAAGGGAATTGAGAGTTATTATGGCCGGCGACCGGATGGTCACCACTTCGCCATCGTCTGATCCCAACAAGGGAATTGACAGTTGATCTATCCAGCAGTAGCTCACACACCATAAGAAAACAAGCCTAACAAACGAACCGGAACCCTGTTCTTTCAGAGTTTATTATCATCAAACGACGTGCTGAAGAAATGCATGTATCTCGAACATTTTTGAGAACCACATAAGAGCAGGCTTGGTGCTATAGTTTACGGTGGTCAGGTTGCCGTTGGTTACGATGAGCAGTCTGATGGAGCTTTCCAGGAGGATGAGGCGGATTAAGCCCTGTGTTGACGAGGAGCTGCGTGGCTGGAATTGGCATCAGCCACCTCTTCTACACGCCTACCCATCGGTCAACCTCCCGATCTCTGAGATCTACAACGAGACCTGCAGATGCGGAGCGCTAATACACCTCAAGTATAACCTCAAGTGCTCACCAACGCTACGATACCCAGCGGATGGAAAAATCGCCCATCATCTCTGGACCCGCTTCTACACTCATCTGCAGAAGTCAGCAGCTAACGCAGCAACACCAACACAGCTTGCCCATCAGCTCATCGAGGCCGCGGAGCAGGAGAAACAAGCACTCCTCACCGAATTCGGAGGACAACAGGACCATAATTATCTGAGCCTCAGGCTGGACAGGTGGATAGAAGCTCTCTGGCATCCGATGACCCACCTAGCCGTAGCAGAGTATGTAAAGCTGCTGACAGCCCCCGGCGGACCACAACCAGAGACGATAACATCTTGGCTCAGTCCTATGGCCGTGGAGTTGAAGGTCGATGGCTCATTGCTGGGGTTCAGCAGCGGCTGTAGGGTGGACGGCCTCGCACCTCTAGGACTTGTAGTTGAGCTGAAGACATCCAAGCCAGCGCAGATACATGAGCTCGCGCTAGCCGCGTACGCTCTAGCCATAGAATCCCAATTCGAGACACCAATAGACTACGGCATGCTCCTATACCTAAATCTACGTCGCAACAGACCCATCTGCACAACCTATGTCAAGCTTGTGGCGCTAGAAAACAAGCTGAGGCTAGACAGCTTGGAGGAGAGGGATAGAATGTCTAAAATAGTTGCGGACGGTGTCTTCACGGAACCATCCAAACAATGCACCCATCTCTGCCCACTAAACGAGGTGGCTAAAATAAATGAGTGAGCTGCTCATAGAGGGTTACGGCATTTGCCTTGGTGCTCGCAAAGGATATCTATACGTTAGAACGCACAAAGGCGAAGAAACTCTTATACCTCCTTCCACGCTTACTGGCGTACTTATAACAAGCGCCAGCACCCGTCTGTCGGCCAAATCCCTGATAATCCTGTCACGGTTTGGGGTCGAGCTAACAGTGATGCATAAGGGAAAGCCTATGTGTAAAGTTATGCCGGCCACTGGAGGCGCTGCACTCCAGACTAAACTCGCCCAGATAGAGGCTCTAAACAATGGAAAACGTCTGTATTCCGCTAAGATGTTCATCAAAGGGAAGTTGCATAACCAACGCATGGTAATTCGCCAAAAGGCTAGGGAAGTAAGAAACAGTACATTAATGCTTGAATTGGAGAAAGACGAGGCAGCAATATGCCACACGCTTTCACTAATGGAATCGTCAACCACGATAGACCAAGTCAGGGCATATGAAGCCAACGCAGCCAGAAACTATTGGCATGCAGTAAGCCTCATGATCCCGCCACAGCTCGGGTTCGGAGGCCGTGTCGTAAGGAATCCTAAAGACGACTTCAACCGAGCTCTCAACATCGGGTATGGTGTTCTAAGGGCTAAGGTATGGTCCGCCGTTCTTCTAGCAGGTTTAGACCCCTTCATAGGTCTGCTACATATGCCCAGAGGGCGTCATATGTGTTTAGTCAGCGACCTTATGGAAGAGTTCAGACCAGTGGTAGTCGACAGACCTTTAATAACCTATGCCATGCGTGACCCAGATTTTATGAAGCATGCTGGATCCTTTAGAAAAGTTATAAGCCTCATTATAGACACTTTAAGGGCAAACGAATCGGCACTATCTAAAGCTATTTTGCTGCAAGCGCGTAGACTTGCCTCGTATCTACGCGGGGAAATAGACGATTACGAACCATTTAGACTGAAGTGGTGACGGATGTATAATCAGATCAGCCACTTGCTGGTTATATACGATGTCTCCGAAGATGAGCGACGTATAAAGCTCGCAGATTCTCTAAAGCTTCTGGGATTTACCAGAGTTCAGAAAAGCGCATTCCTGTCAGAGTACAAGCCAGCTCTCGTCAGTGAAGTTAAGAGGAAATCTCTGAGAATCATTGATATAACTACGGACAATGTTCAGATCTATCCGTTGACTCCCGCAAGCTATTCCCTGAGAACCACCATCGGAAAGCTTCAGATGGGACAAAGCATCAAAGACGGCGACGGCTTTTATGTTATCTGAAGATCATGGCTATTGGGTCACACCAACAGATGTGAAGGACTATTTCTTTTGTCCTCAAGAACCTTTTCTCAAACATGTGATGGGTTTACATGAGCCAGCCACTACGTCAATGGAGCTGTCGAATCACATGCACGCTAACTTCGATTTGAGACATCTACCTAGGAGTATAGCGCCTGCAAAGATTTTGAGAAACATCCAAATGTCTAGGGAGGACCTAGGTTTCAGCGGCAGATTAGATGTATTGGTTCTGACTAAATACGCTGAGGCTGTGCCGTGTGAGCTAAAGCTGGGACATCCGCACCTAGTTAAGCCCCCTATATGGGACAGGATGCAGCTGGCCTCCTACGCTATTCTTGTTGAAAAGGCTTTCAACAAGACGGTGAGACGGGGCGTAATCTTCTACATGGAGCAGGAAAAGCCTCATCTGGTTAATATCAATTGGGGAATGAAGAAGCAAGTGGAAGAAGCCATAAAAAAGCTCAGAGAGATGATACTTACAGAGTCCAGACCTGACAACAGAAGGGCTGATTACTGCAAGGGATGCTGGTATGCGCGTGTATGTGGCTCGTATTGACTAAAGATACTTTAGAAGAGCGTCGTACAGCTTCCGCCCATGATCGGTGACTATGATTTTGTCCGATGTCATGCTTATAAGCCCTCTATTCCTGAGACGGTACAGAAACCCTGCGTGGAGCTTTACACCCCTCCTCGGGCTTGAGCCTTTTGCGAGGAGGCTTTTGAGGCTGCTGAGAGTTTCAGGCGGGTATGGGATTACTGGAACATGGATAACGTTGTAGTCGGTGGGCGGCGGATACATAACTGGGTCAAACTCCTCTCTTTTCTGCTTGTAATATTCTTGTGGGTTTTGGCTGTTGGCAAGCTCCTCTATCTCCTTCCTTATTCTTTCGAGGGCCGCGCTGACCACTTTTATCTCCGGAGAAATAACGTGGTATACGGCGTCGACATCGTTCAGCTGCGCCAGCAGCGTCATTGAGGCCACCATCTCCTTTCTGCCGCCCGCCAGACAGACGTACAGTTTGTCGGAGTTTCTCCGCAGCTCGGACAATGCCTTCGCCGCCGTCTCCATGAAAAGATAGTTCTCCTCCTCATTGGTGATGTCTGTGACAGGGACTTCGATGGTTTTGACGCGTATGTGTGGAAACCTGTCTATGACGGCGGCTGAAGCCAAGACGGCGCTCTCCCTGACCAGCTTCTCAGACGTAGACAAAATCATCAGGTTTGACACTTTCTCCGTCCTCTCCACATAGTCTACGAACTCTGTGACGACTGGCGGGCTTGTCCCCATCGTTGCCACAACACCAACTCTCATCTATCCAACCTCCCTGCCCTCCGAGTATTTTGCTACGCCGAGGCCGAGCCTTCTCCCCAGCCCTACGCCCGTGAACTGGCTGAGCCTCGCCAGGATGACGGTAACTGCATGCTCGTACGAGTTGGGCTGTGTTGAGGTGTAGGTGACTTTTCCTATGAAGCCGGGTATTTTTCTGCCGCCGCCAAGCCGCACGGACCGGGACCTTATGTTGAACGGCGGTACGATGAGGACATGCGCCCTAACCCACTCCACATAATCGTCTACTGCTATGTTGTTTTCTGCTGGGGTTATTTTGTTCCAGAGGCTGGCGAGGGTGCCGAAAACGTGGGTTGGGGTTGGGAGGAGTTCGTAGACGGCCCAGCCTGCCTTGGCGCTGAGGGCGAGCTTCCCCATCCTAGTAGGTGTGATGAACTGGAGTGTGAAGTATTCGGGGTAGTCGGGTGTTCTGAGGGTCTCGATGTTGACGGGGAGCAGCTCTATACCTTCTACTTGGCATTTGACGCCCTCGATTTCTATCTGGGGTTGTTCAGCCAGCTTGAATGCGGCCTGGAGGCTTGTGGACGGGCATGCTACGGTGAAGCCGTATGTGCCAGGTGGCAGGGGTAGCGGCGAGTCGATGAAGTATGTGCCGCTGGACAGGTCGGCTAACGGTGTCACGCTGATGAGATGTGGGAGAGGCTCGTCCATGGAGAGCATTTTCTTGGCGATGGCGTTGGTTATGTGGCCTGTGTAGTTGGTGACTGTGATGGGTGTGGTAACGCGGATTCGGTAGCGGAAGCACATTATCAAAAGCCTGCTTCCCACCGCCTCGAGAACGTTCATGACGGACAGAGTATTTCTATGGCGCAGGGCTTATAAGCCTTCAGCGAACATTTTCGAGCCCAGCCGTCACACATTAAACGACGTTCGGCAAAAAGCCCACCCCCAGTTGTCTTTATATACCGGACCCGATTAACTATCTCTGCCGCGAAAGCGGCAAAAAGAAAAGCCTCCCCAAGCCATTGAGAGGCAAAACAAGCCGCACTGATCCCAACAAGGGAATTGAGAGCTCTATTAATATCATCTTCATCATAGTTTTTGTTTTCCATTCGCGAACTGATCCCAAC
>JAWBRA010000044.1:0-10896 GCA_038844785.1 Candidatus Caldarchaeum sp.
CCATCAACACTCTAACATCATTCTTTGCACTCTTCGTCTTAATTCCAAGCCTTTCATACATCAGATTGAACAGCGTAAGCCGTCTGAGGTAGAAAACCCTAACACCACGTCGTAAAACCTCTATGAACCCATCTGTAAGCTCTACGGGAACCGTATCCACGTAGAGCTCGTCACCTGCTTCCGCAGGAATATCGGTTATCCGGCGGACTCGGCTGAAGTTTTCGCCATCGATGCTGTAAGCGTGGTAGTTCTCCTCAGTTTTCCTGCCACGTTTCTTGCTAGCAAGCCTATGTACGTCAGCGAAAAACCTTCTTACTCTCCCGAGAGGCTTACAAACCTCTTTTCGGGGACAACTCCCCATCAGCGTACACCCCTCCCCTCCAGACACCTGGCCTTGTCGGCTCGAGGCGGCGTCCCAACCCCGAACCGCTCCCCGCCACGTCATATGACTGAGGCCCGGGAGCAGGCCCTCCCTTATCCCTGGGAGCAGGTCCTACAACCATGTCTCCTGACATGGCTCTCCCGGGAGGCCTAGGACGCCGGAGAACCATTCTCCAGCGGAAGGCCCCCCATCGGGGAAAATGTTGTAAGAAGTGTTCGTCGAACACTACTTTGCCCAAAGCAGCAGAACCCATAGTAATCACAGTAGGCTGTTAAAACATGTGGGAAACACCGTAGGTTGTTGCAGTGTCGACAATGACTCTTGCCTCGACAGTTATCTAAAAATATGGAGCAGTATTACAACAGTTGTCTAAAACTATATAAATGTCAAATAATTGACACAGCATGTTTGTCAGCTCCTGAGCCGCTTTAACTACCTACACACCACCTTTATCCTCCGGCCACTATTATGAATACAACCCTGTCACTATAGGCTTGGTACAGCTTCTCAACTATGTTGCTGCAGTGCGGGCACCACTCTATCAACAGTCCTGCCCATCAGGCTTGAAAGACCTGTTGGTTAAGCCGTTCACGTCAACCACCGTGAGCGTGAAATCCCGAGTTCTACGTCAGTGTTCTTGACAAGCTTGAAAGGCTGGAGAGAGGTGAGGCCGCTTCCAACGCTGTATGCACGTACAAGCCCTATCCCCACAGGTATCGTAGCCATGAAGGAAAAATGGTTGCAAGCCTCTATATATTAACTAACTTTTAAACTCATTGAAGCCTAATCTTGTAAAAATTGTAATCGTTTAGCGGTTTAAAGCGAAATCCAGTATGTTAAATGCCTTTCAAGCTCATCTAACTCTCAAACCGTATAACTTTAGGCGCTCTTCCGTTAACCCATTTCATCCTGACGACAGAAATTGTTTGATCTTCCCCTAAAGAGGCACCGTCTATTCTGATGACTACACTGTGTCAATGAAAAGAGAATGGAAACATCCTCGCATGAAACTCGGATAGGGCCCATGGCTTCATCCAAGTGTCAATGAAAAGAGAATGGAAAAGTTTCCGTCAGGCCTCCCATCCCAGTGTTTCACCATGGGAATTTCAACTGTCAATGAAAAGAGAATGGAAACAACTTCGTCCAGTTTCTCGGACTGTTCAACGGCCGATAACCCGCCTCGACTGTCAATGAAAGAGTTTCACCCGACATCCTCAAGCTTGCCGGCAAGCCGGAAAAAAGACCAACGAGGGTACTGTCGACTAGGTATTACGCCCCTTCCATCTTGGTTTTGGGCAGTGTGTTGTGTATGAGGGCTATGGCTGTGGCTGTGAAGACTAGGGAGGCATAAGCCTCATCGAAAGGGGCTGTAGTCATGGAACCTGAAGAGCCTAGACATACTAATCGAAGGCATGCATGAATAGGAGAGCAACATCTCAAGCCATAGGCTTAAGTTGACAATACCGGATACGCTTGCTGAAAGGATCTTAAGCAACTCCACACCAAAGCCATCAGGCCTCTAACCACCACCGTCTCCTCTACTAGGAAAACGGATACTCTACACTATCCTTGAATCCATCTCCAGACAGATACGTGACTCCCACCCACGAACGGCCTCAGAGCCCCTAGTCACACCCCTGAAGCTCAAGCCTAGGAAGATAGAGGCCCTACAAGACCAGCGGTTAGGCGTCCCCACCCCCAAAAACAAAAAAACACTAGGCCAAAGACCTTAAGTTAACAGAGACGTTCTGGAGAAGGGTAAGGCCCATGACCTTCTTCACAGACCTAAACTACGTCACGGTCAGGGAGTTCAGAAGCTTCAGCATAACAGTCCTAGACTACTGGGGTTATAACCATGTCTCCGTAAGCCTTGCCAGCAGTCTTTAAACATACCCGATAAAGGAGACCATATCGGTGTTGTTAGGGGGGAGAGGTTTAGGGGAAGATATGACATAACAGCGGGATGGAGGCTGGGGATTCCGAACATGTATAGGCCGTTGTTTCATTTTGAGGCTCATGACGGGAGAGAGGTTAGAATAGCTGTTTGGGTTGAGGACAGAATACCATGTTTCAGCTATAAGGAGGATGAGGAGCCTCCGTTTGTTCCTTCAGGTTCGGCCTAAAATGGTATTGTAGTAAGTGTTGTCAAACGTTTATTAACAAAAGTCAACCATCTAATAATGTTGCTTCGTAGAGCGAGACTTTTATTACGGGTTCTTTAGCTATCTCTGCAAGTATTTTAAAAACTTTGGCCGCCTTCCCATATGGGAAGCAGGTCTAGCAGCTGGTTGAGAGATTTGATGACGTAGTCTGGTTTGACGGGGCATGTTTTTCCTCCTGAACGGTCTAGTAGAACGGCTGTCATGCCTGCGGCTTTCGCCCCCGCTACATCGTTGACAGGGTCGTCCCCAACCATCACACATTCAGATGGCTTGACATCAATCATCTCGGCGGCCAGCAGGAAAGGCCTTGGGCTGGGCTTGGCTTCGGGAATATCGTCACCAGCCACGACGATCACTTTGAAGAAGCGGTTGAGGCCCTTCTTTTCCATCCTCATACGTTTCATGCCGTAAAGCCCGTCGGTGTTTGTTACAACTCCGAGGCTGTAGTGTTTGCTGAGTCTTTCGAGGACTTCGACGGTTTCGGGGAAAACCTCGCCCTTCATGAACTCCTCCCAGTAGGCCAGCGACCAGTTGCGCAACAACCCATCGTCAACCCTTCCGTCAAACCCCAGCTCCCACAAAACATGCATCCAGATCCTATCCCTGTCGTAGAGGCCCTGCATCTCCAAAACCCTCTCAACATGCTTTACAGTGCTGAAAACCATGTCCAAGTCCACGGAACCGTTGAGAAACCTAGCTATCTCCCCAGCAACCCTCCTCTGGGCGTGTGGAAGAACGCTCGCCGAGTCAACCAATGTGTTGTCGAAGTCGAAGAAAACAGCCTTCAACCCACGCCCCATCAAAAAACCTGTAAATATTAACCCTGACGTCTTCATCCAAGCATGCTTCTAGAGAAAAACCAACACATGTTCTAACTATACGTACGCCATATCTCTTAAATCCAGCGTGTTCGGTGAGGTGGCTGAGATGAGGCCGGCGGTGGCGTTTCTGCTTTTTTCAGCCGTTTTGTCCGGCTTTATCCTCGGCCAGCTAACCCCCCTCAACACATCGAACAACAAAACCTTTTACTCAACCATAACCGAAACCGTAACAACGACTTCTCTAAGCACAACCACGGCAACTGTCAAAACATACCTTACATCAGCTGTGACAACAGCTGTGACAACAACTGTGGTGCGGAGGACGACAGAGACTGTTAGCCAGCTGGTTCCGCCGTCAGATTTGAGAGTGCAGGCCGCCGACTTTAGACAGATTGTGCTCAGCTGGCGGGACAACTCGGTGGGCGAGGATGGCTTCGTGATAGAGAGGAGCGAGGACGGTAAGGTCTTCTCAGCCATAGGTAGGACAGCCCCCAACGCTATCAGCTTCGCAGACGCGTCCGTTGAAAGGGAGAAAACCTATCTCTACAGGGTAAGAGCCTTTCGTGGAAGCGTTGTAAGCAACGCGTCCAACACCGTCGTGGAAACGGCGACACCATATGGAATCCCTCTCAGCAACTACTTCGGCGGCTTGGGAGAGGTTGAAACAGGCATTACTAACGCAGCGAACATGCGTGAGGGCTTTGCAGACATCTTCAACCCCTACTGGAACTGGCAACCATGGCCTTCAGGCTCCAAAGGAGCCAGCGTGGAAGCATCCATAGACTTCCAAGAATACGTCTCAGGCGCCGGCAGCCAGAAAATCACTATAAAAAGGGATAACGAATCAGGCCCGGAAACAAGGCTGATCCTCTCGTCCTACGTTGTCAGGTCGAAAAACCCAAGATACTCGGTCTTCTACCCGCTTCCAGGCGACAAGGTTGTCTTCAGCTTCCAAGTCAAAACAGGAGAGAAGATTTCAAACATCCAGTATGAGGTTATGCTCTACTTCATTGTCCGCGACAACACGGGCAACGAGCGTTATCTCTCACCCCTTTACGTGCTGAGGTCGGGGAACTCGACACCATTCTGGACGAAAATCTCGTTCACTGCTGAGGCTCCTGCAAACCTAACGGCTGCGAGGGTCCTAATAGTTTTCACATGCGTGAGGTCCTGTATGGGAACGTTCTGGCTTGATGATTTTGTTTTGCGCACGGAGCCTGAGAAACGTCTCCCGCTGGTTGGCAGGGTTGGAAACAACTTCAAGCTTGCTGCAATACATGGGACAGTCGTGATGACCGAGCCTCTGGAGCTGGCTCAGAAATACGACCTGCTGCTCGGAGGCGGTTACTACAACACATACGTCAAAGGAATAAACCCACAGGTTGTCAGCCTCTACTACTTCAACGACCCGTCTCTCGTCGTCAGCGTTAGAAACAGCTCAAACACACCTCCCTGCATGCTTCGCTGGAACGGCAGCAAACCTGTCTACGAGTTCAGACCCTACAGAACAATCTACAAGAAGGTCTTCAGCGAATGGTTTCTAAGCTCAGCATCGTCTTCAAAATATCCACGGGAAGACGGCTCCGGATACTACATCGTCAGAGAAAAGTACTGTGAGTTTCTGCTGGACATTGGCCGCAAGGATGTTGTTGACGCGGCTCTGAAAGGTATTGAAAAGCTTCATGCCTACGCAGGCTATAACAATCCTCTACTGTCGCCCATCCTTTTCCACGACAATCTTCCGAACTTCATTTATCTATGGAACATGGATGGGATGCCGCCGTCAAAGTATCCAGACCGCTCCGTAAGAAAGACCGTTTTGGAAAACATGCTCAGCCGGTTGAAATCAGAGCTTATAGACACGGGTCCTGAACGTAAAATCATAGCGAACATTGGGACGTATAGAGACGAAAGGTTCGAGCTTCTGCTGAGATTTGACTATGACGGAGTCTTCATCGAATACTTTACACAGATATTCAACAGAACCCATGACGACCAGCTGCTCTACAGACAGTTTCAAGTCCTAAACGCGTATCCCGAGGATAGGTTTGTTATCCTAGTAGATGTCGTGCCCGCTGGTTATGTTGAACAATGGAATCAAGACCCGAGGCTTGTCCCTGCAGACGTTCAGAGACGGTTCAACTTCGTCATAGCCTCCCTGTATCTCGTCAACAAGCCAAAGACATACGTCACGCTCAGAGGGGGTGAGGGTGAATATACAACACCTTCATACATTCTGAAAGATTTCTACATCCCTGTCGGCAGCCCGTTGACAGGTATTGAAGTTGTTGGAGGAGATGAAAGAGGCGCGTTGTTTCTACGTCGTTACAGCAACGGAATCGTTCTTCTGAACACTGCAAACGAAAGAACTTTCACATACTTTCTCGCCGAAAGACATCGTGACAGGGCGGGTAACGTGTTTCATGGCTTGATTGCGATACCGCCTCAGACCGGGTTTGTGCTTTATAGAGATGAGAGCCAGCGTTCTGCAGTTGCGTCAACCAATTTTCCAAACCCGCCGTTCTCAACGTTTGTTCACTACATGCATATGTTGGGGATGTTTTACATCGCTGTGGAACTTCTCTTCATAACAAAGCTTCTGGACAGTGCTAAAGATGCTTGAGATGCAGGAGGCTTTGTGAACGCCATGACGTACCCGACGAAGCCGATTACGAGGAAAATGAAGAGCGCCACGAGCAGGGCGACCAGCTTGACAGCATCTTCGGGGTTGAGGAAACTGATTAACCCAGCCCACCAAGCTGTGTAGAAAACCCCGCCGCCGGCGGCGAAGAACATGAGGAAATAGCCGAATAACCTTGCCGTCTTCACGTCTTGAAAACAGTTGCAAGCCTCCATATAGCTCCGTCCATGAGGGAGCAGGTTTTTAAGCCCTGTTCACGGCTGTTTACAGGCTTGAGTGTGGACAGGAGGCGTGTCGAAGCCGAGCTGCGTGGCAGGAGCTTGGACGTTTTCCTCTACGTCATCAGGGCTGGAAGGCCTGTGGGTGTTAGGGATGTTCAAAGGGGTCTTGGGCTTTCAAGCCCCAGCGTAGCCCACCACCATCTGGAGAAGCTTCACTCGCTCGGCGTGCTGCAGAAAGACGATAAAGGCTCCTACACAGCTTCTGAGAAAGTAGACATATCTGTTCTCCAGCCCTTCATACTGGTTGGGGGAAAACTGCTGCCCCGCATGGCTTTCTACGCAGCCCTGTTCACAACCTTCACCACGCTCTACTTGGCCACCCACCTTACCTCACCAGACCCCTACGTCATCGCGCTCGGAGCATCCTCCTCGGCGGCAACCCTATACGAAGCTGTGCGCACATGGCGGAAAAAACCATGGTAGCCCTCTGTTCTAACGAATGGACTTATGAGGGGGTTTGAGAAGGTTTTGATGTTGAAGCGGTTGGCCCCTGTTCTGCTGGGCGTGCTGGCTGCAATGCTGCTATTCGGGGGAATATACGTTGCCGAACATCGGAAAGGTGCTGAACTGGCTCAAGCAGCAAAGCCTGAAATGCCGTTAAAGACAGCTGAGACTAATGAGCCAACGCTTTTCATCACGATTGGCACGGCGTCGCTACTGACAGCCCTGTCGATCTTCATAACCTTAACCATCATTACACGGCGTGCGTTGTCAAAACCTGCAGAATACCCATAGCTTACAGGCGGAATTCAATAGCACGACAGGTACCAACACTTATATGCGTGGGGGCCTTGTTAGGCTTAGAGTAGATGAAGCTTAGGAGGATACGGCTGCGCAACTGGAAGTCCTTCAAAGACACGGTCGTCGAGCTGAACGACGGTCTCAACGTCCTAGTAGGCCCAAACGCCTCAGGAAAAACAAACCTGCTGGAAGCCTTCAAGTTCCTCAAGAAAGCCCTCGGCGACATCACCTCACCATACCACCCCATCTCGAATGGTGGTCCTACAGAAACATCGTCTACGGCAACGACGAAACAAAGCCCATAACATTCGATCTTGAATTCGAATGCCCAGAAAACTACCGGACGTCCTATGAGATTGTTTTCGCCAGCATAGAGGGCACGGTCAAACCCATCAAAGAAACAGTCAAGCTACATGGAATAGCAACAATCAGCAGAGAAGGCGACACATTAAAGATTGTTAAAGAGAAGGCGTTCATCAAAAAACACATAAACACCATTAGGGAATACATTATAGACCGCGTAAAAGAGTATGGGATCAAAATTGAGGATATAACTAGGGAAACCGAAACGGCGATCTTGGAAAGAATGCCAATAAGCATGTTACCGACATTATCATTCTTTGACATATTTTCACCCATAGGCTATATTGATCTCGCAGTGGAAAACAAAATCGCATTAACTGGCATAAGAACACAGGAAATAATGTTCACGCTCAGTGGGCATGGAGCTCCCGCAGCAAGGATTAACTTGATAAGCCCTTACCTAGAAGATAAAGATGAGTCGCTGTTCCGATATGTAATCAGTAATCTCAGGCTGTTTTTCGGAGGCGTATCATTCATCCGCCATCCTGACATGGGTAAGGTTCGAGAGCCCAGTATAATGGCTGGTTTTCCTTATACTCCCTCAGAAAGAGGCGAAACGCTCAACCTGCTGATCGCCCGGATGTTTCTGTCTGGTGCATTACCAGAAAGAATTGAAAATGCTCTGAAAAATCTGTTCCCCGATTTTGCAATCCAAATAAAGCCAACAGCTGACGGCCGCGTTTTTCTCTCTGTAACAGACAGGATTAATGGGGCTGAGATACATCCGCCGAGCATACCCGACGGCTTTTACAAGCTTCTCCACATCCTGACGGCGGTTGAGAGCAAGCCCTCCATATTATGTATAGACGAGCTGGAGAACTCTCTTCACAGCGAAGTCTTAGAATACATTGTGCATGAATTGAAGAACTCTGGTGTTCTCTGCTTGGTTGCCACTCATTCGCCTGTTGTTGTTGACGTGGCTGGTTTGGAAAGCCTTTTGCTGGTGGAGAGGACATTTGAGGGCAGCGTTGTCAAGCGTGTGGAAAACCTCGAGCAAGTCAGGCGGTGGATGAAGGAGAAGGGGTTGACGCCGAGCGAAATGTGGCTATACGGCCTACAATAACATGGTCAAAACTATTTTCTGCGAAGACGCATACGTAAAAGGCTTCTTTAGAAACCTGATAAAGAAAATCAAAAAAGCTGAACCCCACCAGCTAGGCATCTCCATAAAATCAACGAGAGGGCCGTTTGACAGCAAGGCGGCCAGAGCGGTCGCCGCCGCCAGAATGAGAGGCAAGGTTATAGTGGTCGTGGACGCGCACGGCAAAACCCCTCACGAAGTAGAGACTAGCGTTAAACAGGCTTGCGGCCCGATAGATGGTTTACATGTAGTGGTTGTGGAGAACACTATCGAGGATTGGATTGCGGCCAACGAATGCGTAGACCCACGGAAGGAAAACGCCCTGAGCTATCTGAGACACAACCACAGGTATGAGAAGTACAAGCTCCCGAGCTATGGCGAGAGAATAGACGCTGAGAAACTCGCGCAAAAACTGTACAGTTTTAAAGACTTTCTTGAAGCTTTGGACGACCCGTAAAGAGCTTGAGCCAACAGTTTCCAGCTGTCTATACAGCTACTCTCATAGCCTTGTACTGTTGTCTGAGTTTGTTGAAGTCCGTCCCCATCGTCTTTATGTGCGTGTATGTTTTGGCTTTGTCTATCGCCCTCTCATACTCCTTGCCAAGCCTTGTGAAATATTTTTCCAGCCTGTCGAGCCAGAACCTTGCGCCTGCGTTGAGGATTGTGGTGGTTAGGATTCGGAGCAGGAAGCTGTCTTTGGAGATTTTGAAGGCTATGGATTCGGCCATGCGTTTTGTGTTCCGCCAGCACACGTATATCAACGCCGCCTGAGCTGGCGTCAACTTTGCGTAAACATCCGTCAAAACGTTGGTTCCTCTGAGAGAGCCGAGGTTGACCAAAGCCATGGGCGTAACCGTGAAGTAGAGGTTGAGCGAGGCCATGTAGTTTATCAGCCCTATCGTATCCCAGCTGTCTTCGTCCGTCTCTCCTTCCTGTCCCAGGATTATGGTGTAGGCGGGTATCCAGTAGGCGGCGTTGTAAACCTTCTGGCCTTCGACAACTATCTCCGCCCACGTCCCATCCACACCAACTTTCAAAGGCTTCGCCTTGTTAGCCATGTGCTTGAGGATGAGCTTGTCGCTTCCAGTCTCAAGCCCAATCTGAACACCTATATGCTTGTCAGGCCCGGCTCCAACTATCTTGGCTACACCCATCGCAGCCTCAGGGTCTGCCGCAACAGGCGCCAGCGTGGCGTGCATCGGGTTGGCTTTGCTGACCCTAGACATGACTGTTCTGTAAAGCCTGAAGATGGCTTCCTTGTTGGGCCAGAACTGCGGGTCGCGGACCATGTAAGCCCATTGATTGTCGGTCACAAACCATGCGTTGTCGATACCTCCCGTCAGGTTGACTTCCACCTCCTCTAAGACTTTCTCAGGCGGATAGTAGCGGAGAGGCCTTGTCGTTACCTCGCAGAAGTCGCAGTCTATTCCACATCCTCGCATTATCTCAGCTTGGCCGCTTATGGCTGGGTTTACTATGGTTGGGATATCTTCAATTTTGGGAAGCCTGTATTTCGAGGCTGGGTTCCGGCAGATGAACCTTCCTTCCGGGTCTTGGACGTAGCGGATGAAAGGCCTTCCGTAGGCGTCGAAGGTTGTTGTTTTGTAGCCGTGCATGAACATTGTTTTGTCGAGGCTGTCCTCAACCAGCTGTTCGAAAAGCAGATGCACAATGTCGTCCATCTCGCCTTGGACAACATAATCTATTCCAAGCCTCTCAATCTCCTCCTTCCTGTGCTCAAACTCCCATTCGCCGGAGCCTCCGACCACAACCTTCGCCCTACATCCCGTGTTTTTCTTCGCCACAGCTATCCGGGCCATCAGTTCTTCAAACTCTTTCGTCACCCAAGATTTTTCCCTGCCGGCGTTGTTGAACATAAGGGTCAAGGGGCCTAGACCGAGTGGGTCCATCGTGTTAACGCCGATTATCTTCGTGTCGGGGCCGATGAAGCGAGAGACAAACCTTGGATGGGCTACAACTACTTCAAGCTTGGATTTCTTGACGAGGCAGGCCTCTATCTTTCTTATTGCGTAAGGAGCCAGCAAAGCTCTTCCATGAGAGTCGTAGGGCACGTCTGGAAGCGACAGATAATGGTAGATGGGGCTTGGAACGTATCTGACGGGTGCGCATGGAAGAAAGCTTAGGAGAGGGAAGTCGTGAAACCTATGCCCCAGAGATGGGTCGAAGGTTAGAACAACCTGAACCATCCTAACGTGCAGGCTTTAAACCCGTATATAAGCCGTTTCAGGATACAGTCTAAGACACTAATAGGAGGTATTAGACTGTTGGTTTGTATTTCTTTTTTCTTGGTTTTTCCTTATTGTTCTGTTACAATAGGGGCATCTATCCCTGTTCTCGTATGTTTTATGGCATACGCTGCAGAATGACTGTCCCCTGTCATACTGTGGCTGAACACCTGACGGT
>JAWBRA010000045.1:0-10128 GCA_038844785.1 Candidatus Caldarchaeum sp.
CTGGGTTGAAGTGGTAGCTGGCGTTGAGGCTTCCCCTCCGACCCCAGTCGGTTCCGTTGGGGAAGCGGGCGAACTTTCTGTACTGCGAGAGGTATCCTGGCCATTTGTGGGGGTCGTCGGTGCATCCGCCGCTGTCTGTGTCGAGGATGTTGTGGCTGAGGTAGTAGGGTGTGGACGGCCTTGTCTTGAAGTTGAGCGTCACCTCGGCTCCAACCATCTTATCGCCTACTTCTGGATGCTGGATGTTGAGGTCGGCGTCCTGGACGCAGAACCTTGCGTAAAACACCGTGTTGTTGTTGAAGTTGGCTACAGCCGTTATGTTTTGGGTGATGCGTTCGTCAACCCAAACTCCATAGCTAACGCCAAGGGTTGTCCCCGCCGTGACCGTATGGTTTAGAACTACGCTGAACGGCCCTGCAGGAACGCCTGTGATACCTCCCTGAGTTCTTGTCGGGTTCGTCGCCGGACTCGCTGGGAAAGCTCCGAACAGCGGACGCGTTTTGCCCGTGCCAGCAAAGTCCTGAGCCCAATAATCGTCAGCAGGAAGGTTTGCCGTTGTGTTGTATTCTCTGCCTATGTAGAAGGTTTGGTTCGTCAACACGGTCTCCCACCAAACCCTCTTGGTCGCGTTGAGATGGGGCGCTCCCACCGCTATCGAACCGCCTGGTTCACCTATTCCACCGTGGAACGCCGTCCTGTTCGCGAGGTTCAACGTCTGCAAAGGTATGGGCACAAGCCTGTTGTCAGCAAACCTGCCTGGCACGCTGTCGAACTCACCTTTACCCTCTTTAGCCGGATAAATCTCCCTTGTATATCTTGACTGGCCGTCATTACCCGTGATGGCCGCCTGAATCAACGATTGGGTAGAGGTGGCTAGAGTATGGTCTACGTCATAGATGAAGATTGTGGCGTAGGTCAAGTTGTCTTTGACGGAGTACCACGTATGCTCGTGGAAGACTTTGAAGATGTAAGCAGCTCGTGCAACCCAAGCGTTCGCGGGAGTGCTGAAGTTCCCCGCAAACCAAGCCGGGTCCATCCCCCTCGGGCTGGCATGGTCGAGAAAGTCAACAGGACCGCTGCTCAAGCCTGCCCTACCCCTGTCATTCTGAATCCGCCAACCGGGCAAATCATTGTCAGGCCACTGGTCAACAATACCGTCGTCGTTCACCGTGGCGTTAGCACCATAGGGCAGACCGCCGTACTGTCTAGTACCCGTTATCCTCTGTTTGAACGGCTCGGTTGAGTTAACCGTCAGCCAGTAGACGATAATGCCGTCGTAAAGACCTCCCGCACCGGTACACTCACCCTGATATGTCTTAGCCTTCACAATCACGGTAACGTTCTGCCAGCTCGTAGGCCAGGAAATCTGGATGAAACCTGTGGCGTTGGGGCTTCCCGCGAACAGTATAGGGTCTGAGGCGTTCCCCTGACTTTTGAGATGGGCTACGTAAACGCACACATTCGTAACGTTATACCTCTCGGCGAAAGTGGTTCCAGCAGGTATTGCGAGGTAGGTAGTATCTCCCTTCCATGCGCTGGTCACTATTTTCAGCCAAGCGGTGTATGTTGGCTGAGCCTGCGTCGTCAGAACAGCTGCTCCAAGAAAAGCCGTCGGCAAAGCCAGCAGCAAAGCTAGCAAAACTACATGACTTTTTCCAATCATCGCCCAACCAGCCAACCAGCCCATATATAACCCATAACAGTCTAGAACAGTTCCACAATCCTGTAAGAAACATTCAGGTGAGGACAAGGGAAATTCCAGCGTAAAACCAAAAATTTAAAAACAGTCTCAAAACACGTGAGAAAAAGCCGTAGAAGCCAGAAAAACCAGCATTCTAAAAACTAGAACGATTAGAAAACCATAAAACAGCCAGCCAACAAAGCACACCCTCAAAGCGGCGGGAACAAAAGCGGCCATAAACTTTCAGAAAACCACCAACCAAGCTGCAGACATGCCAGATTAACCAGGCAACACCACCCTCCCGCCGCTCCTAACGTTCAACGCCGCGACATTTACAGCCCAAAACAGACTATGAATCCGCCGGGCCGCCAGCGCCAACGCCAGGGCGAGAACAGCAACCATGCCCAAACCCACAAAGAGATGGGGGCCGACTCCGCCCCAGACCCTCTCTCACAACAGTCCAAGTCAGCACGCTACCGCTAACCACGGAATAGGAAATTAACGTAACTGTAACATCCTGACCGCCGCCCGTGGTGGTTGTCAACGTCGTAATGAGCGTGGTCGTGGAAAACACTTTGCTCACTATGGTTTTTCCGTCACTAACTAGGTGTCCCAAGGTAGTGCATGACAGCCGCTACGAACGATGGGTTGTTGGGCCTCACCGCTATGCTAGGCTCGTTTTCGTGGTAAGTATCGCTGACACCCACTGGCTGGCTGGACAGCAGGTCTACATCCAGCTGCTGGGTAGCAGGAATTGTTATAGTCTTGCCGCCGATGCTGAGGGTGGTAATACCCTTCATCGCCTGAATCGTCAGCAACGCGTCGCCGTTAAGCTTGTTCAAGATGCTGTCCACCGGAAAACCTCTAGACGAGATAAGACTCATACCACTCTATGCGCCACCGTAACCGTCAAGACGAGCTTACGGACATCAATACAACAAAGACAGTCGAAGGCTGAAACGTCAACTACTGCGGTTAAGCTTCACCAGCTGTTCACTGTGTTTCATCAAGCCTTTTCTCTATCTCAGCCAGCTTCGTCTCCAGAACAGCCACTCTGGAAGCATACTGGACCTCCGACCTTAACGACGAAATCTCCGACGTTAGACGTTTATCAAGCTCGGAAATCTGAGAAGACAAACGCTTGTCGAGCTCAGAAATCTGGGAAGACAATCGTTTGTCAAGCTCGGAGACCTGGGAAGATAAACGCTTGTCAAGCTCGGAGATCTGGAAGGACAAACGCCTGTCAAGCTCGGAGATCTGAGAAAACAGACGTTTATCGAACTCGGCAACCATGGATGTTATACGTTTCTCCATCTCCTCCATCTTTATCGTGAACGGCTGTAAAGCGGTTGAAAGCTCCTCCCTGACTATCTCCCTTAGCTCGGGAGCCGTAAGCCTCTTGATAATTTCCCTGCCGGCCTTGGCCAACCCGCCTACTTCACCTTCACACGACGGTAATAAAGGTTTTAGGCTTTCGCAACGAGGGCGGGCGATCTACTTCTTCAGCTGAACATGACAAGATTTAATAGGCCTACCCATGAAGAGTCTTGGGAAAGCCTTGGCCGTCCGTATCAAGAGGACTATCTTCAGGCTGCTGAAGGAGGATGAGGAGTTCAGGTATGCTGTGGCTGGTCTCCTCGGCTTGGAGGAGATACTTAAACGCCTCGACAGACATGAGGCGGAGCTCGTCAAGCTTAGGGAAGACATGCTACAAGGTTTCAGAAGACATGACGAGGAACTGGCGAGCCTAAGGGAGGAGACCAACAGACTGAGGGAGGATATGATAGCAGGTTTCAGAAGACATGACGAAGAGCTGGCTAAACTGAGGGAGGAGACCAACAAGCTGAGGGAAGACATGATCCTTGGGTTCAGAAGACATGATGAGGAACTGGCTAGACTGAGGGAAGACATGACCGCTGGGTTTATGAGACATGATGAGGAGCTGGTTGCTTTAAGGCAAGAAACCAACAGGCTCAGGGAGGACATGATAGCCGGGTTCAAGAGACACGATGAGGAGATGGCGAAGCTTAGGGAGGATATGATGCTCGGGTTCAGGAGACATGATGAAGAGATGGCAAAGCTGAGAGAAGACATGATCGCCGGGTTTAAGAGACACGACGAGGAGATGGCAAAGCTGAGAGAAGACATGATCGCCGGATTCAAGAGGTACGATGAGGAGATAGCTAAACTGAGAGAAGACATGATGATTGGGTTCAAGAGGCATGATGAAGAGTTCGTAAGGTTGAGGCAGGATATGGCTAGGGGTTTTGAGCTGGTGAACCGTCATCTTGACGCGTTGGGTGCTAGGTGGGGTATTATGGCTGAGTCTGCTTTCAGAGAGGGGTTGAGGGGGATTCTCGAAAAGGAGCTGGGGCTGGTTGTGGAGAGGTGGACGGCCTATGACGAGGATGGCTATGTGTACGGGTATCCCAGCGCGGTGGACGTAGACGTGGCTGTGAAGGATGGTAAGACCATTCTGGTGGAGGTCAAGTCTCACGTGAGACGCTCCGATGTCAACGAGTTCAGGAGGAAGGTGGAGTTTTACGGCTTGAAGACGGGTAAGCCTGTTGACCGTAAGGTGATGGTCACGCCTTATGTGGAGGAGGGGGCGTTAGAGGCTGCGAAGCAGCTGGAGATAGAGGTGTATACAAGGGTTTAGAAAACTGGTTCAACAGCCTTGAGTAGTGAAGTTTGCTGTGAGGTTAACTATCCAGGCGGGGTTGTAAGGCTGACTCGAAGGAAATGGGCGCTTCTGGAAAGGGGGGTGCTTTAACCTTCAAGAGGTTTCTTAAGGGGGACAGAACTGCCCCGTTGTGTTTGGCGAATAAGCAGCAAGCTCTTAGAGTTAAGCTTAAAGGGTATCCGCTTGGCTTGATCAACCTTAGTGGGGCTAAGGCTTTCTGGTTTTTGAAGGTTCCAGTCAAGCCTCACAGGGAGTTTCCAGATGGGAAACTATGCGAAAGCAAGATAGTTAACAGAGAAGACCGCTACATCGCCATGTAACCTTCGAGTTTTCAGCCCCGCCCATGCGAGAATGCTCCTCTATACTTGCCGTGGATTTGGGTGAGCGTTTCGCCGCTACTGCGGTGCTTTGGCGGAATGGAAACGTTATAAAGGCCCAGTTCTACGGTAGGGAAATTAGTGAAGGCGTCATTACGCATGGCTCCGTAGAAGGCTTCAAAAGAGAGGTCTAACCCAGGAACAGAATAGCCAGCAACATGCAATACCACCGCCTAAAGAAGACAATGAATACAAGGCTATGCTTGCATGTATACCTGTAATGACTGCAAGCGAAGCCTACACGAGCCGAACATGCCACGTCTGCGGATAGGGGAAAACGCAAAACACAAGGACTGTTCCTCTGCCCCTGCTGTGGAGAATACACCGCCGACCTAAACGGAGCCGTCAACATCGCTAAAAAATTTGAGAGGTGGATGAGCGTATAGCTCATCCACGGGGCTGCCTGTGAACCAGCCTACACCGGAAGCCACACCCGCAAGGATGGGGTAGTTCACATCCTCTAGTGGGTTTTCTCTCTTTTCTCCTGTCCCCCAACATGGGATGTTTATCGCTGCGAGAAGGTTCTCCATCACGTCTACCTCGTCTTCTGGCCTTTGCCGTCTCCTGCTCTGGTTCTCGGCGCCCTTTGCAATGGTTAAGTTTTTTGACGCTGTCAGTCTTTCGATTGTCTTCTTACGGGCGGTAGCCAGCTCATCCAGCCGGTGTTTCGGCATTTGTTGTTTTGTGTATCGGTGTAGGGTGTTGGTGTGGTTGTTTGGTTTTTGAGCTGTTTTAATGTGTGTTCGAGGTTTAGTTGGTGTTGCCGGGTCTCGTTTAGTGCTTTTTCCACTATGCTGTATGTTATTTTGTCGAGTGTGTTGAAGGCTAGTTCTGTTGGTGTGTATACCTGTGTTCCGGGATGTTGTTGTAGGAGTCCTTTGTCTGCCAGCTGGTTTAGCCAGTGTTTTACGTCGCTGGACCAGAGGCTGTTTAGCCCTAGCTTGTATGATACTGTGTGGGGTGTCGCTCCTCCATACTCTACGTACGATTCTAGAGCCGCCAGGTAGACGGCCAGCTTGTAGTAGGTTCCTCTTTTAGATGGTGTGAGCAGCCAGGAGAGGGTTTCCACGATGAGGGGGTTCCAGCTCATTTCACCGCTGTAGTGATGCGTCGCCGTATATAAGTGGGCTTGGCCTGCTGTTCACTGTGTTCGAGTCCTTTTTTCTATTTCAGCAAGCTTCGTCTCCGGAACAGCCACTCTCGAAGCATACTGGACCTCCGACCTTAGCGACGCGATCTACGACGTTAAACGTTTGTCGAGCTCGGCAAACATCGATGTTATACGTTTTCATGAACAGATGTAAAGCTGTTGAAAGTTCTTCCCGGTACTGAAGCCGTTCCCGGTCGGCCATGCACGTCTTCGACTAGCTGGTCGAGTTCTTCTCCAGGCTCTTCAGGTTCCATAACTACCTCCCTTCTGAGAAGGCGTACGCCGCCATGCTTTTCATATCAGGCCTCAGCCTCAGGGATTTTAGCGAGAGCTATGCATCTAGGGAGAGTGTCAGGAGGCGGCCCCATAGGCTCAGCCCCCATGCTCAGGCCTGAGCAAAAGCGTAGGAGTCTTATAGCTGTCTATACATCCAGAGGAAGGTCTATCCTCAATTATTGACAGTATCCAACGGTGAAAAGGAAAGGTTTAACACCCTTTACTGGTTTAGCTGAATCTTCTTTTTAATGGAGTTTTGTCGAAGTCTTCGTCGTTGGATATTATTTCTTTAGCCTTATTTCTCAATGCGGTAGCTAGGTGTACCGCGTCCTCGTAGTCAAGACTGTACTCGTTCATGAGTTTGGCTGCCTGCGTTATGTCTTCCATTGTCAGAGGAATTATTCTTAAGCCGGATAGGCTGTTTATTGAGTTTACCAGCTTTTCTATCAGTTCCTGGTCTTTTAGGTTTCTTCCTGTTAAGCCAGCTATTATCACCATTGTTTGGTATAGCGTCAGAGCTGATGTTATGTATTTTCCCCGCCGGGCTCCTTCGATTTTCTTTATCCACTCGTAGGATGCTCTGCCGAAGGCGGGGTGGCCGCCAAGCCAGTACACGAAGATGTTTATGTCTATGTAGGCTTCTGGATCCACCATTTTCTGGCAACCTCGGTTACGAATTCGTCGAGGTCTTCAGGCCATTTCATTATTTTGAAGGCTCCAAAATATTTGTCGGCCGTAGGCTCGAGAGGTTCTATCACAATGCCCTTCTCGTCCGCCTTTATTTTGACGTAGCTTCCCTTCCTTACTCCAGCTTTTTCCCTTATGTTTTTAGGAATGATAATCCTGCCTTTTTCATCGATTTTCACTGTTTCCAAGTTCATCCTACGAATAATCTAATCCCACACATTTAAGCTTTCCCACATATATTTAGGATGGGAAATTCTGAGCAGTTTGATGAAAGTCAAAATGATGTCCTTACCTTACGAAGTTTGAAGGGCCGTTAGGCCTATCCCTGCCATTGATGCTGTTGCCTCGGTCTCCAGCAGCTTTAAGCACAATAAAGAAGCGGTGAATCATGTTTCAAACCCGCCGGCGTGGCGATTCCCACTAGCTCCTTTTGAATTTTGTAGCGGCTGGGTCTTCTACGCTTTCGAAGCCTGCTGTTACGGCGATCTACTTCTTCAGCTGAACATGACAAGATTTAATAGGCCTACCCATGAAGAGTCTTGGGAAAGCCTTGGCCGTCCGTATCAAGAGGACTATCTTCAGGCTGCTGAAGGAGGATGAGGAGTTCAGGTATGCTGTGGCTGGTCTCCTCGGCTTGGAGGAGATACTTAAACGCCTCGACAGACATGAGGCGGAGCTCGTCAAGCTTAGGGAAGACATGCTACAAGGTTTCAGAAGACATGACGAGGAACTGGCGAGCCTAAGGGAGGAGACCAACAGACTGAGGGAGGATATGATAGCAGGTTTCAGAAGACATGACGAAGAGCTGGCGAGCCTAAGGGAGGAGACTAATAGGCTGAGGCAGGATATGGCTAGGGGTTTTGAGCTGGTGAACCGTCATCTTGACGCGTTGGGTGCTAGGTGGGGGATTATGGCCGAGTCTGCTTTCAGAGAGGGGTTGAGGGGGATTCTCGAAAAGGAGCTGGGGCTGGTTGTGGAGAGGTGGACGGCCTATGACGAGGATGGCTATGTGTACGGGTATCCCAGCGCGGTGGACGTAGACGTGGCTGTGAAGGATGGTAAGACCATTCTGGTGGAGGTCAAGTCTCACGTGAGACGCTCCGATGTCAACGAGTTCAGGAGGAAGGTGGAGTTTTACGGCTTGAAGACGGGTAAGCCTGTTGACCGTAAGGTGATGGTCACGCCTTATGTGGAGGAGGGGGCGTTAGAGGCTGCGAAGCAGCTGGAGATAGAGGTGTATACAAGGGTTTAGAAAACTGGTTCAACAGCCAGGTTACGAAAGCATTTTAACCCGTTAAAGCTTTGTGCTGAGCGTTGAAGAACCTTGAGGAGGGGCTGAGGTGGTTTGAGCAGGCTGAGGCAGACCTGAAGACAGCCCGCGACTGCTTAGAGGACGGCAACTTCTATGCAACAGCCTTCTTCAGCCAGCAAGCGGCGGAAAAATCCTTGAAAGGTCTGCTCTACTCCAAGGGCTATAGAGCTTTGATAACCCATTCTGTGACGGAGCTTCTTGAAGAGGCTGGGAAGCATCACGATGTTTTTAAAGAGTTTATGGATCAGGGGCGGGAGCTGGACAGACACTACATAGGCAGCAGGTATCCCAACTTTTACCCTAAAGGGCCCGCGTTTAAATACTACAGCTACGAAATAGCATCCAGATGCTTAAACTACGCCGAGTCGATATTGAACGCAGTCAAGAGGTTCTTGCTAAGCTGAACAGGTATGTGGATAAGCTCGTGGCGCTCCTCCAGCCGGAGCTGATAATGCTCTTCGGCTCGTTTGCATCGGGCGACGTCAACGAAGGCTCTGACGTAGACCTTCTGGTAGTGGCTCCTTTCCAGGAGCCTTTTCTGGACAGGATAAAGCTCATGCTGACCCTTAATCAAGAATCCATACCCCTGGAGCCTGTAGGCTACACCGCTGAGGAGTTTGAGGAAATGGTTTTCAGAAGAAGCCCATTTATTCAGATGGTAGTTGAGGCCGGGAGAATACTTTATAAAACAGAGAGGGGGGCAGGAATTTTAGAAAAGGCTAAACAACTTCTATCACAGTAGGCTTTGAGTACGCAGACCTTCAAACCATTGTGCGTAAATTTTTAAGAGTTGTGCAAGGATGGGAAACTCCATCCAATCCAAGAAGCGTTGATAAACTACCGCTGCCTACAACCAGAACATAGTCAACCATCGCTTGTTAAAAGCTCTGAGACGCTCTTATTTCTCTTGATTTTTCTCAATATTCGGTTGCGGTTGGGGCGTTTATCGCTGTTGGGGAAGGTTTGACAGCATTTCTGAGGCTCTATCGTAAACCCTATGAGGAGTCCTGCTAGGAGGGTTGTTGCTGCGATTGCCGCGGTGGTTTTCTTCTCCCGAGCATGTATATCCATGAGCCTGCACCTGCTACTGTTAGCAGGGTGGCTGTGGATGTAGATAAGGGGATAGCTATGGTTTTCTCCGTCTCATAGCTGTCAAGGGTTACGGTGTTTTTTCCAGACCAGCTTGAGGCTGTTACGGCGATTTTCTCGGGTGGGATGGCTGGCAGGACAGCCTGTCCGAGAAGGTTTGCTGAAGCCTTGATGTCTGGGAAAGCCCAAACGCTTGCTAGGGGTTCGGGCAGGCCCAGTATGTCTACGACCTTTATCCTGACTGTTCTAAGCCTTGTCGGCAGGATGTGCTGGCCTGCCGTGTCTATCTTCACAGCCCCTCCTCCAGCCACTTCATACCCTCTGAAGACGATGGACTCTACTGTCTGGACGCCTTCAGGAACGTATGATGCTGGAGGTTTGTAGATTGTTTTAGAACCGTCCTCCCCTACTAGGACTACCTGTTCAGGCTCCAGCGTCATCGCATCCCCGGCCTCGATGAAGAACGTGGTCATGTAGTTTCTGGCGTATTCCACGGATATTTCAACAGGTTTCGTGATTTTTATCATATCTTCATCCGTCTTCACTCCGTCGACCAGAACCTTCTTCAGGACGAGTTTGGTTCCGTTTCCCAGCTCTATGGATTTGGGGAAGTCCAGATTGTAGATAGTGCCTTCTTCGACGTGTTTCTCAAACCCGGCGACGGGGCTTTTAACCACAAGCCTGTGGTACACACGCCATTCAACCTTTACCACCGTGGGTTTTTCGACGGTGAATTTCATCAGAGCCATGGCTCCCTGCACCCTTCCATCCCACTGCCCCACTATTCTCCCGTCCATGGTGTGAGCTGTCATGTTTCTGAGCTCTATGCGTGTTCCGTTTCCGAAGTCTGTTGAAGCAGGCATGACTGTGAAG
>JAWBRA010000046.1:0-9969 GCA_038844785.1 Candidatus Caldarchaeum sp.
AACATCCACGTAGAGCTCGTCAGCGTGCTCTGCTGGAATATCGGTTATCCGGCGGACTCGGCTGAAGTTTTCGCCATCGGTGCTGTAAGTGTGGAAGTTCTCCTCAGTTTTCCTGCCACGTTTCTTGTTAGCAAGCCTATGTATGTCAGCGAAAAACCTTCCTCCCACTCTCCCGAGAGGTTCATAAACCTCTTTTCGGGGTATCTGTCATCTTAACTCCTCCCTCCCTTTTTCAGGAGGCCTGAGCCTTGTCGGAGGCTGGCGGCCTTCCACACCATCCCCCGCCCCCCTGTCGTTATATGCGCCGGGGAGCAGGCATCAGCCACCTGCAAGCCCGGTGGCCCGGCTTGGGAGGAGCGGTTCATACCCCTCCCCATTTGTGGAGGTTGGGGAGGGAGGCCTGTGAGGCCGTGGGAAACCTCCTCAAGCCAGGCCACCAGACCGTGGGTGAGGGGATAACTTCGGAAGCCTCTGAACGTTATCCTGCGTCTTCGTGTCTCCAACATCCATCCACAAACCCTCTCAAACACCTCCATGGTGTCTGGGAGGGTTAAGCTACTGTGGAGAGGCTCCATGCCTCCCCACAACATCCCAGACACCTCCATGGCGTCCGGGAAACATAAGTGGAATGGATGTGGAGAACGTCGTCTATCATCGTCTGGACGTCATCTTAATCGTCTGTCTCCCTCCGCACGTCTGTCGGTCCGAGCGAACCGTCCCAAAGCCCGGCTCCAGCCATACTCTCCCCCGCCATCCCACGATGTCTATGGATGGGATGGCCGTCTTCTACGGCGAGACAGAGGGGAAGGGGTTTTGGCTGGAGAAAACCGGTTTTGGGTGGGCTTGGATGGTGGGTGGAGAATTCAGCCTAACATCTCCCCTCTTTTTTCAGGCTTTTAGCCGTCTCTTCAGCCTCATCTCTCCTGTCAATGTCGGTGATTTCCCTACCGTTAGGCTGACGCTCCTGTTGACGGGTTGAGTTTTTTCAGCTCCGCCTCCGCCATGGCGGGAGCCGTCTTGGCCCATGCTTCATCGAATGCTCAGCCCGTGGGGATAGCCCCTTTCAAAGAGGCTATCCAACAACTTCTGTCGAAACCATCCTATTATTCTTTTATAGTTGTGGAACACGAAGTGAAAGAGCAAAAGCGGTTTTTGGCAGTTGGCAGACAGCTTATCTTGAGAACGGGGCCTCAGATTGTGCAGAAAACCTCCTAAAACACCCAACTCCTTCTATCCCTGTGTCTGACGCCAGCCACATCTACAAACCATAAACACCTACATCCAACATTACAGGTTTTCAGCATTCTCCCAAGCTGACATCCTTTGGTGTTGTAGTGTTTACGCTGGTGGGTTGTTTGGCTCACCAGCCTACGTTAGACGTTTTCCTTCCAAAAACCGAGTATCATGTGGCTAAGATAGTTTGTGAGGAAAAAGGTTTAAACTGCCTATAACTGTCTGGCGTTCTTTAAACATACCTGGTAAAGGAGACTATGTAGGTGTTGTTAAAAGGGTGAGGTTTAGGGGAAGATATGACATAACAGCGGGATGGAGGCTGAGGATTCCGAACATGTATAAGCCGTTGTTTCATTTTGAGGCTAATGATGGGAGAGAGGTTAGAATAGCTGTTTGGGTTGAAGACGGAATTCCATGTTTCAGCTATAAGGAGGATGAGGAGTCTCCGTTTGTTCCTTCAGGCCATCAGCCAAACTATGATAAGGGGGAATCGTATTGTAGTAAGTGTTGTCAAACGTTTATTAACAGGGATAAATGCCCTAACTGCAACAGAATATTAAGGAAAAACCAAGAAGAAAGAAACACAAACCAACCATCTAGCTATACATTTTGGTTAGGATTTTCATGCCTGGGTTCAGACTGAAAGTTACGTTGGTGGCCAACGTCTAAATACAGCCACCGTCAACATAGATTCGCCATGCCCTCCCACGGAAGCATAACGAAAGCCGGAAAAGTAAGAAGCCAGACGCCGAAGCTAGAAGCCAAGCCGCGTAAATCACCCTTCCCACGCCAGAGAAACAGACACAATTACGTCAAAAGAGTTCTCTCCGCAACAACCACCTCAGCGGAGTAAACAGCCCGCAACCTTATTTAACGCAGGCAGCGGGTCAGTTTACGTGCTCAGGGTAGTCTCGGCCATACCTGCCAAACAAGGGCTGACAGGAGCCTCCCTAGCCCTCGTCCACGTTCTCCTCGGTGTTTTAAGAAAGACTGACGGGAGGGTTCACGTCACTGTGATAACCTCAGCCTCGGCAATGAGGTTCCCTGCTTTCAGAAGGCTTATCCAAGCTGGTGCTGAAGTCCACATCCTGAACATTGATAGGTTTCCAAGCCCGCTGTACTGGCTGTTTCTGGCTCTCAAGCTGCTTCTCTCGGGACGGTGTGACATAGCTCATTTCAGCACTCCAAAAACGTTCTTTCTAATGTATCCAGCAGCTGTCATCGCCGCCCGTAGAACAGTACTCACCCTTGAAGGCTACCCGCCTTACGAACTGGCCGGCTCAGGGCTGTTCAGCAGGTTGTTGGGCATGGCTTGTTGGCTGGCCGGCCTCAAGCTCGCCGACAGCGTTGCAGCCTGCTCCGAATGGCTTCGCAAAATAGTCGAACGGTCACACGGGTGTGGATGGAAGATTTCAACCGTTCACAACCCCATCGACCAAGAGAGATTTAACATCGCTTTTCAGAAAGATTATGGAGGGCCGGTTGTCATAGTGGCTAGGCTTCACCCCGTTAAAGGAGTAGACACAGCCCTGAAAGCCATAGCACACATGCGGGAAAAAAGAAGAACGGCACCAAAGCTTCTGATAGTTGGAGACGGCGTGGAGAGGCCGCGTTTGGAAAAGCTGGCAAACGAGCTGGGAATAGCCGAAAACGTGGAGTTCCTAGGACACAGGTATGACGTGGAAAACTACGTCAAAAACGCCAGCGTTGTCTTAGTCCCGTCAAGGTACGAGCCTTTCGGAATGCCTGCAGCTGAGGCGGCGGCTGCCGGAAAACCTGTCGTCGCATCCTCAGCGGGAGGCCTTAAAGAGATAGTTGAGAACGGTGTCACGGGATTCCTGTTCAAGACAGACGACCATACGGACTTGGCTGAAAAAGTAGGGAAATTGTTGGACGACTTCAGCCTGAGGATGAGGATGGGTCAGGCTGCTAGGGAAAGAGCCTTTGAAAAATTCACCCCCGAAGCGGTTGCCAGCCAGATGCTAAAAGTCTACATCAGTACTCTCAGACGGTGAGACCGCCGTCCTTAACCCATATCACGAACCTCTCCACCATCTCCTCTATATCTACTCGCGGTTTCCAGCCGAGCTTTTCACGAGCCTTCGTGTTGTCGCAGTAGCTGACCAGCGATTCATGGGGCAGAAGCTCTCTATTAATTATAGGGAGATTCTTTCCAAAGCCCTTCAGCATCAGCTCCGCAACCTGCATGACGCTGACGGGACGGCCGAACCCGATGTTGAAAACCTCACATCCACCAGCTTTCTCCCCCACCAGAATGGTGCCCTCGACAGCATCCGCGACGTAGGTGAAATCCCTCTCAGCAGGCTTGAATACAGAGCCCACATGTCTTCCAGCAACCTCCAGAAACTCACCGCGCAAGATTCTCTCAGCAAATATCCTGAAGACGATGTTGCCTCTGCACCGTTCTCCGACGACGTTGAAATAGCGGATTATCGGGCATTCAAGCCCATGCTCCTGGCTGTAAAGCATGCACAGCTGCTCACCCATCAGCTTGCTGAGGGCGTAAGGGCCCTTCGGCCTAGGCTCCATATCCTCCTTCAACGGCGGGCTGTTGTCACCGTAAACACTGCTGCTTGACGTGAACACGACTTTCGGCGAAGGCTCTGTTGCACGGGCTGCTTCAAGTACTGCCAGAACGGTGTTATAGTTGTTGTGCAGATACATGTACGGGTCTTGTTTGCTTAGCCTGTGCGAAGCTATTGCAGCCAGATGGAACACAACCGAGGGCTGATAGCTTCTGAAAAGACTTTTAACAGACTGCACCGATCCAACATCTTCTTTAACTATGTGAAGCCTGCCCAACCCTCTGTTTTTCAGCAGATATCCTGTGTTGTCTTCTCTTGGCGGAGCGATCCCAACCGCAACCACGTCTTCACCCTTCTCAAGCAGTCTCTCCACAAGATGGCTGCCTATGAATCCAAAAGCCCCTGTCACAAGCATCAAACCATAAAAGAGGCTTACAACCCCAGTAAAAAACATGAAATCTTGAGAACCGACCGAGCTCGAACAGCTGGATGAAATGCGGATTCTAGACTTACACGACAGCCTCTCTAATCTCAGCTCCCAAAACCAACCTAACCCCCTGCGCCACCAAAATATTCTTCAACCTATACACAACCTCCTCCGCCGCCCTACCCACACAGAGAAGTACAAGCTCAGGTCTCTTGCCGTACAATGTGCTTACCAACCTGACCCTCTCCTCTAATCCGGCCAGCTCCCTCTCTGCTTCTTCCCAGCTTCCTAGGAAGGAAGTGGCCTCCCCCACGACAAGCGGCTCCTCGCAGAAGATGTCTATCTCAACCGGCCTACCCTCTGAGACGAGGATTTTTCTATCCACCTCACGCCAGCCATAACCAATCTCCTCAAGAAGCAGCTGGACGAAAGAACGGGAATAATCTTCAAAAGTTACGTGCAGAGCTTTCCTGAGACCTTCAAAACCCGTACGCACATATTTCTCGAGACGCGTATGGGATTCCCACAGCTTGTTCAACCCCTCTCTAAGGCTTCTCACCTCCTCCCATAGCTTGTTCTGCCCCTCCCACAGCCTGTTCTGTCCTTCCCAAAGCTTCTCCTGCCCCTCCCTCAAGCTTCTAACCTCCTCCCACAGCCTGTTATTGCTCTCCCACAGCCTGTTCTGGCTTTCCCAAAGCTTCTCCTGGTTTTCCCTAAGGCTTCTCACCTCCTCCCATAGCTTGTTCTGCCCCTCCCACAGCCTGTTCTGTCCTTCTCTTAGGCTTCTAACCTCCTCCCAAAGTTTTTCCTGCCCCTCTCTTAGGCTTTTAACTTCCTGCCATAGCTTGTTCTGGTTTTCCCACAGTTTTTCCTGTCCCTGCCATAACTTCTCCTGCCCTTCCCAAAGGCGTTTTATTTCCTGTTCTATTGTGTCAAGCCGTTTGATTATTTCGGACAGGCCGAGGTAGCCTGCTACGGTGTAGCGGAACTCGACGTCTTTCTCCAGCAGTTCTATGAACTGTTTCTTCAGCTTCTGGGCCACGGCTGCTTTCCATATGTGGACGCCGTATCAGGCATTTAAACGTTACACACTGTTTAGAGAATGAAACCTCTGTAGAGCTTCAGCAGACATGTAAACGCAGCGGACTGTGATGCAGCAGGCGGGTTTCTGCATTCGACCTATCATATATCGCCGTTCCACTTTGGCTGTGTCTGAGTTCTGTAAAGCCATGTCTATAAACGGCCGGGGGTACGGTTCTTCCTCCTGCATGGGTAGTGGTAGTTAAGGCATCCAGCCCTATCCTTAAGCATCTGGACAATCGAGAATCAGGGCTGGTTGTTGGCCAGTCAATCTACTTAATGAAGGTCTCGGCTGTAAAGCTACGTCTATCCCTGTCCTACGTCTAATGCATAGGGGGGAGTAAACCTCCTGAGCTTAACGATGGCGAGGAAGGAGACCAAACCTAGTTGTGTAAAGCCTGACTGTCTGTATAGCCTCCCTTACTAGTAGCCTGAATTTACCGCTTAGGCCGTAGAGTACAGCGAAGTAGGTGAGCGCTCCAGCTCCGCTGAGGACGGCCGCTCCTCTAAGCACCAAGATGAGTTGCTGCGGCGGCTGCCCAATGAGGTGCTTGAGGACGAGAACGACGAGCGTCATCGGGAGGCTCGAGACGAAATAAGGCGCAACCTCGCGCAAGTTCATCTTAAACCCTGTGAAGGTCTTAGCGTAGCGACGGTAAATGGCTGTCTGTATCAGGGCAATTGCTAGCTTTGCGGCTGAGATCGATGTAGCCTGCATGTTTATTCCTGCATCCCTGCTCAAGAGGAGCATGACCGCTAAAAGGGAGAGGTATAGTGGGCCTGTGTAGGCGTTGACGTAGACGCCGAGGGCCAGCCTGCTCTTCAAATACTCCTTGACGGCTGGGACCCTGTCGAGGTCAAACTGCTCGGTGCCTATTATCAAAGTGTTGTACATCCCCATAATTATGCCTATGAAGTAGGTGAGCGCCATTAAGGACGCCGCCATCCAAGCTACTGAGTAGACGGGGTTTACTATCGACAGGATGTAATCGGAGAGGGCTATGCTCCCGAAGAGGATGGGGACGGCGAGGGTCAGGGTGAAGTGGAGAGATTTATCCGCGTCTCCTAAGCCTCCTCCCGACAGGAGGCGGGGATAGAGGCCGGCGGCTAAGTAACTGCTCGCGTTGACGAGTAGCCCCACTACTGTCGCTGCTTGCCAGTAGGCCGTCACAACCGTCCCTCCCGTCAAAAGAGATATCAGTATAACGTCCGCTGTGAACAGCAGGCCCGATGCTATCATCACGGCGTTGACGATGGAGCCACGCAGCCATTTTCTTAAGTACTTCTTCAAGTCTAACCTACCGGCGGTGCCTTTCGCGGAGTACAGTAAGAACAGCATGCTGGATGCGTGTCCAATACCTACCGCTAGGAAGACGAAGGGTAGGGAGGAGAGGCCGAGAAGTACAACAAAGGTGAATGCGCTCACTAGCTTCACGGTCTCGAATAACATGGAACCTAAGCCGACGTGGTGGGGAGTGTATCCTGACGCTATCGCTGTAGCGATGTTCGCTAACGCATTCGGCACAAGTATGAGGAGACCGGCTAGGAGTATGGTGAGCCCAGCGCCTATCTGGCTGTGCGTCAATGTGGATGCGGCGATGTAGATCGTGAGCCCTGAAGCTACGAGGAAGGATGAGACCATCAGAGAGGGGTACATTACTTTCTCCCCCCTTGCAGCGTCCCTCGATATCCAGCCACCAACCAGTCCTACGGGCGTCAAGGAATACGAGATCAGCGCTCCCACGTAAGCCCAGAGTCCGAAGTCTGTCGTGGACAACTTCCTAGCGATCAAGACGGAGAAGAGAATGCCGATCAGTTGGGCGTAGAGGGCGGCCGAGAAGGCCACAGCGCCCGTCAGCCTCAGCTTCATCCCTTGCCCACCGTTAAGTCGGCTTGCTATAAAAGGGTTGGCTGAAAAACCATCTGACGACCTCTGGAAGCATATTCGAAGAATATGTTTCTGCTGGCTGTATGATGTGCTGGTTGTAATCGCCGGCTCATTCTCCATGGTATCTGTCACGACATATAGCTTTTCAACATGTCTTGTAAGAAATGTGTTTTTAGCTGTTGGACGTGGGGTAAGGTTGCTTCCAATCCGCTGTCGAAGAACCACTTTAATATCAAGCCTTTATGTATAGGCTAACGGCTGGTCAGCTGAAAACCTATGGGGGCCGGCAAAGGTTACCCACAATACGGTACTGCAGATGAGATGGAGCTATGCAATTTTGGTTAAGGATGTGAAGATGGTGAGTACGACACGCCATATTATGATAAATTTTTAATATAGCAAAAGCCGTCAAAAAATGATGACTTGGTCTAGCGGCGGCATAATACTTCGCAGAGCTTTCGTTGAAGCTGTTATGGTGAACGAGGGGTCTTTAGGTGGACGCATATGGCTAGGCTTTTGATGAAAGTGTCGGCTTTCATCAACACCGCCTCGCTCTATTTGTTATACGCCATGTGGTTGCCGTTATATTTCTCCTTACGTATACTACTAAGGTCTCTGCTGGGTAGGGAGAGGAGGAATCTGTGGTTAACTCGCATGCAGCTCGATTCTCTTTCCTCTGTAAATTACATAGGTGGCTATCTGCTGGATAGGCCGATGATTTGGAGTACGAAGTATGGGTTGATGTTGACGATTATAAAAGAAGAGGTCCTGAAATATGTGATGGGCTTGTTAGAACCATACCAGCGCAGACTCGTACATGCTAAGAAAGGTGGCATAGTAATCGATATAGGGGCAAATATCGGATTTTATACATTAAAGTTTGCGAGAGAAGTAGGTAAAGATGGATTGGTGGTATCATTAGAGCCAAATCCATATGCGTTCAAGTTGCTGAACTATAACATAAGACTTAATGAGCTTCAAGGTAGGTGAGACCGATTAAGCTTGCGGCGTTTGACAAGAGTGGTTTAGAGCTAAGCTTCTACTTGGAAGACAAAGGACGAACACCTAAACATGATGGGCGTGTTTCAACAATATTGAAGAAAGGTAAGCTACTTTTTTCAGCAATCACGACGACGGTTGATGAGTTAGTCAGGGATTCTTTGCATCGAATCGACATAATAAAGATAGATACCGAAGGCGCAGAACCTGAAATATTAAGAGGTTGTACAAAGACGATAGAACACCATAGACCCATGCTAATTGTTGAAGTCCATAGCTTCAGAGTAAAAGATACTATTGCAGCAATAAGGAGTATGATAAGCAATTATAGCTATGATGCTGTTATGGTACCACGGTTCCGCTATGGGAGTGTAGATTTAGACACAGGAATGGCCTTTACGGTAATCGCATATCCTAGAAGTCCTAGGAATTAACAAGTATGTTAAGTAACATCTTGGCTATCACGGTCACGTCGTAATCTTTTGCCCTTATTGGGCCCCTTTCTCTATACCTTTTCAGGAGAGAACTATCTTGCAGGACTTGGATCATCGTGTCCGCCCAAACTTTCTCCTCTATGGTCAGGTCGGCGGTAGGTGGGTGGATTATGCCGTCAGGGACGGGCATCAGGATGCCATACTCCGCGTAATAGGGTGCCCTTAACGAACAACCATAATACTGCGTACCAGGAGCTAAGATCTCCCTAGGGCCGCTCATGCAGTCAGAGGACATTGCGGGAACCCCACAAGCTAGGGACTCCACTAGTGCCATCCCAAATCCTTCTTTCAGGGATGGAAAACAGAAAAGATCAGAGCGGGCCAGAAACTTAAACGGGTTAGATCTCGCTCCTAGAATGATCACCTTACCTTCCAAGCCAAGTTTCTCGACGAACGTCAACAGCTTCCTCTCTAAGGAGCCGCCGCCGACGATGAGCAATCTCGCCTCCTTAAGCTCCTTCACGACCCTGTTGAAGGACCTTATCAGATGCCACTGTCCCTTCTGCCACGTAAGACGTCCTATGTTGATGAGTGTAGGATCACCCAGCAATGCCTCCTCCTCACATGTCAAAGGCTCTCGACTCATCTTATTGATCATATTGAGGTTTATTGGGTTCGGTAGCACATACGTCTTGGAGTGTGGGACCCTGTACATGTTTACTAGGGCGTCCCGCAAACCTTCAGATGCTGAGATTATACCATCAGCGCCACGATAGATGGTTAGAAATTTCAGGTCGTGAATAACTCGGAATATGGGATGCCTGATGTTCAGGTTAGATGGATAGTTCTGAAACCAGAGAAACCGTTTTCCCCCATATCCGCTCAACATGTTAAGAGTGTTAGCGCTGGTAAGCGAGCTTATGACAGCATCCGGTCTGTAGCATCTGAGGAATCTAAGATAGCCTGATAGCCTAGCAATCCAGTTCGGTGACGCTCGTCGAAAACTCTCTAAAACGTAGACTGGAGACTCGACTAAGTGGTCGATGGGTCCTCTGAACAAACATACTGAAACCTCGATAGACTTGGATAACTCGTTGGCAAGCAGTGCAACAGCCCTCTCGGCACCACCAATTCCCAGAGAGGGTATCAGAAAGACGAGACGCATAGTACCCCACTCATCCTAAACCAACACCATCTACAATACTGTTCCTGATTAACTTTATGTATTCTTCAAGGGGACTGTCAACTTAAGGTCTATGGCCGAGAGCCTTACCCTCAAATCCCTGGGTGATGCAGAGTTGGGGTAGGCCTCGGCCGTCTTATAGGTTTCTTTGGTGGTAGAAATGTCTTTCCTCGTATGCG
>JAWBRA010000047.1:0-9239 GCA_038844785.1 Candidatus Caldarchaeum sp.
TAGGAAGCTTAAGGATAGGACCAAGAGATTCTACAACAACATAAACTCAAAGACAGTAAAGAGTATAGAGGAGATAGCAGCAGCAATAGCCCTAACACACAACACACTCATAAAAACCAAGACAGAAATAGGCGTATTACTTGGTTGACAGTACCCTAGCCTATGTAATTGATTCCGTCTGTGTCAAAATCCTTAACGATAACAGGCTTAGAAGACCCGGAGGGCAGCTGGATGTTTTTAAGCTCTGGAAACACTTCATACACAGAAGTAGTTGCCAGACGGACGACTGGATGTTCAAACGGGAAAACCGACAAAACCGCCTCCTTTACAAGCTCACGCGTCTGTCTCTCGTCGAAGCCGAGCGTATGCAGGTACTCGTGGAGAAGTATGACAAATATGTAGCTGTTGACGGTTTTCTTGGACTTACTTATAGCTGACACCGCGTTGAGCAATGTTTTGTTTACTACGATGGCGTTGGATCCGACCTCATGGTAGGCCATCAGCTGGCTAGGCAAGTCCGCAAGAACGAGCCCCATACCCGCGCGCCTAAGACCAAACTTTTCCATGACAAGCTGCTTCACCAGCCTATAGACTTCGTCGAAGCTCTCAGCTTTTTCAAGCCTTTCATCATACTTCATTCGGCACCACCTCCAAAGGATATTGCCTGAGGGTTACAACGCGTGCGGAAAATATAAGCGTTAACGGTGTCATGGAAACCCATGTCATACGAAAGACATATCCATGAATTCTGTCTGGGCCGGGGGAGATTCGAACTCCCGACCTTTCGGTTATCAGCCGAACGCTCTAGCCATGCTGAGCTACCGGCCCAATGTCTACATGCATACTAGTTACCGTTCATATTTAAACGGTTTCCGACGGGGCAGGCATAATATTAAAAATGTTTGTTAAAGTAGTGGTTTTATGCCGCAGGTAAGAAGCGAGCTAGTTAACTTCACTCCATACTCTTGGGAAACACCAACGCATGAGATCGCTGTTAAGTATGGTCTGAGGCCGGAGACAGTTATAAGAATGGACCTAAACACATCTCCTTTCCAGCCTAAAAGATGGCTGGCTACGTTGTCGAGGAAGATTCAGAAAATCCCAGTCAACAACTACCCTGACACCAGCTATAGAGAGTTGCGGACCGCTATAGCCGATTATTCTGGGAGGGATGTTGACGAGATTACTGTAGGAAATGGTGCGGACGAATGCTTGATGATGGTTTCCCAAACCTACATGGAAAGGGGTGGACAGGCTTTGATAAGCCATCCTAGCTACTCATACTTCCGTGTATGCGCAGAAATAATGGGCGGTAAAGTGGTCAAGGTAGGTAGAAAAGCCGACTTCGGCGACGACGTGGACAGCATATTATCTGCGGCAAAAGATAACACACACATTGTTTTTCTCTGTAGCCCTAACAACCCGACGGGCAACTTGGTGGAAGAGAGCGTCTTACGTAAGCTGCTGACGGAACTTAACTCAGTAGTTGTTGTTGATGAAGCATACTATGAGTATTGTGGCAAAACGTTTGCACCCCTGGTTTCAAGTTATTCCAATCTTATCGTCGTTAGAACGATGTCAAAGGCATTTTCGCTGGCAGGAGTTAGAGTTGGCTACGCCATCGCTGCAAAGGAAACGATCAAGCAGCTGAGTATGGTAAGGCCCCCTAACAGCGTTGGCGTCCTTTCAACAGTTCTGGCTCAGCAAGCTCTGAAAAACGTGGACGAAGTAAGGAAATGGGTTGGAAAAGTAGTGGAGGAAAGAGAAAGGCTAAAGAAGATTCTTCAAGCCGACAGCCGGCTAAAGGTCTACCCGTCTCACGCAAACTTCCTGCTAATCAGGTTTAACGGTGTTGATGCGGACCAAGTTCATGAAAAACTCATGAGTAAAGGTATAGTGGTAAGAAACCTTACGGAAACGGTGCAGAACTCGCTACGGGTCACGGTTTTGACGAAGAGAGAAAACAACAGGTTTGCAGAAACTCTTAAAAGTATTTTGGAAGAAGGCCGATAAAGCCCTGGGAGGGATTTGAACCCTCGACCTGCCGCTTACAAGGCGGCCGTTGCAGAGATATCATTTGTTGATATCTTCTCCACCAGGCTGAGCTACCAGGGCATAACACAACCAATGCTTTATCATAATATATATTTTGATAGGAAAGATGGAGGGGGGTGTTTGGCTGGAGGCCGGTCATCTGACAGCGTTTAAGCATGATGAAAACCGTGCATTGGCTCTTAAATCGCCGTAAAGCGTTGGGTACTGAATTGCCCGGCCTTCATCTGGTTTTTCTCCGCTGTCAGGCCTGGCCTCCAGCCATTGTTTGTTTGATTTTCTTCAGGAGTTAGCGTGTTTTTCGTGTAGTGGTTTATTGCTTGGGATTGGGCTGCTTTTCCATAGAGGCTTTTGTATGATAGCCCAGCTGTCTGCATATCGCATCGTATTTGTTTAACGTTATTTTGGCCATCCTTATTATCTGACGTGCCAGCCTCTCCTTTTTTCTGCGAATGAGTTTCACAGTCTCTGCAGGAGCTTTGAGCTGCTTCAGCAACTTCAGAAGGTTAAGCTGTTTATTGTATTCGTCTAATATCTTCTTCAACTTAACGTATTCCGCTGTAACGTCTGTGAAACAATCCCCATCCATCATCGATAATACTTTGACGTCATTTTCATCGTTCTTAGACAGCGACAGCCTTTCTCTGTAAGCGGTTAGAAGGTCTGTAAGCCTGAAAACCCTGACACCACGGCTCAGCCCAAGCCTCGTCAAAAGGAAGTCAAAGACATGCTGCCGTTCTGTGTTGAGAAGCCTCTCACACCTTGAAGCCTCAGCCAGCGACCAGCGTCTTTTAAGCCATGGGTCGTCAACCGTCGAGACAACAGCCTTAGCCACGGGGAAGGATAGAAGCTCTGTGAAGGGGTTGGAGAGCTTGCCGTTATACCAAGCTCACCCCTCCCAAGAGCCTCCACGATCCTCTCCCTCCCCCTTTCAACGATGCCGGCGGGACAGCCTGTCTACGTAGAAGGACTTCAGAAATTCCCTAGCCTCTTCAAGCCAGGGGTATTTAGCTAACAGCTTCAGGTCCACGACAACTTTCGGCTGTTGAAGCGTCTGCGGGGTCCTAGGAACCTCGGGAGGGCTGGTTTGCTGAACCTCAGCCTCATCCGACTGACGTTCTATCTCAAGCCTCCTCAGGACTCTCCGGCCGGAAGGCTTAAGGCCGAGCTGAGAATCAAAGCAGTCTTCATAGGTGATGACGGAGGTAGGATAGGGCCCATAACCTTCTTCACAGACCTAGAATACGTCATGGTCAGGGAGTTCAGAACCTTCAGCATAACAGTCCTAGACTACGAGGGTTTCAACCATGTCTCAAACTTCTCCGTAAGCCTTGTCAGCAGACTTTAAACACACCCGATGAAGGAGACCATATCGGTGTTGTTAGGGGGAGAGGTTTAGGGGAAGGTATGACGTTACAGCAGGATGGAGATTGAGAATCCCGAACATGTATAAGCCGTTGTTTCACTTTGAGGCTAACGACGGGAGAGAGGTTAGAATAGCTGTATGGCTTGAGGATGGAATTCCATGTTTCAGCTATAAGGAAGATGAGGGGTCTCTGTTTGTTCCTTCAGGTAGTCAGCCTAATTATGATAGGGGGGAATGGTATTGTAGTAGATGTTGTCAAACCTTCTCCAACAGGGATAAATGCCCAAACTGCAACAGAATATTAAGGAAAAAACCAAGAAAAAAGAGATATAAATCAACTATCTAATTTCGGCGTTATGACAAGGTGCTTAATCCTGCACTACGGTGTCGGCAACGTCTTCAGCGTGGAGAACGCGTTCAAAAGGCTGGGGTTCGAGGTGGAGATAGCATCCAGACCGCGTAGGGACACGGACTGCGCCATTCTTCCGGGCGTGGGAAGCTTCGCCGCAGCCGCCGAGAACATAGCCCCATACCGAGATGATCTTCTCGACCTGCTGAAGACGGGAATACCTGTCCTAGGTATATGCCTGGGGATGCAGGTATTGTTCGAGTCCAGCGAGGAGGGGCCGGGGAAAGGTCTTGGCGTGTTTAAGGGCAGGGTTGTAGCCTTACCCGACACCGTCAAAAGACCTCATATGGGCTGGAACAAAATCCGCAAGACACGTGAGACGGAGATACTGGGGGACGTGGGCGAAGAATGGGTTTATTTCAACCACACATACCATCCAAGCCCCGTCGACGACAACATAGTCCTGGCGAGGACACGCTACGGTGTTGAATTCCCATCAATAGTGGGCTCCGGGAACATCTACGGCACACAGTTCCACCCCGAGAAGTCCTCGAAGACTGGTGAGAAAATCCTACGCAACTTTAGGAGGGTTGTCAGAGTTTGAGAAGGTTGTGGAAGCAGGTTCTCTCGCCTGTGTGGCATGCTGGGCCTTTTGGCTTAACCCTGTAGAGGACTGCGTCGCCGTCGCAGTCAACCCTCACCTCCACCACATACATCTCGTTACCTGAATTCTCTCCTTTCTTCCAGAGCTTGGCCCGCGACCTGCTCCAGAAATGAGCGAGACCTGTCTCCATCGTCATGCGTAAAGCTGTCTTGTTGGCGTATGCCAACATCAAAACCTCCCCCGTCTCAGCATCCTGGACGGTAACGGGGATAAGTCCTGTGGTTTCGTCGAACCTCAGCTCATCCAGCCTCAAAGCCTAACCTCAGCCCCCCTCTCTCTGAGATACTGTTTGACCTCCTTTATCGTGTGCTGGCCGTAGTGGAAGATGCTTGCGGCAAGGGCTGCGTCGGCTTTTCCCTCCGTCAGGACGCGGTAGAAGTGTTCTGGGCTGCCTGCACCTCCGCTGGCTATCACAGGAATGTTTACCGCTTCAGCCACCTTCCTGCACAGCTGCAGGTCGTAGCCATGCTGGGTTCCATCCATGTCCATCGAGGTCAGCAGTATCTCGCCAGCCCCCAGCTCCATCGCTTTAACCGCCCATGAAACAGCGTCAAGCCCCGTAGCCTTCCTCCCACCATAGGTGTATACCTCATAGCCTGAGGGGAGGAGCGGGTTCGACTTGGCGTCTATGGCCACGACTACGCATTGGGAGCCGTAGGTCTCTGACAGCTGTTTTACAAGCGATGGATTGTTGACCGCGGCAGTATTTACAGATGTTTTGTCGGCGCCGTTTCTCAGCACAAGGTCTGCGTCGTCCAAGCTTCGTATACCCCCTCCAACTGTGAAGGGTATGTTTATGACTGAGGCGACTTCCCTGACAACTTGGACAAGTATCTCTCTTTTCTGAGCGGAAGCTGTTATATCGAGGAAGACCAGCTCGTCAGCCCCTTCCTCAGAGTATTTTTCAGCAAGCATCGCTGGGTTGCCTGCATCCCTCAGCTCTACAAACCTCCTGCCCTTGACTACGCGGCCTGCGTCAACGTCGAGGCATGGTATTATCCTTTTGGCCAGCAAGCCGTTTCCAAATGACTCAACTTCCGGTATTTAGCCTAACCGCTGTGTCAAAGCCTTCTTCACATCCCTCAGGTCTACCGCTCCCTCGTAAAGCGCTTTCCCGACAATGACGCCTGCGAAACCCATCTCACTCAAGGCCAGTATGTCGTCAACTGAGCTGACCCCTCCGCCGAAGACCACACAGCCTCTAACGTCAACGGGTATCTTTTCCAGCAGCCTTTTGTCCACCCCTTCCAGCGTTCCGTCACGGCACGTGTCGGTTACAACTATGTTTTCGAAGCCGTCGGCAAGGGCTTTTTCAAGGGCTTCTTCAAGCCGTATCCCCACCACTTTCCTCCAACCCTTCACCTTTATCAGACCATCTACTCCACAGTCCAGCCCTACCGCCACACGGTCTCTTCCCAGCAACCTTAACATTTCCAGTGCTTTAACCCTGTTCTCAAAGTACAGGCTGGAGATTATCACCCTTGAGACACCCGCCTCAGTCAACGCAGCAGCCCTCTCTATGCTTCTTACTCCACCTCCAACCTGAACCCAAGCGTTCAAAGACCTGACAAGCATGTATATGAGCGTCAGGTTGTCGCCAGCCTCTAGTACTGCGTCAAGGTCTACTATGTGAAGCCTCTCAGCCCCTTCACTTAGCCAGCGTGACGCATAGTGCTGAGGAGGGTGTGGATAGAAGGCTGGCTTGTTAGGGTCTCCTCTCAAAAGCCTCGCCACACGCCCTCTGAACAGGTCTAAACCAGCGTAGACCTTGAACACGTCAGCCCGACCTGCCAGAGTTTAACCCTTAAACTTTGCTGAACAAAGCACAGCCTGGGCATGGACGTTTCAGAATACGTGGACAGGGTTGTCTCAGTAGATTACAATGCAAGAGGGGTTGTCGAATATCTTTACACAGCTGCTAGAAAACGTTTTGGAAGGCCTTTATGCGCCGCCGCAGCTGAAAGGATTAATGACGCCGACTCGCTGCTCATAATCACGGGCTTCAGAGTTCTCCGCTTCGGAGGAAGGATGGAGACAGACGGCCTCGTCTCAGCCAGCCTGCTCGCGGCATGCATGGAAGCTTTCTACGGGAAAAAAGTATCGGTGGTGGTCGACAGAGGGTTTGAAGATGTTGCGGCTTACGGGTTAAGAGCTGCTGGAGCTAAGTTTTCTAACGTGTACGGGTTGCCGCAGACGGCAGAGGACTGCGAAACCGTGTTGGCCAAAATTTTTGAAAACACTAACCCAGATGCTGTGGTCTTCATAGAAAGGCCTGGGGCAAACAAGCTCGGCGTATACCACAACGCCGTCGGAATGAACATCACCAGCCTCCACGCCCCGGTGGACATGCTGGTCAGCAGGCTTATCCGACGGAGCACGGTGGTCGCCTACGGAGACGGCGGGAACGAGGTGGGTATGGGAGCTGTCATGGATGCTGTCGAGAAAAAAGTTCCCTACGGGGCTGTCTGCAGATGCGGGTGCGGCGGAGGTATCGCTGCCAGCATGTCTTCAGACATTCTAGTCGTCTCGTCGGTGTCGGATTTCGGCGTTTTCGGCACGCTTGCGTTGTTGGGAAAACCAGTCCTAAACCATGTGTTGGATAAGGTTGGTGACGTCATCAACACGTTGATAGCTGCTGGCTGTGTCGACGCTCTTAAGGGCCCCGGCTACAACGGCGTTGACGGCGTGGATGTCAGCAGCACCGTTTCAGTCGTTCAGCTACTTTCAAAAGCTAGCCGCAGTGGTGTTCGACGGCTATGATATAATTTTCGCCTTCGACCTCAAGCCTTACAGCGGTTTCGTAGATGTTTTTCCCCGACTTCTGGATTATGATGTCAGCGAGCTTCATGACATCTTCAGCCTTCATAACAACTGTTGCCGGCGTTGGGTTGAGGATTTCAAACTGGCTTGGATATGTTTGGGCCGAGGCCTTCTGCCTGCTTTCCTCAAGAGCCTCTGCCAGCCGTGGAAATGGCCTCAGCTCGTCACTTGACAAAACCACATCGGCTTCCGCCTGTCTGACGTGAACCACCTTCAGCCTAATGATGCCGCTGCTCTGCTCAAGGTAGCTTCTACCATCCACTCAGTAGCCACCCCTATGACGTAAAAACCCTGCAACCCCGTTGAAAGCTTTTCTGAACATCTCGCCGTCCTCATGCTCGGACGAAACCAGCTCAACCTTCACATTCATCTTAGAAGCCTCCGAGATAAGCTTGTCTATGAGAAGGGTTGTCTCCCTGAGGGCTAGGCTCTGGTTTTGGCATACAGGACATTTCTCAGCCAGTTTTTTTGGCACCTCTGTCGGAAGCTCACTCTGGTCAAGGGTGAAACGTTCTTCGTAGCCGCAGTTCTGGCATCTCACCACAGTCTCCACCCTGTCAAGATCCTCCGAGATCAGCAGCAGGTCAAGCATGTTTTTCTGCAGCGCCTCCATAACCTGTTTCTCTCCGTATACCGCCAAGCCGTCGGCTCTCGTGGCCTCAGACATGAAGCGTTGGATTAGCTTTTGCTCCTCAACCATTCTCACCTCTCTGAGAAAGTCGGCAGACTTGGATATGGCTTCCCTGACGCCGCTTTCGCCGGAGTAGGAAGTGTCAACTATGTGGATCTTGTCGCGTAGGGTGTAGTGGAGATAATCTCCTTGAGCGAAAAACTCCTTGGTAGGCCCCGGCCCAGCGACAATAACTCCTTTCATCTCAGGATATTGTAGGAAAAGCTCGTTGGCTTTCTCAGCAACTCGTTTGTAAAACTCGTTGAGCGTCATCTCCCTGAGCCTTTCAAACCTTCTGGCCGACTGGCCGCCTGCATGATGTTTGCCCGGCACGCCTGAGGTGTACGTCTTTAGCTGGGAGATGCTTCTACCCTTCACAACGGCCACCGCAGCCTCCTCGTTGTCTATCACCACCACTCCGTAAACAGCTTTTTCCTTCAGCAAATCCTTCAAACCCTCGACGTGAAACCTGCTGTCGCAGCGGTAGAGGAAGGTGGTAATGGGCTCGGGAGGAATGATATGATAGACTTCAATCTTGCTCGTCTGGCCGCTGTTCTGCGGTATGGCTCCGCTGAAGATCACCAACCCGGTCGGCCCAGGGCTGTCGAACAGCTTAAGCCTCTGGATGGCGCTCTCGATAGCGTCCTGTACGTTCTTACGTGTTTGTTTAGACTTTATGTTCGCAGCCGTCGCATACTCCTGCCTGAGATAGTTTATGACGTCTGAGATTGACTTGTCGGGTGGAACGTAAAGGGTCACCAGCTCCGTGCCACGGCCTTCCAGCTTCTCAATGGTCTCAAGAAGCCTTCGAAACTGGTAAAGAGTTACAGAATCTTTCTTAACAGAGCTCAACCTCCACACACCCCATCGACGTCAGCCGCTACGATAGCGTTAACCCAGCCGCCAAGAAGACCATCTAACCAATGTTAACACCATGTAAAATATTTTGACCTGTTATATTAGATAGTTGGTTTGTATTTCTTTCTTCTTGGTTTTTCCTTATTGTTCTGTTGCAGTTGGGACATCTGTCTCTGTTCTCGTATGTTTTATGGCATACGCTGCAGAATGACTGTCCCCTCTCATACTGTGGCTGAACACCTGACGGTATAAGGAGATTCATCATATTCTTTATAGGTGAATCGTGGTATTCCATCCTCAACCCATAGGTCTATCCTAACCTCTCTCCCGTCGTTAGCCTCTTGATGGAACAGGCTTTATACATGTCGGGTATTCTAAGCCAGCGGCAACATCATACCCACCTCTATAGCCTCCTTTACCGGGTATGTTTAAAGGCTGCAGCTGTGTGTTGGGTAGCCTG
>JAWBRA010000048.1:0-8152 GCA_038844785.1 Candidatus Caldarchaeum sp.
ATCTAAAGCTCAGGCCTAGGGCTACGAGGTAAAGACCGTAGAGGACCGCAGGTAAAGCCGTCCTCCGCCTAACAAACATGACAAAACAACCACATCCCTAGGCCAAAGGCCTTAAGTTAACAGAGCCGCTACAGACGGCTTAAAAGAATAAATCCCCTACAACACCCTTCAATCTCGGTGGTTTCCTTGGTCAAGATGTCTGGTGGAGAGATTCTTGTGGAATGTTTGCTGCGTGAAAGGGTTGAGTATGTTTTCGGAGTTCCAGGAGATAGGTTCTTGCCTTTTCTCGACGCAATCCACCGGACTGGCGTGAGGAGAGGTCTCCGGTTTATCATGACAAGACATGAGCAGGCAGCTGCACACATGGCTGACGCATACTACCGTGTGGCTGGAAGGCCTGCGGTCTGCGTTGGAACAGCTGGGCCGGGTGCTGCAGACCTTGTGCCAGGAGTTTATCCAGCCTACGCCGACAACATACCCATGATAATTATAACTGCGCAGAACCAGAGCTGGAGAAGCTACCCAGACCACGGGAGCATGCAAGCCCTAGACCAACACACCCTCTTCAAAGCGGTTACAAAATGGAGCGCTGTCGTGAACAACATAAACAGGATTCCCGAGCTCGTCCAGAGGGCTTTCAGGACAGCTTTGTCTGGGAGGATGGGCCCCGTCCACCTCGACATCCCCTCAGACATCTTCTACGGCGAAACCGAGGTCTCAGACACAACGACGTTCTTCCAAAAACCAGCCATGTACAGATGCACGTCTCCCCCTCAGGCAAACCCGGACCTTGTAAGATTAGCTGCGGAGATGCTGGCCAACGCAAGCCTCCCGCTCATACATGTGGGCTCGGGGGTTTTGAGGAGCGGGGCTTCCGACGAGGTTAGAATGCTTGCTGAAATGCTTGAGGCCCCCGTGGTAACGAGCTTGGCGTCCAGAGGCGTGGTGAGCGAGGATTCGGTATACTGCTTGATACCTGGAAGCCCGGGGGCGTTGGCTGCGCAGTCAGCCGCTGACGTGGTTCTCCACGTTGGCGGCAAGCTCGGCGACACAGACTTCTGGGGCCGTTCCCCTCCTTGGGGAGAGGTTGGAGTCCAGCGCTGGATACAGGTGGACATAGACCCAGAGATGATAGGCTTCAACAGGCCTGTTGACGTCGCTTTAGTAGGCGACGCTAAAGCTGTCCTGAGACAGCTGTTGTCCGAGTTGAAAAACATGCCTTTAAGAAAGGGGAGAAACCTCTCGGAGCTGAGAAAGCTTGTCGACGACTGGATAAAGAGCTTCTTCGAAACAGCCCTGCAAACCTCTTATCCAATACATCCTTTACGGGCTATCTTAGAGGTTAGGAGCTTCTTTCCACACGACGCCATCAGCGTAGTGGACGGCGGAAACACAGCAGTCTGGGCCCACTACCTAAACCGCGTGTACGAGCCTGACACTTTCATCTGGGCTGCTGACTCAGGCCATCTCGGCTCAGGCCTTCCGTACGCGATAGCCGCTAAGCTAGCCAAGCCTGAGAAACATGTCTACCTTCTCTCAGGCGATGGAGCGTTTATGCTGAACATCCAGGAGCTTGAGACCGCCGCCAGGCTTGGGACGCAGATAGTGGCTGTCGTTTTGAACGACATGCAATGGGGTATGATTAAGGGTGCTCAGAAGCTGATGGCTGGCGGCAGATACATAGGGGTTGACTTCAGCGACGCGAGGTATGACTTAGTTGCGGAAGCCATGGGCTGTTTCGGGAGACGTGTGAGCAGGGCTGAGGAGATCAGGCCGGCTTTGGAGGAGGCTCTAGCATCCCGTAAGCCTGCTGTGATAGACGTCACCATAGACAGGGAGGCAAACCTAACGCCTCCCGACCTTCAGACGCTGGCAGCAATCTGGCTTGAGGGATGCGTTCCGCCTGAAAGAGTTTACGAAGAGGCTGCCGTCATGGAGAGTTCATAGCTTAACCAAGACTTTCAAAGCCTGTTTTTTAGTGAACATCTCAAAGCCGTGCGGCACCTCGTCGAGGCTGAGTTTATGGGTTATTATCCTGCTTGGGTCAAGCCTGCCGCTTCTAATGAACCTGATGAGCTTTTCACCATTCTTTATCGGGTCTCCTATCGTGAAGACAAGCTTTTTCTCAGTAAGCCAGAGCTGGCCCGAAGGAATAATGTATTCATGCAGGTGGAACCCGACGACTGAGACTGTTCCCTTCCGTCTCGCAACCTCGATGGCTTTCAGAAGCGGTTCCCGCGTACGGCCAACCGCCTCAACAACAAAGTCAGCACCCACTCCGTCAGTCATGCTCCTCACTTCATCGGCCACGTCGGACACAGAGCCGTCGATGGTCTTGAACCCGAGATTCTTCGCTGCCTCAAGACGTTCGCGGACTACGTCGACTGCTATCACCTGAGAGGCTCCGAGAAGTTCAGCGCACATTCCGCTTAGAAGCCCTATTGGACCGCATCCAATCACAACGACGACGTCACCCTCCCTCATCCCCCCGTTCACAACAGCCTCAAACCCTGTCGGAAGGCTGTCGCTCACTGTGACAAGCTTCTCGTCAGGCACGTCTTCAGGAGCTTTGATCAGGACGGTGTCGGCGTAGGGTACGCGTACAAGCTCTGCGAAGGCCCCGTCCAAGCTTTCGCCGTAGACAGGGCCCATGCCGAAGATGTTTATGTTAAAACACTGTGTGTAGAGCTGGTGTCTGCAGTACCAGCATTCTCCGTCAGCAACCCAGCATGAGACAATAACTCTGTCGCCCTCTCGAAACTTTCTCACAGCTGGGCCGACTTTCTCGACAACCCCCATGAACTCGTGGCCCATTATCGCTCCTGGAACCGACGTAAGCTCTCCCTTGAAAACATGGAGGTCTGTTCCGCATATTGCCGCAGCCGTAGGCCTGACTAATGCGTCTGTTTCCGACTTTATCTCGGGTTCTGCGGCATCCTCAACCCTTATGTCACCAGCCCCGTACCATCTTGCAGCCCTCATATCCATCGCCTACGCCAAAAACTCCGTGGGAACTTTCTTCAAAGCGTTAACGAAAGCCGATGACGCGGCAGCGTTAGCTAAGAGCTTCGCCAAATTTCCTTTAACTTTGAGCTGGCCTGTCATGACCGCAACAGTTGGGTTCAGCTTTCCAAGAGCCACCTTCTTCATGTTCTCGTAACTTCCTGTGATGATTATGGGAGCCTGCTTCTCTTCAGCACTTTTCACCAGTTCGAAGGCCCTGCATTTGCCGTGGTAGAGGTCCAGCCAGGCCCCTGTCTGCTCGCTTTTGAAGAATTCCCTTACGGCTGGAGGCAGGTTTGTTACAAGCAGGGTTATCGGGTCTTCCCAGTCCTTGGCGGCGGCGTTGTATTCCTTGTCGTTGTTAAGAACCTCCACAAAACACTCAAACCACTCCCTTGAGCCGAAAACATACTTTCTCTCTTGGGAGGACAATTCTCAACAAACCATGTCGGTCAGTCTGTAATAAGTTTTTGGAAGATTAGGTATTTCTGACGCTTCTGAAGAATGTTTTCATGCGTGTAGGCGCCGCGGTGGCGTTCTCCCTCTTCCTTGCAGGGTTTTTCCTCGGATATTTTGCCGACGGAGACAGAGCCTCAACGACAACCTTCACCGTTTTGAGGACGACGACGTTGACGCAGACGCCTCCGACAACAGTTTCTTACACGGTTAGGGAGATGGTGACAACAACGGCGACTGCTGCGACAACAGTATACGGCACACCTCTAGTGGGCGGAAAACATGTGGACACGGTTGCGAGAGTATTCAGGGTTGTCGACGGAGATACTTTCGACGCCTTTCCAGCTGGGAGGGTTAGGCTCGCGGACATCAACACTCCTGAGAGAGGGCAGCCGGGTTATGCTGAGGCGACGGAGGCTTTGCGCAGGCTTGTTGAAGGAAAGACAGTCTACCTCGACGTCGACAACACCAACGTCATAGACCCATACAACAGGATTGTCTGCGTCGTTTACGTGGACTACAACGCGACGCACGTATTGAACGTGAATCTCTGGCTCGTCGTCAAAAGACACGCAGTATTCTACGACTTTCCCAACGAGTTCAACCCTTCGCAGTGGACCCTCTACGTAAGGAAAAACTAGCGGCGGAGAAGCCAGCCGAGCAGTATGCCGTCAAGTATCTCTGCCATTTTCCTCTCCCGCGCTCTCCTCTCCTTCCCAGCCTCCTCCCGCACCACCCCATACCCAACCATCTTAGGCCGCAGTATGCTAAACTGGGTCATAAAAACCATCCTAAGAGAGCTTAGACGGCCGGTCGGGGAACTTCGACGCTTGTCGTAGGGCGTCAAAATAATGACACCCCCGTAGAAAGGCGAAATTTCGGGGATTCAGGCCCGATTTCAGGGTGTCAGAAATTATCGAAAGCGTATTACCCTATCATGTCGGTAAAACCCTGCCTAGAAAGGCGAAACTTAGGCGATTCAGACGTTGTTTCAGGCCAACGGCAACCGTCGAACACATCATTTCACGACCATATGCTTGAGTCGGCCCACGCAGGTAACATCTCAAGGCTTTGGACAGGCTCATACAACCGGTCTGGGGCCGCTGAAGGCTTTAACGACGAAAACATAGCTGTTCTGGAAGGCGTTAACGTGGCCGGGATGTTTGAGCAGGAGTTTTACAGGCTGTGGAGTACGGCTGGCTAGACTGAGACCACATCCTTTACCGAGACGTTCAACACCCCGTCCACCCTTCTAAACAATACTCTGGCCTTGAACTCGCTGCCTTTCTTGATAAGCTCTCTGGGACCGTTGTAGGCACCAGGCTCCAGACGGGCTTTAAACCTGTCGTCCACACACTACAGCAAAGCCAAGGTATATCTTCTCGACGCGGATTGTACGTATCTCTCCCTCACTGTGTCTGGGGCGTTTGGATTTTTGTGAGTATCGGAGCTATTTTGAACGGTATGAGGCACGCGTCCCTCAACTGGATTATTCTATATCCGGAGGCTACGGTAGATATCGTGGTGCATGTGTCGAACGACTTTACTACTGCTGGAGGCTGTGAAAAGTAGACGGTGACCCCGTCGGTCTGGGCTGGGATGATTGTCAGCTCCACAAAGGTGTAGTTTCCCCCATACGTCATCTGGTCGAACAAGCCTCTCTTAAAGTATTTTTTAAGATAGTTGACAGACCGGGTTACGATTTCGTAGCTGTACAACGTCAGGCAGGAAGGTATCTCGGCTTTGAGGCCGTTCTCATATATTCTGTAGCTCTTGGCTCCCAACGCCTCAGCCACCGGCCTCCAGAGCAGCTCCTCTCTCCTGTCCCTGCCGAGCTTCCAGAAACTCATCCATAAAACGCCGTTTGGAAGAGTTGGCGTATCCATGCCCTGCCGTGGTGTTTTTTGCCGATGTTTATAGACGTTCATGGCCATCTTCACACCTGTAGCCCTATGCCTTCAAGTAATGAGCGTGGCAGGCTTTTCAGCGTGCTCTCGTTTCTTGAAACAGCCGCAGCCAAGGCGCTGGCTATCATCCCGGCGTCTTGGTCGTCCAGCATTCTCTGCTTCAAAAACCTCTTAACACCTTCCACTCCATCTCCTGCCAGAGTTTGGCAGATGCACGGCATAAGGGCTTCTGCGACAGCCAGCTTTACAGCCACATCGGCTGAGACGCTTCTTGACGCTCTTTCCACGGCCTGCCGCAGGTCTAGAACAACTTTGACGGGCTTGAGCTTCTGCCTCAGGTTTTCGGGAAGGGCTTCGTATATCGTTTTATGTGTTAGTACGGCCATGGGACGGCCCAGCTCCAGCGTTTTAAGCAGGACGATAAACCCTTTGTAAGACCTGTCTACACCGACTCTCCTCACCGTGCTTGGGTAGATTGCTCTGGTGAGGGTTAGGAGGGCTGGCTGGTTGGAGAGAGCTGCTGTCTCCGCCTTGATGACGGCGTAGGAGGCTGAGTCCATGTCGTATGGCTTGCAGTTTCTCCAGCTACGGCTGGCGAGGACAGCTGACGGCAGGCCCGGCGCCGTCACAAACTCTTCGTCGAGGAGGTAGGCTGTTCCCGGCTTCGGCCCGTTTTCGACAAGCTCCTCCAGCAGCACCGTCTCCTGTCCAGACGGCTCAGAAGTTTTGACGGCCTCCTCCTGTCCCACGCAGGGAGTTTTTGTGACGTCTTTTTGTTCAACTGCCGTTTTCACTTCCCCCGTCTCTGCCGGTTTCTCGGTTTCTGAAGCCTGTTCTTGTTCTGTCTCCATCTGCTGAGATGGCCGCCTGCCCGATGTTGCTGAGGCCGCCTGCTCCCCCAGCCAAGACCTGTAGTCTACTATAGCATGGTATAGTATGTTGGACATGTGTGTTATGAAGCTGGCTTTGTCCTCGTCTGTGGTTAGCCCAACCTTTTCGGTCAGAACTCTTGCGGTTCTGTAGGCTGCTTTCTCTAGGTTTTCCGCCGACGAGGTTGTTTCAACCGCTTCTATAAGCTGGGATTCGGTCACTCCAAGCCTTTCAGCATCTCTGACAATCCAGCTGGGAGGCTGCCAAACCTCTCTCGTTTCAACTACGACGGCCGGCTGAACTGTTTTAACGGGCTCCACGGGTTTGGCTGACGGCTTGGTTGCGTCTGGTTCTGCCTCAGGTTTATACGCCTCCATCTTGGTAGGTTTGTCGACTTTTGTTTCGTTGGGTTTGGCTACTGCCGGCGCTGGTTCAGAGCCGGTGAGCGGGGTGCCGCATTCTATACAGTACCTTCCCCGTGGAGTTTTTCTACCGCATGTACTGCATTCTTTCTCGGCGACGGCTGTCTGCTTTTCCACCCGCCCCTCCACCCTCCGCTCTGGAGGCTGTGGTGTTGGCAGTTTTGCCCCGCATGCCACGCCAATCATGTAGGGTAACGGTATGTTAAACGTCTGCGCTGTCTGCTGTAAAGGCCTCTTCACTACAACCTGTATGGATGTAGCCACTCCTTTAAACCACAGGTTTACGGTAGCTCCCCCCTCAGCAGCCTCTCCATGGGCGGATATGGTTAGCGTTGTTTTGACCGGACATAGGGGGTTGAGATTCAGCTTAAGGGTTTGGGGAGCGGCTGAGACGTACCGCGCCATGCCGGATACTGTTACAGGTATTTCGACCTCGCCTGAGAAGCCGTTGACAGGCTTTATCTCCAGCTCTATCCTCTTGGAGGAGCCTGCGAAAACCTCAACCGACTTGGGTGCTTTGACCTCCACCGATGGCTGGGGATACCATTCCTCCACAAGCCTGTAGACCGCTTTAGATGTGAGAAGGATGGCTGTCCGGTCACCTATCCAGGCGATTGACCTCATCTCCTCCGGCAGGGCTGTGGGAAGCATCGTTGCGTTTCTCCCGTCGTATAGAACCAGCTCCCCCTTAGAGCCTCCAGCAAGCATGTACGCCCCTCTGGGGTTGGCTGAGACCGTGGTCAGCTTGAGCTTGCCGGCAGAAGCCTTCTCTATCGACTCTGGTTTGAGATATACTATCTGGCCCGAGTCGCTTACAGCGACAGCTCCGCATGACGTGGAAACAACGTCGACAAGCTTGGAATCCTGATTAGCCACCTTCGGCTCGGAGCCGAGCATGACGGCAACATTATCGCCCACAGCATACCCTGATGCTACCGCGTACAGGTGGCTGTCCGTAACCTTGAATGGCGTCACCGACCCGTCTCTATGTAAACCCACTATCCGCCCGTTCAGGCCCACGAGCATAACCCAGTAAAGGGGTGAGGGGGATAGATCGTTGAAGTCCGACGCACGTATCGAAGCTTCCACAGGCTTTATCCCGCCGGTATGTTTGTCGAAGACCCACAGATTTCTCACTCCAAGCACCACTACTTCTCCGGCCGCAACCGTCATAGCCCTGGGTTGGTCGCCTATAAGATACCTGTAGAAAACCCCGTCAACGTATCTCATCAGAAACCCGTTCCTAGCGGCTATCACGGCTCCACCATCCCCGTCGGAGACCGCTGCCGTGTAGTCTGCCTGCGGAGCCGCCAGCATGCCTATCCTACCCTGTTTAACCAATGCCATGAACCCTGAAGGCCCTACAGCCACTACCCCGTCCCCGTAAGCCGCTATGCTGTTTACGTCGTTGAACAGGGTGGCTACTGGGGTTAGCCTGCCGTCGTATATGTCGTAGAGGCTTATGCTCTGGCCGTGGATTAGGTAGAGCCCTCT
>JAWBRA010000049.1:0-8012 GCA_038844785.1 Candidatus Caldarchaeum sp.
CTACAAGTGAGAAGGCCTCACCAGCCCTTTGGAACCAATCCCTAACAGACTCATGGCTTACCTGGAATCCTAGCTCGCATAATATCCCCGCTACCCTCCTGAGGCTAAGCCCCTCCACATACAGCCTAACGCCGAGAGCCCTCACCCACGGAGATGTCCTGAGACGGGGAAAGACACTTCTACCATAAGACGGCCTAGGCCAACCCCAACCCTATCCACCCCAACGAATGGGAAGACCCAACCCATAGACCTTAAGTTGACAGTCCCAATGCTTCGGACAGCTTTAGCCCAGTTTTTTGTCATTTTGAGAAAATCTCGAGAATGGCGTCGTCAGCCAAGGCAACACTATAGCCTGCAACGGCGCGGATAGCACGTATTATCAATCCGAGAACCTGAGCCTCCTTCTCAGGTCTTTTAATGACCTTGCTGAACGCTTTCGCGTAAAGTTCTCTCACCGTGTCCATACTGTCTATCACGCTGCTGGCTAGAGCTAGGTCGTCTTTCAACAAGGCCTTCAACGAGTCGTCGAGCATTTTATCCACCCTCTCAGCCATCTCCGACACGAGCTCAGCTATCTCAGAGTTTGTTTCACCCATTTCCTCAACCCTCTCCGCTATCTTCATGCAGTAGTATGCAACCCTGCCCAGCTCCCTGACAGCCACTATCCTGACGACGAGGCTTGAAACATCCTTAACCTTCACAGCCTCCCTCACGGCGCTGCTTCTCAACGCTTGGAAACAAATACGCATCATCAGCCTATAGAGACGTGTAAGCTCCGCCCCCCGCTCGTAAGCGTCTCGGGCCAGCATTCTGTCACCGCTGCGTAAAGCGTTAACCGCATCGCGTAAAACTGCGCGTGAAAGATGGGTAAACCTTTCCAGCAGGGCGTCAACCTGAAACTTCGAGGGGTCGACAAGCGATTGGAGAACTATTCTGTCGGCATAGTCCTCGACGATTTCAACCCCAACAAGGTTTTCGACAGCTTCTCTGACGCTTTTCTTATGCGCTAGGCTCATTTTGCCGTCTGAGACAACCTGAGCAACGTCATGGCCCATGATGTAGAAGTTGACAATCGCTAGGCTGAGGAGCTTCGGGTCTTTAAAGTCGGCGATTTTGATGGTTTTGCTCACCACTGTGGGGCGTGGAGTGGCAGGCAGGAGAACAATCCTGTCATCCTCCAGCTCCACTCTGACGACATGTTTCTTGTCCAGCCCGAGAGATTTGACGAACTGTTTGGGGATTGTGACGATGTAAGTGCCGCCAGCCGTTGTCTGAATAGTACGGACAAACATGGTTATAACCGTATTTTGTGTAATATATGCATTGTGTATATAGATTGTGTCCGTTTTTACAGACGATACATATAAATTAATCGAAGTTGAAGCAAACAAGCCCGGACATGAACCCGTTACTAGAGGCAGAGACGCCGGAAGAGCTTGAGAGGGTCTGGAAAAGCCCACGCTGGAACGGCATAGTTAGAAGATACAGGGCTGAAGACGTGCTTAAGCTGCGGGGCACTTGGAAGATAGACTACACGATAGCCCGCCTAGGGTCAGAGAAATTCTGGAAGATGCTCCACACCTCTGACTACATATTGACGGCCGGCGCTCTGACAGGCAACCAAGCAATCCAGCTGGTTGAAGCAGGCCTTAAAGCAATCTACGTAAGCGGCTGGCAGGTCGCGGCTGACAACAACCTTTCGGGAAACATGTACCCCGACCTAGGACTCTACCCGTCCAACAGCACCCCCCACCTAATCATGAGAATAGCTAAAGCTCTTCAACACGCCGACCAGATACAGCATCTCGAGAAAAGAAACAACCACATCGACTACCTCGCACCAATTGTGGCGGACGGCGAAGCCGGGTTCGGAGGCCCGTTACACGCCTTCGAGCTCATGAAAGCGATGATAGAGGCTGGCGCGGCTGCAGTCCATTTCGAAGACCAGTCTCCCAGCGAAAGACGCTGCGGCCACCTGGGAAGCAAGATTTTGGTCCCTACTAAACGGTTCATAAACATCCTCATAGCAGCACGACTGGCGGCCGACGTTCTAGGCGTACCATCGATAATAATCGCCAGAACGGATGCGATAGGCGCTCAGTATCTGACAAGCGACGCCGACCCACGAGACAGAAAGTATTTGACAGGCGTCAGAACCCAGGAGGGATATCACGAGATAAGGAGCGGTATTGAGATGGCTATCGACAGAGGTCTGGCTTACGCGCCTTACGCTGAGATGCTTTGGTTTGAGACATCTCAGCCATCTTTAGAGGAGGCGAAACAGTTCGCCGACGCAATCCATAGAAAATATCCCGGCAAGCTTCTGGCCTACAACCTCTCCCCCTCCTTCAACTGGGTCAAACTTCTTGACGGCGAAACGCTGGCTGAGTTCAACAAAAAGCTGGGGCAGATGGGTTACAAATTCCAGTTCATCACCCTCGCGGGCTTTCACACACTCAACGCATCCATGTTCGAGCTTGCAAAAAACATCGCAGAGCGGGGTGTGGAGGCCTACGCCAGCTTCCAGTCGAAGGAAATAGAGCTGGAGAAAAAAGGCTTCAGAGGCTTCAAACACCAGCGCTTTGTGGGCGTCAACTACTACGACGAAGTTCTGATGACGATAGAAGGCGGGGAAACGATCACGGCGTTGACAAACTCCACCGAAAACAGCCAATTCGTCTAAAAAGCTTAAATCAAATCTTTCATGAGCAAGACCAACGGGGCGAAGACTTATTGTCATCAGTTGTGTTGAAAAAGCAGCCTCAGTCAGAGCAAAAACAAGTCCTAAGCCGTGAAGCCCTAGAATTTGTCGCCGACCTCATAAAACGTCACGGCCTGGGTCTGCAGCGTCTTTTGCAAGAACGCATGGATTTGACGGCTAGGCTTAAGCGTGGCGAGAGGCTTGATTTCCCAGCCGAAACGTCTGAGGTGAGAAGCTCCAGCTGGAGTGTGGGCGAGATTCCCCACGACCTCAAGGTCAGACACGTGGAGATAACAGGGCCCGTGGACAGGAAGATGATGATAAACGCGTTAAACTCGGGAGCCGATGTATACATGGCGGATTTCGAGGACTCTTTCTCACCCGTATGGGAGTCGACGGTTCAGGGTCAGCTCAACCTCATCGACGCCGTGAGACGCACAATTGAGTACAGAAGCCCCGAGGGCAAGCTCTACAGGCTTGCTGAGAAAACAGCCACTCTCATGGTAAGGCCACGCGGCCTCCATCTTATCGAGAAAAACATGTTAGTCGACGGTTCTCCCGCTCCAGCAGCCTTGTTTGACTTCGGCCTCTATCTCTTCCACAACTATGAGGAGCTGAGGCGGAGGGGTACGGGCCCCTACTTCTATCTTCCCAAGCTCGAAAGCTATCGTGAAGCCCGTTGGTGGGCTGAGGTGTTCGCTGACGCCGAGAAAACGCTCAACCTACCTCATGGCACGATAAAATGCAGCGTGTTGATCGAAACGATTACAGCCGCTTTCCAGATGGATGAAATCCTCTACATGCTGCGGGATTACATCACAGCCCTCAACCTCGGCAGATGGGATTACATCTTCAGCTTCATCAAAAGGCTTGGACATGACCCGCGTTATCTGATGCCCGACCGAAGTCTCCTCACAATGGACAAACACTTCCTCCGCTCCGCAGCCCTTCTTCTCGTCAAAACATGCCATAGACGGGGTGCATACGCGATAGGCGGCATGGCTGCTCAGGTTCCGATAAGAGGAAATCCGGAGGCGCAGCAGAAGGCTTTCTCCAAAGTCAGGGAGGACAAGCTGAGGGAAATATCACAGGGCTTCGACGGTGCTTGGGTTGCGCATCCAGACCTCGTTCCCTTGGTGAAAAACCTCTTCCTTGAACACATGCCGGGCCCCAACCAGCTTCACGTAACCCATGACAACCTTACAATAACCGCTGAAGACCTGCTTACAATCCCAGAAGGCGAGAGAACAGCGGAAGGGATGAGGGCCAACATGGAGGTTGGGCTTAGGTATCTGGAGTCTTGGCTGCGGGGGAACGGCTGTGTGGCTATAAACTATCTGATGGAGGACACCGCAACCTTCGAGATCGCCAGAGCCTTGATATGGCAATGGGTTAAGCATGGAGCAACCCTCTCAGACGGCCGCCGGGTAACGCCGCAGGTCTTCGAGGAAGAGCTGAGCAAAGTTTTGGAGAAGCTGAAGAATGAAATGGGTCCGGAAAACTATAAACATTCGAAATTCGAGCTAGCCGCCGAAATCCTCCGCAAAACTGTGCTAAGCGATGAATTCATAGAGTTCACACCCCCAATCGCATACGACTATCTTGGTTAACTCTATATCTATCTCGCTGAACCATATAGTGGATGAAGTTTTTCGCAACAACCTACTCTGGTCTCGAGGACGTCGCAGCCTCTGAAATCTCAAAGCTGTTAAACATAGAAGCTGAGCGTGACGTGGAGAAGGTGTTTTTCGACGGCTCGCTCGAGGATTGTGTGAAGCTAAACTACGGCGGCCAGACAGTTAACAAAGTTTTCCTGATGCTGCTTAAGGACAAGGTAGAGGGATTGTCGGATGTTGAGACGCTAGCTCAATCCCTCGACTACACGTGGGTTATCGAAAGAGATCAGAGCTTCGCCGTCAGGGCTGAACGGATAGGCGTTCATTCATTCACAAGCTTGGATATCGCTGCTGCTGTCGGCAAAGCAGTGATAGAATCCTACAAAGCAGCCACTGGCGTCAGGCTGAAAGTGGACCTCAGACAACCAGACGTTGAAATCTGCGCAATCCTTAGGAACAGCGAGCTGTTGATAAGCGTAAACACCACGGGCGAATCACTACACAGAAGATACTATAGAGCTGGCTATCATAGAGCCGCTCTCTCTCCCACCATCGCCAACGCGTTAGTAAGACTTTCAGGCTGGAAACCCAGCCAATCCCTTCTAGACCCTTTCTGCGGCTCCGGAACAATCCCTCTTGAAGCTGCGTTGTACGGGTTATGTGTCTCTCCAGGCCTGAGACGCGGCGTGCTCGCCTTTGAGAAGCTCAAGTTCATCGACCCTGAGGTTGCTGCACGATGCAGGATGGCTCTTCATAAAATGGAGAAAGTTGGTGAAAGGCTTGAGATAACGGGCTTAGACATTTCTACGAAATCAATAGCGGTTGCTCAATCGAGCTTAGCGCAGTCGGGGCTTGGTGAAACGGTAAAATTCATGGTGGGCGATGTTTTAGCGCTTGAAAAATTCCTGGAACATGATGTTGACAAGGTTGTCTGCAACCCGCCTTTCGGTGTAAGGATGAGGCTTAAAGAACCTGCGAAGTTCTACACGGAAGCATTCACATCCATCCGTCGCTCCTGTCCAAACGCTACGCTTACAACCATCGTGAGCAAGCCAACGATAGCTGTGAAAGCCATAGAAACGTCAGGCTACACCCCAATATCCATCAGAAAAATCCTGTTAGGCCCTGTGGCAGGTTATGTGCTGACAGCAGTCTAACATTTTGTAGTTTGCAATGGGTTAATAAGTGGTTTTCGGATGATGCGTCGAGCCGGCATGCGCGACGACCTGTCCGTGGAAGTTCGGGAGAGCGAGGAGGAGGTTCTGAAAACGCTTTCGACAGCGTTAGACGGAGACATGAGCTTCACAGGCATGCGGCGTGTCCTCGGCATACATCAGGAAAAGCTCTCCAGAATTCTCAAACGGCTTGAAAAATACGGACTAGTCGACAAAACCGAGCGTGGATACAGACTTAGCGGAAAGGCCCGCCGTCTTATGTCAGAAAAAAAGCAGGAGCCCAGCCATGCACTCGTCAACACTGTTGTGGACGATGTGGGGTTGGTTTTGGCTGGGGTGGTGGCGCTCAGAGGTCGGTGGGTTGAGGATATGAGGTGGCTGGGATACAGCGTTGAGGACGGCGCTCACACGCTCCGATGGATTTCTCAGGATGGTGCGGTGCGTATCACGCTCAGGTTTAAAAACGGTAGGCTCAGGGTTGACAGCAACGTAAGCAACAGGAAAGCAGCTCGAGCGGCCATAGCCATACTACGGAAAGCTTACGAGCTGGCCCTCGCCGACACAACCGAAACACCTATGAAAGCGATGACAGCAACACTGTTCAACATAGCTGCATAGATGTGACCGACTTCGCCGTAAAACAGTCGCTAAACCCCTCCAAAATCCATTATCTACGAGAAAACATGACCACGATAGTTGGTTTGAAAGCGGTCGACGGAGTAGTTCTTGCATCGGACAGAAGAGCTAGCAAGGGTTTCTTCATAGCTTCGAAGACCACGCAGAAGATCTTGAAGGTTGACGACAGCTTGGCCGTTGCCGTGGCAGGTCTTCTCTCAGACGCGGTTTACTTAGTCAACGTCGTCAGAGCTGAGAGAAAGCTGATAGCTTTGAAACGCGGCTACCCGCTGTCGGTAGCGGAGTCGTCGAAGCTAATAGCCAACCTCTTCTACAGCGGCATGCGTAACTATATTCCTTACCTCGCTGAGCTGATAGTTGCGGGAGTCGACGATGAAGGGCCCCACGTCTTTAGTAGCGACATGAGCGGCTCGATGGTCGCTGAGGACTTTGTCTCGTCAGGCTCAGGCTCCCCCGTCGCATACGGTGTTCTCGAAAGCCTCTACACACCCAACCTAAGGCTGGAGGAAGCACGGAGCATAGCTGTTAAAGCTGTCGAGGCAGCCATGCAACGAGACCCAGGCTCAGGCAACGGCGTCGACGTTCTCGCAATACCTGTGAAAGGTGGCTGAAGATGGGCGTAGACCCTTCAAGGTTCCAGATCTTCTACGGCCCTGAGGGCAGGATGACCCTCGTCGACAGAGCTCTCGAAGCAGTGATGCGTGGAGCCATAAGCCTAGGGCTTCGGTTCCCATCCTTCGCAATCGTTGCCAGCATGGTAAAGCCGACGAGGAAGTTGATGAGGCCTAGCGACAAAGTCTTCATAATCGACGACCACGTGGGCGTAACTGGGTCCGGATACATCAGCGACCTCTACCGGGTGGTCGACTACATGCGTGTCGAGGTCCAGCGGCACAGGCTTTTGTTCGACGCTCCTATGGACGTCGGATCCATTGTCGACTCTGTGAGCAGCTACTTCCACGGCTACACCCTCTACCCTGTAAGGCCTCAGGGCGTTGCTGTAATCATAGCGGGCGTTGACAAGCTCGGCGTCCAGCTCTACCAGGTTGACCCGAGCGGCACAGCTTTCAACGGCGACGCCTTCGCAGTGGGCATGAACAGCGACAAAGCCCTAGAGATAATCGAGAACGAGTACAGGCCCGACATGAAGCTGGATGAAGTCGTCAAGATGGTTGTCTCTGTGGTGGAGAGGGTAGGCAACCCAGAGCCAGCAATACAATACGGATATGTCGGCTTGGACAACCCCGTTTTCACGAGAAAGAACATCAACAACCATTCAAACACCTCCACGTAGGCAGAGTAGCCAAAGAGGAACAAGCCGAACTCCGTCAACAACCCCCTCTTTATTTTTCGTCACAACAACACCACTATTAGAGCCATACTTGTCCATGAAACGCCTAATCGACCTAAGGTCATCTTGCCTAACCTCACCCACATACTTTACCTCAACAGGAGTTCTGTTGACCAGAAAATCAACCTCACTCCCATCCTCACGCCAATAATACCTCGCCTGCAACGTCGAAGCAACAAGGCTCTCAGCATACTTGTCATCAGAAGGGTTGTAGGGAAGCATGAGCACTGGATGATAGGGATATATCCGTGCAAGCTTCCGTGAAACCGAACGAGTTGATGGCCTGAAGTTCATGACACGACGTGTGAGCAGCGACGCTTCAAGGTAGAACAAGCATCTGTAAATCGTTGTCTTAGCACGTTTCATGTCCCGTGAAAGGCTGTCAACTGAAAGGTAGGTTCCGGGATTGGTGAGGAAGTTTTGCATAATCGACTCGATTAAGAGAACATCAACATCTCTAAAGTGCAGCGGAATGTCCTTAAACAAAACTGGCTCCAACACAGCCTCCCTAACATAGGTTTTGATGAAAGCCT
>JAWBRA010000050.1:0-7919 GCA_038844785.1 Candidatus Caldarchaeum sp.
ACCGTCAGGTGTTCAGCCACAGTATGACAGGGGACAGTCATTCTGCAGCGTATGCCATAAAACATACGAGAACAGGGATAGATGCCCCTATTGTAACAGAACAATAAGGAAAAACCAAGAAAAAAGAGATATAAACCAACCATCTAATAATATCGTTAAGCTTCCGCTCCACCTAGAAGCTGGCCAGCTTTCCCAGCTTTTTCTTAGCCTCGGAGGGTTTAAATAATGTAAAAGACCCGGAAACCCTAGCAGGCAGCAGAGGAAAAAGGCTTGAAGATAGTAGCCGAGACCAGCGAATCAATCACAATAGAGGTAAGCCAAGTCCCCCACCATCTAGCGAACGCTATAAGGAGAACTATCATCAGAGAAGTCCCCACCATGGCTGTAGAGGAAGTTCTCGTAATCGAGAATTCGTCAAACATGCCAAACGAGGTGTTGGCTCACCGCATATCCCTCATACCTTTTATAACCGATTTGGATAACTACCGTTTACCCGAGGAATGTGATTGCCAAAGCAAGCTTGGATGTGAGAGATGTGTTGTTAGGTTTACGCTTAGAGCTGAGGCTAGCGAAACACCCATAACGATTTATTCACGCGACATAGCTCCGGAGAAACGGGAGGGGGTTGTAGCCCCGTTTAACGGCGACATTCCCATAGTCTCTTTAGCACCTGGACAGAGGGTGGAGCTTGAGCTCTACGTAAGGCTTGGAAAGGGAAAGAAACACTCGAAATGGACGCCCGGAATAGCCACACTTTATGAGGAAAACGGCAAAAAATACATGTATGTCGAAAGCTACGGCTTCCTACCATCTAGAAGAATGCTGGAGGAGGCTGTGAAGATAATAAAGGTGAAAGTAGCCATGCTTGAGAAAGCCTTTAAGGAGGTTGTCGGCGGTGAATGGTACTAAAAGATTTGAAATCGTTGTGAGAAAGTTTGCGGCAAAATCACGTTTCAGAGAAAGGCTTCTCAAGGAACTAAAGAGAAGCAGAAGGATGATGAGAGAAGTTAACCTATCGCGTATACAACGTCATGCAAAGCAAAACGATGTAGTTTTCGTCCCAGGAAAAGTTTTAGGGCATGGTGTGTTGACCAAAAAACTGACTGTGGGAGCCTTCAGCTTCTCCCGGCCGGCTCTAAGGAAGATCATGGCCGCCGGCGGAAGAGCTCTACTTTTGGAGGATTTTCTCAAAGAGTTTAGTGACGGCTCAGGGGTGAGAATAATTGGCTGAGAAAACATACGTAGTGAACGCTGAAGGCTACAGGCTCGGCCGGCTCGCCTCATACGTCGCAAAGCTTTTGCTCAAAGGCCATAGGGTAAAAATATACAACGCTGAGAAAGCGGTGATTACAGGCACGAAGTCCTCGATTCTAGAACATTACCTGATGCTGAGACGGAGACGCCAGCTTACCTCCCATAAGAAGATAACTGTATGGTATCCTACAAAGGCTGAAGCCATACTGAGGTATGCTGTGATAAGGATGCTGCCCCGGCGAAAGGCAAAGGGACGGGATGCGGCAAAAAGGCTTGAAGTTGTTAGGGGAGGTATGCAGCCCGCGGGGGAGGTGATAGAGTTCAAAGATGCTAAGCTGGGTAAGCCTGTAAGCAGGTCAGGCAAGTTCATAAGATACATCACATTAGAAGAGCTGTCTAAGCTGTTGAGAGGTGGAAGGACGTGAAAAAAGTCACTCAACACTTTGTAGGCCGTCGCAAAACCTCGGTCGCAAAAGTATTCGTCAAACCTGGGAAAGGGAACATATTCGTAAACAAGACACCTTTACATCTTTTCGGCGAGCTTTTTAGAAGCAAGATACTGACGCCTTTAAAACTGCTCCCCGAGTTCTGGAAAAGCCACGACTTCCACATAGACGTGAGAGGGGGTGGAGTGTCTTCTTCAGCGGATGCTGCAGCCATAGCAATTTCAAAAGCAGCTGCTGCTCTAACACCTGAGGGAAGGAGCGTCATCGCGGGCTACGATAGATATCTCCTGGTGGACGACCCACGTCAGGCAGAGCCTAAGAAACCTAACAGAAGAAGCGCCAGACGTTTTAGGCAGAAGAGCTACAGGTGAAACATTCTATGATGTTTCCGATAAGGTGCTTCAGCTGCGGCCGAGTCATCGCCCATAAATGGGATGAGTACAGGGCTCGAGTCCAGGCGGGAGAGCATCCGCGCGACGTGTTGGATAGCTTAGGTTTCAAGAGATATTGCTGCCGAAGAATGTTTATCTCAGCAGTAAACGTGATGGATGAGCTCTTGGAGTTTCAACAAAAATACATGGCTGCGGGAGCTGGACAGCGTTGACGGCCTCTTACAAGATAACCGACGCTAAAGCTATGGCGGTTTTCGACAGCAGGGGGTCGGAAACGGTGGAGGTCGAGCTCTGGTCTGAAAAAATATCCGCGAAGGCGTCAGCGCCTTCGGGCAAAAGCAGGGGAAGCAGAGAGGCTCTGCCGTTTCCGTCAAACGACGTCAGAAAATCCTTAGAAGCCTTCACGGGAAAACTGAAACATAGACTAATAGGTTTTGACGCTGCGGACCAGAAGGGGATGGATTCGATGCTCAAGGAGGCCGACGGTACAGATAACTTTTCAAACATAGGTGGAAACCTAGCCTACGCCGTATCAGCGTGCGCCGCTGCTTTAACAGCACGTTTAAAGAACATACCGTTATGGCGGTACATCTCCGAGCTTTCAGGGATGAAACCAGCGATTCCTCTGCCGCTTGGTAACGTGTTGGGGGGCGGAGCGCACGCCGGCGCAGGCTCGCCCGACATCCAGGAATTCTTGGTTTTCCCAGCCAAAGCACAGACAGTCGAAGAAGCCTTGAAAACCAACATAGAAGTCCATCGAAGGCTTGGAAACATACTATTAAAGAAGGCTGGTGGATACGGGGGAGGCAAGGGTGATGAGGGTGGTTATGCACCGCCCCTCGACGATGTTTCCGCCCTTGAGTCTGTGGTGGATGCTTCGAAGGGGCTTTCGGTGGGGCTTGGCCTAGATGTAGCCGCTTCAAGTCTTTACGACACGTCTACAAAGCTGTATGTCTACAGAAACAAAGGTGAGAAAAGAACCGTGAAGGAGCAGATGGAATACGTAGCTAGTTTGGTGGAGCGTTATGGAATTACGTACGTTGAAGACCCGTTCGAGGAGTCCGATTTTGAATCTTTCACCCTTCTGTGTAAAACTTTTCCGAAGCTGTTAGTGTGCGGGGACGACCTCATAGTGACAAGGCCTGAGCTCGTGAGGAAGGCAGCTAAACTTGGTGCCGTGAGAGCCGTTATTCTCAAACCTAACCAGGTGGGCACGCTGTCCGATACGATAGAGGCAGCGGTAGAAGCCGAACGCCATGGAATCATACGTGTTGTATCCCACAGGTCAGGTGAGACGTGCGACGCATTTCTATCCCATCTGGCGGTGGGGTTGAGAAGCAAATTTATTAAGGCAGGAGTTGTTGGAGGTGAAAGGGTGGCGAAGGCCAATGAGCTTCTTAGAATCTACCACAGCGACAGCGGTCTTCAACTACAGGAGGTGGAAATGGATTGACTTTGACGGCTGAGCAGGAAGCGGAAATACTTGAACAGCTAGTAAAATATAATGTCCACGTCGGTTCCCGGATTAAGGTAAAGCATATGGAGCCGTTCATCTTCAGAATGCGCTACGACGGAGTATATCTTTTCGACGTCAAAAAAATACTGGAAAGGCTTAACCTTGCCGCACGCATGATATCCTACTATCCGCTGGATAAGGTGGTGGCTGTTTCGACACATGTTTTCGGAATGAAAGCCGTTCAAAAGTTCGCAGAGTTGACGGGGGCCGTTGCCATCGCAGGCAAGATGGCCGCCGGCATGTTTACCAACAGGACGTTGAAGAACTATATGGAGCCCGACCTTGTTATAATCTCCGACCCAAGGTATGACGTTCAAGCTCTTGATGAAGCCAGGATTGCGAGGATACCTGTCATAGCCATGTGCAGCACGGACAACATATGCGCAAACGTTGACCTCGTTGTTCCTATGAACAACAGAAGCAGGACATCGCTACCCTATGCCTTCTGGTACCTTACCAGAAAAGTTTTAGAGGAAAACAGGCAGCTATCCCCTGATTTTGACGCTTTGGTGAAGCCGGAGGACTTTATGACGCTAGCGTCATCCACTGAGCTCGAGTAGTAAAGGCTGTAGAACGGTCTCCATGCAGCGTCGTAGGAAAGAAGCATAGAATTCTTCTTCATAACTTTGGTCGTTTAAAAGCTGTAGCGGTGTTGCGCTGTTATGTTTGACTACGTAGGCAACCTGCTGCCCTGGTGAAAGCTTTACGCCAGCCTGTTCTAGCTTTTTGGCCGCAGTCACGTGCTTCAACCTTTTCGTGTAATGTTTCGGATACATGCCCAAGCTCTTGACGACCGTCAACAGCTCTTGCCCAACCGCACCCGAGTAAACTAGCTTAAGATACTCGTTGAATATTCCTAGACATTCTGATACTTTGCGCTGAAGCTCTTCCGGCGACCTAGCCTCGGCAAGCTTTTCAAGAAGCTCCCTCTGCATCTGCTTGGCTAAAGGCGGAGTGTCCCTACGCCTCAGCTCGATTCCCCTGAATTTTAGACGGCCGTCTGCGTAGACGCCGAAATACCTGTTGTTGACTGGTCTTCCGGGATGGGTGCGTGAGGGGAGGAAGGCTATCCATCTATAGGTTCCTTCATAGCCTACCGGTAGGCCCAGCCTCTTCTCCAGCTCCTCTCCCAGCTTTCTGTAGTCCTCCTCACAAGCATCCCTCCCCCAGACCCAGAGGCAGTCTACGATGCCGTGCAACACCTTAAACCCTTTTTCCTCAGCTATTTTGACACTTTTCAGCAAGGTGTCTCGGGCTAGGGCGCAGACAGCCATATGGGCCTCACGGCTTCCGAACTTAGCCTTCCTGTAGCCGAGGTAGCCGAAGGATGTGACGAGTATCCATTTGAGGGCGTCAGACCTAGCTTTGTAAACCTTTAAGCCCGTCTCCATGTAAAGCCTCTTGTACTCCAGCCTTCTCTTCAAAGGCATTTCAACAGCCGAGGGCACTATTCCACGCCATCTTCTACATACGTGGTATCCCAGCTCGGGTATGTCGCTGCCTTCGCAGCACTTGCAGTTAACGGTCTCGCCGCTTATGTTGTGTTTGAGCATCAGCGTTGGGTAGAGGCTGTGGAAGTCAAGCTCGCCGACGTTCCAGTAAACACCTGGCCTGTGGTCGAGAATCCAACCGCCCCTGTCCGCTGTAACAAGCTCGGCCGCGGTCATGCACGTAGGCCTCCCCGGCTCGGAAGGTATGAGAACGTCGTTCAGGTAGGCTTGACGATACTGTAGAGAGGTCATGCACCTGCCTATCGTGTAGCGGGCTGTGTCTTGGACTGGCACGCTTACAACTCTCGCAACCTCCAGCACGCCTTCAAGCCCTGTCTCGCCGTAGAGCATAGAGTTGTCGGCGTCTATGTGAAGCCTGCCGTTGAGCTTGTATCCGCCAAACCTATGGTAAACCTTTCCATAGCTGATGTAGGAGAAGCTTTTCGAGCTTTTAACCCGGTCTTCTCCACGGCCTAGACACAGCTTGACGTTGTTGGCTGAAGCTCTCTCCCGCAGGTATCGCATTAGAAAACCGTCTCCGCCGTGGGTGACGACAAAATCCACATCCCATTCATTCAACAGCTTCATCAGATTATGAAGTATTTCATCCTCACATCCATCCAGCGTTGCTTCATCCCCGTCCATCTTCACCCTTGCACATCTAAGCCTGTCGGAAAACCTGGGCAGAGGTCCTGAAGCCTCAGCCTCCACATCCAAAAACGCAACCCTGAGGAAGGATGTGTCGTAGAAAAGGTTGTTGACGTCTTCCGCCGGCTCTGGAATGTTGTCGTGGATTTTAACGTAGGCTGTGGGCGTCAAACCGTGTTCGTAGAGAAATTCTTGGAGCAGAGGTATGTCGGTGTTGTAGGTTTTTACGCCGAGGCAGCCCCATCTCTCTGCGATGACATTTGCAAGCCAGCGTTTCTCGGCGGGCGGTGTAAAAACCTCCAAAGCGTCGACGAAGCCGGCGTCGGGAACCCTCTTCACAACAGGCCTGACCTCATACCTGTCGGAAAGCGTCCTCGCAACATCTCGGAGAACGGCCGAGGGCCCTGCAGCATACAGCCTCGCTCTCCAGCCAACAGCCCTTTTCACCACGCCGCATTTACCCCTCAGCCACAGGAAAACGCCGTTACCGTTATCTAAACAAACATCAAGTAGCCAGCCTTCCACACATACTCCAGCCAAAACCCGAATATATCATGAGAGAAGGCTGAAAATGCGAACCGGGCCCGGTGGGACTTGAACCCACGGCCTTCGGCTCCGGAGGCCGAAGATGCAGAGATATTATTTACATAATATCTTCTCTGTCCACACTGAGCTACGGGCCCAAAAAAGAAACATTAGTTAGATATATAAAGCTTAAAGAGGAGAAAAAAGGGGAGAGTTTGGCTGGGAGGCCCGACATCTGACAGTGTCTGAGAACCTAGATGAAGGCCATGCATTGCCTGCGGAATCGCCTGTAGGCGTTCGACACCCTATCCATTCTAGGCCACGGGCCCAACGCATACTTCGCACCGCCTTTTTAAATCCTTTAGTAGCATGTCTGCATCTACACACAAAAGTACAAAACTGTAGCCAATAATTTTTATCAAAGCGAGTTGATACGTACAGCATGGCACAGACCGTGGTAAAAGGCAAGTGGGCTACAAGGTTTATAACCGCAGCTATTGTCCAAGGAGCTTTGGCGACGGCTGTGACGTTGTTCTGGGTTGTTGGCCAGCTCGGCTTAATGAAGCCTGAGTTCAGCAGAGTTATCGCTTTCGGCAGCGCGGGAAACTGGTTTACTGTCGGCTACACAACCTACCTGATAGTCGGGGTTATGGGCGTGGCCGTCACCGCTCTCTTCTACCACTACATCGAAAACGTCCTCGGGAAGACCTACACTGGGATAGCAAGTAAGCTTGCCTGGCTTCACCTAATTTTGATGAACGTAGGGGTGTTGGGCGCGACCTGGCTTATGATGGTGGGAGGCTACCTGGCAGGTGCGGCGATGCTTCCCCCAGAGGTTGGCGGCAGAGGCTGGAACGCAGGGCAAGTACATACAAACATCTTCTACGGAATTCCGTTGGGATACCCGACATGGATAATTGCCTTCATCTTCGTTCTTGCAGCCGGAGTTCTACTAGGCGGCTTGGGTTACGTGATAACCTGGCGCCGAAAGGATTAAAGTGACGCTGCCCAAGACAGAGCCGTCCAATGCTATGATCTGGGCTTTGTCTAGGTCGAAGACCCGCGTGTTGAGAAGCGGGCCTCTGACAAGCTTTGAAAGGCTGAGGTCTGTGATGGACCTGCCTTGAAGCATGCCGTTGAAGCTGGGCATTACTGGGAGGGTTACATCGCCCTTAACGCCTGTACACGGTTCGCGGTACAAGGCTTCGCAGAGCTGTTTCTTCGATCCCTTGAGCTTGAGCAACCCTAACCCGGGCACCTGCTTCACCCGAGCCTATTCTCAAAACTGGATGGAGATGGCCCGTTGCGGTGACGGAGGCTTTCAACAGGATTTTGTCGGGCTTGACATGTCCGACAAATATATGTATAAAGTTTTTAAAACTCTGTGAGTCTGGCTACTCCAGCGTTACCGCATCCGACCAACATACGCCGAAGGAGAAGATTTCCCTGCCCAAGTATTCATGGCGCGTCGGCCCCTTAAACAATCATAAACCACCTCATTTAAGGAAGGGGAAAAATAGGGGGGATGGTTTGGCTGGAGGCCAACCAGCATGACAACATCTAAGAACCCCTGCAAGAGAGAGGCCGGTACGTTTTCTCAGCTGGCATGTATGGTTATAAAAACCATACACGTTAACATATATGTCAT
>JAWBRA010000051.1:0-7387 GCA_038844785.1 Candidatus Caldarchaeum sp.
CTGGCTCCGAGGTTGTGATAAAATGGCGCAGGCTGAGAAAATAGTTTTGGACGCTTCCGTGGTCGTGAAATGGTTCACCAAAGAAAAGTACAGCATGCAGGCTCTGGCAGTTAAAACAAAGTATGAGGCTGGTGAGGTAGACATCGTCGCACCACAACTACTGATCTACGAGCTGGCGAACGCCCTCCGCTACAACCCAGCTTTCGGCTCAGACGAGCTTAGAAGAGCCGTCCACGACCTCGAAGCTATTCCACAAAACACTACCAGAGCTTGAAACCAAGGAAAGAAAGGAATTGTGTTCGACGGACAAATAACGCGTCTCGTCCACGAAAAGGCCGTTTAGCAAGCTTAGCACATCCAAGCCAACACTTCAGAGCATTCGACATCAACGGGGGGAGAACCTTCTTGTCACGTCGTAAAGAAGGGTAAGAGCACTGTATCACGTCGTCAACCTCAACCTTCCATATGACTATCAAGGCAGATACCTATGGCTGAGCGGGACAGAAGAACAAGCCGTAAACATAAGGACGACCTCTATAAACGCCAGCCTCCGACAAAGCAGACACATGTTCTTTCTTCTTGAGCTGACTTGCTTCGATAGGGGTTATTGTTAGAAGTGGCAGAACATCATATAATGAAGTTAATGATCTTGAAATTAAAACTTAAGAGTTATGTTCATGTGATGCGCCGTCGTTCTCTTGGATTATCGAGCCGTCCTAAATGTATCGAGAACAAGCTAGCTTGCCGGGATCTGCCGTTTTTGTTCAAACTGAATTATTTGTCGAAAAGCTGGCACCGTATAAGACATCTCTGAGGTTGAGTACAGTCCTCATCGGCAGTTAAGCTACATATTAGGTTGTTGTGTTTCTTCTAATGACGTAACTCTATTGTTGTGGTGACGACCTTAAGCTTGCCCTCCTTTTTCAAGTAGTGAAGTTTCAGCTGGGTGCTGCTTATCTCCACATGCTTAATCGTGTAGAAGTTTCTTCCACTTGCTATAACGAATCGCGTCTTGCCGTGGTTGTGATATATGCGAAATGTTTTACCCGCTATACCGAACTGTACGTAAGGTGTCCCAGCGTATCTCCCATCCACCATCTCTACACCTCTGGGATCATATCCTACGATAGGATTTTCGGCGATCAACTCCTTAGAAACTTCTCCTTCAGACGAGAATTGTTTGACGATCAGTCTTAGAACACCTTTATTGTTATGCAAAGAGACATTCTCGACCATTGCCTTTGGCTTGTCACCATATTCATCGAATTGTATTGCCGGAATAGATCTCATGAAATCTTCTTTACTTACAACTTTAAAAAAGACATGCAGTTTTTCACCCTTTGTGACAAACCATTCGAAAACGGAGATGTTCAGCTTTCCTAGGCCACCTCCGTAGTGACAGTAATAGACATATGTTCTACCGTCATCCTTAATTTTTTTGACCGAGAGCAGAGTAGGCTTACCTCTCTTGAAATCCTCGACAACATTCTCCAAGAAAGAAGCATGTGTCTGTATGTTTAAACCATAAGTGCCTGCTTGAACAGTATACCTCACACTCGGTCATTCAGCAAGCACTATTATAAAACTTTAAGGCCAGAACTGAAGCGCTTCAAATGCTGAGGCAGCAGTAAAGATACCATTCCTGAGTCGCTGGCTGCACACTAAACGTTAATCGTTGTCTAATGGCTACAACCACAGGATGAGCCGCAGTCCTCTTCTTTTCCGGATCCGCCTTGAATGGTTGGTAGGGTCTTGAGTCCCCTGAAACCGGCCGTTTTAGTTGACGGTGTGGGAATTGCTGGTTGTTTTGTAGGCAGCTGGCGTTTGTAGAAGTCGTCCTTCAGTTTACAGCCTGTTCTCCTCTCCCACTCCGCGATAGGAATGCCGTACTGAGCCTGAACCCTATCCCTGTACCATTCCGGAATAACGTTGAAGGCGCGGAAAGGAATTGTGCGCGTGTCTTGTTAATACAAGGCTTTAGGGAACAGCTTGAGACATGCATGATCAACGAATAACAGCAACGGTTCAGAAATGCCAGCCTACAAAAACATTTTTAACCATGGTTGCTGAGTTGATGAGGGAGTAGAGTTGGCTGTTGACCTTAAGCGGGAGCTGTTGAGGCTTCTCGACGAGGATGAGGAGTTCAGGTACGCTGTGGCCGGCAGGATAGGCATACTGGAGATACTGAAACGCTTAGACAGGCTGGAGGAAGGGCAGAACAGGCTGTGGGAGGAAGTAAGAAGTCTAAGAGAGGGACAGAACAAGCTGTGGGAGGAGGTTAGGGATTTGAGGTATGCGTTCAACAGGCTGGAGGGCAGGGTTGACAGGCTGGAGGGCAGGGTTGACAGGCTGGAGAAGAGGGTTTCGAAGGGTTTCGCCGAGCTCGGCTCCGCTCTCGGCGTCACCTACGAGATGCACGCAAACGCCTACATACAGGTACTCCTCGAAGAGCTAGGGTATCCAGACGCCAGGGTTGGCGGAGGATATGTTCTGAAAGACGGCGAGGTACTGGAGATAGACATGTTCTGCGAAGACCCCTTGGTCGTAGGAGAGGTAACCAGTAGGCTCAGGGACGAGGAGGAAATGAATAGAGAGATAGCCAAGCTTCTTGAAAGAGTTGAGGCGGTCTCGTCAAAATACGGTAAAAAACCATTCATGGTGGTGTTGTCCGTCGGCGTTGCACCTGAAACTTTGGTAGAGAAGTTAAGGACGGAGACGGAGAAACACGACATCAGGCTAATTCTTGGCAGAGAAATAGAGGAAGCTTTAAGCGCTTAAATAATCATGAGACCCATAAGAGATTAGTTGAACCAACATGGTGGCGGCCGCCGTGACCAAAAAGATGGCCAAACTCCTTGACCTAGCGCTCGCTTTATGTCCATAACCGATCCAACTACTCTGAAAGAGCCTCTTTGACCTCCTTCAGGAACCCTTCTCTGTCGGATATCCACGCCCTTATGGCCCTAGCGTTCACTATGAGCCAGCTTCTCCCTCTTTTAATGAACTTTTCAGGCTCGTCCCACAGGTTCACCAGCTCTACCGGAAGGTTTGGAGATACTTCCTTCAAGAGTTCAGCTGCCCTGATCGCGAACGCGTAGGAGAACTGGCAGACAGGTGAGTAGAAGATTATGGCCTTGCCCCTATCTTCAAACAAAGGTCTATAGTCAGCTGGTATCCACCAGCTGGAGGGCGAGACTAGTCGAGGGGAAGTTTTCTCATGTTGTTGGCTAACCTCAAAATGCATGTTCTCCGGTCTTCCTTCTTCAACCTGCCTGAAGTTCATCTTCTTGTAGAACTGCGGCAGAGGCAGAAACTCTCCGGTGTCGAAGGCGTGAGTGACGATGCTGGAGCAGGGCTTGCCTTTCAAGCATCCGCTGCCGTTCCTGGCATCTGCGAGAAGCGCTTGCATGAGGGCTGTTCCAATGCCTTTGCCTTGTGCCTCGGGGAAAGGGTTGTAGACGCAGTGAAGGAAGAGTACTCCCGCCTTCTTGGGACTTGTCGGGTCTGCTTCCGTTGCGTAGTACAGAATTTGGGCGACCGGCTTGTCGTTGTAATAGGCTATCTTGGCGACAGGCCCGTAGTCTCTAAGCATTTTTCGCAGCCATTCTTTCTTTATCTCCACGCCCTTCCTATGAATGGGGTCTTCAAGCCTAGTGGAAGAACATACATAGATTAGGTCATCCAAATTTGATTCGTTAAGGTCAACTATGCGGATATCAGTGGCTGGCATAACAGCGGATTTTTGAACTGTGGTTGTTTTCCCATGTTACAGCCTTTACCTGGTAGCATTAGGCCTGGGCTTTAGATGTGTCTCAAGGGTTCTTAAGCCTTTCGTAGGTGGGAGTCGTGTGGCTGTCTGGGGCTGGGTTCGGAGGCTCCTAGGATTCAGAAAGTTCTTCAGGGCTGGGTGTAGGGTGTCCATGTTCCTGTTGGGTGAAACACCTGTGGTGGTGAGGAGGCTTCTGTCATGGGTCTGGGTTGCCTACGAGCCTTTCATCATAAGAACCCTGGGGTTCAGGCTGTCGTGGAGTAGGAACGGCATGCAGGCTGAGATGTTCCTTAGGACGCTGGTGGAGGCTTACGGTAAGCATCCAGTTTGGACCGATGGAGCCCCATGGTACGATGAAGCATGTCTGAGGCTGGGCCTTGAACACCGTAGGTACAGGTTCGGGGAATGGCTGTTCCAGGCTATGGAGAGGGCTGTACAGATGCTGAAGGATAGAGCCGAGAGCTTCGACGACCATTTCCCATGCAGAAGCAAGTCTTGAGCATATTTGGAGGTGGTTTAACGTCTTCCATCTGTTCAGCCAGCCCGAGACGCCAAGCATAATCCACAACATAAGACAGGTGACGATGATGGCTTAAGTTAACAGAGCCAAGCTGTACATGAAAAAAGACAAGTATAGCCACGATGAGGAACGCTTGAGAAGATGCGATATACACTACTTGACCCCTGATATGAGGATAATTCCGTTCTGTGCCTTTAACGTCATCCCTGAATGGTACAGGGATAGTGTTCAGGCTCAGTACGGTATTCCTATTGTGGAGTGGGAAAGAAGAACCGGCCGCAAACTCAAAGATGACTTCTACAAACGACAGCTGCCTACGAAACAGACAACGGTAGCTATGGCTTCGACTAAAACCGCTGGCTTCGCAGGGTTGAAGGAAAACCCAGTAACACAGGGATGTTCAGGAAGACAATAAAAAGACACCATCATAGATTGACTAAGTTGAAGAAGCAAACCCGCAGTAGAGACCCAGACCCAATATCTGTGGCTTTAATGATCCTTAGTGTAGCTGCTAGCATAGCTTCGGTAGCAGGACCAGTGCAAGTATGACTCTATGAGCGTAGAAGACGTAGAGAGATTATAGAAGAAAGAAAACAGGCTTTAAAAACAACTTCTACAAATTGGAGAGGCTCGTTATTGAATTAGAGGGTATGCTAAGAGAGTTTAAGTCCATTCTCCATCAGAACGATGCTTTACAGACGAAATTCTTACCAGCACAAACCAAAATTGCTGAAGAGGAATCTATGAAAGAGCTATCTAGACTAAAGAGGAGAATATTTGGTCTAGGAGGAAAAATTGACGAGGTGGTGGGTCTTATATCTCAGTTATTCCCCGAACAAATCTAAGACAAGTTTTCTAGTTTAAGAGAAGCGTTCATAGATAACTATAGACTTGCTTTGCATTCCGAAACCTTCGGTAAATTCATTGAAAACTACTCTCGCCTGTTAGAGGTGGGCCGTCGCATAGTGACAGAAGTCAGAGAGTATTATGACCGTTCCCTGTCATAGACATGGATGGATTCGGCTACGTTTTCCAGATAAAAAGAAAGGAACCTATTAGCGTAGAGGAAAAAATTGATGGAAATCAGTTGATTGATTTTTATGCAACCTCACTAAACAAAACCAAAGACAGAAACGAGGTAATACATGATGGACATTACCGGTTTCCCTCATCCCTAAACTTTCCGCTCAAAAGCAATCATGAAGAACCTCAGAACACATGCAAACCATGGAGAGATGAAGAACATGGCTGAGGAGACATACCGCTAGCGTTTCACTCCGGCCTAGACCCGATCTTTCTCCAGAAACGGTAGACAGACGGTTGTTTAGGCTTCTGCAGCAGGCCCTGTAACTTTCCTAGCCACCTTCTTTCTGACAGACCTTCTCCCAGCCCGCTTTGGCCTGACTCGCCTAAAAATGGTGCTGGCTTTCCGCCTTCCGCGCATAGACCTTCTTTGCATGTGTTTGAGGATTACTTGACGAATTTCAGGTGATAGAGTGTTCAGCAATTTGTTCAGCCGTTCAGAAAGCTCTAACGCTTCTGAAATTTTTACTGACAGACTCTTTCTAGCCATAAAAAACATATGACCTCAAGTTATTTAAACATTCGCAGCAAATAGACTTTAGCCTAGGTTGCAACATTGCGTCGTCTTCTCATAACAATGCCCGCCAATAAACTCCTGAAAACGGTTGCAAAGCTTGTCACAACAGCTGTGAAAGCCATCAACGAGCTTGCTTCTCAACTCAAACATTTTTTGGTTCCGCAAGGCAGGTGGGTGTTGTCACCCGTTTCAAGGCTTAGGATGGGCTTCATAGCAGTAGATTAGACAGTGGGTGTCACAGGGTCATAGCATGTTTAGGTTCACCGTGATTGATGGTGTTCCACTTTCGGCCTGCTCCCTTAATTTATATTCAGGAATGCAAGTCATTACGTGATGATGAGCAACGCTGAGATCGCATCGCGTTCCGAAATGCAGAGGATTGAGGCGAACAGAATGGTGTTGATTTTGTTTTTGTTTAGACGGCATGGATTGAATGGGGTCACGAACAGCTCGTTAGCGGAAACCACGATATACAGGGCGGAGGGAGACTACATAGAGGTGAGAAGAGAGCTGACGAGTGCTGGCTATATTTAGTTCTCGACAGATACGGGCGAGGTTCAGCTTACGGAGAGGGGTGTGCAAGCGGTTCTCAGGCTTCTTAGCGTTGACGGCGAAAACCGTATCGACCTCTTCGTGAGAAGGCTTAGAGTGTTTACACTTTCTCCTATCATGCTTAGGGGACAAGACTTCCGAAACATCTTCGACTTCCTAATTCTAACATACAACAATGTATGCAGCGGTGACTTCGTTCGCGACCTTCTGAGAAGCATAGCTGAAGACCAAAGGCGAAGGCTTGATAGAGCATTCATGTTGCTCAGAGCAAGAGAAGTTTGAGCGGCTTCGTAAATTCAACCCCAAGCCTTATTGGCCGTCCGATCGCTGGCTCACCCTTTTCCAACTTGCAGCCAAGTGTTGGGCAGTATCTCCCACTCCGCAAAACCCTTGTAAAGAATGAAATATGGCTTACGTTTCAAAAGTTTCGTTAAAACTAGCCGCCGTTCTCAAAATCAGGAACTGTAACTTGGAAGTTAACTCAGGTATGGGAGGTTAGGTGGGCTATAACCCCGCCGTCTACAGGGATAGGGCTCCATGGTATGGATGGCCCGTGAAGGTTCTGGGCTTTGGGAGGAGGGTAGAGAGGAGGAACACGATAGAGCCATGGTTCAGCAAGCTGAAGAGAAGGATAAAACAGCTCAACACACGCTTCCCAACATACAGGCCTAAGGTATCGGAGACTTATCGACTACTATCCTCGGCTTGTTAGCAGAGAGCTTTAAAGCCTTCTTAAGGAATGTTGGTACTGTCAACTAGGTATTACGCCTCCTTCTCTTGTTTGGGTTCTTAGGAGTAGGTTATGTGTTAGGGCTATTCCTGCTGCTATCTCCTCTATACTCTTTACTGTCTTTGAGTTTATGTTGTTGTAGAATCTCTTGGTCCTATCCTTAAGCTTCCTAAACCACCTCTCAACCCTATTCCTATCTCCAAACGTCTCATGGAT
>JAWBRA010000052.1:0-7051 GCA_038844785.1 Candidatus Caldarchaeum sp.
AAAGTCAAATACCACATATGGTTCATGCAGTATAGAGTAACTGCTTTTCCTCCAGCTGCCTCTTCTACCCACTATTCCGAACTTCGGCGTTCTCTCAAACACTAAACCCCGCTTTAGAAAAGCATGGATGACCTTAAGTTGACAGTCCCTTCAACCATCTTCTCGGTATCCCTGATGGCTCTGAGAGCGTTTCTGCGGCTGAAACCTCCATAGGTGAGAGAAACCTCCACTACGGCTTGCAAACTCACAAATCCTGTCTACCACATACTTCTTTGACAAGTATATCGTTTTGAGCGTATGCAAGAACCTTTTCCATCATCATCGAGCACGACAACCTTCCCGTCCTTAATGGAAAAAATATGAAGACATCTTTGTCCCTCGGCCTGTATCCCTCTGCCAGAGCTATATACTTCTCAAGGATACCCTTGCTAAACCTTTTGGAAAGCGGCTTAGCTGGGACAAACACCTCTCTTGGGTTGTTGTAGCCAACACCAACCAACCTAACAGATTTGAACAGATTGCGGATGTGTTGAAAAAGTATCCAAGCCTAGAGATAACGCCGTTAACGCCTCAGTAGTTTCAAAGACAAAGAAAGCTAAAAACATCCATGGCGGAAGAAGCCGTTCAAAAAGACATGGTCATAAAAGATGGGTTAAACATTTTTCTACGTAGCCATACTGTGGATGCGACGGCTTATAGCATGGCAAATGCTCTTACTTCTGCAGCAGGACTTTCCAGCTCTGATGGCTTTTTTAACAAAACAGTTACGATAATAACTCTCAGTCATTTGAAGCAAAAATTGATTAGCTGACGCAAAGATAGTATAATCGTGCCCAACTACAACGACGAGTATGAGATGAGGAGAAAGGTGCTTCTGGGGCTTTTTCCTTATTTGATACAGGCAGTCGCTAAAATGGGCAACATGACAAGAATACATTTTGATTCTTCATTTTTTAGCGCAGCGGACAACATGGTTAACGATGTTTTGGAGACATTGAAAGGACGTCTTCAAATTACAAAAACAGATGAAGAGATACGTGTTACTCTTGACTTGGAGCTGTTGATGGAGATTGTTGAAGAATATTTGAGAAAAGAATATGCTGGTGAAGGAGGTGCTTCCAGCATGCTTAAAAAGGTTGATGAAAAAATCGGAATCTTAAGCGTTGTTGCAGAGATGAAAATACCTCATAGATACGTTTATGTTTCTTTGTCAGATGTTGATGTAAAGACAGGCGTGCTTGAACAATTGGTGGAGGAGCTAGCACCCAACCATATTTATATCTTGACTACGGGAAATGAAGTAAAGGATTCATATTCAAAACCCATGTTTGTTGCTGAGAATAAAGTATTATGGGGTAGAGTAAGATGTCTACCTATTTCAAAGCTTTTACAATCGACTGTCTGGCTTGAAGGCGCTACAGATTTTCAGCTGTCTTCTAACCATGTCACGTTTTCGTTGAAGACATTATCTTGATTTTTTGCTGGTTAATATTGATTAAAACCCTATGATTTTTGAAAAAGTCTAGTCCTAGGATCATGTCTACGGGTAGGTGAGGGTTGAGTTCTTCTTCTAACACGGCAACGGGAAAGTTGCGGCGTGTTATTTTACCTATCGTCACCTGTTTTAGCCTAAGTATGTACGCACGTTCTATGCCTTTCAAGGTTAAAAAATATTTCATTTTACTATCATGGTAAAGCTCTTCAAGTTCTTGGAACCTTGCTGTGGTTTCTAGGTATCCAAGTTCTGTGGCGGTGGTTTTGTTGATGATGCTGTTAGTATAACTTAAGTTGATTAGCGTGGGTACTTCCCTAACATGGTTGTTTAACCCTTTGAGTCGGCAGATGAATATTGCAGGATAATCCAGGATAAGTTTAGCCTTCAAGTTCGATAATCTTGTTGTAGTAGTCTATTTTTGCTTTTACTCTTTCTAAGAAATTTCTACCTAGAATGACGTCTATCCTAGCTTCTTGAGATATGTCAAAGGCTATGAACTCGAGGTTTTTGACGGCTAACCGGCCAATTGATACCTCTTTTATGGTTATCAGGGGGGCGTCAATGAAACTGTTAACAGATGCGAGTGTTGTAACATAATTTGGTCTAGTTATCATATCAGTCAACGTATCGGAGATGGCTTCGACATACCCAAGCATGTAAGCATCTACACGCGGTATGACGCAGTACTCAGACGTGGTTGAAAGTAGAGCAAGATACTCCCTTGTAGCATCCGCACGTCCTTTTAACGTGACAAACAAGGCTGGAAACTGTTTCCAGCGGGTCCTAATCTTTAAACTAGTAGTGGATATTCAGGCTCACCTGCGTAAAAAATGCATAATTCTTTATAGGCTGTTGTCTGCTGTCTAAGCCTGTAACGGTCGATGTCGACCCCGACGACTTTTCCTTTTATTGGTTGACCGTTATCGTCTCTTGCGGTAACCAGTAAAGCAACCCAGAATCCTTTATGCTTCTTATATATGTCGGTTATCGAAAGCTCTTCTGACATATGGGTCGGTTTTAGGCCAGTTTCTGTAGCGCTTTTATTACTGCGCCACGTGCTATCTCTACTCTGAACGCGTTTCCGGTGCCGAAGGTGAGTGGCTGTGCATCTTGGACGGCAAGGTCGGCGGCTCGCTTGATGTTCTGCTCGTTGAGCGTATTTCCTCTGAGGAAGTCTTCGGCTGCTTTCGCACGTCTGGGCTTCACGTCAACCCCGCCTAACACGATGTTTATGCTGTTGACGGTAGAGCCGCTGATGTTGGCTACGACGGCCGCGCTTGCCAACGCAAAGTCAATAGACCCCCTTTCAGCTATCTTGTAGAAAGCCGACTTTGTACCTGCAGGCGGCGTTGGTATAACAACTTCTTTTAATATTTCGTTGCGTCTTAACACGTTTTCTTTTATCTTTCCATCGACCAAAACTATACCGGGCATGAACTCGTCCATGCTTAAAGTTTTCTCACCGCCGGGGCCGATTATCACGACACGGGCGTTTAGGGCGAATAGTGCTGGAGCAACATCGCCAGGGTGAACTGCGTAGCAGAGTCTTCCGCCGAAAATACTGTGGTAAAACCTGTTGTCACCTATTGCGCCATAGCAGATGGTTCCCCCGTTTCGCCAGCAGTCGTAGTTGTAGCGCAGATACCAGCACCAGACTTCTTGGAGAAGGTCTCCGCCGATTGTCGCCATGTTCCTGAGCTGTGGGGATGCTGCTCTCTCAGCTGCTTCCGCTAAGACGGTGAAACGTCCTCTTGTTACGTTATGCTCCGCGATCTCGCTCAAGTGTGTTGTCGCACCTATCTTAAGGCCCGCAGCCTCGTTGAAGTTAATGTAAGACAGACCGAGGTTGGATATGTCGACCATCAGCCTAGGAATGTGTGTGCGTACGCCGTTTTTCACAAGGTACATTAGGTCCGTGCCGCCAGCCACGACTTTCGCGTCGTCGCCAAAACGGTCGAGCAGGCTAACCGCCTCCCGTAGCGTAGAAGGTTGGAGGAGACCTATTCTTTTTACCTCGCTTCTCATATCATTCCCCTCCTACGCATCCAAGCTATTGCTTCCATGATATCTTTCTTGGTTATCGGCAGTTTTGTAAACCTGTAACCACCTAGCGCGTTGCTAAGAGCATTTGCAATAGCGGGACTCACTCCAGTTAACACGTTTTCTCCAATTCCTTTCTCTCCGAATCCCGATATCGGGTCGTGGTACTCTACCCAATGGTAGTCAATCTTGTCAGGGGTTTCCATGATGGTTGGGATGCGGAAGTCATGAAAGTTGGGGTTGAGATAGCCGCCCGTTACCGGGTCGTGAACTATTTCTTGAAACAACGCCTCACCCAGCCCCATGCCAACAAAACCCCCCCTAACTTGACTTTCCGCACCTTTCCAGAAAATAACCCTCCCTACGTCATAGCTGGAAATATACTCGACTACGTGGACCTCGCCGCTCACAACATCCACCTCAACTTCTACGAATTTGACGCCACCAACTCTTGACACTATGCGTGGAGGTAGGGTAAATGTCCCCCACCCTTTTACCGGAGCTTTGAGCAACGCAGCCGCTTCCTTAAACGACATTCCTTTGGAGGGATCGTTTTTCACATAAATCCTGTTGTCACCGAACTCAAGGTCTTCTGGCTTTACCCCTAGCTTCTCAGCGACAAGCGGAAACCATTGCCTTTTAAGGTCTTCGACGGCCTTTACTATGGCCAGCCCAGCAACACGTGTTGAGCGGCTTCCAGCAGTAACCCCAGAGTTTGTTGTGACGGAAGTATCTGATGAAACTACCTTTACGTTTTCAAGTGATGTAAGTCCAAGCGCTTCAGCGGTCATTATTGCGTATGATGTTCTCCCGCCTGCGCCGTGGTCTGTAAGACCTGTGTAGAAGGTTACAGTACCGTCTGGCGCAACCTCAATCTGGCCGGTGATAGGCGGAGATGCGGCTCCCTTTGCTGCGTTCAAGAGCGCCACACCTACTCCCCGTCTCTTTGTCCCGTTGATGGATGAAGGAATGCCCCAACCCTTCCATCTTTCTTTCCATCGGAATTTCTCTAAGGCTCCCAAGAAAGCCTCAGGCTGGCCGAAGCCAGTGTATCTGTTGCCTGTGACAGGATCTACTGCATTGGCCTTAGTCCTCATATTCTTCAGCCTAAACTCTACAGGGTCTACCCCCAGTTTTTCCGCCAGCATGTCTATGCCTACCTCTAGAATGAAGTGCCCCTGTGACTCACCAACATCTCTCATAGGTCCCGAAAAGCCGAAAGCATTTGTGTTTACAGATATTGCCTCCAATGAGACATTTGGAACCGTGTAGGCATGGTAGAAATCAGACACTGCATCAGCCCCCTGCGACCCGCCGTATGCGCCCACGTTTATAACCAGTCGTGCCTGCATGGCTGTGAACGCCCCATCCCTTTTACCGCCAAACTTAATGTAACCTCTTATTGGGAACCTTTGGTGTGGAGCTAATGCGTTGTCGAAGCGTGTGGGACCATACTTCACAGCTGCACCCGTTTTCCTAGCCATCGTGGCCACAACTATCAAGTCTTCTATAGGCGCCGATTTGTTACCTAAAGCCATGCCAAGTACGTGTCCTGACTCGCCTCCGAGGCTTGTAGAGAAGATGACGTCTGTTACAGGCATTCTGAAGTAGTTTGCAACTGCTGTCTGTGCGCTGTGAGCAAATTGACCGCTATATCTGAAATAAAGCTTCCCACCACGCCAGTAGGCAACTATGGCTCGAGGCTCCATTTCATAGTGCTGTTCTATCTGCGTCTCGATGACAGCTTCCACTATCTCATCAGCGGCCCTGAACCCAGCCTCGATGTCGCCGTACCTCACGGTGATGGTTGGTGGAACCGGGCCGGTCTCAGGGTTGAAACCTCCGCCCGTTACGTTCCCGTCCGGCCATATCTTCGGGCATCCGGAACTCTACGACGACTCATTCCACCTAGAAAAGATGAAGGCTTACGACGTAGTGATACTTCCCCTAATCACCCACATTTCAAGCCGTCAGGTAGAGGCTATAAGGTCCTATTTGAAGTCTGGGGGGCGTGTAGTCTTCACGCACGGGCTGCCAACCTACGATGAGGAACACAACCCTTTAAGCCCTGAATTGAAGCAGGTCCTAGACTCGCTTTTCCAAACCTACTCTGACAAGCTTATCTTCCTGAAAGAACCTGTCGGCAACATCTGGTACGAGAATCTCGTATCTGGCTATGCGGAATATAATAGATATATGAGCCATTTGAAGCTGGTAGAGGATGCCATAGCAAAGTTAGGCGTTCGGCCTCTCGTAAAGCTCGAGGGCACTCAGGGCTTGGTGGAGGTGAGCGTCCTCAGGAAGGGTATGACGTTTGAGGTCCACATCGTCAATTACAACTATGAAATCTCACGTGACGAATTTAGGGAGCAGAGGGGATTAAGGCTGTACGTAGATCTCTCAGCGGTCGGGCTTCCATCAGACGCAACCTGGCTGAGCCCTGAAGGCCTCGCCGTTTCCCTCTCACCCTCATTTGTAGACAGGCACTTGGTCTTCGACCTACCCCCTGTTAACTACTGGGGTCTCCTCATACTTAACAAGCCCACCGCGGTGACTGTAACGACCACCCAAACAACGAAAACAACGGAGACGGTCACGCTAACCCGATTAGTAACGGAAACTTCAGTCGTTGAGATCGAGAAGACCCGTACTCTTGTTGTGACCAAAGCTTCGGAAGGTATGAAAACTGATTGGATGCTTGTCGGCTTAGCTGTAGCGGTTGTTACAATTGCTGTGACTGCACTCCTTACCTATGTTAAAAGGAAAAGAAAAGGATAACGCTGAGGAGACCTGAAGAAAGAGATAGAAAATGAACGCGTCAATCTTCTGTTTAGTTATCCCATAGACATCTTGGTACCTCAAGGGCTTAAGCATATAATCTTTCCTTGTTTATTGGGAACATTGTCCGGATAACGCTTTAAATAGTGATGGTCCCTTGCCTACAGTTATTTCGAGGAGAAGAAAACATCCGCCCTTCAAATAACCTCCCTATTTGGACGCTACCTTAATTGAATAATCAAAGCCGTTCAACGAAAATAGTTGGCTCTGTATGGTTGTTGCTTTGTCTGCTAGCACAGAGTTGCAGTGCTGTGTTTGCAGACGTTGCTGAAACCTCTGAGCCGCTGTTTTTGCTAGTGGAGTGTCTCATATTCATGTAGGCCATCCATACCAAAAAGCGTCTTCTTATGCACCGCCCTTACTACCAACTCTCGCATCAACCCTAAAAGACACATGCTCTCACAATCCAGTAATGTACACTGAAACATCGCTATGTTTAGACGGTCTCCTAACCCTCACCCCTAGTATTAGGCTGCGGAGGGCAGGAGGTCTAATATTTAAAGCCTCAAGAGATATTGATGCTCTGCGTGGGCTGAGTGGGCCTGATTGGGCTGGCTCCGAGGTTGTGATAAAATGGCGCAGGCTGAGAAAATAGTTTTGGACGCTTCCGTGGTCGTGAAATGGTTCACCAAAGAAAAGTACAGCATGCAGGCTCTGGCAGTTAAAACAAAGTATGAG
>JAWBRA010000053.1:0-6791 GCA_038844785.1 Candidatus Caldarchaeum sp.
ATGGATGCTGGAGACACGAAGACACAGGATAAGGTTCAGAGGCTTCCGAAGATATACCCTCACCCACGGTCTGGTGGCTTGCTTGAGGGGGTTTTCCACGGCCTCACAGGCCGCCCTCCCCAACCTCTACATGGGGAGGGGTATGAGCTGTTCCTCCCAAGCCGGGCCACCGGGCTTGCAGGTGGCTGAAGCCTGCTCCCCGGCGCATGTAGCGACAGGGGGGCGGGGGCTGGTGTGGAAGGCCGCCGGCCTCCGACAAGGCTCAGGCCTCCTGAAAAAGGGAGGAGAGAGGAGTTAGGATGACAGACATCCCGAAAAGAGGCTTATAAGCCTCTCGGGAGAGAAAAACGACGATTCTTCTGCGACATTCACCGGATGGCTAACAAGAACCGTAAAAGGAAGAATGATGAAAACCACCACATATACACTGTTGACGGTGAAAACTTCAACAAGGCCACTAAAATAACTGATATTCCAGCAGAGCATGGTGACGAGCTCTACGTGGATACGGTTCCCGTAGAGCTTACAGATGGGTTCATAGAGGTTTTACGACGTGGTGTCAGGGTTTTCTACCTCAGACGGCTTACGCTGTTCAAGCTGATGTATGAAAGGCTTGGAATTAAGACGAAGAACGCTAAGAACGACATCAAGGTGTTGATGGCTTTAGACCCAAAGTGGTTCAAAGAGGTCAACGAAGACATCCTTGTTATGCGTAGATTAATCTGCGAGTATAGAAGCCTGCTTAACAGCCGTCAAAGCCTGTTGAACAGAATGAGGGCTTTAAACGAAGTTGAAAGAGAGGTGTTGAAAGACGCTATAAAGGCTTTAGAGGAGAAGATGACTACAATGGCGGAAATAATAGTCGATGAGGCGGGTAAAAGAATACCAGCCTACAATAGGGTTGTTGACACGCTGGGAATCGGGGGAGATAACCATCTTATGGCGAGAGAAGCCTTGGCGGAACTTATGACTTACATTGACTTCAGAAAAGGAATCAGAAAAATCAAGGACTACGTTGGATTATTCAAGGTGGATAGGAAGCGAGGACATCCCAAGATATTCAGCGGAGACCTTCGGAAAGCGCTACAGCGTCTGACGATGGCATTAAAAGGGAGGCAGATAATAAAGGCGAAAGAAGAGGAACAAACGATAAGAAGAATCAGAGAGGTTGTCAGGAGAGAGAGGCTGGAGGTCATACCGGCATAGACAACAGAGAAAAACCCATGAGGCCGGTATGACAAAACCTTAAACGTGTATGGTAGACATACATGACTGACCGTTAAACGTACCGGCCTCTCTCTTACAGGAGTTCTTAGATGTTGTTCTTGCCGACGGCCTCCAGCCAAACTCTCCCCTATTTTTTCCTTCCTTTAAGTTATAGCCGGCCTCCATTCCCTAACGAGGGCCGTTTGTCATGTCCTTGCATACTCCCGTAATTATATGAACAACGTTACCCTTTCTAAAACTTCCAAGATTCTTATCTTGGTGGGATACATTCGAATATAGCCTTTGACATACTCTTCAAGGTCTCTTTGTGTTAAGGTAGTGATGCTGGTTTCCCACTTTGACCTTAAATTTCCTGTCGGGTCGGATGCGGCTTCCGACCCATCCAAAACCATGTTTACAAATATCCCCCTACCGGAATATTGAAAGCCTACACCATGTTTATAAACCCCTTCACCACAAATATTGGAAGAGATTCAGGTGCGAAGATAATTGCCCCCCATATCCAGAGCCGTTAAGGTTTTGGAGAGGTCTGACCGTAACCGGGTTTTGGCGGGTGTTTTCGGCGGGCTGGGAGAGTATCTCAACGTCGACCCCAACATCCTCAGGCTTGTGGGGGTCATTCTCCTGATACTCGCACCCATTCCCATGACTGTTGTCTACACTGTTGCCGTCTTGCTGATACCGCGGAGAGGCGGGATGTCTTATGTTTCACCCTCAGTGGACATGGCGAGGGTCGGGCCTGTGATAGCTGGGCTTGCACTACTTGTCATCGGCCTCGCGCTGATGGGTGGCGTTCCATGGACAGCTGTGGCATGGCCTTTCATTGGGCTTACACTGGCTTTAGCCAGCCTTGCAGGCCTAGTCATCGCCGTCATCGGCTTGGTTTTGCTGGTGGACCAGCTTAGAAAGCTTTAGCGCAGCACCGGCTTTTCTGTAAACTAGGTAGAGGTTTGTAGCCAGCAGGAAAGCTGAAACAAACGTGAAAAACCTACCGTAGTCCTGTAGGACTGTGAGAAGAGACAAACCAGCTCCAGAAGCCATCAGAAGGCCGAAGACGAGTCCGCTTCCGCAGCATGAGAAGAACGAAAACATGGCGGGAACCGCGGCCGCCCACGACAGATGAATGTTTCCAGCAACCCTGCACGCCATGTGCCTGCGTGCGTAGGAGATGGCGGCGACGTTCAAAGCAACCAACGCCGTCAAACCAAAGAGCGAGATGAGGGCTTCGGGGTTTATCGACAAAACCCATCGTCTATTTAGGTAGATTGTCAGCCAGGGCACCTGCATGAACGGGCCGTCGAACACAACGTCGGCGGAAGGTGTGTGAAAGCTGGAGGGAAGCTCGTAGGGAAGCTGGAAAACTATACCGACTGCGAGGACGTACAAGGCGGCGAAAGATATGGAAACAGCGGCAGATACCAGCCTAACCTGCTTCGCCAACAAAGCCTGCCGAAAGAACTGGCCAAAGCCCACGGAAACTATGACTTCGCTGAGGTATTTTAGTTTCCGTATGACAGGGTTTATGGCTTGAGGGTTGCTCTCGTCGGGCTGGGGGTTGTAGGCCAGAGCTTTTTGCAGCTTTTCTCGAGGAACCGGAGCGAGCTTGTAAGCCGCTATGGCCTCGGCCTCCGCTTAGTGCTGGCGGCTGACAGGTCGGGAGCAGTCTATAGCTTGTCGGGAATGAATGTGGAGGAGCTTTTGTCGGCGAAAAAGGGGAAAGGAATAAGGCACATGCCCGATGTAAGGTTTTCACAAAACGTGCTGGATGCTTTGGATGAAGCGGAGGCCGACCTGCTTGTCGACGCAACACCTACAAACATCGTCGACGGGGAGCCGAGCTACAGCATCATCAGAAAAGCTTTCCTGAACAGGATGGATGTGGTGACGGTCAGCAAGGGGGCGCTCGCCCTCTACATGCCGGCTTTGAAGGAGATGGCGGCGCATAGAGGTGTTTATCTGAAGTTTAGCGGAACGGTAGGCGGAGGAATGCCCGTCCTAGCCTTCGCGAGAGAGTGTAGCAGAGCCGACAGAATTGAAGCCATCGAGGGAATTCTCAACGGAACAACCAACTACATACTCACACGTATGGAGGAAGATGGGTTGGATTTCGGCAAAGCCTTGGCAGAGGCGCAAAGGCTTGGCTACGCTGAAGCAGACCCCACGCTTGACATAAAGGGAATCGACACGGCATGCAAAATCACCATACTTGCCAACGAGGTGCTTGGAATGAAGGCAACGGTTCACGACGTCAGGGTTGAGGGGATAGACAAAGTCTCCGTGGAAGAGGTAAATATAGCCAAGTCGGAAGGGAAAGCTGTGAGGCTCGTGGCCGTAGCCGGCGGCGGAAAGCTTGAGGTGGGCCCTAAGACGCTCGAAGCCAGAGACCCGCTAGCCGTTAAAATGGCTATGAACGCCGTAAGATTCAAGACAGCTTTTTCAGGAAACCATGTTATAACCGGCAAAGGAGCTGGCGGAGTTGAAACAGCCACAGCGATAATACGGGACGTTGTCGCCGTAAAAATGATGCGGACAGAGGCGGGTGAAAGAGTTTGAAGATCGTGATGAAGTTCGGAGGCTCTTCGCTCGCTTCAGCCGACCTAATCAAGCACGCAGCCTCTATTGTGAAAAAACATGCAGCGGAGAACGAGATAGTCGTTGTATGCTCAGCCTCCGGCGACACTACAGACGAGCTGCTTTCGCTGGTTGAGACAGCACGTAGAGGCCGTTCAGAAGAGGTTGAAAAAAAGCTTTCACAGCTGGAGCAGCATCATCTCAACCTTCTCGACGCCGTCTCAGACGACAGGGTGCGGGAGGAGACAGGGGAAACCCTTAAGCAATGGCTCCGGGAGCTGAGAAGAGCTACGCTCGGGATTCTCTACCTGCGTGAAGCAACACCCCGCAGCACAGACTACGTCCTCTCTTTCGGCGAAAAGTTTTCAACGCTCGTGATGACTGGAACACTCAGCTCCCTCGGGCTGAAGGCACAGTATTTGGACGGGGGAGAGGCTGGAATAGTCACAGACTCAAACTTCGGAGAAGCCACTCCCTTGACCGAGGTGACGAGGCTTAACGTGAAAAGGCGTATTGGAAGGATGTTGGACGAGGGTATAACCCCAGTGGTTACCGGGTTTATTGCGACAAACGAGGAAGGGGTGACCACCACCTTGGGTAGAGGAGGCTCAGACTATACAGCCACCATACTGGCCAGCAGCCTTCCGGCCGACGAGGTCTGGCTCTGGACAGATGTGGACGGGCTTATGACCGCAAACCCCAAGATAGTCTCCGACAGCGCTGTCCTGCGGAAGATCTCCTACAACGAGGCCATTGAAATGGCTTTGTTCGGCGCCAAAGGCCTTCATCCAAGAGCGTTGGAGCCCGCTATGGCTGCGAAGATACCTGTCAAAATAAGGAACACGTTCAACCCCGACGCTGAGGGAACGCTCATCACAGACTTCTCCGAAAAATCCGACAAACCTGTCAAAGCTGTTCTTTTAGTCAACAACACGGCGATGCTGACTGTTAGGGGGCCGAGCATGGTTGGCGAGCCGGGGACAGCGGCGAAAATACTTGACACACTCTACAGGGCAGGCGTGAACGTGATGATGATATCGCAGAGCATATCCGAGTCAAGCATCTCGCTGATAATCAGACGAAACCATCTCAACAAAGCGGTCACAGCGATTGAGAAAGCCCTTCTCGGAACCCGGCTGGTTGCTTCAGTAGAGCCGGAGGAGGACGTGGTTGTGGTTGCGGTAGTGGGTGAGGGGATGAAGGGGACGCCGGGCGTTGCGAGCCGTGTCTTCGGAGCAGTGGCCTCCCGTGGAATAAACATCAGGATGATTGCTCAGGGAAGCTCTGAGCTTAACATAAGCTTCGTGGTGAAGGAAAACGACGGCGTTGAAGCAGTCAAGGCGATACACAGCGAGTATGGACTGGGCAAAAGCGGTGAAGCCCGGAGATGATTGGTTGAAGCAGCCAGATGAGAAAAAGCTGTTGGACTCGTTATCTAAGATAGAGGCCTACCAGCAGGTTTTTCAAACCTATGCAGGCTATGAAAACAGGGTTCTACCAGGCACGATAACAGCTCTCGGCGAAGTAGAACCTGAGGAAGTCAAGTCTCTGCCGGGGAGAAACATCCTGCTCGTAGGAGTTCCCGCCAGCTATTTCAACCGGCTTTGGAGCGGTTTCAAGGAATCCGCGTCCTTCATTCTTCTAACGCCTTTACCCGGCGACGACTACGACCTGTGGGTCATAGCTGTTCCCATGCACAGGCTTAGGCGAGTTACTTGGATAGTTTTCCCGATAACGGAGGCTGACCTCAGAGAAATAAGCAAGGAGCCGAGGTTTTCCGTCATACTGGTTCCTGTAGAGGAGCAGAATTTCGACGAACTAACCAGCCGTGTGGAGGACGTTATAGAGCAGTTGGGCAGGGGGGCGCCTTTCCCGTCCGAGACCGGCATTATACTGCTGATGGACTTGACGGAGGTTTTCAAGTGACATCTACTGCTGTCAAACTCTTCCTTTGACGAGCTCCACCATATGCTTGAACTGGTAGCTGTGTCTTACGGCTTGGAGCATTTCCTCGACAGCAGCCATCATCAGAGGCTTGTCGAGGACCTTAACCATGACCGCCGCCTCCTCAGGCTTGACTCCGATCTCCATAGCCAGCCTCTCGAAATCTAAAACACCGGGCGCGACGTAGAAGGCGGAGAGGTTCACAGGCGGTGGAGATGGCTTGTAATCCCTTACCTTGAAGAAAAAGTCCAGCCAAGCCGCGGCCTCTTCCCGGGTGTAGGTTCTTCTCTTTTCAGGCAGCTTGAGGAGGCTGTTCGCGGGCAGCAGCTGCTTGGCTAGAGTCTCTAAAGCCCGCCACGTGACGATGGGCCTCGACTCGGTCAGCCACGTATCCTCGTCGAGACATTTAACGAAGTACGGCATACAGCCTGCATAAGGAGAAAACCCACAGCTTTAATGTTTTCGATGACAAAACTGTTTATACATCTTAGTTTCAGATCCGGCTGGGAGGATGAAAACACTAAGAATAACCCATTTGACTGGCTATGGCATTGTGAGAACACAACATTAAACAATCGTCCTGAATCTTCAACAGTCGTTGTGCAAAATTTTCAATACATTGAACAGCGATGGCATTGAAATATTAATTTGTTCGTCTGTTGCCTCAGAGACCAAAGTATCCATATCAATTCCCCTCTGTTTTAAAGTATCTCTCACACGTTTTGGTTCAACATCCAGATTTAGACGTACTTTTATCGGTTTTGCAAGATTTTCTTCAATATTTCTTTCCTCACCGCTTATGGCTACCCATAAAAATCCTTCTCTGGAACCTATGTTTAATCTAAAACATGCTGAGTGTTGCCAGTCGTTTATTATTTCAGCATTTATCCCGTACTCTTTTAAACTTTCCACTACCTCTGACGGGCACTGTCAACTTTTACTTAAGTCTTTTGGAAAGGGGAAAGGCCTATGGCCTGAGGTGTAGCTCTCCCATTCATGCATGTCTTCGATTATATCGTTGGTTGTATGTCTAGGCTCTTCAGGTTCCA
>JAWBRA010000054.1:0-2535 GCA_038844785.1 Candidatus Caldarchaeum sp.
CATTCTAGAGCATGTATGGAAATGGCTGAACCTAATCCACATAATCACCCAGCCAGAGACGCTACACCTGATAAACAGCATAAAAGGGGTGATGAAGATGGCTTAAGTTAACAGAGCCTTAAGAATGTCCGGCAACACTTTTTAAATACTGCTCGGCCCCTACCCATCCGTGGCCAGCATCCAAATTCTAGCCGACGAGCTTCTGAGAATCGACTTCAGCAGAACAGCCGCCGCGGTTGAGTCTTTCATCGCCGAAACTGTCGAGTCGGCTGGTGCTTCGGGTGTCGTGCTAGGCCTTAGCGGGGGTGTCGACTCTTCAGCCGTCGCCCTCCTCTGTGAAAGAGCCCTCACCAAAGAGAGGGTTATCGGCTTGATAATGCCTGCCGAGTTCACGCCATCGCAGGACGTGGAGGACGCCAGGAAACTTGCGAAAAACCTGGGAATAAAAACTTTTCTCATACCGATAACATCCATTATCAACAGCTTTGCGGAACAGTTGGGAGTAAAAACGTCTGACACTGAAAGGAAGATACCGTTAGCTAATCTCAGAGCCCGTGTAAGGATGAACATACTCTACTTTTATGCAAACACATACAACCTTTTGGTGGCAGGCACAGGTGATAGAAGCGAGCTTTTGCTGGGTTATTTTACAAAGTATGGAGATGCTGGTGTTGACTTTTTACCCGTAGCAGGGCTTTACAAGACACAGCTCCGCTGGCTCTCCAAACACTTGGGACTGCCCGACAACATAGCTTTCAAGCCCAGCAGCCCTCAACTCTATCCAGGACATAGAGCTGTTGACGAGCTTCCCGCAGACTACGACGTGCTAGACCCGATACTTTACGCCCTGTTCGACAAGAAAATGACTGTTGAACAGGTTGCGGAGCTGGGTGTTGATAAAAAGATTGTCGAAGCCGTGGTGGAAAGATACGAGAGAAGCATGCATAAAAGAACGATGCCCAACATCGGGCCCAAGCCGACCCCGCTCACATAAAAAACACTTTTAAAGACATAATAACATCTATTCAGAATCTCTTTAACGATGTCTTCTGACGCCGACTACATCAAACGAATGTCCGACGCGCTACGGTCGGGAGCTAAGATGCTCTCCGAGATATGTCCGGTCTGTAACAGCCCGTTGTTCGAGGTCAAGGGGGAGCTTCGCTGCATCCGGTGCGACAAGCCAGTAATCCGGGTGCGTGAAGAATCGGAGATGCTTACAGCTTCAACCCCCCTCATCCTTTCAAGGCTGGAGAACGCTCTATCAGCGAAAATAGATGTTTTGACAGGTCTTCTACGGAGATCAAGCGAGCCTGAGGAAATACGCGTGCTTTCAGAGACGCTTTCAAGTCTCATCAAGCTGTTTCACGAAAGCCGAAAACTTTCAGAAACACTGCGAAAAACATAATCATGAGAAGAATGCCAACGCATTCCTTAAAACATATCTAGGTAGTGCTTCTGCTGTGCTATAGTATGACTGTGAAGCTTTAAACCGTTCCAATAGGCCTTCGCTAACGCTCAAAAAATGGTAATTTTAACAAACAGCGTGAAAGAACTATACTTGTTTTTGTACTTCGGTTGAAAAACTGTCCAGTTCCTCGCACCAGGTATGGGCGCTGTCATCCTTCACAAACCTTTCACAAAACAGAGAAACGGAGTTAGCTCGTTACCATTGTTTGCGGTTTCCACAGGAAACAAAGGGGTCTTAATAAAGCGGTCTACATGTGAAGAAGAAATTCTAAGGGGTTGTGAAGCGTTAATGTACGGCTGTAAGGTGATTTGGCCGAGTGAGTTAACTGTGCCTCACAATGGTGAACAGCTAGCTAAACAGGGAGCATCCCCTACCTACCCAGACCCCATCATTTCCTGTGGAAAAATCCGGTTTTACATCAGTCGGACTGCGACAGAGTGTATTTGAAAAAACACGAACCATCAGATACAGAGTTATGTGTCTATCTGTACTTAAAGAGAATCTTCAAACACCTATCGGAGAATAACAATGGTTCAATCAACTAACCAATCCTCAGAAGAGATTGAGAATGTTTATCCGAAACGATGGGGTGGAGAAGACCCCCTCGCAGAAATAATACAACGGTATTCACAGGAACGTCAGCCTATAATTCTTAGGCATGAACCGCTCCGCTCCGATTACGTCCCACAGTCACTGCCCCACAGGTCAAGTCAAATAAGAAACATTGCCAGCGTGTTGGCCATCGTTCTAAGGTCAGTGAAACCTTCAAATCTCTTCCTCTACGGCAAAACGGGAACAGGCAAAACTGCGGTATGCAGGTACGTGCTCAACAGGCTATCCTCCGAGGTTTCTGACAGAGGTTTGAACGTCAGGTTTGTTTACGTCAACTGTAGAATGGCTGGGACAGAATACAGGGTTTTGGCCGAGCTTTGTGCTGCAGCAGGGGTGTCAGTGCCTTTCACAGGACTTTCGAAAGCAGAGCTGTTCAGACGTTTTCGAACAGCCTGCTCCAGGCTTAACCTCTCTTTCGTCATATGTCTTGATGAGGTTGACGTGTTGGTGAA
>JAWBRA010000054.1:2634-6587 GCA_038844785.1 Candidatus Caldarchaeum sp.
GCAGCAGGGGTGTCAGTGCCTTTCACAGGACTTTCGAAAGCAGAGCTGTTCAGACGTTTTCGAACAGCCTGCTCCAGGCTTAACCTCTCTTTCGTCATATGTCTTGATGAGGTTGACGTGTTGGTGAAGGATTTCGGAGACGACCTTCTCTACGAGCTGACGCGCTCAAGCACCGAGCGGTGCTGGGTCTCGCTGATAGGAATTTCCAACGACCTAATGTTCAAGGAGCAGCTGGATCCCCGGGTTTTAAGCAGCCTTAGCGAAGAAGAGGTTGTTTTCCCACCCTATACTGCGACAGAGATCGCAGACATCTTGGTTGACAGAGCTGCTCAGGCTTTGAGACCTGGAAGCATCGGGGAAGATGTTATCAGACTGTGCGCTGCGTTGGCCGCTTCGGAGCATGGAGATGCTAGGAGGGCGATAGACCTTCTAAGGGTCGCCGCTGAGGTTGCTGAAAGAGAGGGTGCTGAGAGGATTGAGGAGCAGCATGTCAGGAAGGCTCAATCGATGATCGAAAGAGGCCGTGTCAAGGAAGTGGTTCTATCTCTTCCGCTGCACAGCAGGCTTGTTCTTCTGGCCATTTACATGTCTGCGAGGAAGGGCCTTGAGACAACTTCAGGAACAATATACAACATGTACCGTGAGTTCTGCATCTCGATAGGATTGGAGCCTTTAACCGACCGTAGGGTCAGCACTCTTGTGTCAGAGCTTGACATGCTGGGGATAATTGCCTGCGAGCTTGTCAGCTACGGCCGCCATGGAAGAACGAGGAAAATAAAACCGACCATCTCCTTCAACGAGATCGCCGAAATATTATCAGGAGATGATACGTTAGCCGCCTTTCTTGACAGCGTTTCTTGAAAGCCTGTCAGCCTGCCTCAGAGGCTCGGGATATTTTCCGTCCAGCAGCTTGGCAACCTTTCTCAAGTCGTTGAACGACACTCCGTATCCTTGGCTGAAGTAATTACGGCCTGTGCATAACCCAACAACCTCGCCCCTGTCAACTATCTCGTAAAACTCGCCTGCGGGGACAAGCTCTCCTACGAGAAGGGATTTAGCAATGCCCACCGTTGGAAACCCTGCAACAAACCCTAGGAGCGTCGCGAGCCCGCATCTTCTCGGATGGGCCCTGCCGTGACCGTCTACCAGCAGAAGGTCGAAAGCCGTTTGCACTGTTGTCAGAACTTCAAGGAGCGGAGGGCCTTCGCGGAGAAACAGAAAGCCAGGGATGTAGGGGGCTCGCCTGCCAGTGAAAACCTTCACAACTGTCTCGATGTCCTCTCCTTTGCTTATGTCTTGTACAACCGCTGCGGCTGCGCATCTGTCTTTAGTATAGGCGACGTCTAATCCGCATATCTTCTCGACACGTATTAGTCTGTCGTCTTCGGGGTAGGATATCTTAGCCACTGCTTCCTGAAGCTTGGCGAAGAACTGCAGGCCTGGTGATGACCACGATTTCGTCAGCCGTATTCGACTCACGTATGTTGTGCTCGATCCTTGGGCTTAAACGTTTGTGCTGCGTAACCACTAAGATGTTTCCGCACACCCTTGAGGCTTCGGCAAGGAACCCGAATACATTTAGATGATGTATCACCGTGAAGGAAGAGAGCACGTCGAAGACGTTGTCCCTGAAGGGCAGATGGTGAGCGTCAGCCATTATGAGATGCGTCATTGAATCAGCCCTTCCCGAGGCCTTCTCCATCATCCCTGAAGATATGTCAACCCCAACATATTCGCACAGCACGCCGTTTTCCCTTAGGAAACGTATGAGGAGGCCTGTACCGCATCCTACGTCTAGAACCCTTGAACACTGTAGGGGCTCAAATATGTACAGGACTTCACGGTATTTCCTAAGCTGCTCCCCGCCATAGAGCTCGTCGTAGCAGTCGCTGAGGACGTCGTAGTCCAGCACCGCCACGGTGAAAACGTTTTCGAACATGTTAAAAAGGTTGGCGGAACCGTTATATCATGGAGTTTGCGCGAAGTTGTTTATTCTGAGGCCCGTTGGAAGGTTTTGAGAAAGTCGAGGGAGAGGGCCCTCGCTGTCATGGAGCATTTGGAGAAACATGGCTTTCCATCTATTGTTTACGGAAGTGTTGCACGCGGTGATGTTACGCCGGAGAGCGACCTCGACGTGTTCATACCGAGGGTTGTGCCCATGCAGCTGCTTGAATACACCGTCTCATTACTGCAGCCTATTCAGAAAAGAGTGCTTGTTCAGGCGACACCATATTATGCGGCGAAAGCCTACCTCTATCTCAACGACCGAGACACGGTTTCAGCTCCGATGGTGCCGCTGAACAGGGACGAGGAAGGTTTTTACACGCTGGCTGGAAGCCTCACAGTTGAAGAGCTGAGGCAGAACGTTAGAAAACCCGGCATAAACAAATCGCTCAACCTTGTCATTCCGACAGACTTTGGACACGTTGAGAAGCCTCTGGCTTCAAACTTCGAGGAGGCTGTGCGCGTCCTGCGTGTAAGCCCCGACATCATAACAGGGCGGATAAGAGTGCTTTTGAAGAGGAGGGAGAAGGGCAGGACGGGTGTTTTCCAGAGCATCGAACTGGGGGAGGACATGAGCTTTGAGGAAGCTTTCCGGAAGCTGTTGGTCAAGAGCTCTGCGTTGAGGAAAAGGGCCCTGCCGTAAAAATCCATATATAGACGTGTCAAAGATGTTTTCCAAGGGATTTTTTGGCTAAAATCTTGGAGAAAATAGGTCTAACCTTCGACGACGTACTGCTCGTTCCCCGAAAGTCTTCCGTAAAATCGCGGAGAGAGGTCTCCACAAGGTCGCGTTTTACACGGCGTATCTGGCTTGAGGTTCCGATTGTTTCAGCGGCTATGGACACTGTCACCGAGGCTGAGATGGCTATCGCCATGGCGCGTGAGGGTGGCATAGGAGTGATACACAGATTCAACGCCGTTCAGCAGCAGGTTGAGCAGGTGAAAATGGTCAAACGCGCCGAAAACATAGCCATAGAAGAACCCTACACGATAGGTCCTGAAGCCACCATAGCGGAGGCCGAGGCTTTGATGAACTTTAAAAACGTAAGCGGCCTTCTAGTTGTCAACCCTTCAAAAAAGCTTCTCGGCATACTCACGCGCAGAGACGTTTTGTTCAGGCCCGGGGACGCCAAAGTCGCCGAGTGCATGACCCCCGTGGAAAGGGTCGTTACGGCAAAACCTGACATAACGCTTGACGAGGCTAAACAAATTTTCATGAAGCATAAGATTGAGAAGCTGCCGTTGGTAGACTCGGAGGGATATGTGAAAGGGCTTGTGACAAGCGCCGACATCGTCAACAAGCTGATGTACCCAAACGCTTCAAGAGATTTGCGAGGAAGGCTGATGGTTGCAGCAGCCATAGGGGTTAAGGAAGACGCTTTGGACAGGGCTGAAGCCCTCATCGGCGCGGGAGCCGACGCGCTGGTCATAGACGTGGCCCACGGCCACACGGAAATGGTTATCAAAACAATAAAACGGGTTAGGCAGGCCTTCGGAGAGGATGTAGAAATAGTCGCAGGAAACGTGGCTACGGCTGAGGGTGTGGAAGACCTCGCCTCCGCTGGAGCGTCAGCAGTCAAGGTTGGCGTAGGCCCTGGCTCGGTCTGCACAACACGCATCGTCGCAGGAGTCGGCGTGCCGCAGCTCACAGCGATAATCGACTGCGCAGACGCGGCGAAAGAGATGGATGTTCCCTTAATCGCCGACGGAGGTATCAGGTCGAGCGCCGACATGGTGAAAGCTCTTGCAGCAGGCGCGTCAACGGTCATGATTGGAAGGCTTCTGGCCGGAACCGATGAAAGCCCCGGAGCCGTGGTTGTCAGAAATGGCCGTAAGATGAAGATCTACCGTGGAATGGCCAGCCTCTACGCCATGCTAGCCAAAAACAGCAGGGCTGGGGAGGATGACATACTGCAGGACGCATCCGACTACAGCTACATGGCTGAAGG
>JAWBRA010000055.1:0-6242 GCA_038844785.1 Candidatus Caldarchaeum sp.
TATTCACTGGACACCTCCGAAAAGCGCTACAGCGTCTTACGATGGCATTAAAAGGAGGAACAGGGATAAAGGCCAAAGACGAGGAAGAAACGATAAGAAGAATCAGAGAGGCCGCAGGTCATACCGGTTTAGACAGCAGAGAAAAACCCCAAGCCGTTATGACAAAGTTTTTAACGTGTATGGGTGTAAGACCCATACATGACTGTTTATATAACGTACCAGCCTCTCTCTTTTTGGGGTTCTTAGGTGTTGTCCTGCTGGTTGCCTCCAGCCAAACCTCCCCCTATTTTTCCCTTCCAGAAGATTGAATACTGTGCTCGTAGATGGTTCTAATCTGTGGAATGAGCTTGCTTACGTTTTTCAGCCGTCCTTCACGCTATTTCACGTCTCTGGAGTCTCAACCCCGTCTGAAGAAAGGCTTGACAGCCTTCGCCATAGCGGCTGTATCTCAGATACTTGTCTCAGTTTACATCCTCGGCTACAAAACAGTCTATGAGGTTGCTTTGGGGGAGTATTCGATGGCGGAGATAAGGCTTTTCAGCCCAGACTATCTGGTGATGTCAAGCCTGACGACTGTTTTCGTCGCTTTGGTGATGCTTGTGGGGGTGGGGAGGATCATGGGCAGGTTCTTCGGAAAATCCACGTCGTCGATGAAAACTTTCATCAACGCCGTCCTTCATATTTTTATAATACTGGCTTTCGTCAACGCTGTATACGTTGCGTTAGCCGTCGGCGCCCCTTCTGAGAAATACTACGTGTTCGGGGTTGAATTCACAGACGTGGTTTTCCACGGAGCTAGGCTTACGTGGACAGGGTCTGACGGAGAGAAGGTCGCCGTCGAAGCTGAAATACTTTACGCCAGAAAAGCAAACGTCACACGTGTTTATCAGAACCAGACGCCTGTAGAGAGCGGTGTTTACACGGCTGAGGAGATAAAAACCATTCTGAGAACAACGCAGCTTCATGCAACTCTTTCTCAGCCCTCAGCTCCTCCCCACACGCTGCCGGAAAAAATAACCGTCGAAAGCTTCAGCTTCACAAACCTGAACGCCAAAAACGTCGTGTTGACGTCAGTGGCTGCTGTGAGGGGAGAGCCGGGAGCTTTTCTCGTCCAGCTGAGCCTCCTTCGGAACGTTGTGTGGAAGGCTCTTACATCAGTCTATCTAGGGTTTTGTGTTTCAGCGCTTCACACTACTTCTAGGAAAACATCGTTCCTCATCATGTTGGTTTCTTACTTAGTTTTGACAAACCTCGTGCCTACGCTGTTTTAGCCCTCCCGCCTCGCAAGCCTGCCCTCAGCCGTTATCTCTCCCTTCATCACACGCGTGGTTGAAACGGGGTGGCCGTCCTCGGCCACCACCAGCGGGCAGACGAAAACCTCTAAAGGCCTCATCATCCTCTCCGCTCTTTTCGAGTTTATCTCCACAGCTCTATAGGATGTCGACGGGCTGACTATCAAAGCCTCTATCATGGGGTCTTCAACTGTTGGGCCGTAAGGGTCGTCCAGCCTCACTACCTCGCTTCTCTCAAGCCAGCCCTGCCCCGCGAGAAACTGCCTAAGCATCTTCGTCCTCTCTTCGTAGGGTGGGATGGAGTGTGTTTTGGCGAGCGTGGACGCGTAAGCGTCTGACGTGACTCCTATGATTACTTTTTCAGCGGTATGGAAAGCTGTCAGGAGCAGCGCCATATGCCCAACATGTATTATGGAGAATGTTCCGCCCAACGCTGCGAGGGTGTAGCGTGGTTTTTCAACGTCTTTTATCTTCAGCATCTCAAGCACTTCGCTGCCTGTTTTCCTCAGCTCCCAAAGGATCACCATGGCCTCCCCCCGTGTCATCCCAAGCCTGTTCACAAGCTCTTCAACTGTCACGTCAGGCTTGTTGAGAAGTATTTTGTCGCGTACGTAGGCCTTATGACTTGCATAAAGCGGTAGTGCATGAACTGTCTCCACGAGAACAGACCACTCAACCCTTGGATGAAACCGTTCCACAGCAACACCCTTGTTAACTCGGTATATTACAGTATGGGAAAAACTTATTATCCTTGGATTAAGCCCGTTTGTCGGATGAGATGACGGTCGGCAAAGCTGAAGTCCTCGCGTCGCTGATGGAACAGCTAGAATATTGTGAGAGGATGGTGGCGATGGAGGCTCGGCTCGACCTTGTCGTCGTAATGCTTGAAGAGCTCATTCAAAGGCTTTCCAGCCAGTCGCCCGACCTTGAGGAACGTGAAAGGCTCGCGATGCTTGAAAGAGCACGGCTCATATATCACAGGGCGAAAACCCTGCTCTACCTAGCTGAAGCAACGAAAGACACGAAATACTAACTTTAAAAAGGTATGTGATAAGTCGTCGCCTAAACTCAACGGTCTCAAAGAAGCCGCAGCCTCTATGTCTTCAACGGAAATTGAAGGTGGGGAAAAATAGGGGAGGTTTGGCTGGAGGCCGTCAACCAGAACAGCATCAAGGAAACCCTTTGTAGAGGGAGGGGGTTTTAAGGCGGGTATGAGGTTACGTCAGGAAGAGCCTTAGAATATTAAAAACCTACCCCATCACAAGGCTAACGACGGAAGACAGGTTAGAACAGACATGTGGGTTGAGGATGGAATACCACGGTCCACTTTGAAGAGCCTCCGTTCATTCCCTCAGGTGTTCAGCCACAATAAGATAGGGGAGAATGGTTATGTAGCGTATGCCGTGAAACGTTCATGAACAGGCATAGATGTCCCTATTGTAACAGAGTATTAAGAAAAAACCAAGAAAAAAGAAGAGTTAAACAACTCAGTAGAAAGAGTTATTTAATAACCTCGCTACACTGTTTGAGACAGGCATGGAGGAGGTCCTCAACCTTGTGCTGAAGAGAGGAGCGGAGTTAGGCGCCTCCTATGTTGAGGCGCGTTTTCAAGCGGATCACCAGTCTGAAATCTTGCTGAAAAACGGGGTTCCTGAGGTCTCAGCCGAGTCAGTGGAGAAGGGTGTGGGTATCAGGCTTTTAGTTGACGGGAGCTTGGGCTTCGCGTACGTTAACAAGCTGGACCGGCCGTCGGTCAGAAAGGCTGTGGCTGAGGCCTATTCCATGGCTAAAGCGGCTTCCCACAAGTCGCAGAAGATAAGAATGTCGGATGAGAAACTTGCAACGGCGTCCGACATAAAAAAGCCGCGTGTAAAGTTTGATGACGTCGACGTTGACGACAAGATAGAGCTGTTGAAAGAGGCTGATAAAACCGCCGTCGAGCAGGCTGAGAAACATGGTGTAAAGCTTGTCTCACGTCTAATAACGGTTGGCAGATGGGACAGCGAGAAACATGTAGTTAACAGCGACGGGGGCGACGTCAGGTATAAGGTCAGCAGAGCGGCATGCAACTACGTAATAACTGCCTACCATCCTCAGAAAGGCTCTGTGCAGCGTTTCGAGAACTTGGGCGAGGCAGCTGGATGGGAGGCGGTTGAGAGATGGGACCTACCCCAAAGGATGGGCTCTGAGGCGAGGGACATAAGCATGGCTTTGATAAAAGGGGTGGAGCCGCCTAAAGAGGTGTTGGACGTTGTTTTAGGCTCGGAGATTGTTGGGCTTGTCTGCCACGAGTCATGCGGCCATCCGGGCGAGGCTGACAGAATGCTTGGGCGTGAGGCTGCTCAAGCAGGCGAGACTTACGTCAAGCCCGAGCTGCTTGGCACACGCATAGGGTCGGAGCACGTCACGGTTGTGGATGACCCGAGGCTGCCCCGCTCCTTCGGCTACTATCTCTACGACGACGAATGCGTAGCATCGCGTGAGCGGGTCTTGATCGACAAGGGTGTTTTGAACGAGCTTCTCCACAACAGGGAGACGGCATTCGAGCTGAACACACACAGCAACGGCGCCTCAAGGTCAAGCAGCTACAGCCGTGAGCCAATAGTAAGAATGGCCAACACATACCTCAAGCCCGGAGACCGCAGCCTCGAAGAGCTTCTCGAACAGGTTAGGCACGGCGTTTACATCAAATCCTACCAGGAATGGAACATTGACGACCGTCGCTGGAACCAGAGATACGTCGGCGTAGTCGCCTACGTGATTAGGAATGGGGAGCTGGCTGAGATGGTGAGAGATCCTGTAGTCGACCTTACGACAAAAGGCCTCTGGTCCTCTGTTGCCGCTGTGGGAGACGACCTCAGCTTCTACGCAGGCTACTGTGGGAAAGGAGACCCCATGCAGGGCATCCCCGTCTGGTTCGGAGGACCCTCTGTGCTGTTGCATAACGTCAGGCTTGGTGTACGACGTCCTGTGTGACCCGGCATGTCCGATGAAGACATAGAGCTGAAAAGACTGCAGCTCAAGCGGATGATGAAGCTGATGTCGCAGAAGGTGCAGCAGGAGGCGGGGAAGCAGCAGACGGCCCAGGCTGTTGAGCCTTCGCCGCTCGAGACCGTAAGATCGATGCTCGGTGAGAGAGGTGATGAAGTTCTCTCAGCAGCCCTAGAACAATATCCTAAGGAAACCATGGCTATAGTGAGGAGGCTTGCAGAGCTGATAAAGGCTGGGCAGATAACGGAGCCTATAGAAGGCGGAGAACTCTACAACCTATTCAGAAGCCTTGGGCTACGCGTCAAAATAGACACAAAAATAATGTATGTCAAGAGGGGGGAGGCGAAAGACCTTAGGGAGCTTTTCCGATAGCTCACCACTCGCCCTCCTTTGCGTAGGGAATACTCCAGAGGGCCACCGATAGCGTGACAGCCTTAAACCATGCGCTGTGCATCTTCTCAACCTCCTCCGGCGGATGACCTTTCTTCGCAAGGAAAGGTTTGATGGTCGCTGTTATGGGGACGATGAACGCAATCATATATCTCAGCGGAATGTGTTCGACGGAGTCAACTTTGTCCGTCTTGTTCTTCTTCTCCCTGTTATGGCGCAGGCCTATCTCATACTGGTAGTTCAGCCAGTCACGGTCGTATTCTCTGAAGCATGTGTCCAGAATCCACTGTCCAAACCGTTTTCTCACAGCCTGCAGATACTCTGATATGGGCTGCCCCGTCTTCCTGTCCCCAAAATAGTAGACAAGATGCTTGTGTGAGCCAACCCATCCATACCATAGGTCCAGAACATCGTCAACCTGGTCTTTCAAAACCTCTCCAGCCAAGCGGAGGTACTTGATGTCCTCGTCAGTCATCAAAACCGTCGTCTTCAACAGCTTGAACTCCTCGTCGGAGACAGGGGCTTTCGCCACCTCCTTCGAGCCATATGTGTATCCTGGGATTTGCACGTTCATGCGTTTACGCCAGCGGCCTGCATATTTGAGAGTTAGCTGACAAAACGGTAAGGCTGTTACCGGAAAGTAACTGTCCGTCAACCTCTAAATGTTTATATTTTTTGTAAGAAGCCGCAAGCCGATGACCCTCCAGCCTCGTCATGACACGGCAGCCTCGTCCATCTTCAGATGCAAGCATACTGTACCAATACTCTCAGCCATGATGGCTGGTCCGATGAGGTTTTCCGAGCTCATGCAAAAGCTTGATGTCAAGCCGACCGTTCTTGTTAGAAAGCTTTCGCTACTGCAGTATAACGGCCTTGTCAGGGTTGAGGGCGCAAGGTATGTGTTGACGGAGGCGGGAGAGCGGACAACAAGGCTCCTCACACCTATAGCTTCCGAGATACCGCCTCAGGCATTGGCAGAGGTGTTAAAATGTAAGTGGTCTAAGGAGATTTTGACAAGTTTGTTGAAGGGCCCTATGTACAGCGTCGAACTGGTCAACGGCTTGGACGGACTCAGCTGGAAAGTTGCTTCTGAGAGGCTGAGAAAGCTCCAGAAAAATGGGCTGGTTGAAAAAACTGTTCAGGCCGAGAACACGCCAATCAGGGTTGTGTACAGCTTGACTAAAAAAGGAAAGCTACTGGCTTGGTGGCTTCTGAGCACAAGGCTTAGCATCGAGCCGCAGACCATAAACCCCAGAGCAGCCACCCTACAAAACCCCTGAAAGCGCTCGCGGTCTTCGGCAACATACTCACGCCAACCGTTCCAGACCGTCGTCTTATCAGATGATGGGCCTTTCTTCCTGCAGGGTAAGAGGCTAATATGTGTTGCTTGCCGGCGGCCTCCAGCAACACCCGCTACTTGCGACAGTTTACCGCCTATTGGGAGGGCTCTGTTAACTTAAGCCATCTTCATCACCCCTTTTATGCTGTTTATCAGGTGTAGCGTCTCTGGCTGGGTGATTATGTGGATTAGGTTCAGCCATTTCCATACATGCTCTAGAATGCATGGTT
>JAWBRA010000056.1:0-5966 GCA_038844785.1 Candidatus Caldarchaeum sp.
CATTTTAGTCATCTTCTCCTCCAAAGACTTGACAGCGTCTTTCAAGACCTCTCTTTCAACTCCGCTTAAAGCCCTCATCCTGTTCAACACGCTTCGACAGCTCTTAAACAGGCCCCTATACCCGCAGATTAATCTACGCATAACAAGGATGTCTTCGTTGACCTCTCTAAACCATCTGGGCTCATGTGCATCATCGCTCTTATGTCGTTTCTCGCTGTCTTCGAAAGCGCAAGCTCCTCACGCTTCTTGGCCAGCATCGTCGCTCTCCGAAGGTATAAGACCCTGACTCCACGCCTGAAAAGCTCTATGAATTCGTCTGTGAGCTCTACGGGAATTGTGTCCACGTAGAGCTCGTCGCCCTGCTCTGCTGGAATCTCTGAAACCCTCGAAACCCTGTAGAAGCCTTCTCCGTCATTGGTATATACATGATGTTGTTCATCGTTCTTCCTTTTACGATTCTTGTTCGCCAGTCTGTGAACATCGGCGTAGAACCTTCTTCCCACTCTCCCGGGAGGTTCATAAACCTGTTTTCGGATAGGCTCCGTCGTTTCTTCACCGCTTTCAGCCATGGTAGCGTTGTTGTCCACAGGCTACCCAACACACAGCTGCAGCCTTTAAACATACCCGATAAAGGAGACTGTCGGTGTTGTTGGGGGAGATATGACATTACGGCAGGATGGAGGTTGAGAATACCAAATATGTATCAACCGCTGTTCCATTTTAGAGGCTAAAGACGGGAGAGAGGTTAGAATAGCCGTATGGGTTGAAGACGGAAAACCATGCTTCAGCTATAGGGAAGATGAGGAGTCTCTGTTTATTCCTTCAGGCCACCAGCCAAACTACGATAAGGGAGAATCGTATTGTAGTAAGTGCTATCAGACGTTTATTAACAGGGATAAATGCCCTAACTGCAACAGAATATTAAGAAAAAACCAAGAAGAAAGAAGAATGCATCACCTTAATATAGATGTCATGACGGCGTTTATGTCAAAGACATGGAGTCTGAGCATGAAGAGCATGAGGGCAGCATATGGCCTGCCGTCATAGGAATCAACGTTCTGGTGCTGGTGGCCGGGGTTGTCCTGTTTTTAAAAGGCATCAGCGTCAGCCTAGGCCTCGGCCTCATAGCCGTGTTCATAATCTCGTTGGTAGTGTTTGTTAGCAGGGAGGTCAGAAACTGGCCTCACGTGATTGCGATGTTCTTTGCGAGGCTGAAGGGAACTGCGATACCCGCTGAGCCTGAGAAGGTTTCAGGCGTCGGGGTTCCAACCGCAATATTCCTGTTCACAGAGGTCGCCTTGTTTGGAGCAGGTTTTGGAAGCTATTTCACGATAAGGGCTTCCTTCCCCGTCTGGCCTCCGCCAGGCGCCCCCCATCTCGACGACTTCATACCAAGGCTGCAGACATTCATGCTGCTTTTCAGCAGCTTGGCAATCGAATACGCCATATACTCCGTCAAGCGCGACAGGATTGGCGCGGTCTTAGGCGGTGTGGTTGCAACAGCCTTGTTCGGCACGGGCTTCCTGGCCCTCAAGCTTGGTCTTGAATGGCCTCATCTAATCTACGACCTGGGCTTCACTCCTGACACGGGAATCTACGCATCGCTCTTCTACATACTTTTAGGAGCTCATGGAGCGCATGTTTTTGGCGGGGTCGTAGCCCTCCTGGTTGTGGCTTGGAGGGCTAAGCTAGGCCAGTTCAGCTCACAGAGCTACGGACTGCTTGAAGGAGTCAGCATATACTGGCACTTCGTCCACCTTGTCTGGCTGCTGCTCTTCGCATTCATCTACGAGGGCGCTCTACTCTGGAGCCATCATTGAGGTGGTTTTGATGATGCGCCTGACCTCTTCTCATTTTGGTTTCTTCGTTATCTTCGCAGCGGTTTACGCCGCTGGAACACTTGCTTTGGGACGGCTGCCCATAGGCGATGTGCAGGTAAAGCCTGGAGAGATAGCTGTGCCGCTTGTGGCCTTGTTCGGCACGGCCTCCCTGGTGGGTATTGTCTTCGGGATGTTCATAGCTAACATGGCTTCGCCGCTGGGCCCGCTCGACCTCCTAACACCCCCCATCGCCTTCGTGGGGTTAATACTCCTCCGATTCCTAGCCAAACACTCCATATTTCCCGGCGTCGCAATCTATTACGTGATTACCTCAGCATGGACAGGTTTTCTAGCCTCATTGGTCACCGGACAAGGCAACGCATTTTTCACGGCTTTCATCAGCCAGGGAATAGCGATAGCCGCTGGAACCGTGATATACTTCATAGCTCAATCACGCATGCCTAAGCCGGTAGCCAGCCACGCGGCTGAAGCACAAGCTTAAGAGACAATTTTTTATCCGACTAACAATTGAGCTCGCCGTGGAAAACACTATAGTGGAGATAGTGAAATCAATCATAGCCTTGCTGGTAATCGTAGACCCGGTGGGGGCTTTGCCCTTCGTAGCCTCTTTGACGCGAAACCTAGGACATGAAGAAAGAAAACGTGTTGTCAACCGCTCTGTGCTCGTCGGCACCGTACTTCTTCTGGTTTTTTCGATAGGCGGCCATAGTGTTTTATCGATTCTTGGCATATCTGTCGCCAGCTTCACGGTGGCGGGCGGGCTGTTGCTGCTTATTCTAGCATTCCGCATCCTCATCCACGGCGGAGAGGGATGGCAGGCCAAAACATCCAGCTCAGGTGTCTTCCCGCTGGCTTTTCCCCTTCTGGCGGGGCCAGGGGCGATAACAACCGTCATTTTCTCGATAAACTCGCTCGGCATCCCCTACTCAATCATACCTGTCATGACTGTAATGGCAGTTACTTGGGTCATCCTCCGGTCGCTGGATAAACTCTTGACGGTTATAGGTGAGGATGGGGCGGACGCCGTGGCGAGAATAATGTCAGTCTTCATAGCAGCAATAGCCATTCAATACGTTGTGGCAGGGGTTGTGGAGTCAGCCACCTTGCTGAGAGCCTGATTTTACCAACACGATGAACGCCTCATCCCAGCTTAAGTTCTTCGACTCTACCGTGAAACCGTCAACCTCGAGAAGCTTCTTCAAATCTTTTTTGCCCAAGCCTTTTTTCCGCAGAAAAGTTTTCAGCTTACATGCGATAACTAGTTTACCGCCAGCCCTCAAAACACGTCTAGCCTCAGTCATGAAAGCCCGTTTGTTCAAGGCCTTCTCCAAAGCATAAAACGAAACCACGGCATCCAAACTGGATGAAGGCAGGTCAACAAACCGCTCAATCACGCGTGTGTAAACCGGAAGCACTTTTACACCGCCATCCGACTTGGCCTTTCTCTCCAATGCTTCATGGTTGGTGTCGGCGACGTAAACCTCGCGTAAACCAAGTTTTTCAGCTAATGAGGAAGCTTGCTCTGCTTGGCCTACGAAAAGTACACGGCCGACCAAGCCTGTTTTTGCTAGAAGGTCGGCAACATTCATCCGCCCAGCACCAGCTTGTAGTAAGGCCTCATCGGACCCTGCTGCCCGTCCACGTAAACGCCCTTATACTCCAAGTAATGTTCAACAGCTAGGACGGTGTTGTTTCTGCCCACGCCCGACTGCTTAAAGCCGCCCCACGGCATCTCCACAGGCAGTGTGTAGTAGGTGTTTATCCAAACAGCTCCCGACTTGACTTTCTCGGCGACGCGCAAAGCCTTTCCTGTGTCGCTGCTCCAGACACCCGCCGCAAGGCCGTAGATTGTTGAGTTTGCCAGCCCCACAGCCTCGTTTTCATCCTTGAACTCTGTTACCGTCAACACAGGTCCGAAGATCTCTTCTTTGAACAGCTTGCTTTCGGGTGGTGTGTTGTCTATGACTGTGGGCTGCATGTAATTGCCCTTAGAATACGTGCCTTCCGTCAGCCTGCTGCCGCCGTAAGCAATGTCCAACCCCTCCGAAGCAGCTGCGCCAACATACTCCAGAACTTTCTCAAGCTGGCCTTGGCTGACCAAAGGCCCCATATCGCTCGCCTCATCAAGCTGATAGCCAACGCGTATCTTCCTAACCCTGTCGACCACCATTTTGACAAACTTTTCCTTAACGTCTGACTGGACGAGGAGACGTGAGCCCGCTGCGCATGATTCGCCGTTGTTGGCGTAAGCGCCGTAAACCACCGCGTTAGCGGCTCTTTCAAGGTCTGCGTCTGCGAAGACTATGTTGGGGTTTTTGCCGCCGAGCTCGAGCACGACACGTTTGAGAGAGCCTGCGGCGTTCTCCATAATCCACTTGCCCGTTGACGTTTCGCCTGTGAAGTTCACAACATCAACCTTACTGTTTTTGACTAGCTCACGGCCTACGGTCTCCCCGCTTCCAGTCACTATGTTGAACACGCCTTTGGGCGCGCCTGCTTTGTGGAGTATTTTTGCAAGCTCTAGGGCTGTGGCTGGAGTGTATGAAGCTGGCTTGGCTACGACCGTGCATCCCGCAGCCAAGGCTGGCGCAACCTGTCTGCAGAGTATGACGAGCGGAAAATTCCAAGGAGTGATGGCTGCGACAACACCTACAGGCTGTTTGACTATAGCTATCAGGTCGCCGGTTCTCAAAACCTGGCTTGTGCCGAGCAGCTTGTCAGCTATTCCTGCGTAAAACTCCAGAAGCTCAGCAGCCCTGGGAATGTCTCCAAGCCGGCTGGTTCTGATTGTCTTGCCTGTGAAAAGGCTCTCCATCACAGCCAGCCTTTCACCATCTTGACGAAGCATTTCAGCTGCTTTCAGCAACACGCGGGCTCTGAGACGGTAGTCCGAAACCCAGCCGTCCACATCTTTGTCGAAAGCCTCCCGTGCAGCGTCAATGCCGGCGCCAACATCCTTAGAACCGTCCGCCATAACCCCTATCAAACGCGTGTTATCCCCCGGGTCGTATCGCTCAACATACGTTTGCGAAGAAGGCTCAACCTGCTCACCGTTTATGAAAAGCCCCATTTTCAAAGGCGTCTCCATCATGGATTTTTGTATGTGAAAACGGTAGATAAACATATTCCAGCGTCACACACGCATCCATAGCTTTGTTGCAAAAGTTGTCCGACATCTTGCACGCTGTGAATGGTCTGACAGAGAAGGCTCTGTCACAAGCGGGCGGCATGATGTTTACAAGCCTGTTGTCAGGTTGGTTATTTTGATGTTTTCATCATGGTTTTACTGTGTTCTGTTTCTCTGTGTTTGTTGAAAATTTTTCGCAGCAGCAGGGGGGTGAGCAGGTAGGCTGATGCAGCCGCAACGTTAGCTGGCTTAAAGATGATGTAGGGCATCGCCTCGTATATCTGGTTTATAACAACCGCCATCTTTCCCCTTAAATCGTTTAAAGTTTGGGCGTAAGCCCCGCTTTCCCGTGGAGTTGCTGCGACGGCTTCAAGCCTAGCTATCATCGAGGTTATGTCGTTTCTAATCGATTGGAAGTCGGTTCGTTTTGTTGGGAATATCCAGACGGGGTTGCCCTCTCGTGGTAGCAGTGGCAGAGCTTGAGCGGCGTAGGACGCCATATCCTCAGCATAGGCTGCTGACTGTGCCCTGCTGAGGTATCCGACAGCCTGCTCCAGCGGATATATGTCTTGAACATATGCGGCAACGGCTATCACAAGACCTGCAAAGAAATAAACCATTAACGCAAAAGTTTTCCTACCCATGGCTTTCCCTCACCAATCTGTAGAGAAAAGATAATGCGATGATGAGGTATGCTGAAAGGTTGGAGACGCTGAGCCATGCGTAGGGCTGGATGCGGCGAAGCTGTTCAACCACCTCGTTTAAAGCGTATCGCGCATCCTCCGCAGCCGCATGATATGATTCGATGTCGTTTCTGTTTATGTTCTCCATCCTTTCCTTGATGGACTGTAGGTCGTGTCTTATCAGTCTATAGTCTGTTCTTGCTGTCGGCAGTATCCAGACCGGATTGCCCTGAGCGGGCAGCAGTTCAACCGCTTCATCCAAAAGTGCAACGACCTCTGTATAGTCAGCTGAGGAAACAGCTCTCTCAATGGATG
>JAWBRA010000057.1:0-5353 GCA_038844785.1 Candidatus Caldarchaeum sp.
GCTGGAGAACCCGCCTCCGCCTCTACCGTGAGTCCGACCATCTTCCCGCTGCTGCTGCGTGTGTTGGCAGGCCTTCCGCTCTCGCCAGCAGGGCTGCATGCTTTCCAAGCCTTTTAGCCGCACCCTTGAGAACCCTCACCTCAGCGACTATCTTGACGTAGTCGAGCACGCTCAACCCACCTCTCAAGCGGGCCTGGCCCATCGTGGGGAGAACGTGGTTGACACCGACGACATAGTCGCAAAGCGCTGGAGATGTGAAACGGCCCACCGATATCACGCCTGCGTTTGAAACATGGGGGACAATTTTCTCAGGCTTCGACGTCACGTAAAGATGTTCGGGGGCGATTGTCTGGATGAGCTCGACGGCTGTCTTGAAGCTGTCGCAAACAGCGACGTAGCCGTTTTTCTCAAGCGATTCTTCCACGATCTTCCCCCGCTCAAGCCTTGGAGCGATGAGCTTGACGTATTTCATGACCTCTGAAGCCAGCTCGTCGGATGTGGTAACCAAGCCTACCAAGGTGTCGGAGCTGTGCTCAGCCTGCGCGCAAAGCTCCAACGCAACATCCTCAGAATCCCTCACGTCGTCGGCGAAAACCATCAGCTCCGTAGCCCCCGCCAGCATGTCTACGGGGACATCGCTGCTTACAAGTTTCTTGGCCGCCGTAACATACGGTCCTCCCGGGCCGACAATCTTGGCGACGGGCGTGATTTTTTCGACGCCGTAGGCCATGGCTGCGACGGCGTGCGGCCCTCCCATGGCGTAGACCTCGTCGGCTCCCGCCAGGTAGAGAGCTGCCATGACCACGTCGTTCAACAAGCCGTCTTGGCTTGGCGGGGTGCAGACGACGACCCTTGGAACTCCCGCTGTTTTGGCTGGGACGACGGTCATCAAAGCTGTGCTGGGATAGCTGGCCACGCCTCCCGGCACGTAGCAGCCGACAGACGGCAGCGGAGCGGTTCTGTAAACGACCTTCACACCTTCCTCAACCCTTCTGACAAAGTTGAGCCTTGTGAGCTGCGAGCGGCTGGTCTTCTCAACGTTCTCAGCGACTTTCTTCAAAGCGTTCTTGGTTTTTTCGTCAACCTTCCTGTAGGCTTCAGCCAGCTTCGCACGCGGAACAAACAACGTTTCAGCCGTCACCCTCGGAGAGTCAAACCTGTTAACATACTGGACCAACGCGGTCAAACCGTTAACCTTAACGTCCTCGACAATCTTCCTGACGGTTTCGACGTAGAAGTCTAGAGGCTTTCTGGCTGAAGCTATCTCGGCAGCAACGGCTGCAACATCATTCGAGCTGACCTGGAAGAACCTCAAACCATCTGAAAACCCACAGCCCCAGATTAAAAAGCTGTTGCGGTGATAGCGGGTTTACACGTAGAGAACGTTGTGCAGTGCTTTTGTAACTCCGATAGTTATTTTAGCCAGCTTCACGGTTGACGGTTGGTTGTGAATCTGTCTAAAAAGATGCCTCTGACGGTGTCTGTTTGTTTAGCTGTTTTAGCTAGTGTCACCCTGCTGGTGAAGTACGGCGAAGAAGGCAGGCGTGATGTCATCGTGGTTGAGATACCTCGGAACGCGTATATTCCTGATACTGCTCAATCGCTTATAGTCGTGGCGGACGGTGTTCCAAGGGTTGATGGATGGTTTGTCGTCTCATTGAGGGAAAGGCCTGCCGTCAAAATAATCCACAACAACCAATCTTTCTTTGCAGCGATACGCATTACTAAAGTAATTCGCTTTGAGAACGGAACATCTTGGGGCGAGATAGTCTTCGAGTCTCCCATCCCGGCGGGGCAGCCGGTTGTTTTTGAGTTTGACAAGCCTGGCGACTACGTGGTCTTCACGATACCATGGCCGTGGTTGGAAGGCGTTCGCGTAAGAGTTGTTCCTTAAACATTCCCATATCGGAGGTAGGTGTCAAGCCTTTGTGACCAAAAGGTCGTAGGCTTTGATGACCGCTTTTGGTGAGGTTTCTTTTACAACTCTTTCTCCGACCACGGATATGTTTTCGGAGATTTCTGCTATTGTTTGGCGTGTTGTGGATGGTTTGTTTCTTTCTTCGACGACGTAGAGGTGGATTGTGGCATTTGGACTTGCTTTCTCCAACGCTGTGGGAAGGTATTTGATTGACTGGTGTGGGAGGTTCATGATTATGCGGTTGAAGCAGGTGTCGAGGGTTGGAACAATCTCTGCTGCGTCCCCGAGAAAGGGTTTCACACGTCTTTCAACCTTGTTCAACCTGATGTTTGTGAGGAGGTATTGGTGTGCGGCAGGGTTTTTCTCCACAGCGTAGACAGTTGTGGAGGGTTTTTTGCGGGCTATGATTATGGAGAAGGGGCCGACGCCTGCGAACATGTCAAGCACAGTCTCGTTTTCTCCGGCCTCTGAGGCGACGCGTAGCCTCTCGCCTGAAAGCCTTGGGTTGAAGAAGGCTTTGGCTAAGTCAACTTTGAACACGCAGCCTGACTCGCGGTGTACTGTCTCGGTGACGGGCTCGCCGTAGATAACATGGTAGGCTGCGACACGCTCTTCGCCTGCAACCATGCCTGTCTTCTGGAGCACGGTTTTCACTCTTGGATGGCGGCGGACAATTTCAACCGCTAACGCTATAGCCTTGTCCCGCGGCATGTCCATGTCGTTGATTACGGCGATGCTGCCGACGATGTCGAAAGAAGCCTTCAACACTGTTTCGATGAATAATTTTCTGGAAGGAAGCTCCGCCTCAACAACCTCAAACGCATCCAGAGGACGTGCCAGCACAGGGATGAGGACATATGTTTCCGTTTTGACGATGCAACGCGAACGGTCGAAAAGGTTTTGTTTAACCAGCTGCCGTCTAACAGTCTCAGCCATCTCCCTCGCCACCTTCACGGCGAGCTTGACGTTACCTTCCGCCATTCATCACCAAACCATGTAACAGACATATCGTTAAAGTATTTTAACGATAGGGATGCTTTTGGGCCGGATGGCTAAAGACCCTGTCTGCGGAATGTATGTCGAAGAATCTTCTGACGCGTTGCGTGCAATTGTTAGGGGTAGAGAGTATTTTTTCTGCTCTGACTCCTGCTTGAAAACTTTCATAGCGCCTGAGGCTGAGTTCAGGAGGCTTAAGCAGTTGACTGTGCTCAGCTTCGCTCTCGGTATACCGACCCTCATCCTTACATGGTTTGTGACCCTGCCCCACAACATCCACGACCTTGTTCTCTTCATTCTGGCCACGCCTGTCCAGCTGGTTGCGGGCTCACGCTTCTACAAAGGTGTGGCCCATGCATTCAAAGCAAGGGCGGCTAACATGGATACGTTGATAGCAATAGGGACGACGGCTGCGTGGGGATACAGCACGCTGGTAACCTTCTTCCCACAGTATTTCCAACCCGGAACATACTTCGAAGTCTCAGCGCTCATAATAGCTTTCATACTGTTGGGAAAGGTTTTAGAGCATTTTGTAAGGGTCAGGGCCTCAGACGCCGTAAGAAGGCTTTTGGAGCTCAAGCCTACCATGGCACGGGTTTTGAGGGACGGCGTCGAGGTTGAGATACCTGTGGAGCAGGTGAGGGTTGGCGAGATAATGGTCGTCCGACCCGGTGAAAAAATCCCGACAGACGGCGTCATAGTGGAAGGCCATGCCTCGCTCGACGAGAAGATGGTGACCGGGGAGAGCACGCCTGTCGACAAATCGGTGGGGGATATGGTGATAGGAGGTACTATAAACAAGACTGGCTTCATCAAAGTTAGGGCTGAGCGCGTGGGCTCCGACACGGTGTTGGCGCAGATCATCGAGCTCGTTGAGCAGGCTCAGGCTGGACGTGCGCCTGTAGAGAAGCTGGCGGACAGGGTTGCCTCGTTCTTCGTCCCAGCGGTCGTAACCACAGCCATCCTGTCGCTCGCCGCATGGACGCTTGTCAAAGCTTCTGTCTTCCCCACGGGCTTCGTAGCCTTCGTCGCCGTCCTCATCGTCGCATGCCCCTGCGCCCTCGGCCTCGCTACGCCAGCCGCGTTAGTCGTTGGAGTTGGAAGAGGGGCTGAAAACGGCGTGCTGATTAAAGGCGGCGAATACGTCGAGAAAGCCAGCAAAGTCAACGCAGTCGTCTTCGACAAAACAGGAACGCTGACTGTTGGAGAGCCTTCAGTAACCGAAGTAATTCCGTTGAACGGCTTGAGCGAAAACCAGCTCCTCAGGCTTGCTGCAGCCGCTGAGAAAGGCTCGGAACACCCCATCGGAAAAGCAGTTGTCAAGCACGCTTCGGACAAAGGCATCGACATGCCTGCGCCGTCGGACTTTGTTTACATTCCGGGGATGGGTGTGAAAGCCGTTGTCGAAGGCCACTCCGTCGTTGTTGGCAGCTTGAGGATGCTGGAGATGGTTGCAGGCGATACAGCGGATGTGGACACGCTTGTCAAAAGGATGCAAGATGAGGGAAAGACAGTCATGGTCGTGGTTGTGGACGGGGTTTTAGCGGGAATGATGGGTTTGGCTGACACGCTCAAGCCACACGCTGGAGAAGCCGTCGAAGCCCTCAGGTCCATGGGCATCCGAGTCATGATGCTGACGGGGGACAACGCGAGAACAGCCAAGGCCATAGCCAAACAAGCTGGCATCGACGAAGTGTTGGCCGAGGTTCTGCCAGCCCAGAAATCGGAAGCCGTCAAAAACCTGATGAGCCAAGGATACAGGGTTGCGATGGTTGGCGACGGAGTCAACGACGCGCCAGCCCTCGCCACAGCAGACGTCGGAATAGCCATAGGCAGCGGGACAGACGTGGCAGTGGAGTCGGCGGGAATAGTGCTGCTGAGCGAGGACCTGAGGAAGGTTGTGACAGCGCTGAAGCTCAGCAGACAAACGATGCGGAAGGTGAAGCAGAACCTTTTCTGGGCTTTCATATATAACACCGTGCTAATTCCGGTTGCTGCTGCTGGCTTCCTCAACCCCGTCCTAGCAGCCATAGCCATGGCCCTAAGCTCAGTCTCGGTCTTAGTGAACAGTCTCCGTCTTAACGTCGCCTAGGCGTTTGTAGGCCTCTTCGGGGAGCTCTTTAACGGGAACAAAAGGTTCATATCATAAAATATCTTCTTTAAGGAAGGGAAAAATAAGGGGAGGTTTGGCTGAGGCCAGCCGGCAAGACAGCATCAAAGAACCCCAGAGAGAGGCCGGTATGTTATATTCTATGTCATGTATGGGATTGTGAGACCCATGCATGTTAACTGACCGTTTCTCTGATTTTCTCGATTGTTTGTAGTTGGTCTTTGACTGTGATTATCATGGTTCCTTTTAAAGCCATAGTCAGCCTTTCTAAGGCTTTACGAGCTTCCCCGCTGAATATCTTCCATCTTCGCCATTTTAGTCATCTTCTC